>NZ_JBUYSX010000004.1:0-525779 GCF_055231775.1 Flavobacterium niveum
TGACCTGAACACAGGTGCACCAATTGCAGCGGCTTCGGTAGCGATACTTGATGAGAAAGGCAACGTAATCGAGACCCGCACATCAGGTGCAGACGGTAACGTAACCTACAACATCGACTGTGATAAGGCGTATACGGTACAGGCAACGGCTTCGGGTTACGAAGGCGGTACCTTCCCGATAGCCAAGAACCCTGGTGGCGAGCTTAAGGTGGATGCGAAGCTGAAACCGGTAGAGATACCAAACCCGCCAATCATTACGTTTGAGAACATCTACTTCGAGTACGATAAGAGCAACATCACCAAACAGGCAGCCTTTGAGCTTGACAAGATCGTAGAGACGATGAAAACCTACCCTGACATTGTAGTAATGGTTAAATCGCACACGGATAACCGTGGCACTGACCAGTACAACATGAGCCTTTCAAACCGCAGGGCAAAGAGTACGGTACAGTACATCATCTCAAAAGGCATAGCCAAGGAGCGCATCTCAGGCCAGGGTTATGGCGAGAGCGAGCCTAAGGTAACTTGCGACAAGTGTACCGACGAAGAGCACGCACAAAACAGGCGTAGTGAGTTTATCATCGTGAAGCAGTAAGCTGCACAAACGAAGGTAGACACGCGAAACCACCAAATAACAAAACACCCCCTGCCCACAACGGCAGGGGGTGTTGCGTTTTAAAGGAGGACACTGAGCTTCCCGTAGGGAAGCCCTTGTGTACTTTAAATAGTGTAATTTCTATGAATGGGCTTAGTGTTCCTGGTGAAAACGTTGTGTCCGTTGTGGTGAAAAAACCTCGCAAAGGCGCCAAGCCGCAAAGTCCTGCGGTAAAGAACCCACTCAAAAATAGTTGGGGTAAAAGCCATACACAATCCCCAGTGCACAGGCCTCCGCGCCAGGGATGGACGCGCAAAGCCCGCAGCGGTAGCGAGGACTTGCAGCAAACAGCCCGGCCCGCAGGGAGGCGCCCAAATAGTAGTCCATAAAAAACCTCCGGCAGTGCGGAGGTTCATGTGTTTTTAGTAAGGATGCAGGTATTAAAAGCAAATTTGAGGATAAATCATGTTTAGCTGCTTCTTAAAAGTAGCGATGGTATCCTCACTGTCGGATTCAATCCTGTAGCGCGAGCCCCTGTCTGAAACCGTTTTTTCAAATAATATGTTGTGTCTTTGCATTAAACGCTCTATACGTTGGTTGTCTATCACGTTTTTGTACAGCGTGCGAAAAATAGAAATGTGCATGGCGTAAATGGTTTTTAGGTTATTAATAATTATTGTCACCTAAAATTAGCAACCTTGTTTGTTATTAGGAAATGGATTAATAAAAGTTTAGCATTTGTTAATCGTGAGATAACGTTTTGCGGCATTTTGGCATCTAAAGGACCGTTAATTAACTGAATGCTAACAATGAAACCGGGGTTTTTCAGTGAACTTTATATGATGAAACTTTAAACGTACAACACCATGGGCACAACAAAGAATTTTTTGGCAGGGTTAGGCGGTGCCATAGCCCTGAACATTATACACGAAGGCCTTAAAGATAAGGATGAAGATATGCCGCGCATCGACCTACTGGGCGAGCAGGCGTTGGGTAATGTCATTGCTTTTACCGGGCATGGCACACCACCTGAAGCAGCATTGTATACTCCTACGCTGGCTGCCGATGTACTGTCTAACGCTACATATTACAGCATGATAGGGGCAGGGGAGCGCAGGCATTTGTGGGCGCGTGCCACACTGCTGGGCATAGCTGCCGGTATTGGTGCTGTAACATTGCCCAAGCCCCTCGGACTGAACCCTGAACCGGTTACCAAATCGCAACGTACCAAGCTGCTTACGGTGGGGTACTATCTGGCCGGTGCGCTGGTTACGGGTGCTATAATTGCCGCTACTACTAAGAGTGATGGTATAAATTAAACCACGCATTAGCGTGGCTTTTTACTATTCGGTGTATATTTGAGGTAAACACCTACACCATGCCACAAGCCTTATTGCAACACATACAGAAATTCACCACGCTTACCGGAGCTGAAAGTGAGTCGGTAGCCAGTTACTTTGAAGTATTGGCTGTAGCCAAAAAAGAAAACCTTGTTGCCACGGGGCAGGTATGCCGATACCACTATTTTGTGGAACAAGGCTGCCTTCGGAAATTCTTTATGACGGATAAGGGTACGGAGCAAACGACAGAATTTGCCATAGAAAACTGGTGGATTACCGACAATATTGCCTACGAACGCCACCTGCCTACAGAGTTTTATATTCAGGCGGTGGAGAAAAGCACGGTACTGGCCATTACCTACGAGAAACAGGAGGCGCTGCTGCACGATTATCCGCAAATGGAACGCTACTTCAGGTTTGTGTACCAAAGGGCGTACGCGGCCTCGCAAATGCGTATAAAATACCTGTACGACTATTCTCGGGAGGAGCTGTATTTTCATTTCCTGGACAAGCACCCTGATTTTGTGCAGCGCGTGCCACAGTACCTATTGGCATCGTTCCTTGGTTTTACGCCCGAATATTTAAGTGAAATACGTGCCCGCAAGCGTTCTTAAACCGGTTTAAGTTTTTTAGGGTGAGGGTTTCCCAACTTTGTACTGTAATTAATAACCATTTAAATCACAGTATCATGGAAACAAGAATCAACATCCTCGAAACATTACCGCAAGCTACTAAAGCTATGTACGGCCTTGAAGGCTACCTGAATACTACCCAGCTTACCAAAACCCACAAAGAGCTGCTCAAGATACGTGCATCGCAAATAAACGGTTGTGCCTTTTGTATTGATATGCATACCAAAGATGCCCTGAAATACGGTGAAACCACACAGCGTATTTTTTTACTGAACGCCTGGCGCGAAACCCATAACCTGTATACAGAAGAAGAAAAAGCAGTGCTTGCCATTACCGAAGAGGTAACGCTGATAAGCCAGCACGGCCTTTCCGAAGCTACCTACAACCAGGCCAAAGCGCTGTTTACCGATGAATACATTGCCCAGCTGATTATTGCAGTAGTGACCATTAATGCATGGAACCGTATAGCAATCAGCGGACAGTTGCAGCCAGCGGGGGTGTAACGTTTACATTGCAGGATGCTGGTTCCATTTCGACTGAAGCGTAGCGGAATGGAGAAATCTCAAACACTGATTTATAAGAGATTTCTCGACTCCGCTAAAGCTCCGCTCGAAATGGAAAAGGCACCTGGATATTCAGGTGCCTTTGTTTTTTATATACGGTTTTATGTTATAGCGAATTAATAAACGCCAGTAGGTCGTCGCGCTCCTTTTTGCTCAGTTGCTTAAATTTCTCCTTGCTTAGCTGTGCCTCGCCACCGTGCCACAGTATAGCTTCGGTAACGTTTTGTGCGCGGCCGTCGTGCAATAGGCGGGTGTGCCCGTTTACAGTATTAATAAGGCCAATGCCCCACAGCGGCTGGGTGCGCCATTCGCTTCCCGTAGCAAGGAAATCAGGCGCGTTATCGGCAAGGCCGTCGCCCATGTCGTGCAGCAGCATATCGGTATACGGGCGGATGGTCTGGTTACGCAGGGCAGCCACAGCATGGCTGGTGCCTGTTTGCATCTTAGGGATGTGGCAACCGGCGCAGTTAATATCGCTGAATATCTTTTTGCCCCTCAGTACGCTCTGGTCGTCAAAGTTGCGGCGGATGGGCACCGACAGCGTTTGGCTGTACAGTACCACCTTATCCAGGTTCGCATCGCTTATTTCCGGTGAGCCACCGTTCGGTATAGCATTACAGTCCACACCCGGAGGGCATATTTCGTCAGGGAATACATATGATGTAATACCCATATCGTTTACAAAAGCTGCGGCCACCTGTTGCCTTATGTTCGGCTGGTTAGCCTTCCACCCGAAACGGCCCAATACAGTTGTACCGCTCACCACATCATATACATAGTTGGCACGCCCCGAAATACCGTCGCCATTGGCATCGTTTTCATCGGCGAAAGCTAAAATAGTCTGTTCATCCAGTGCTTCCAGCAGGCCAAGGCCCGACATTTGGTTCGCCACACGCGGCGATACCAGTATGCCGCTTGCAAGCGCACCGTAGCCCAGGTTGCTTATATTATACACAGGCTTTTGCAGGCTTACAACAGTGCCGTCGGCCAGTGTTTCGGTAATTGTGGTGTGGGTTATGGTATACGTACCTTTTACGGTTTGGCCCAGTATGGCAAGGTCCTGTAGCTGGTGCCCGTATACAGGGTCTACCAACGCACCGCCAAATGCATCGGTACCCGGCAGGCTAAGGCGCATCAGCAGTCCGGTAGCCATTTCGCCGTCAAAGGCAGGCGGGCGCCCGCGACCGTCCTTAAAGTGGCAGGCAGCACAGGATATGGCGTTGAAAAACGGCCCCAGCCCGTCGCGCGCAGTAGTGCTCGATGGTGCCGAAACCCAGCTTTGGCGGAAAAACGAATTACCTACCCCAAAGGCCACGGCCTCATCAGTAGTAAGCTGCGGTGCAGAAAAGCCAAAGGCCTCCTCTGTGGCGTTTGCCACGGTAACACTGCCGCCGCTATACTGTTCGCCCTCTTCGGCGGTAAGCGGGTGGTAATCTTCGTTGTTGTTACAGGCCGTGCTGAGTATACCCAGCGCCAAAATGCTGCCTAAAATGCTGTTTTTCATTGCAATGTATAAACCAGAAAAGTGCCGCAAATGTACGGCACTTTTACTGAATAAAACTATCAAAAAAATATTACTTACGGATTTACGGTAAGGCCAAGGGCTGCAGAACCTGCAAGCAGGTTAGCGCCAAAGTTGTCTTTAAGGGCATCATAAGCCGCTTTTACCTTTAGTCCTTCAGCAGAAGCAGGGCCTCCTGAAATAGCGTAATCAAATGGGGTGTACATAGCAGCTATTTTAGTCCTTGCGTCAGTGATTGAAGCTTCAGTACTGCTGTAGAATTCAGGGTTAGCTTCCTCTACAAGGTCGGCAAGAGACGGGCCGCTGATGCTGCCGTATGAGCCATGGTATACATTAACAATACCTTCAAAGTTTAGCGAAATATCCCTATGGGTGTTGTCGCTAAAGCAGCTGTGCTCGTCTTCCTGGTCGGCATTGTTAAGCGCTACAGACATACGTTCTACCGGAAGCTCGGCAGTAGCAAGGGTAGCTATACCCAGGTAAATGTTTGTAAGTGCAGTATCGGTATCAAGCGAAAGGAAGGTGCTCCTGTACTCCCCGCCCGGTGCCCATGTGTCTACCATCATAGACAGGTGGTCTGTAAGCAGGTCGGCACAAATGTTCAGGTATTGTTTCCTGCGCTCAAAATTCTGTGTAGTGGTATAGTCGGTATATGACCTGTGGCCTGATGTAAGTGCAGAAGGGGCATCAAGATCCTGGCCCCAAAGAAGGAACTCTATGGCGTGGTAACCTACGCTGATGTTCTTTTCGCCGCCGCCTTCGTTAAGGCCTTCAAGAAGGTCTTTGCTAAGGGTAGGGTAAATTGTAGTACTGTTGATGATGCCACCGTATATTGGCGTACCGCCGTTGTCTACATAGTCAATATAGTTTTCATCAAGTGGCCATGCGTTCAGCAGCCCTTCCGGTCCGTCTTCGTCGTCAATAGGGCCGTTTGCAAACCTGAAAGCCTCGGTAGTACCATAGCTCTCGCGGGCATCTTTCCACTTATTTTTAGCTGTAGTAAAGGCAGCTTCGGTAGGGTTAGCAGTAAAGGCATTGATTGCTGTTTCAAGTTCCTCGGCATCATCCAGGGCATCTTTATAGTTTTGGTACACTATGTCGGCATAGTTTTCCACTACCAGCTGCTTCTGGCTTTTTTTGCTGTCGTCATCGCTACACGCGGTGATTAGTAATCCCGAAACGGCTAAAGCGCTAAGGCAAAGTATCGTTCTTTTCATTTTTCGTCCTTATTTAGATTGATTAAAAACAAGGCAAAAGTAATAACTTTTAAAAACCGTGCAAGCAGAAAGCGAAAAAAATTTATTTAGAATTAGTAAAAATAATTTGCGGCCTTTACATACTTTTGCAAAAAAATTAACCGGGATGAAAAAACTTATCGCCCTTATAGCCATAGCAATAACCGCTGCTGCCTGCTCATCTTCAGACAGTAACAACAATAACACAGCCAATTACGATAAAACCGCCATGCTTACCAGCTGGGCAGATAATCTTATAGTACCGGCCTATACAGCATACGATGCCGCCACCGGCACCCTGAAAACCGCCACTGAAACGTTTACCGCCACACCTACTGCGGCCAACCTTACCGCAGTGCAAACGGCCTGGCTTGATGCCTACAAAGCCTACCAGCACGTAGCCCTGTTTGATATAGGCAAGGCTACCGACCTGTACCTGCTGGAATCAGGCAACACGTACCCAACGGATGCTGCCGGTATAGAGAGCAATATTGCATCGGGCAGTTACAACCTGGAGCTACAGGCACAATTCGTGCGCCAGGGTTTCCCGGCGCTGGACTACCTGCTGTACGGCCTGGGCACTACCAACGACGAAACCCTTACTTTTTATACTACCAATGTCAATGCTGCCAAGTACAAGCAGTACCTTACGGCAGTGGCTGCAAGGCTTAAAAGTGTATCGGGTGCTATAGTGGCCGACTGGAACGGTGGCTACCGCAACACCTTTGTAAACAACAGCAATGTCGTAACCGGCTCGCTGAACCAGAGTGCCAACAACTTTGTGAAAAACCTTGAAAAAGACATACGTACACCTAAGGTGGGTATACCGGCAGGCCTTTTCAGCAATGGTGTGCTATTCCCTGAAAAAGTAGAGGCCTACTACCGTAACAACGTAAGCAAAATACTGCTTAACGAGTCAATTACGGCTTCTAAGAACTTTTTTAACGGTACGTATTTTGACGGATCAGCTACAGGCCCGGGCCTTAAAGGTTACCTTGATGCTGTAGGCGCGAAAGCCAGCGGGCAAAACCTTAGCGACATCATCAATGCACAATATGCTACCGTGGTAAGTACTAACGGTGCGCTGGCCGACAGCTTCAGCACACAGGTGAGTACTGATAACAGCAAAATGACCGCATCGTACAACCAGATGCAGCAACTGCTGGTGTACCTTAAGGTAGACATGTTCAGTGCGCTGAGCCTTACCATCGACTACGTAGACGGCGACGGCGATTAATTTCTACCAATTCCATGCGCAACATACAGGCTTACCTGGATTCCCATACCGATGCCGCATCGCTCGCTTTTTACAGGCTTGCGTTCGGCATCATGATGTTTTTGGGTATGGCTCGTTTTGCACTAAACGGCTGGATAGATAAGTTTTACATCAAACCCGTTTTTCATTTCACGTATTATGGTTTTAGTTGGATAAAACCCTTCGGCATATACACATACCTGCTGTTCATTATTTGTGCCGTTTCAGCACTAATGGTGGCTTTCGGGTATAGATATAGGTTGGGCATCATCCTGTTTTTCCTGAGCTTTACCTACATAGAACTCATGGACAAAACCACCTACCTTAACCACTATTACTTCATTTCGGTAGTGAGTTTTGTAATGATGTTCCTCCCGGCAAATGTATTTTTCTCTGCCGATGCCCGTCGCAAACCGCAGCTGTTCAGTAATACCGTACCCCGCTATACCGTAGACGTCCTGAAAATACTTTTAGGCATCGTATACTTCTACGCGGGCATTGCAAAGCTAAATTCCGACTGGCTATTGCACGCACAACCGCTAAGGATATGGCTTCCGGCCAATGCCAACCTGCCCGTCATCGGCCCGCTTATGGGTAAGGAATGGGCTGCTTATGCCTTCAGTTATATCGGTGCTGTTTATGATTTGGGCATACCCTTCCTGCTGCTGAACAAACGTATGCGCTGGTTTGCGTTTATACTGGTGGTGGTGTTCCATGTGCTTACGCGGATATTGTTCCCCATCGGTATATTCCCTTATGTGATGATTGTTTCTACGCTGGTGTTTTTCAGTGGGGATTTTCACAGGAGGGTATTGAATAGTTTAAAGTTTAAAGTTTCAGGTTTCAGGTTTAACACACCCCTGAACCCTCTCAAGAGGGGAACAGCTTCACTCGAATCTGCTGTTGAGGAACCGACAACCAACAACCAACAACTAACAACCATCAACCAACAACCATCAACCAATAACCTAAAACCCGCTTTCCTCGCCCTGATTATTGTCATACAACTGTTGTTCCCGTTCCGTTACCTTTGCTATCCCGGAGAAGTGTTCTGGACGGAAGAGGGCTACCGCCTGTCGTGGCGCGTGATGCTTATGGAAAAGGCGGGTTATGCACAGTTTACCGTATCCGACCCGAAAACGCATACCTTTGCGGTGGTGGATAACGGTAAGTTCCTCACCCGTTTCCAGGAAAAGCAGATGGCCTTTCAGCCCGATTTTATCCTGGAATACGCGCATTTTTTGCATGATTATTATAAAACACAAGGCATGGCCGACCCCGAAGTACGCGTAAAAAGTTACGTAGCGCTGAATGGCCGCCTGAGCCGCCCCTATATAGACCCGAACGTTAACCTTGCGAAACAAGATGAATCATTCCGCCATAAAAACTGGATACTGCCGTTTAACGACACTATCAAAGGTTTTTAGCATACTGTTCTTTCTGCTGGGCGTTACCGCCTTTGCACAAACCACTGTAAAAGGTACCATAACCGGCGAAGACGGCAAGCCACTGGCCGGTGTAGAAGTGCTGGACATGGGTACAGGTACCGGCGCCATTACAGCTACCGATGGTACTTTTACCATCAGCGTAAATACGCCAGTGCGCCTTACTGTGTTTAAAGACGGTTTTTGGGCAGATGAAGTCGAAATTGCTTCAGGGCAAACCACACTGAACTTTTCGCTTAAAAAAACAACCTTGCTAAATGAGGTTGTGGTAGAACGCAACCAGGAAAAGCTGAATGCACTGAACCACCTTAAAGATGTTGAAGGCACCAGCATTTACGCAGGCAAAAAAACCGAAGTGGTTATGGTAGACCGCCTCGTGGCAAACAAGGCAACCAATACCATGCGGCAGGTATACGCACAGGTGGTGGGGCTTACGTTTAATGAAAATTCAGACGGTGGTTTACAGCTTAATATAGGCGGACGCGGCCTTAACCCGAACCGCACCAGTAACTTTAATACCCGCCAAAACGGCTACGATATCAGTGCCGATGTTTTGGGTTACCCCGAAAGCTACTATACCCCACCCACCGAGGGCGTGGAAAAAATACAGGTAATACGTGGTGCGGCTTCGCTGCAATACGGTACGCAGTTTGGCGGGCTTGTAAACTTTGTAATGCACCGCCCCAGCGAAAAGCCCATTGAAGTAATACAGCGTAATACCGCCGGTTCTTACGGGCTGCTGACCAACTTCACCAGTGTGAGCGGCACCGAAGGCAAGTTCAGTTTTTATACTTTTTTCAACTACAAGGAGGGTAACGGTTTCAGGCCGAATGCCGAATTTAACAGCCGCAACTTTTTTGTGAACCTGAATTACAAGTTCACACCTAAAACCACGCTGGGCTTCGACTATACACTGTTTAATTACCTTGCCAAACAACCGGGCGGGCTTACCGATTATATGTTTGCGCAGGACATGTTCCAGAGTAACCGTACGCGTAACTGGTTTGCCGTAGACTGGAACCTGCTGAACCTGCGCCTGGAGCATAAATTTACCCCCGATGCTGCCCTTTCGGTACAGGCTTTCGGGCTCGATGCCGGGCGTAATGCACTGGGCTACCTGAGTAACCGCGTAAGCAATACCGATACCCCGGGCACCGTGCGCGACCTGATTAAGGGCAAGTTTGTAAACTGGGGTGCCGAAGCAAAATTTTTGCAGCAATATACCATTGGCACACAAAAAAGTGCTTTTATGGTGGGGGCAAAATACTATCAGGCGCGTAACACCGCATCACAAGGGCCGGGCAGCAGTGGCAGCGGACCCGATTTTAACCCTGCTACTACCGAATTTCCGTACTATAACAACCAGAGCGATTATACCTACCCGAATGTGAACACTTCGGTATTTGCCGAAAACATGTTCAGGCTGTCGCCAAAGCTTACTGTTACGCCGGGCATCCGCTACGAAAATATCCGTACGGAGGCAGATGGCTACTGGCGCCGCATTAATACCGACCTTGCCGGGAATATTATCTTGGACGAGCGAAACGAAGAAGATGTGGTAAAGAACCGCAACTTTGTACTGCTGGGTGTGGGCTTTAGCTATAAGCCAAACCAGAGTACCGAAATGTATGCAAACGTTTCGCAAAACTACCGTTCGGTTACCTTTAGCGATATCCGTACGGCAAGCCCCGGGCTGGCTATAGACCCAAACATTACCGATGAAAAAGGATTTACCGGCGATGTGGGCCTTCGCGGTAAAATAGACGACCGTTTTAGCTATGATACCAATGTGTACGCACTTTTCTATAACGACAAGATAGGCGAGTACATGACACAAAACCCTAACGGCGGCGGTGCGGTGGTACGCTACCGCAGTAACATAGGTACGGCGTTTACCTACGGCTGGGAAGCCCTGGCCGACTGGAACATAAGCAACACTTTTTTCAGGGAAAATGAAAGCTTTTTGTGGACGTTTTTTGTAAACAATGCCCTTACCGACAGCCGTTACCTGAAAACCGATGCGCCAAACATTAAAGGCAACAAGGTGGAATTTGTACCGCTTATCAACCTGAAAACGGGTACCACAGTGGGGTTGGGTAACTTTAAGGCTTCGGTGCAGCTTACCTACCTGTCTGAACAGTTTACAGACAGCAACAACAGTACTACAAACAGCACTGATAATACCTACGGCATTTTCGGGCAGATACCTTCTTACTATGTGGCCGACTTCTCGGCTTCATACAGTTGGAAATTTTTGAAGCTGGAGGCAGGTATTAATAACTTTACCAATCATTATTACTTTACCCGTCGTGCTACAGGTTATCCCGGCCCGGGCATACTGCCCAGCGACCCAAGGACGTTTTATACGACATTGCAGATAAAATTGTAATGCTCTTTCTGATAAATATAACAGTTGTTGAACGGTATTCCGCAACGTAAGGCATTATATTTGGGGCTTTCACCTTAAAAATTGCCTTATGAAACTGTTTGTTGCGCTGTTATTATTGTTGTCCGCCTTTAATATGGACCTTGCTGATGTACGTAAGGGGTATGTAAACGCAGCAACTTCAGAAACAGGTGCGGGCAGTTTCCACAAACGGTTTGAAACCGTGGGCGATTCGCATGCCAATACCACACTGGTGGCCTATAAGGCGGCTTCTATAGTACTGCTTGCAAGGTACGAGAAAGGGCTGTTCAGCAAAAAGCGGCTGTTTGACAAAGGCACTGACCTGCTGGATGCTACCATAAACAAAGACCCCGATAACTACGAAGCGCACCTTATCCGCCTGAACATACAGGACAACGTGCCGTGGATTACCGGCTACAAAGGCAACCTGAAAGAGGACAAAACCTTTCTGCTTAAAAACTACACTGCCCAATCTGTCGACCTTAAAGCATTTGCCAAAGCCTATATACTGCAATCAGGCGCGTTTACGGAAGGGGAGAAGCGGTTGTTATAAAACCAAAGCAGCCCGAAGGCTGCTTGTGTTAATTTTGTATTTAATCTCATATTTGAGTATATATCCATCCCAGTACGGTAGCCTTTCGCAAGATAAACCGTTTAAATCCTTGCGAAGGAAAATGCAGCTATAAAAGCTTTCCTTAAAACAAGATTTTTATCTTTTCTCTTCAGGCTTTCCTCATCAATTATATAAAATACTTTATAAGTACGACCGGCAGTAACCCCTAAGTAACCAAAAAACAACTCTTCAGGATAATATTGTTTTATAAAGTCTAATGTAATAATGTTATCCTTATACTTTTTGATAAATTTTTTTCTATTGACAATTAATACAGGTGTTTCCAATCTCTTTGGCTCTGTAATCATGATACTCCTCTTAAGGCTGTCAATAATAAAATATTCATTTACCTTATCGTTACCATATAATTCCATACTGAACTTTTCAAACGCTACTTTTTTAAAAGCTACCTCATTGCCCAAATCCTTAAGCACTATATAAATAGTATCCTGGGACTTAAGGTAATTTAAGTCCTGGCTAAAAAGCTGAGTAGATATTAGTAAGAAGAAAATTATTGTTCTCATCATTTAATCATATCCTTGCGAAGGAAAATGCCACTATAAAAGCTTTCCTTAAAACAAGATTTTTATCTTTTCTCTTCAGGCTATCCTCATCAATTATATAAAATACTTTATAAGTACGGTAAGCTGTAACACCTAAGTATCCAAAAAACAATTCTTCAGGATAGTATTGTTTTATAAAGTCTAAAGTAATAATCTTCTTCTTGTTGTTTTTAATGAATTTTTTCCTGTTTACAATCAGAGCTTTATCCGCATCTGGCTTTTTTATATCTTTTGGCACCATGATAATAATGCTCCTGTTTAGGCTGTCAATTATATTATGATCATCTTCTTTACCATTACCGAATGATTCCATTCTGAACTTTTCAAATGATGTCTTTTCAGAGGTTACACCTTCTCCCATATTTTTTAATACTATATACAAGGTATCTTGGGACTTAAGGTGATTTAAGTCCTGGCTAAAAAGTTTAGTAGAAATTAATACAAGAAAAATTATTGTTCTCATGGTGTGAATGCAATTATAGCGATGCCATTATATTTTTCGAAATAATATTTTGATGCCGATCCTGGCGGAAACATCTGATTAAAGGAATCACAATGGTCCAGGCCACTCACCTTTAAAGCATTTGCCAAAGCAGCCCGAAGGCTGCTTGTATTAATTGATTTTTGTGAGTGTTATGTTAGTAGGGACAATGAATGACGAAGTGTCGATAACACTACCATCCGTGCAGGGGGAATTATCCAGGGGTATATGGTCTTTTTCATTAATACGTTCCCATTGTAAAGTTTGTAGCCCAGGTGATGAAGAATATACCAAATAAAGATTGGCTTTTTTAGTTCTTATGCAACCGTTAGTTGGCTCGCTATAATTAAGAATTATCTTATTCGGGGTTTGGATAAGATTTCCCCTTATAGATTCTAAATTAAATTCTTCATCATAAATTATCGGATTAGGAAATGTATTATATTTTGTAACCCAAATTCCGTTTTCCAATTTTTTGTATAAAATAAATGACCTTAATTCATCTTCATATATTGATTTGTATAAACCATAACCACCTTTAACATGTTGCAATTTATAGAATTGTATTTTTAGGTAGTGTGTAGCGCCACTGTATTCCCACGTGCCTATGAATTTATTAAAAATCAAATTAATATCTTTGTAATATGTATTTGAATTGAATTGTGAAACCTGATTTTCAATCGCAATAGTAGTCTGTCCATAAAAGTATGAACACCATAATAATGTTATTATTAGATATTTTTTCATGATTAGTTGATAATTTTAGTCCAGTTATATTTTCCGTTAGATAATAAAGTTCCTTTATACAAACATATTCCTGTTTTGTAGTCATTATTAAATCCTTGAATAAATTTAATAAATGCAGCATTTAATTCGTAATCTGTCATTTCATCTAATTCCTCCTGGCTACAACCCAAACAACCAGCTTTCGCTTTATTCCTTCCGGCTACAGTAACATTGCGTGTGAAGACGTTAGAAAAAGCACTATATAGTTTTGGGTCATTCTTTAAATTATTGTAGAAATTTAATGCATTGGCTGGGTTTGAAATTCTCATTGCATAAAGGCCATTTCTTGTAATTATTATAGAGGTTATGTTTTGTTTATGAGAAACATTTAAGTCATTGAGTTGTTTATATAGCTTTGCAAATGCAAAAAAATCATCATCACTAGGCACAGGATCTAAAACTACCTCTTGTCCATTTTGTATCATTGATGCACTGTGATGTATATGCATGTTTAGAAATGTACCGGTTGTAGGTAGCCCCCACTTTACAAAATCGAATCCTACTTCTAAAGGAAGAGCTTCTGAGAAAGAGTTTGGAGATGTGGTCTTTCTAAATTCCGCTCCATTTTCTTGTTGAGCATTAGGCAAAGAGGCAACAAATTCATCAATTTTTTGGCGTAATTGATTGTTGTTTGTGATTTTATTTAATTCTTTTAAATGAAGTTCGTCAGAATTAATGTTCAATGTCAAACTTGGCGGCACAGCTGTTATTTCTTCATTAGGGTTAAAAGGGTCGCCGCTTACCGGGCCTCCCACACCGGTATTGGGTGGTGCTATATTTTCAAAAGCAAATACATTTGAAAACAGGAGGGTACAACCTATTAGTGTATAGCTATAATTATATTTTGTTTCCCAATGGCCTTGAGTAGTATCTAAATCACCATTGTGATCATTTACATAAACTGGTACTTCGGTAACTGTAACAAGGTAATCGCAGAGCGTTATAAAGGATGTAAACCCAGAACTCATTACTGTTTGGGTATTAAATCCGTCAAGGCGTTTATAAAGGGTTTTTTGGCTTAGCTGTGCTATAGGCATCCCTGCCTCCATGTTTTCAATGTCTTTTTGGCTCAGCATGTACTTTACCAAAAAAGCAATATAAGTGCCGTCTGATTGCGGGTGTAAGTACAGGCGCTCAACAAGCCCCCTTTCTTCGTCAGGGTATACCACAAACATGTAGTAGTTGTAGCCGCCACGTACGGTGCGTACAATCTGGTCTGTATCTACAGTAAATTGGTATTGGGCATTATACACCAAACGCGATGTGTTGCTGCCCGTGTTTTTCCGGTAAGCAGCAAAAGCCGCTTTGTCTTTTTTAAACTCTGAAAAGGAAATAATTTCAGAGGTTTCCTTAGCAAGGGTTGCTTCTTTAAGGTTTATTGAATCGTCGCTTTGGCAGCCGTAATAGCCCGATAGCAATACAGCCAGCAGGAGCACGCAGAGGCTCCGTTTGATTGGTAGGTTTTTCATATAACGGTTAAATTGATTTACTGCTAAAATACTAAAATATAGCCGTTTAAAAATATAGGTAAAACCCTATTTTTTAGTCAATATTTATCTATGCCAACTAAATCGATACTAAGCCCTCAAATTCTAACCCAAACCCTGCAAATTCTAACCCGCACCGCACCTATATCCCTATACGCGCGTGGGGTTTTGGGGCAATAATTACTTTAGTTGCATAAATTACCTAAATCCTGCAATTATGAAAAAGAGCGTGCGCATTATCCTTGGGTCAGTAGTGGTTATTATCCTGGTTGGCGCTGCTGTGGTGTATGCCTGGTTGTATGGCGGTGGACGCAATGTAAGCAGCGAGGCCCCGGCCTACACGGTTTCGGCTGAAGCCATTTCGTCTGAATACCAGGCGGGTCAGCAAAAAGCCGATGCCAAGTACCTGAACAAAACCATAGCCATTACGGGTATAGTTACCGCCGTTGAGGATTCTATTGTAACGCTGAACGGGAGGGTGTTTTGCAGCTTTGGCGAAAAAACAAAACAGCCCGAAGGCAGGGAAATAACCGTTAAGGGCCGCTGCATAGGCTACGACGAACTTTTCGGGGAGGTAAAACTGGACCAGTGTATACTAAACGACGCCTTATAAAAATGAGAAAATTATTACTGACAGCATGTTTTGCATGCACACTTTTTGCCCATGCACAAGACGACCTGCTTACCCAGCTGGACTCTACACAAGTGCAGGACACTTATGCCACCGCCGCTTTTAAAGGGTTGCAGGTGGTTACATTACAATCTACAAAAATGCCTGCCGCCAAAGAGTGGTACATGGTAGTGTCGCACCGTTTCGGTACCGTAAAGAATGGTATAGATACCTTCTTTGGGTTAGATAATGCCACTACAAAACTGGGTGGTATTTACGGGGTTACCAATTGGCTTTCGGTAGCTTTTTCGCGCCACACCATGCTTAAGGTATACGAAGGTTCGGCCAAATACAGGTTTGCCCGCCAAAGCAGCGAGTTTCCTGTAGATCTTGTAGGTTATAGCACCGTAGATATTAACACGTTCCTTGAAAAAGAACAGTACCCAAAAATAGAATTTTCAGACAGGCTTACCTATGTGCAGCAGCTTATCGTGTCGCGTAAGTTTAGCGATGCCGTTTCGCTGGAACTGGTGCCGTCGTTCATCCACCGCAACCTGCGCGATGCCGCATTGGAAAATGAAAACCAGGTATCGCTTGCCGGTGGTGGGCGCATAAAGCTTACCCGACGCATGTCGCTTAACCTGGAGTACGGCTACAATTTTGATAAGCCCGATTATTACAAGAACCCGCTGTCTGTGGGGCTTGACATTGAAACCGGCGGCCACATTTTCCAGCTGGTATTTACCAACTCGCAGTCCATGACCGAAAGCGGTTACCTTACCAATGCTGCGGGCGACTGGGGTAAAGGCGATTTCTTTTTTGGGTTTAACCTGTACAGGGTATTTTAATTTTAAGGAAGTAGAAGCATGAAAAAATACACACTTTATATACTTGTTGCGGCAGCTTTTGCAAGTTGCGAATCGCACACCTACGAAGACATTCAGGACGATACGGTAATTGTGGGTGATGTTACCTACAACGCCCACGTAAAAAGCATTATGACTAACAACTGCGTTAGCTGCCATGCCAATGGAGGCAGCGCTTCGTTCTTACCGCTTACCACGTACGATGAGGTAAAAACTGCGGTAGAGAACACGGATTTGCTAAACCGCATACAGCGCCAGAATGGAGAGGACGGGCTGATGCCGCAAACCGGCCGCATGTCTCAGGCGAACATCGACATCATACTGCAATGGAACACAGACGGATTACTTGAAAACTAAATACGGGAAGAAATGCTTATGAAAAAGAACACACTACTGCTGTTTGCCTTTATGATGGTTACAGCACTCCACGCCCAGAAGTACACTACCAAAACGGGCAATATTAAGTTTGAAGCCAGTATGCCGTCTTTTGAGGAGGTAGCTGCCGAAAACAAAACGGCATCGGCTGTGGTTGTAGCCGAAACAGGTGATATTGCGGTACTGGCGCTTATGAAGGGTTTCCGTTTTAAAGTAGCACTTATGGAAGAGCACTTTAACGAAAACTATGTAGAAAGCGACAAGTACCCTAAGGCTACTTTTAAGGGAAAGATTGAGGGTTTCGACATCAGTAAGGTTACTGCCGATGGGAAGAACTTTACCATAACGGGCGACCTTACCCTGCACGGAAAAACCAAGCACGTTACCGATTCGGCTAAGATAACCCGCCAGGGAAATACATTGGTTATTACCGGTGCCTTTGAGGTTACACCTGCCGATTTTGACATTGAAATACCTTCATTGGTAAGCAAAAAGATTGCCGACAAAATTAAAGTTAGTTACACGTTTCAACTTACTAAATAACAGAGTATGGAAAAGCTTTTAATCCTCCTGGTTACGGTAATTATGCCGGCTGTATGCCTTGCCCAGGGCAAGGACGTGTTCGATACCGCACGCAGCGGTACCGTAGAACAAATGAAAATACTGGTGCAAAAAAACAAGGATACAATAAATGCCGTAAGCCCCATGGGGTATACACCGCTGCTTTTGGCCTGCTACCGCGGCAATGACCCTGTGGCAGAATACCTGATAGGCAGCGTGAAGGACGTGAACAAAAACACCTCTAATGGTACGGCCCTTGCTGCTGCTGTGGTAAAGGGAAACATAAAGCTTGCCAAACTGTTGCTGGAGCATAAAGCCAACCCCAATATTGCCGATCCGGCAGGGGTAACCCCACTGGTATATGCCGTGCAGTTTGAAAACATAGAACTGATAAAGCTGCTGTTGCAGTACAAGGCAAACCCTTCGGCAAAGGATAACGAGGGGCACACCGTGTACGACCATGCCGCTTTCAGCAAAAACGAAGAAATCATAAAACTATTCAAAAAGTAAAAAAACGCAAATGAAAAAAACGCTACTCGCCGCAATTGTTGCACTGGCAACGACAACCGGGGTCCTTGCACAGAGCAAGACCACAGGAACGGTTACGCTTGGCACGGGAATGACCGTGAAAGTGGACCTGAACAATGATACTTCTACCGCTACGCTTACCCTTACCGGCCCTCAGGACCGCTGGATAGCCCTGCAGTTTGGTTCGTTTACAAACACGGGTGGTATGGCTAACGGCCAGGACCTTGTGTACTATAACGGTACCACGCTGGTAGATGCACACATGAATGGTGTGGGTAATACGCCAAGTTCTGATACTAACGACTGGACGGTAAGCAGCAACACCGTAAGCGGCAGCACCCGTACTATAGTGGCTACAAGGGCTTTTGCCGGTGGTACTAACGATTACACCTTTAACTACAGCAATGCTGATATTGATTTTGCATGGGCCAGGGGCGGTAGCGCTACCTACTCTTTGGGTAACCACGGCAGCGGTAACCGCGGCTATAAAATAAACCAATCATTCAGCTGTATGCCACCGGATGCGCCTGCTGCTGTAGCACAGTCGTTCTGTTCGGGTGCTACCGTGGCTAACCTTGCTGCTACAGGCGGCAGTGGTGCTACCTTCAGCTGGTATGCTAATGCTACCGGAGGTACTGCACTGGCATCTACTACGGCACTGAGCAGTGGTAACTACTATGTATCTCAAACACAAAGTGCATGCGAAAGCGCACGTACGCTTGTTGCGGTAACCATAACTACGGTACCACTACCTACAGCCGCTGCTACGCAGTCGTTTTGTAATGCTGCTACCGTGGCCGACCTTACGGCTACTGGTCAGGCAGGTGCTACAGTAATATGGTATGGTACTTCAAGCGAGCCTTTCGCACTTGAACCATCTACAGAGCTGGTTAACGGTAATACATACTATGTAGGCCAAACGCAGGGCGACTGTGCCAGCCAGAGGGTTGCCGTAACTGTTGCCATAAATACTACTGCCGCACCGGTCGCATCTGCACAGTCATTTTGTGGTACAGCTACCGTAGCTGAACTTACTGCTAATGGTACTGCTGTAAAATGGTATGAAACCGAAGGCGGTACAGCTCTTGCTTCAACTGCTGCACTAAGCACCGGTACCTATTATGCTACACAAACGCTTAACAGCTGCGAAAGTACAACTACAGCAGTAGAGGTAACTGTAACAGCTACACCGGGTACACCGGGTGGTGCACCAGAGCAAACATTCCAGGCGGGTGCTACAGTATCTGAACTGCAAATAAGCATCCTTATAGGCAGCACCATTACATATTATATCCTTGATGAAGATGTGTATGTGGCTATCCCTGCAAGTACTGCACTTGTTACGGGTACTACCTACTACATAAGCCAGACGGTAAACGGCTGTATAAGCGACTACCTTGCTGTAACGGTGACTGAGACTGCGGGTACAGACAGCTTTGGCCTTGCCGGGCTAAAAGCCTATCCTAACCCTGCCGGAAACTCGGTAACTGTTAGTGCGGGTACTGCCCTTGCAGGTGTTTCGGTACACAACATATTAGGCCAGCAGGTATTGGTACAGTCTGCCAATGGTACCAGTACCACGCTGAACCTTTCAGGCCTTACTGCCGGTACTTACCTGGTAAAAGTAACGTCTGATAAAGGTGCCGTGGCTACACTACGAGTAGTAAAACGATAAAACGAAAGTTTTGTGTAAATAAAGGTTTTTCTTATTTTTAGGTTGGTAAAACAGGTCGTTCCCGTACGGGAGTGGCCTGTTTTTTATTTTAGGAATGGGCTAATATAGTTGTTTGAAGATGAAGAAAATCCAGTTAGATTGCCGCGCTTCGCTCGCAAAGACGGGGCGTGAAGAAAGCAACGTATTGCCCACGTGTCTATAGCCAGTCTCATCCGGTTCGTCTTTGCGAGGAGGCACGACGAAGCAATCTCTTAATTTAGTTAATTCAAAAGAATTACTCTGCTTGCTTTTTATCCTGAAAAAAGTAACGCACCATGTTTATGGTTTTCTGTATAAGCTGGAAACCAAACCAACCAAATGCTATAGATAATAATATGCACAGTATCGTTTGGACACTGTCTTGGTTTTCAATCGAAAAAAACTTGGTAGCTATGCCCGCCAGAAAAAATATCCCGAAAAAAAGCAACGGTAGTTATAAACAGGTATATGAAAAAACGCTCCGCCTTACTCATAATAAATGGTTCTGGTTAGTACCGCTAATATACAAATACTACACCACATTCAGCCCCAGGTCACGGTAGGGTTGCAGCTTTTCATCATCCGGTTCGGCTTCAGTAACCAGGGTGTCTACTTTGGTTATCGGACATACAAAAAACGCTTCGGCGGTATCTATCTTTTGCAGGGTGCTTAGCGCAATGATTTGCGCGGCGTTTTCCACCATGTTACGTTTCACAAGGCTGTCCTCATAGCTGCGGGCAGTAAGGCCTATGGTGTGTATACTGCTCACCCCGAAAAAGTAAATATTGGCACGCACATTACGCACTGTGTCTATAGCTTGCTGGCCTATGGTGGTAAAGGCAGTTTTGTAGAGCCTTCCCCCGGCAAATATTACTTCGGCATTCGGGTGGTCTTCCAGCACATCGGCTACGGGGAAGCTGTTTGTTACCACCGTAACTTTCAGGTCTTTTGGCATCATTTGCGCCACTGCAAGTACCGATGTACCTCCGTCCATAAATATCGTTTGCCCGTTCTTTATAAAAGGGATAGCTTTTTCGGCAATGCGCTTTTTCAGGGAAATGTCAAACTTCTCCCGGTCGCGGTAATGTTGCGGTATGGTGCTGGTGGCTATGGCGCCGCCGCGTACGGCTTTCAGCAGGCCTTGTATGTCGAGTTCTTTAATGTCGCGGCGTACTGTATCTTCAGATACATTAAGCAAACGGCTCATTTCACCCAGCTGCACGCGGTTGTCGCGGGTTAAGTGTTCCAGTATCAGCTGTAAACGCTCTTCTTTAACCATGGTGTGTATTTGTTTACCGCAAAGATACAAAAATTTAACCTTGCAAAAGTTTGCAAATATTTGCAGTATATTGCAAAATGTTGCTATCTTTGCTGCAAGTAAATGCAATAACCCCATGAATACCTCAGAAACAAAACGTAAAACAATTGCCATCGACATGGACGGCGTACTGGCCGATGTAGAGGCGCAGTACCTGGACTGGTACGAAAAAGAGTATGGAACAAGGCCGGAACGCGAAAGCATGCTGGGCCTTATGGAATGTGATGCCCTGCCAAACGGCGCCATAGCCAAATTTTTGGTTACGCCCGGGTTCTTCCGCACGCTGCCGGTTATGGAAGGCGCGGTAGCCGCAGTGAAAGACCTGATGACAGATTATGACGTGTACGTAGTATCGGCGGCTATGGAGTTTCCGCTGTCGCTGTACGAAAAAAAGCTGTGGCTGGAAGAGCACTTTCCGTTCATCGACTGGAGGAACATTATCTTTTGCGGCGATAAAAGCGTGATTGATACGGACTTCCTGATAGACGACCACTGCAAAAACCTTGACAACTGCCCGGGTAAGCCGCTTATGTTTACGGCTTTCCACAACGTAAATAAAGACCACCACCAGCGTGTAAACCATTGGAACGACGTGCCTGGACTGGTACGTGACCTCACACACGTACGCCAGAAACTGGCCGAAATTCCGTCTGTAAAAAATATAGACAGGCCACGCTGGTAACGATTTTTCTGATTTTTTTTTAGTTCCTGTTTCCCGCCACGGCGGGATTTTTTATTGGGTATAATTGTGTACTTTTGGTGTAAACCGACCTGATTAATGAAACAACAACACATCCGCCCGGCTATACTTTTATACGCGTTATTGTGCGGTGTGGCAATAGTGCTTTTCCCGAAGGATAACAACTATATCCCGCTATTGTTTGCCCCGGTATTTGTGGCTTGTGCAGGTAAAACCTTTTGGAACGGGCAGGAACTATATACCTATCTGGAACGGCACTTCCCGGAATATTATAAGAAGCATAAGATGATAAACGGCAGGGTAGACCACGTTTGGGACCTTACCGATAAGGAAATTTTAAACCGGCTGGATGCAACCGTATTGCAAATGGTAAAGACTGCTAAATTCTATATGGGTAATATAGCTATGGCTTTTGTGCTTTTTGCATTATTGGCTGTAGGGACGGTGATGACGAAATGGTAAGATTGATTTAAGATAACCAATACAAATTATGGATGAGGATATACACCCTGATATAAAAACAGCACAGCACATAATGATTACGGAGTTCCTGCTGTTTATTGCATTTTGTGGGTTGGCATTGTGGAACAGTTTTACGGTATATATGGCGGTAGGGTTGGTGCTTATTTCAATACCGGTAAACATATTCTGGATTGTCCGCCTGTTTATAAACAAACCGCCAAAATATATCGCTTATGTTGCGGGTTTATCGCTGCCTGTAACGGCCCTGTTTATTCTTGTTGTATGGGTGTTGGGCGAGTTAAGTAGGATTAAATGTTAATGCTATGAACACGAAACTTATTCATACCACAAAACGGCTGCTGTTCTTCGAGGCAATACTGTTCTTTTTAGGGCTGTTTTTAGTGATTGAACCCATCGCGGGAATCTACTATTACTTACTGTGGTTTAGTGTTGTTTGCATTACAAACCTTATTGTAATCATACGCCTAATCATTAAAAGGCCGAAAAACTATATAGGGTACTCCATTTTACTGTTCATAATACCTATAATAGCTTTGGGGATATTATTGCTCATCATATAAAAATGATGAACTGACTATTACGCCTTGTTTTTTCGTTGCCACATCATCGTATATACTATAGCAATAACCACAGCAAAGGCCGCAAAGTAAAATACCATGGGTATACGCGCCAGGTCATTGGCATAGTACCAGCCCGCTATGGCAGCACCAAAGCCTATGCCGGCCTCCATAGCCATATAGCCTGTAGCCACGGCCTTGCCACGGTCGGCGGCACCGCTGAGGTCTACCATCCAGGCGTTAATGGCAGGGGAGAGGATGCCCTGCGCTATACCGTAAATACCTGCGGCAAATAGTAAAAAGAATTTTGTAGTGGCAATCCCTGTCAGTATTAATGCTATAAATAATACTACCAATCCCCAACGCAGTACTGTAACACGCCCGTATTTATCGCTTGCTTTACCGGCAAGGAAACGCATGGCCAGCGAGGTAAGCGTAAGCACCATAAAGAACATCCCTTTATTTTTTATGCCCAATGCTTCCGATTCATCGGGTACCAACGTAAGCATTGCCCCGTAGGATATACATATGAGCAGGTTTACAAAAGCAGCAGGTATGGCCTGTTTCAGGATGATGTCGCGGCGGTTTATTTTTAGTAGTGCGGGTTTGAATTTCTGGTTGTCCTTAAGGGTTTCTTTCATGTTCATGATGATGAGCACACTCAGCAGCGCCAGCCCCGACGACACATAAAACAACACATTAATACTGAAATGCAGTGTAATAAGCCCGCCCAATGCAGGGCCTGCTGCCATGCCGGTACTAAAGCACAGCCCGTGTATGCCCAGCGCTTCTCCCCAGCGTTCCTTGGGTGCTATGTCGGCTACGTAGGCCGCAGTGGCAGTAGGCTTAAAGCCTGTAGAAAAACCATGCATCAGCCTCAGGAATAAAAACCCTGCTACCGAAGTAAGCACGGGGTATAGCAACCCGCAGACAAAACACACTATGCTGCCCACCGCCATAACAGGTATGCGCCCCACGGTATCGGTAAGCCTGCCACTAAACGGGCGTGATATGCCTGCCGTAAGTGTAAACAGTGCTATGATAAGCCCTTTGTATTCGGCACCGCCCAGGCTGGTAAGGTACGCGGGCAGTTCGGGGATAAGCATGTTAAAACTAGCTGAAAACAACAGCGAACTAAGGCACATAAGGCCAAATTGCAGGTTGTAGATAGGGTGCGGGGATTTTTCCATAATGCGGTGCAAAGGTACTCCTTTAAGTCGAAAGTTTAAAGCTGAAAGTCTTAAAGGTAAAAGGCAAAAGGGATAAGGCAGAAGGGAAAAGTTTCAGGATTGCGTAATTTCAAATTACGAATTAACAAATAACCGTATTACCTTATAACCGAATCACCATAATCAGGAAAGAAGCAAGTCCATATAATCCTTTCGTGAAATTTCGCGTGCGCCCAGGCTTTCCAGGTGGTCGTTGTGTACCTGGCAGTCCAGTATGCGGTAGTTTTCGTGTTGCAGTTTTTTTGCCAAAGCTATAAAGGCTATTTTGCTGGCATTACTCGCCTTGCTGAACATGCTCTCGCCGCAAAATATATGCCCTAGGTCTATGCCGTACAGGCCACCCACCAGTTCACCATCCATCCATACCTCTACTGATTTTGCGTAACCCATTTCATGCAGGCGACAGTAAGCTTGCTTCATTTCGGGGGTTATCCAGGTGCCGTTTTGCCCGTCGCGTTTTATGCTGCGGCAGTTGCTTATTACCTGTTCAAAGGCGGTGTTCCAGGTTACGGTAAAATCGCGGCGGTTAATCACGTTCCGCATGCTTTTGGAAACCTTCAGTTCCGGAAAAAAAAGTACCATGCGTTCTGGTGGGCTCCACCACAGTATGGGCTCATCATCATCAAACCACGGGAATATACCGCTGCGGTATGCCAGCATCAGCCGTTCGGCGCTCAGGTCGCCCCCTATGGCTACAATGCCTTCAGGTGAAGCGTAATGCACCGGCGGAAAATAGAGCTCGCGTGATAAAAAATACATACCTGTTAGTTTGGTGTGTTACAAAATTAGCTTTTTTCAATTTACTGCAAAAAAAGCAGGGCTTCAATATTAAATTTAACTTAATCCTGTTGTGGCAATTGTGCTGAAACCCCTTTAAATATGTACCTTTGCGGTGCGGTAACATTCCGCTTTTATCATCTATTTTTTCATTAAGCACGCAGCCCCGCCTCACAGTGGGGCTGTAGTGTTTTTATACTTTAACACATATGAAAAATACCTACTATTGGGTATTTTATGGTGTACTATTTCGTTTTATTTTTGGAAAAGTAAACCAATTTTCGATTTCATAAACCGTAGTAGTATTATGAAAATCTCATAGCATTAGTTGATAGTTTTGGCAAAAACAACAAGCCCCGCACTTTTCAGGCGGGGCTTGTTTATTAAAAGAACCTTATAATTAGTAACGGTAATACTCCGGTTTGTATGGCCCTTGTACTTCCACGCCTATGTAAGCGGCCTGGCCTTCGCTAAGGGTTTCAAGTTCAACACCCAGTTTGGCAAGGTGTAGCGAAGCCACTTTTTCGTCAAGGTGCTTAGGCAGCATGTACACTTCGTTTTTGTAAGCAGCGCTGTTGTTCCAAAGCTCAAGCTGGGCAAGGGTTTGATTAGTAAACGAGTTGCTCATTACAAAGCTTGGGTGGCCTGTGGCGCAGCCAAGGTTTACAAGGCGGCCTTCAGCAAGGATGATAATATCTTTACCGTTTACGGTATATTTATCTACTTGTGGCTTTATTTCTATTTTAGAAGCACCGTGGTTGCCGTTAAGCCAAGCCATGTCAATCTCGTTGTCAAAGTGGCCTATGTTACATACTACGGTTTTATCTTTCATCTGCTCAAAGTGGCGGCCTACAACAATATCCTTATTACCTGTAGTGGTAATGATAATATCGGCATTGGCTATCACAGTGTCAAGTTTCTTCACTTCGTAACCGTCCATAGCAGCCTGTAGCGCACATATCGGGTCAATTTCGGTAACGGTAACTATAGAACCCGCACCACGGAATGATGCAGCAGTACCTTTACCCACGTCGCCGTAACCGCATACAATAACGCGCTTACCGGCAAGCATAAGGTCGGTAGCACGGCGTACCGCGTCTACAGCACTTTCCTTACAGCCGTATTTGTTGTCAAATTTAGATTTGGTAACACTGTCGTTAACGTTGATGGCAGGCATTACAAGTGTACCGTTTTTCATCCTTTCATAAAGGCGGTGTACACCTGTAGTGGTTTCTTCGCTAAGGCCTTTAATACCGGCAGCAAGCTCAGGGAAACGGTCAAATACCATATTGGTAAGGTCGCCACCATCGTCAAGTATCATGTTAAGCGGCTGGCGCTCTTCGCCAAACCAAAGGGTTTGCTCTATACACCAGTCAAACTCTTCTTCATTCATGCCTTTCCATGCATAAACCGATATGCCGGCAGCAGCTATGGCAGCAGCAGCATGGTCTTGCGTAGAAAATATGTTGCATGAGCTCCAGGTAACTTCTGCACCCAGGGCTACAAGCGTTTCTATAAGCACAGCGGTTTGTATGGTCATGTGCAGGCATCCGGCTATACGGGCGCCTTTAAGCGGCTGGCTCGGGCCATATTCGGCACGCAGTGCCATAAGCCCCGGCATTTCGGCTTCAGCCAGTTGTATCTCTTTCCTTCCCCATTCCGCAAGCGAAATATCCTTTACTTTGTATGCCACAAAAGGCAGTGTTGTTGTACTCATTCCTAATTACGTATATTTGTATTAGCAAAAAATTTTTGCAAAGATACTAAACAGGAAAATTAATTCCGAACGTCAACCAATAATAAATGCCTTTATATAAATCGCTTACCGTAAGTGCCGATACCCAGGTGCTGGTGTGGAAGAACACCGAAACCCTTGAAGAACTGCTGGCTGCCACGCAGCTACGCGAGGTATGCACCGCACGCCTGGCCGGTATGAAGAGCGAGCAGCACCAAAAAGGCTTTTTGGGTGTGCGCATGCTGCTGCAGCATATAGGGTATACTGACTTTGACCTGTTTTATGACGAAAACGGCAAGCCCCACCTTAAAGATGGCAAAAATATATCCATTACCCACTCGTATGCATACAGTGCTATAATTATAAGCAACAGGCAGATAGGTATAGATATGGAAATGCAGCGCCCTAAGGTGGTAAGCATAGCAGATAAATTTATAGATGCAGAATTTAATTTTCTTGATGCGGCCGATGAAGAAGATTACCTGCGCCGCCTTATAGTAATATGGGGTGTAAAAGAAGCGGTGTATAAAATGATTTCGCGTCCGGGCATGAGCTTTAAGCAAAACATTGAAGTTTTTCCGTTTATAATTAATGACGGCGGCGGCGAAACCGCATACAGTTTTGAGGGTGTTTCGGCTAAAGTGCCGTTCTTTTTTATGGAGCTCGAAGGCTTTACACTGGTGTATTGTTTGGGGCTTTAATTTAACTTTTGTTTAATGTTAGAGGTTTTCGACTTTTTATTCAGGCAATATAAAGACTATACTTTTGTGCAGATTCTGTTAGAGTCTGTTGCAGTAGTGTTAGGAATAGTTAGTGTTATTTTAAGTAGCCGCAATAATATATGGCTCTACCCAACTGGCCTGGCCAGTACTGTAATTTATATTTATTTACTATATAATTGGGAACTTTATGGCGACCTCATTATCAATTTGTACTACTTTTACATGAGTATTTACGGATGGGTTTTGTGGAGTAAACGCTACAGAAAAAGCAACGATATTCTAAAAATTACAAAAAGTTCGTATAAAGATTATATAAAATCGTTATTTATTTTCATTTTTTCTATTATATTTGTTGCAGGAATTTATATTGTATTTGACAAGTTTGACCGATGGTGGGCTTATGCCGACATCATCATGACCGGGCTGCTTTTTGTGGGGACATGGCAGCTTGCGAAGCGCAAACTTGAAAACTGGCTTTTCCTGATTGCCGGGGATATAATAGCAATTCCGCTCATCTATCTTAAGGGGTACACCCTTACCAGTATTTTGAATGTAGTTTTAACTGTAATTGCCATTTTTGGCTTTCTAGCATGGAAGAAAATTTTACAAGGCAAAAAGTAGACACGTTAAACATAACGGTCTACGCAGAGCAGGAAAGCAAGCCCACGGCTGCATTGCTCAACCAACAACCTTTTGCACAGGAAAAAGACAACCGCCGCCTGAATTTTAAAGCAAAAGACATTGGGTTAGTAAATAACCCGAAACAAAGTGACCTGGCTATTGTTATTGCGCCCGAAGAAAATAAAGAGGCCAATGAACTTGCACAAAAGCTGCTGAACAACCAAAACCTGAGGCTGCGCATTACCACCGGATACGATAACGTATTTGAAAAGGTATCGGAAATAGCCACAGAAATGGAAAGGGCGCTGGAGCTTGGACTGGAAATTACCGACTTTATGCAGATATATCGTAGGGGTATATCTATGGATAAGGTAGAGCACCAATTATCTATCTTTACTAACGGTATTGCCAAGATAAACCTGGACAGACCTGCCACAATAGGCGATGGTATTACACTGCTGCAAAAAGAAGAGGCACAGTCACTATCCGATTTTTTTGATGTTAAAAAAGAAAGCTATAAGCTTAAGAAGTTTGTTCCGGCATCGGGTGCTGCTACCCGTATGTTTAAGTTCCTGCACGATTTTATGAGCGGGTACGATGCTTCTAAAGAAACTATAAACAGCTACGTTAACCGCGTTAAAGATAATTCACTGCCCGTATTTTTCCTGGGGCTGGAGCGTTTCCCTTTCTATAAGGAAATAGCCGAAATAGCAGAAAAGCACATTAAGTGCAGCGATATGGAAAACGAGAACCTGCGTGAAGATGCCCGCAATTACAGTTTTGTAAAAACGATGATGAGCGAGGAGCATTTTGATTATGCCAATAAGCCTAAAGGTATACTGCCTTTCCACAGGTACGACGATTTTAGTGCTACGCCGGTATACGAACACCTGCGCGAAGCTGTGGCTTATGCCAGTTCTAAAGGCGAAACGCACGTACACTTCACCATATCTGAAGCGCACCTTAACGGTTTCCTTGATGCCATAAACGATGCACGCAGTAAAGTAGAAGAGGAGTCGGGCATAAAAATACATTTCAACTTTACCTACCAGCATAAAGAAACCGATACGCTTGCCGTAGACCTGGATAACAGGCCGTTTAGGGAAGAAAAAACCAAGCTGCTGTTCCGCCCGGGCGGACACGGTGCGCTGATAGAAAACCTGAACAGGCTGGATGCCGATGTAGTGTTTATTAAAAACATAGACAACGTAAGGCATACCAAAATGGAAACCATAGCGCTATACAAAAAAGCGCTGGGCGGTATTTTGGTAAAGCTTCAGGAAAAAGTGTTTAAATATCTTGAAGATATAGACAACGGTAGTATTAACGAAGCCGAGCTTGACGAGATAATTAAATTTGCAGAGCAGGAACTGTCGCTGGATATTTCGCCTGACTTTGATAAGTTTACCCTTGAAAACAAATACCAATACGTAAAAGACCAGCTGAACAGGCCTATACGCGTATGCGGTATGGTAAAGAACGAAGGCGAGCCGGGTGGCGGCCCATTCTGGGTTAAGGGCAAGCGCGGCAGGCTTTCACTACAAATTGTGGAAAGCTCGCAGATAGACATGGATAACAAAATCCAGGGACACATTTTTAGCCAGAGCACCCACTTTAACCCGGTAGACCTGGTGTGTGGTGTTAAGGACTATAAAGGAGATAAATTTGACCTGCGCCAGTACGTAGATGCCAATACCGGCTTTATTGTACAGAAAAACCGCATGGGCAAAGAAGTAAAATCATACGAACTTCCGGGACTGTGGAACGGGGCTATGGCAGGATGGGTAACGGTGTTTGTAGAGGTGCCGCTTAAAACCTTTAACCCTGTAAAAACTGTAAACGACCTGCTGAAACCGGCCCACCAGAAACCGGCTTAACAGACAAAAACCGTTGTGGACACAGAGAAGATACTCAGCGAAATAGAATACAAGGCGGTACGCAGCAGCGGTGCCGGGGGGCAAAATGTAAATAAGGTATCCAGTAAAGTAGTACTGGGTTTCCGCCCCGCCATATCGGCTGCACTTACCGAAGAAGAAAAGCTGCTGGTGGCAGCACGGCTGGCAAACCGCATTAATGCCGAAGGCCAGCTGGTACTGCACTGCGATGAAGACCGCAGCCAGCTTCGCAATAAGGAACTTGTTACGCGCCGTTTCCTGCAGCTTATGGCAGCGGCCATAAAACCCGAAATACCCCGAAAGGCTACCCGGGTGCCGCGTGCAGTAATGCAAAAACGCCGTGATAACAAAGCCCGTAACAGCGAAAAAAAGCAATCGCGACGCAGGCCTGATTTTTAAAGCCTGCCGCACAAAAATAAAGAGCTGCCCAAACGGGCAGCTCTTGTTGTTTATAGCTGTTTTTACTTTCCGGAGGAAAGCCTTGTGTCCTTCAAAAGAAAATAACAGCCTGGCTTAGTGTACTCCATGTGAAACGTTGTGTGCTTTGTGGTAAAAATTTATACAAAGTGTTACAGCTTCACAATCTTAATGGTCTTAGACCCGGTAGCCGCTTCTGCCTTTAGCAGGTAAGTACCGGCCTGTAGTGTATGTACCGGTAGTGTAACTTCGGTTTTACCTGCTTTTTGGCTCAGGACTTCCTGGCCTAAAAGGTTGTAAACGGTAACCGTATCTATCACTGTACTGCCGCTGCTTAGTGTAATTGTACTCCCCGCAGGGTTTGGATATGCTTTTAAATCCAGCCTGCTGAAGCTATCCGTACCTGATGCCGGGCTAACTGTGATTGCAGTATAACTACTTTCGCAACCATTTACTGTCTGGCTTACATAGTAAGTAGTGCCATTTTCCAGTAGAGTATCGGCTGTTACCGGTATGAAGGTGTCAAAAAGCAAAGAGTACCAACTTACCACGGCACCATCGGTAACGGTAATTTCCAGGTCCGCTATCGTTTCTCCCTCAGTATAGGTTTGTGTTTCCACAGCTTCCGGAGCGTTAGGTACTGCATTTACTGTAATATCTACAGCAAGCGGGTCGCTTTCGCAGTCGTTTACCGTTTGGGTTACGTAGTAGGTACCGGTGCTTAGTAATGTATCGATTGTAAGGGGAGAACCATCTGCAGTAGCGTACCACAGTATCAGGCTGTCGTTTGTACCTGTTGCGCTAAGGTTTTCCACGGTAGCTTCACCACAAAACGATTGTGCTTCGGCTACAGGCTGTTCAGGTGCAGTACAGTCGTATGTAATAATAACATCCACATCAGAGTTTCCGCCTTCCAGGGTTATGGCTACATAATAGGTAGTCCCGGCAGTAATGTTTATTGTCCTGTTATCGTCAAAAACATTACACGGGTTGGTAGCCTGGTTCACCCATGTAAGGTTCGGCACGCCTGCATTTTCGTTTGGTGCTGTGTAAAAGTGTATCAGGTTAAGGTCGCCCGGGCTTGGGGTAGGCAGTATTACCTGCGCAGTACCGTTTGCAGTGGCTGTAAATTTATACCACACAAAAGGCATGCTGCCGCCATCGCATCCGTTTACGGTATAGTCAAAAGCCTGGGATTCGGCTGTTGCATACATAAACTGTACGGCATGGTCAGTATACGGCTGGGTGAAGGTATCTACATCATACGCATTGACTATTTCGTCGTTTTGCGGTGCAATGGGAGTACACGTTGCCGAAATTACAAAATCGCCTGTGGTAACACCTGCGCCCGAAACCAGTACATAATAATCCGAATAACCGTCGTAGTTAAAGGTAATACTGCTAAGGTTGCCACAACTGTTATCGTTAGCGGTAACGCACTCCAGCGTATCGGGGCTGCCCTTAAACACACTCAGGCGGGTGTCTAATTCGGTTGAAGAATCACACAGGCTCAGCGTTACTGCAGACTGGTACATTTCATTGCTGAATTTGTACCAAACACCATTGGTATTACCATCTACACTATTGCACACCGGTAAGCCGGTTTCGGGGGTTGAGGTAATCGTAGTGCCATTGCTCGTTTGCCCGCAGCTAAGCATAAACGCACCTGCTATGGTGTCGTTTGGTATTACGGTATACGTCCCCGAAAGGTTAACATTAGCCACGCCTGCACCCCAGCTGTAGGTAAACTGGTCGTTGTAGGTAAAGCGTACCTTAAACTGGCTGTTCTTGTAAGCGGTAACATCTATGTTGCCACTTGGGGTAGGCGGGGTGTGGGTGTTTACAAACAGTATCTGCTGCCATGCAGTGCCGTTGTACACTTCTACTGTAAAAGTACCGCCCTGATCTTCGGCGATACTAAGGCCGTAATCAAACGACAGGCTTACCGTGTCGAATCCGCTGGTGTCAAACGCTGGCGAAATAAGGCGTACCCAGCTGTTGTCGTCAAACGACATGTCGTCGTTAAAAATAGCCGCAGGCGAACTGAAGCTGCCTGCTCCGGGCAGGTAAGTGGTACCATAATACCAGTCGGTTTCGGCTTCAAAGCCTAACAATTGTGTAGACCAGCCGTTTGGTGGGCCGCCCGCAGGGAATGTAGTACTGTAAATGGTACTTTGGGCTGATGCGTGCCAAATTGCTGCCAGCATCAGCAGGGATAAGAAAAGGTTTCTCATGTAAAATGGTTTTTTAGGTTTTGACAAACCATAAAGATGCTAAAACCATTTGGCATCATGAAAAAAACAGTTAGAAAAAGTGTGACATTTACACGCTATGTTGTGAAATTATACTGCTGATAGATAGCTATATAGCGACGTGCTGTCGGGTAAGCCAAGTTTTTGGGCAATACGTTCCTTACGCTTACGGGTAGCATCGGGCGAAATGTTCAGCATTACCGAAATTTCCTTAGCATTTAGGTTCATGTATACGTAGCAGATAAAGCGGATGTCATTGGCGTTAAGATCGGGGTGGGCGGCTTTAAGGCGTGACAGGAAGCCCTGGTTTACCTCCTCAAAATGTATCAGGAAGTTGTCCCATTCGTTATCGGTACGAAGTGAATCGCGAAGAAAGCGGATGTGCTTTTTTATGGCCGGTATACGTACCAGTTCCGGTTCGCCTGAAAGTAGTTTTATTACATCCTCTATCATCTGGTACTTGCCTGAAGTATGTAGCGCCTGCGACGATAGCTTGCGGTTTTTGTATTCTATTTCGCTCTTCAGGCGTTCCTGTTCTACAAGTGTATTGTGCTGTTCCTCCCGGTGCTGTTGTTCGGCTAATAATGCATCGCTTTCACTGCGGGCAAGTTTCAGCTGTAGCTGCTGGTTGCTGTTTTCGGCTTCCAGCTTACGTTGTTTGTGCCTCATGGCCCTGTTTCGTAATATAAAGAAGACCAGCAACAGCCCCGCCGTCATACAACCAGCAAGGGCATAAAACAGCCTGCGTTCCTGGGTTATGGTGGCATCTTGTATGGCAATCTGGTTGCGGTAGTCCTGCATTTCAAATTTTACGCGGTTGTTTTCAAAGATGCGGCCGTTCTTTATATTGTTTAGCCGTTCCTGTATGTTGAAAACGCTATCCTTAAATGTCAGGGCCTGCGCGTAGCTGCCTTTTTTCTGTTCTATTTCCGATAGCAGTTCGTATATAGACAGCCGTGTAGAAAGGTCTGTGTTGCATTGTAACGCCAGGTTGGCATACTTTTCTGCGGCGGTATAGTTTTTTTGGTACAGAAGGTTTTTCGCTATGATAATTTGCAGTGTTACCACGTCGTTATTCCCTTTGTCGTTTGGCATGTCCTTCAGTAAATCTGTGGCCATTTTAAGAGAAACGTCAGTATTATGCAGCATCATTTCGTCTTCGGCAAAGGCTATTTGTATCAGTTTGTAAATAGCCGGGTATTTTTTTGCCAGGGGCTGTGCCTTTTTAAGGTAGGCAATGGATTCTTCTATCTGGCCCAGTTTGTTTTTTACCAACGCAAGGTTAAGCAGGTATACCGCGGTCGATTCTTCATTCTTTAACCTGAGCGACCGTTCATACGCTTTGTTGAAATACTCAAAAGCCTTGTCGTATTGCTTTTCCTGCCCGTAGAGTATGGCTATGTCATTAAGGGCAGACATCTCCAGTTCTATGTTGTTTATTTTTACCGCTGCATTGTAGGCTTCAAGGTGGTAGGTGAGTGCCGTACCGAAATCCAGCATTTCAGAATAACATACGCCTATGTTATTTGTGGCATTGATGTAATGTTTCGGCAGGCTGTTCTTTTCGGCTATCTGCTGGGCACGCAGCATTATCTCTATGGCTTCGTGGTATTTGCGCTTGTTTAGTTTTTCCTTCCCGGCCACTATAAGCGAATCACAATAATGCGCGGCATCCTGGGCGTATAGTAACGTGGAGGCAAACAGCATTATGTACAGCAATACAGTTTTCATTGGCGGGGCAGTGTTTTTTAGTGTGTGTTTTGGGATAATCTGCCAAATATAACCATACTGCGCCTGTATGCAAATTAATTGCACCTAAAATTGAGGTGTGTTGGGTGTAGTTTTTGCCTATGAAGCTGCTTCACCCCGCTTATCAGAGGGGTTGGGATTCTTTGGCGGATAAATTTGTAACACAGAGTCCCACAGAAATTGCACTGAGAGGCTATTGCACAAAGTCCCGCAAAGGAAGCGCAAAGTTTCCCTAAGTTTTCTTATTTAAGTCCGCAAAGCATTCCTGCGGAATGTGATGAAGTGTACAAAGCAGCACACGCCTGAGTGATGCTACTCCCTCTCTTTGGGAGAGGGCGGGGGGGAGGCTTTTTTACTCCTCATATAAAATACCAGTGTGCCGCCATTCATTATATCAGAATGCTTTAGGGTAGTGCCTTGTAGCGGCTTGCCGTTCAGTTCCATTTTTTGCACATACACGTTTTTAGCGCTTTGGTTTTTTGCTGAAATGGTAAAAGTTTTCCCGTTTTCCAATGTCAGTATGGCTTGTTTAACCAAAGGGCTGCCCAGCTGGTAAACATCGCTGCCCGGCGCTACGGGGTAAAACCCAAGGCTGCTGAAAATATACCACGCACTCATTTGGCCTGCATCATCGTTACCGCCAAGGCCGTCAGGGGCAGGTTTGTACTGGTGGTTCAGTATCATGCGCACGCGTTCCTGTGTTTTCCAGGGCTTGCCGGTATAGTTGTACAGGTAGGCCACGTGGTGGCTGGGTTCGTTGCCGTGTACATAATTGCCTATAATGCCGTCGCGGCTAATGTCTTCGGTATGTTCAAAGTATTTATCAGGCAGCTGCATGGTAAACAGCGAATCCAGGTGTTGCGTAAATTTCTCTTTACCGCAGTGCAGCTTAATAAGCGCATCAGGGTTTTGCGGCACGTACAGGCTGTAGTTCCAGGCGTTGCCTTCTATATAACCACGTTCACCGGTATCCAGCGGGTCAAACTTTTTCATGAAAGTTCCATCTGCCATACGGGCGCGCATAAAGCCGCTTTCCTTATCCCAAACATTGTTGTAGTTTTCGGCACGGGCGCTGTAGGCGTTGTACACCTCTTCATTGCCCAGCTTTTTTGCCATTTGGGCAATGCACCAGTCGTCATAGGCATATTCCAAAGTCTTAGAAACCGAAGCCCCGTTTTTATCTTCGGGTACATAACCAATCTCAGTATAGTACCAAATCCCGTCGTAATAATTAAGGTTAGATGCATCCCTGCACGCTTGTAGCGCCAGCCTGGTATCAAACCCCGTATTCCCTTTGGCTACGGCATCGGCAATGACTGATACCGAATGGTAGCCTATCATACACCAGTTTTCATTGGCATAGTGGCTCCACACCGGCAAGGCTTTATGCACACTCTGGCTGTAATGTGCCAGCATGCTGTTTATCATGTCGCTGTTGCGTTTCGGCTGGATAACATTAAACAGCGGGTGCAACGAGCGGTAGGTGTCCCAAAGCGAAAAGGTGGTGTAATTGGTAAAGCCTTCTGCTTTGTGTATGTTTTGGTCAAGCCCCTTGTAGCTGCCATCAACATCCATGTACGTAGTGGGGTTGATAAAGGCATGGTACATGGCCGTGTAGAAGTTGGTTTTATCAGCTTCGGTAAGCGTTTCCACCTTTATTTTGCCCAACTCCTTGTCCCAAAGTTGCTGCCCGTCAGTTTTTACCTTGTCAAAATCCCAACCCGGCACTTCGGTTTTCATGTTGGCTATGGCATTTTCAGTACTTACGGGAGATAGTGCAAACTTTACCAGTATCTGCTCACCGGCGTCTACATCAAAGTCAAAGTACATGCGCAGGTTTTGCGCGGCCTGCTCCGGGAAGTTCCTGGTTTGGTCAAACTTCCGCCAGAAGCCGTTGTAAATATTATCCTTATCATAGGTTTGTGCCCCGTAATTCTTCGGTGCCTTGCTGAATGCCATAGCGAAATACACCGTACGGGTACGCGCCCAGCCACGCGTTTGGCGGTAGCCGGTTATCAGGGTGTCGTTTTCCACGCGTACAAACGTCCACACGTTTTTGTTGTTGTGGTTGTATATGCCGTGCATAAAGTCGGCTATAATGTGGCCTGTTTCCTGTTTTGGAAAGGTATAGCGGTGCATGCCCACGCGGGTAGTGGTGGTAAGCTCGGCAAGTATGTTGTGGTCGTCCAGCTTTACTTTATAGTAGTTAGCTTCGGCATGTTCATTGGGATGCGAAAAAGCCGAACGGTAACCGCTTTGAGGCTTGTCTGCCGTGCCGGGGTTCAGCTGTAGTGGACCCGTTGTAGGCATCAGCAAAAAGTCGCCAAGGTCGCTGTGCCCTGTACCGCTAAAATGGGTGTGGCTGAAACCAACTATAGTTTTATCGTCGTACTGGTAACCGGCACAATACCGGTATACCTCGCCGTTGTATTTTTTGTTGAGTTCGTAGGCAATGGTATCAGTATCGGGGCTAAGCTGTACCGAACCAAACGGCACCGTAGCCCCGGGGTAGGTATGCCCCATACGTTGCGTACCGATAAGCGGGTTGATGTATTGGTAGTCCTTCTTTATGGTTTTCTGGCTGTAGCCGAAAAATGTTACCAGTAATGCAGTAATAGCAAATTGTAGTTTCATGTAGTTTGTTTAATGGCTGTCTTCTTTTTCAAACAAAGACACATTGCCACGCAAATCTATGTAAAAAGTATGTACTTTAAGGTGGTATTTACCTTTGCCGTAATCATGTTCTACGGCGCTGATTTCTCCTGCAAGCGCTTCGGCAAAATGGCCATGGCAGGCTTTTTCTTTTTTCTCATCATCAAACTTACCATTTTGTAAAAACTCTTTGTACGCCCCACAATCCTGGTGTTCTATGATGTATATGTCTTCAATATGGTGAAGCTGGACTGCAATATCAATATGGTTAAACAACGTTTTTTTCCAAGGTGTAAAAAAGTTGTACTTTTCTAATTGGTCATATTTAAAGTCAAAAGGTACTTTTGATGACGGTACACTATTGCCCACTACCGGTTGTTGTGCAATTTGCGGGGCTGCCAGTGTAAGCGAAGTACCGGCAAGTGCAAAATGGTCATAACGGTTTTGCAGGTTATCGTAGTTAAGGAAATCTACAAGGTTATCTGTTAGCCTCAGGTCGATGCAGCTTATTACAAGGACGTTCTTTTTGGGTAGCTGGTAGCCGGTTTGTGGGTAGTTGAGTAATGACATAAGGTTGATTTTAAGTTTGTTATAAAAATATAAAACAAAATCGAATAACAAAATTATTCATCATCAAAACCTTACGTTAACGCCATAAAAAAATCCTGCCTTGTTTCCAAAGCAGGATTTACTCAAATAAATTATAACAAAAAATGAATTAGAATTTGATGTTTGCGCCAATAAGGAAATTACGCGTGGCCTGCGGGTAATAATACGGGTCACCCCACATGTAACCGTTAGACACATATTCCTTATCCAGTACATTGTTTACAAGCGCACTGAACATAACCGACTTAAATACTGAATTAAGTTTCAGTTCGTAAGACACGTTAATGTCATTTATAAAGTACGACGGCAGTTTTGCATTGGCCGATTCCAGGTTGTCCATGTACTGCTCGCCTACATACTTAGAAAGCAATGCCGCCTGGAAGTTTTTAAACGGTACGAATACCAACTGGTTACCCGCTATTACCGATGGTGAAAAGGCTATCTGCGTATCGCCAAGGTTTTGTACGCCGGCATCGGTTTCATTATAAAAATCAAGGTTTTTATTGGCACTTACTGATATGTTCGGCCTTATTATAAACCAGTTTGCAGCATATATGGTAGCATCGGCCTCTATACCGGCGCGGTAGCTGTCGCCACTGTTTGCATAAATAGGCGAACCCACATCGTTAATGGCTCCGGTAAGTACCAACTGGTCTTTGTAACGCATGTAGTAGCCGTTGATGTTTACGGTGCTACGGTTTTTCTTAAAGCGCCAGCCCAACTCAAAATCGTTAAGGCTTTCAGGCTTGGTGCTGCCGTTTTCGTAGTCGCTGCGGCGCGGTTCTTTATTGCCACGGCCATAGCTGAAGTACAGGCTGTTGTCGTTATTCACCGTAAAAGTTATACCTGCCTTCGGGTTAAAGAAGTTAAAGGTATCATCAGCCGGGATAACATACTCGTTGTCTTCAGTTACGTTATCTGCTTTGTAATGCACGGTACGGTATTGCAGGTCGCCAAACAGGCTGAAGTTACTGCCCAGTGTATAATTCGCCTTGGCAAACACGTTGAAGTCGGTTTTAGTGGCGTTGTTATCGTAGTAGCGGTCATCAGGCACTGTGTTTTGTGTGTATTGCGCCCATATAGCCTTACCGAAGTGGGCACCTTCGTATTTGTTCCAGCCGCCACCAAGTGTAGCGCTGAAGTTGTCCTTCTTATAATTGGTGGAAAACGTAGTACCGAAGAAGTCGTTATCCAGCCATTTTTGTGTTATAACATCTGAAATGCCAATGGTTTCGCTACCCACGATAAGCGGCTGTATGCCGTAAGCAGGCAGCTCGGCATCGTCGCGGTAGTTTTCGTAGTAGCCCTTACCCATGGTATAGAATACCGCAAGGTTAGTACTCCAATTGTTGCTCCAGCGTTCGTTCCAGTGTAGTTGGTATTGGTCTTGCCAGTAATTGTCGGTTTCGTTTTTGTAGAAACGCTGGTTTCCATCAGCATCAATATAGTAACCCGAATAGTTATACGTACGGCTCGATGCCATGGTAGCCGCATCGATACCGTTCCATGCCTGGTAGGTTTTTTCGCTTCCGCCAAAGGCAATACCTTTAATAAGTGTACCGCCGTTTACATACGTTCCCTGTAAAAAGAACGACTTCAGGCTGCTGGAAGCGCGGTCTACATAGCCGTCGCTTTCTATGTTTGAAAGCCTTCCGGCAAGTTCAAAATGATCGTTCAGCAAACCGGTGCTAAATTTTACCGTATGCTTACGCGAGTTGTAACTACCGAATGAGTTGGCTATTTCGCCGCCCGCATGTTCTTTATAGGCATCGGTAAGTACGTTAAGGCTGGCGCCAAAAGCACCCGCACCGTTAGTACTGGTACCTACGCCGCGTTGCAGCTGAATACTCTCGGCAGATGAGGCAAAGTCACCCATGTTTACCCAGTACGTACCGTGCGATTCGGCATCGTTATACGGTATACCGTTCAGGGTAACGTTAATGCGGCTGGCATCGGCACCACGCACGCGGATACCGGTGTAGCCTATACCGTTACCTGCATCGGTAGTGGTTACCACACTTGGCAGATAGTTAAGCAATAGCGGAATGTCCTGGCCCAGGTTGCGTGGGGCAAGTTCCTCTTTGGTTACGTTACTGAAGGTAACCGGGCTGCCACTGTTGGCACGTACGGCCTGCACCAGTACTTCGTCAAGTTTTGTAGAAGTGGAGTCCTGCTGCGTTGTAGATGGCTGCTGTGCAAAAGCCGCCGCAGGAAGCAAGAAAAGAAGTTGCTTAGGAGCTAAGAAGCTAAGCCGCTCAGAAGCTTTAGAAAAATAGTTTTTCATCCGTAAAATAATCTTTACGAATAAAAGGGGCGATTATTCTTTTGGTTTAAAATTAGTAATGAATTCTCGGCACGGCGGCGTGCACTCCGCTTATTGCCTGTTCCCTTGGCGGCATTACCCGCCCAGGTTCATTGGGTATGATCTCAGCCCGATATTTAGGGCACCCCTTTGAGACGGCGCAAAGGTAATACAATATTTTAGATTTAAAAGATAATTGGATTTTTAGATTTTTGGATTGTCAGACTATTAGATGACTAGAATACAAATAGTTAACCCGTTACACAACTTTTACTTTGCTAAATAAAAGTGCGCAACGGGTTAACTGTGGGATAATAAAGAGGTTTTAACCAAAAAACTTATTCGTTGATAAAGTCTAACAGGTCTTTATTGATGTCTGCTGCATGGGTAGTGGGCATACCGTGAGGGAAGCCCGGATAGGTAATCAGCTTGCCGTTTTTAAGCAGTTTTATCGATTTTGCAGCAGAGTTACCATACGGTACAATCTGGTCGTCATCGCCATGCAGTACCAAAACCGGGATATCAACCGATTTCAGGTCTTCGGTAAAGTCAGTTTCGGAAAACGCCTTGATGCCGTCATAATGGGCAACGATTCCGCCCATCATTCCCTGCCTCCACCAGTTCCTCTGTACGCCTTCTTTCACATCGGCACCTTCCCTGTTGTAGCCATAGAATGGAACCGTAAGGTCAATATAAAACTGGGACCTGTTATTCAGGGTCTGGTCCCTTATGCCATCAAAAACTTCAATAGGAACACCGTCAGGGTTGGTTTCGCTTTTCACCATAATTGGTGGAACTGCACTGATAAGTACTGCTTTTTTAGCCCTTCCGTTAGCATATTTATTTACATAGCGGATAACCTCGCCACCGCCTGTTGAGTGCCCGATATGGATAACATCGGTTAATCCAAGGAACTCCACCAGCTCAGCTGCGTCTGAAGCATATTGCTCTATGGTGTGGTTATAGATGTCCTGGCTTGAACGGCCATGGCCCCTCCTGTCGTGGGCAATAACCCTGAAACCTTTTTGCAGGAAGAAAATCACCTGTGCATCCCAGTCGTCTGATGACAACGGCCATCCGTGGTGAAACATTAGTACCGGTCCTTGTCCCTGGTCTTTGTAAAAAATCTCTGTTCCGTCTTTAAGTTTTAATGTGCTCATAATTGTTATATTTTAATTGATTTTATTAAACGTACAAGCATAATGGCAAAAAACAGCCCAAAACAATTAATCGGTTGATTATCATTGGTTTTTAAAACTCGGGCAATGTTTAAAATTACGACATTTCGTCGTTTTATCAGCGGGTTATTATAATTTATGTTTTCCCGTTGTGCATTTTGAGTGTTTTATTCCAACATTCCAATTGTCTACTGATCTAAAAATCCAACCATCCAATAATCTAATCGCCTAAAAACCCAAAAACCAATCCCCGCATTTTTAACCACTTTGCTCTTATGTAAAGTACTGTAATAAATTTGGCTACACTGGCGTAACCCTGCGGCAACATAGGCTGTAATTGCGTAAAAAGAGTTTCACGTTTTCAAAACCTTTACAAAACAGCATTTTTTACCCGTATAAAGTTTCTTTGTAAAAGGTCGCGCGGCCATATCCACAAAACAAGATCATTCATTAACTAAACATCTTAAAAATGAAAAAGCAACCTTTTGTGCTGCTGGCCATTACCGGCCTGGCACTGTTTGCCGCGTGCACTGCCCCCACACTTGAAGAAGAATCAGACAGCATAATGGCAGACAAGTACACTACCAATGCCGTAGTAAACACTAACACGTTCCTTAACTGTGGCTGTACCGAAAGCAGTACCAAAATTACCGGCAGTACTGCGGCGGGCTATGCTGCTGCATTCGCCCCATTGGTAAAGTTTGACCAGGCAGCACCGGATTACCCTACGTCTGTAGAAGACATCTGGGCCAGTACTAACCCGTCAACCATCACTTGCGGCGGTACTTTGGCACTTACCAATGCCACTGCACCTACAAGCCTTAACTTTCCTACGTACTATGACGTACAAAACCACCCTACTGACAGCGATAAAGCTTTTGTAGAGTATTGGTTTGTATACAAGCGCCAGGAGCCATGTTCTGCCGGACAGGGCGGCCACGACTATGATCTGGAGCACATAGTAGTACAGTTTAAGAAATCAACTAACAAAATACTTACGGTTACCTACTTTCAGCATGCGGGCTGGTATACTAAAGACTGGCGTAATGTGGCTACCGGCACCCGCCCTGTGGCTTACGTAGGCAAATATGCCCACGGTATGTACCATTTTGGTAACAGTGTAAGCTTTATCGGCTATGCATGTACGTATTATGGCGATTACCGCAACCCGGCCGATGCCAGCGACGAAGCCAGCACCTGGAACAACCTTCAGCCTATAAGCTGTGAAAAAACGGAGTTCAACTTTAACGGTAACTGGGGTAGCCCGGGCAAAGGGCCGCTGTTCCGCGACAGGGCGTTCTGGAACTATGCCGCCTGTAAAGGCAGCGACGGCCTTTTCGGTACCGATGGTTGCAGCCAGAGCGATTTTGCTGTAGGCACCCTTATAGGAAGCATCAACTAAGTATATATTGGCTGTTATTAATCCCCACAAAAAGAAACAGGCTGCCCATGGGCAGCCTGTTGTATATTATAGCTTTATCTTTTTAGCAAGTCAATAAACTTATATTTTGCCGCTTGCTTTCAGGTTTCGCTCTATGGTGTGGCCTGGGCGGCTCCACCTTGGCTTTTCGCCCAATGTCTGGTAAGCAGAATCTTCGGCTTCCACAGTTTGCGGCTGCATCAGCTTAATGAACGGCTTTTGCGGCTGTAGCCCAAGCATTTCAAACATTTTCATGTCTTCGTTTACATCCGGGTTAGGGGTGGTAAGCAGCTTGTCTCCCGCAAATATAGAGTTGGCACCTGCAAAGAAGCACATGGCCTGGCCTTCGCGGCTCATTTGTGTGCGCCCTGCCGAAAGCCTTACCTGCGTTTCAGGCATTACAATACGGGTAGTGGCTACCATGCGTATCATTTCCCAGATTTCAACAGGCTTTTCGTCTTCCATAGGGGTACCTTCCACGGCTACCAGTGCGTTAATAGGCACTGATTCCGGTTGTGGGTTTAGCGAAGCAAGTGCTACCAGCATGCCGGCGCGGTCTTCTATGCTTTCGCCCATACCGATAATACCGCCGCTGCATACCGTAACGTTTGTTTTACGTACGTTTTCTATAGTTTGCAGGCGGTCTTCATAACCACGTGTACTGATCACTTCCGTATAGTACTCCGGCGATGTGTCCAGGTTGTGGTTGTACGCATACAGGCCGGCCTCGGCAAGGCGGTGTGCCTGGTTTTCGGTAAGCATACCCAGTGTGCAGCATACCTCCATATCCAGCTTGTTTATGGTACGTACCATTTCCAGCACCTGGTCAAACTCAGGGCCGTCTTTCACATTTCGCCAGGCGGCACCCATACATACGCGGCTCGATCCTGATGCTTTTGCCCTTAGTGCCTGTGCCTTTACGGTTTGCACGCTCATAAGGTCATTGCCTTCTACCTTGGTGTGGTAGCGGGCAGCCTGCGGACAGTAACCGCAATCTTCGGGGCATCCGCCGGTTTTTATGCTCAGCAGGGTGCTTACCTGCACTACATTAGGGTCGTGGTGTTCACGGTGTATAGTGGCTGCTTCATAAAGCAGTTCCATAAGGGGCTTGTTATATATAGCAATTATCTCTTCCCTTGTCCAGTTGTGTCTTTTGTTGCTCATACACAAAAATTATTTGCTCCAAAAGTAACTATTTTACGTGTAACTGGTGCAGGTAAGGGTGCAAGATTTAGTGCAGGTTGTGCGCCGCGTCGTCTACTGTGTTGATTTTCTATATTTTATATCTTTAGGGTGAAATGTAGTTGACACTTTGTTGAATTCTATTTTATTTTTTTGCTTGATTTTGCATATACATATATGTAAATTTTGTTTGACTAAATTTACCTGTGAAATTTTATTTAAAAAAATGAAAATGTTTCTTAGAGTTTTAAAAACTATTGCAGCAATCATAGTTATTGTATTCTTTATTGTAATTATGATTGGATGGGTAAATTTTGCTTTGTCTTCAGGTAACTTAGATTGGATCATTGGCAAAGGAGAAATAGGCGATGCGATAGGGGGGCTTACATCTCCAATTATTGGTTTATTAGGATCTTGTTTAGTATATGTCTCTTTTAGACAACAAATTAAAGCAAACAAAATTCAGGTGGATGCTATTTTAGATTCAAAGCAGAGGTCTGACGATGAGATTTGGTATCTGAATCAAATTGAAAGTTGGAGAGAAATAAAGAAAGGGTTTCTTTCAGTTGAATTGAGATATCCTAAAAAAGCAAAAAATGAGTTAGAATCGCTTACAGATGATTTTAATATTTTTTCAGGTGTAAATACATTTAGGCTTACAAAGAAATTGTATAAATCGAAGGACTCGTTAAATGAAGCTCAGTTGAGGTCTGTAGAAATGGTTGCTGTTGAGTTTGTACGTTTATATATAGAGTTATATATTTTCTTAAATCAAACTCTGAAATCTCCTGAGAAACGTAGCATTGAGTTAAAGAGCTTGAAATATGAAATAGCCAGTTTTCATGCAAGATATTTATTCGACCACATACCAGTTTTTATTGATATTATTCCTGCAACTCCTGATATAAAAACTAAATTGGAGCAATATTTTGAAGAAAATAATGAATTTTTAAAATTAGAAGATATGACTGATGTTTAAAATACATCAGTCATATCTGTTATACAGAGATTTAGTGCGGGTTGTGTGCCGCGTCGTCTACTGTGTTGATTTTCTCTATCTTATCTTTCCAGTACTGCATCAGCGCAAACGATACTACCACGCTGGCAGCCAGTCCTTCCAGGAACAGGCTCACGGCAAACTGGTACGGTGAAGGGGTGTGCCCGCCGAATACATAGATAGAGTGGAATTTTTCAAGGTAGGCTTCACCACCGTGTGTGGCGGCATATACCATAAAGCTGAATACGCTAAGAACAAGCCCTGTAAAGGCTGTAAATAACGCTGAACCAAGGTTGGTAAAATAGCCGTCTATGTTGTCTTTAAAATTTCCCTGTAATGTGCGGTTTACGCCATAGAATACAAAGACGAAGTTGAGCAGCCTGAGGTAAAGGTTCCTTGAAAGGCCCAGTACGTCCATAATAAGGAAGTACACGCCTATACCAATAAAAATGATGAGTCCGTTTGTTATGATCCTTGATGTTTTCATGATTTCCGTGCTTAAGGTTACTGATACGGTTAACTATCTATCCGGAGGAAGGGCAGGGTATGCAAGGTGATACCTGCTTAATCCTTCTTCGAATTTACCCATTAAAAAGCGGAAACCAATGACAATTAATACAAGTTTAATACTTTGAAAGTGATTTGATTAAAGAAATTTTAAAATCGTTAAATTTCCTTAATCCTCTTCGGGCACCAGTATCCAGGGTGCGTGGCCGAAGTAATGGTACTCTGCCGAAGCCAGGTCGGTTTCGGGATCAATAAGCCTGTGGTAGCCCCTTTGGTTTACCGAAGCCTCGCTACGGGCATACACGGCAACATCTATACCCTGTGCGGCAAAATGTTTTTTGATGCGTTGTGCCATTTGCCAAATCATGTCGGGGTGTGGCCCCATAATTTGCAGCTGTTTAGAGGTTAGGTTGTCCATAAGGTTATATTGGAGTTCCTTGCCTGTTGCCTTGTTTTTTATAACAAAGTTTGTATACCCTGAACGGCTGCGCAGCATCATACGCCAGCTAAGACGGTGGCCTTCTTCGGTCCAGAGTACATCGCCCTTAATAAAATAGTGACGCACCGGTAAAGCCAACTGTATAATAAGATAGGGTATAAAAAAGTATTGAAATACCTGTTGTCCTGTGTAGGGCGCATCGGTAACAATGCGTGGCTTGTGCCTAAAAAAGATACGGCCTATGGTGGCAGGTGGGTACAGGAACACGGCAAAGCTCAGCGCAAAAAATGGGAAGATGCCTATCTTCAGGGTAATACTGTTAAAAATGTGGAATATTAACGAGGCCACCAGCGCCAGGGTGCGGGTGCGCCTGTACAACATAAGCGGTACTACAAGCAAATCAAATGCTATACCTGCCCAGGCTATAAATATTGCAAACCCATGAGAGTGTAGTATTTCGGCTGCTAAGCCTGATTCTCCCTGGTCGTCCAGCAGCTGGCGGGTAAAAGTACCGTTTAGCCAGTCCGGGTAAAACTTTGCCACAGTGGCGTAGAAGTATACCACACTTATTTGAAATACCATAACCCAGCGGCACCAGACGGGCATGGTGTATTGTTTTATTTCGGGGTGTTGTGCTGCGTCTATGCTCTTGTAGCGGTGTGCGGGCATAAAGCACATCATAAGGCTTATGAGCAGTAGCAGGTAATAGTGGTTGTTGTACGATGTTTTTTGCATAAAATACACCAGTCCCCACAGTACTGTAAAACTGATAATACTGAAACGGTATTTGTACCCCAGCATTATCATAAGCCCCAGCAGGCCCATTATTGCAAAATAAATGTACATGCCATAACCGGGTAACGGCTGAAGCCATTCCATGCCGATGTGCGAAAAGGTGAAGCGGGGTTCTATAAAGTTTAGCCTTACCCAGCCTGTAAATATGGCGCCTATGGTTTCGCAGGCCAGGAGGAAACCGAAAAATATCCTGAAGAGCACCAGCGGTGCATTATCCGTTTGGCTATACAGGAATTTTTTCATCGGTTTTTAAAATAGGCCATGGCGTTTTCGCGGTCGGTGTGCAATTGTTCTTTCAGTGCATCAAGCGAACTGAACTTTTGCTCGTCGCGCAGGCGGCTGTGCAGGTTGAGCTTTATTTCGGTATTATAAATGTCGGCATCGAAATCAAAGAAGTGTACTTCTATGGTTTGGTAGGTGCCGTCTACAGTAGGGCGCACGCCTATGTTCAGCATGCCATATACGGTTTTGCCAGCTATTTCAGCCGATGCGGTATATACACCGTTTGCCGGTATCAGTTTGTAATCTTCGACAGGTTGTATATTAGCCGTAGGGAAACCTATGGTGCGGCCCAGCTGTTTACCCTGTGTTACCGTACCGGTAATAAAGTAGGGGTAACCCAGGTATTCATTAGCCAGGGTTATATTTCCGGTTGCAAGCGCATTGCGTACTTTGGTAGAGCTTACCGGGGTGTGCTGCACTTCGTAAGGCGAAATTTGTTCTACCTCAAAGCCATATTCTTTACCCATTTCTACAAGATCCTGGGTGGTAGCGGTGCGGTTGCGGCCAAAGCGGTGGTCGTGGCCTATGATTATTTTGGCAATATTCAGTTGGCCCACCAGTATGTCTTTTACAAACTCTTCGGCGGTAAGCCTCGAAAATTCCAGACTGAATGGGTGTATAATGAGGTTGTCTACGCCTTCGGCTTCCAGCAGTGTGGCTTTTTCGGCCATAGTGTTCAGCAGCTTAAATTCGCCACCCTGCTGCAGCACCATACGCGGGTGCGGAAAAAAGGTTAGTACCACGCTTTCGCAATGCAGTGCAGCGGCAGTTTGGTTCAGCCGTTGCAGCAGTATTTTATGCCCGGTATGTACACCGTCAAAAGTGCCGAGTGTAACTATGGTTTTTGCATTATGTGAAAAATCCGTTATATCGTTGTAGACCTTCAAAATCGTAATTCTTGTTAGAGAGGCAAATTTAGCTTATTGCCCCAATATTCATTTTGTAAGAAGGGCATAATTACTTAAAAGCTTCAAATTTAACATAATTTGTCGGTGAATTGTACGAAATGTGTCGCCGAAAAACATTAATAATCTGTTATCTTTGCCCCCTATTGATTACCTAAACACTATTAATGCAATGAAAAAACAATTCCTATTATGTGTTACCGCTATGCTGGGGCTTACGGCAGGGTATGCGCAAACCAAAAGCCTGTGGGCTACCGTTACTCCTGAACGGGCTGCCGCAATGGGCGAGGTGAAGCCTGCTTTTACCGAAGCTAAAAACATTACCCTGGTAACACTTGATGCCGCAGGGCTAAAAGCCATACTGGCTACAGCTCCTAAGCGCTTTACAGGCCAGCAGGGTGTAGTGATAACACTACCTGCTATAGACGGCACTACAGAGCGTTTTAAAGTAGTAGAGGCGTCTAACTTTTCTCCTGCACTACAGGCACAGTTCCCTGACATCCGTTCGTACTCAGGCCAGGGTATTGATGACCCTACTGCTCACGTAAGGCTAAGTGTATCTGCTTCGGGTGTACAGACTATGGTACTAAGGGCTGATAAAAAAACTGAATTTATAGAGCCGTATACCAGCCACAGCGAAGTATATGCACTATTTAATTCGGGTGCTAAGCGTAAAAAAGGTGCACTACCATTTACCTGTACCACACAGGAAGACATGAGCCTTTTAAAAGCTTCGCAAAGCCTTGCCAATAAATCGGCACTGTCTAGTGCTATGGAGTTTAAAACCCTTAGGCTGGCACTTTCTTGTACCGGTGAGTACGGTGCTTACTTTGGCAGTGCTACAAATGCACTTGAGGCTATGAATGCTACCATGACCCGTGTTAACGGCGTGTATGAAATAGACCTTGCCGTGAACCTTATAATGATTGATAATGAAACCGATATTATCTATACCTCTGCTTCATCTGACCCGTATTCTAATGCTTCGGCTATGTATAACTGGAATGATGAGCTTCAGGAAACCCTAACCAGCGTTATAGGTGAGGAAAACTATGATATAGGCCACCTTTTTGGCCGTACAGGCGGTGGCGGTAACGCAGGCTGTATAGGCTGTGTATGCGTAAACAACCAAAAGGGTAGCGGTATTACATCGCCTGCCGATGGTATACCTGAGGGTGATAGTTTTGATATAGACTATGTTTCTCACGAAATGGGCCACCAACTGGGTGCAAACCACTCGTTTACTTACTCTTGGGAAGGTGTTGGTACTGCAAATATTTCGGCCCAGTCTGAACCGGGCAGTGGTAGCACCATTATGGGTTATGCCGGTATTACCGGTAGCCCTACCGACATACAGTCAAATTCAGATGATTACTTTACCTATACTAACCTGTACCAGATACAGTATAACCTGAATACCAAGAGCTGCCCTGTAACGGTAGACCTTAACAATTCTGACTTTACAGTTGACGCAGGCGCCGCCTACAGCATACCGAAAGGTACCGCTTTTGTGCTTACAGCTGCTAATGCTGCAAATAACCCGGCTAACATTACATACTGCTGGGAGCAAAACAACACGGGTACTGCCAGTACGCAAGACGAAAACAGCCTTGCAGTAAGTACTAAAACTGCCGGCCCTATCTTCCGTTCGCTACCACCTTCATCATCGCCAACCCGTTATTTCCCTGCATACAGCAGCGTATTGGGTAACTCACTTACATCAACATGGGAGAGCGTATCTGAAGTGGCAAGGACACTTAACTTTACCCTTACCGGTAGGGATAATATAGATGGCGGAGGCCAGACAAAATATGACAACGTTAATATTACCGTAAGGAATGTAGGACCGTTCCAGGTTACTTCGCAAAACGATGAAGATACTTCATGGACGGCAAACAGCCAGCAAACTGTAACATGGGATGTGGCAGGTACAACTGCTAACAACATAAACGTATCTCAGGTAAACATACTGCTTTCTACCGATGCCGGTGAAACATGGGGCTATACACTTGCTGCTGCAACTGCTAACGACGGTAGCGAAACCATTACAGTGCCTGCAGGTGTAGCCGGTATTAACTGTCGCCTTATGGTGCAGAGCGTGGGTAACGTATTCTACGCGCTTAACGAGAAGAATTTCCCTGTAGGATATAGCGTAGTTACTACATGTAATACATTTACTAATGACAACGGCCTTACAATACCTGATAACGGTACGTCATTTACAAACCAAACAATTGCAGTAACTGGGCTTACCGGTACTATTTCGGCTGTAAATGTACATGTAGATGCAACCCATACCTACTCAGGCGACCTTATTATAAATGCAACCAACCCTGCTAATACTTCTGTGAACCTTTGGAACCAGCAATGTGGCAGTAACCAGGATTTAGATGTTACATTTAGCGACAGCGGTACAACTTTAGAGTGTGATACACCTACAAATGGTACATACAAGCCACAGAGCGTGCTTTCGGCATTTAACAATGCTACCTCGCTTAACGGTAACTGGAGGCTGCGTGTAAGGGATACTTACCCTGGCGATACCGGTAACATTAACAACTGGTCACTGGAAATATGTACTATGCAGGCTACGGCTGCTATAGCAGACTACGGCCTAAGTGCATTTACCCTGTATCCTAACCCTAACAACGGCTCATTTACAGTACAGTTTACATCTGAAAGCCAAAACGATATCCTTGTAAGGGTACACGATATAAGGGGCAGGCTTGTATACAACAGCAAGTTTGACAACACCGGCCTTGTATCGGGTACAGTAAACCTTAACAATGCAGAGCGTGGCGTATACCTTGTAACCGTACAGGACGGTAGCCGCAGCGAAACCCGTAAAGTAGTAGTGAAATAATTCATTCCTGCTATATAAAACAAAATGGCGCCCCGAAAAGGGCGCCATTTTTTATTGGCCTTTACCTCTCCAAAGGAAAGGGAGGAGCTTTACTCATCTGTGAAAATCTTTTTAATCTGTGTAATCAGTGTTGCTCATAAAGCTCTATTTTCCGTTAAAAGTACTCATAGTATTGGCTAAGCCCGATAAGGTAAACTCACGCACCGCATCGGCCGATTTATCAAGACGTTCGCTAAGGGTGGTTTTTTCCTCTTCGCTCCATTCGCCCAGTACATAGTTTACCTGTTGGCCCTTTTTAAAGGCGTCTGTTATCCCGAAACGGAAACGGGGATAGTCAGCACTGTTCAGTACCAGTTGTATGTTCTTAAGCCCGTTATGGCCTCCGTCGCTGCCCTTAGCTTTTATGCGTATGGTGCCGAATGGAATATTAAGGTCATCGGTAACTACCAATAGATTTTCCTTTGGGATGTTCTCCTTGTCCAGCCAGTATTTTACGGCCTTGCCGCTGAGGTTCATGTAGGTGTTGGGCTTCAGCAGTATCAGGGTACGGCCTTTCAACTTGTATTCGGCTACCTGGCCCAGCTTGGCAGTTTCCCAGCTCAGGTTTTCCTGCTGCACTATGCGGTCCAGTATTTTAAAGCCTATGTTGTGGCGCGTGTTTACATATTCGGCGCCCGGGTTTCCCAGGCCCGCGATAAGGAATTTTTTCATCGGGTCTTCAGGTTCTGTTTCTTTTTTACCGCTAAATATATTGGTAAGCCATTTCATGTGGCAAAGATAACAGATTTGCTGTAAGCGGCAGGCAAGCAGTTGAAAAAGCTATGTTACTTGACTACTACCTTTTTTGTAACTGACGTACTACCCGAAGCTACAACCACCATATACACCCCTTTTTCCAAACCTGATACATTTACAGTATTATCCTGTGGGTTATTAAATTCGCGTACAAGCCTGCCTGAAATATCAAGCAACTTTACATTATCTGCCGCTGCATTGCCTAAACTAATATGCAGCACATCTGTAGCCGGGTTAGGGTATATTTCGGCGTGTGGTTTAGCATTGGTTTTAACTCCCATAGTACACGATTCGGTATAGCTGTAGGTCATACTGTATCCGTACACATTCCATTCAGAGTAGGGATATTGCCCGGCCTGTGCCACATCTTCATCGTCAATTTCTATACATACACTTAAGGTTTCTTCTGCGGGGTAGGCATAACCTATAATTATATGCATATCCGGATTGTTATTGCCATTTTTCAAGTTGATATAATTAAGGCCACCATCTGCATAAAGATATTTTATGTTAGGGTTGTGGCTGAGGTCAATTTCGCTGAAACCGTTAAACGGATATACATCACCCCCCGATGAAATGTATAAATATTCTAAAAGTGGATTTGCCGAAACATCAAGATGTGTAAGTGCGTTAGTGCTGCAATCCAGATATTTGAGTCCCGGCATAGTACTTACGTTGAGTGACTCTATTATGGTGCTGCCTATAATCAGCTTTTCAAGGTTGATGAAAGCTTCAATGCCGGTGACATCGCTTATATAATCTTCGGGATAATTGTTCGGATATGGATTTATAATAAGTTCGGTAACGGCCTCAGCATCTACGGTGGCTATCTGGCCATTTATTATCCCGTCGCTGTCTATGCCAAGGTTTATAAGCTCTTGTTCAAAGTTTGCGTCGGGGATGCCGGTGGTTTGTGCAATTGTATGTTGTGCTGAAAGCAGTGAAACAGCAATGGCTAACGGGTAAAACAGGGTTGTTTTTTTCATAATTTTTTGGTTCTGTTAGTGTTGCTAATGTATGAATTTTTTGTCAAAATTAACCCGAGCCAAAAAAAGAAACCCCCCGATTGCTCAGGGGGCCTCTTGCAAGTGTATGAGAAAGTATTTGCATTAATTCCATCCGCCGCCCAGTGCGCGGTAGATGTTTACCATGGCGTTCATTTGTTGCATTTTGGTTTCTATAAGGTCAAATTTAGACTCCAGTGCGTCGCGCTGTGTCATCAATACTTCCATATAGTCGGCGCGTGCCGATTTAAACAGGTCGTTAGATATGTTTATCGACTGTGTAAGGGCATCCACCTCCTGCGCTTTCAGGCTGTAGCTGTTTTGCAGGTTGTCTATTTTGCTCATCTGGTTAGCCACTTCTATATACGCATTCAGTATTTTCTGCTCGTAGTTATAGGCTGCCTGTACCTGCTTGGCATTAGCCGTTATATAAGCCGCCTTAATGGCATTCCTGTTAACAAGCGGTGCAGCAAGGTCGCCTGCAAGCGTATAAATAAGCGATTGCGGTTTTACAATATAGCTTGGGTCAAATGCCTGGTAACCTATACCTGCCGAAATGCCCAGAGTAGGGTAAAAGCGTGCTTTGGCTACCTTAATGTCAAGCTTAGATGCAGCAAGTTCTAATTCCGCCTGCTTAATGTCAGGACGGTTAGCTAACAGCTGAGACGGTATGCCTGATTTTACAACATTTGGCGTCAGTGTAGCGAAAGCATCTGAACTGCGTTTTACCGGCTGCGGGAAACGGCCCACAAGGAAGTTGATGCGGTTTTCTGCTTCCACAATCTTCTGTTTTATGTCGTACTGAAGGCTTTGTGTATTCAGCACCTGTGCCTGGAAACGTTTTACGGCAAGCTCGGTAACACGAGCCGATTCCTTTTGCAGCTTTACAATTTCAAGCGCGTTTGTCTGTATCTGTATGTTCTGGTTTACCAGTTGCAGCTGGTTGTCCAGCGCCAGCAGTTCATAGTACGAGTTGGCTATTTCGGCAACCAGGTTAGTCACCATAAAGTTTTTACCTTCTACCGATGCCAGGTACCTGCATACGGCTGCTTTTTTAGCCGTATGCAGCTTACCCCAAACGTCCACTTCCCAGTTGGCACGCAGTCCTGCGCCATAGTTTTGCAGCGGGTCAGGGTTTTCCTTGCCGTCTACGATATCTATGTTGTGCTCCAGTGCGCCCTGTGTAGTGTTGCGCGATGCCTTGGTAACATCGGCACCGGCACCCACGCCTACGAACGGAAGGTATTCCCCTTTGCGGGCACGTACTTCGCTTTTTGCTATTTCTATTTCCTGCAGGGTAATGTTCAGCTCCTGGTTGTTAGTCAGTGCTGTGTTTATAAGTTCCTGTAGGTTAGGGTCGGCAAAATATTCCTTCCATTTTACGGTAGCGGTACTGGTAGTATCGGTTACCGCAGTGCTGTTATAAGCGCCCGGTGTGTTTTTGTTCTCTGCCCTCTGTACTACGCCGGGTACGCTACAGGCCGTAAAGGCTGCCGCAACAAGTGTTACGGCAAGGCTTTTATATATGATGTTCTTTTGCATGGTTATTCGGTTTCGTCGTCAGTGTGGGTGAATTTATCTATAGAATGTACCAGCTCTTCAGAAAGTGAACTGTCGTCCTCAAACTTAATCAGCTTCCTTCCGCTTGCAAGCGAGCCGAATATAAAGTACAAGCCCGGTACAATGAGCACCCCGAATACGGTACCGAAAAGCATACCTCCAAGTGCAGCCGAACCCAGTGTACGGTTACCTATGGCACCTGCACCGCTGGCTACGATAAGCGGTATAAGGCCGGCAATGAATGCAAACGAGGTCATAAGGATAGGACGGAAACGTACTTTGGCTCCTTCAATGGCCGCATCGATTATGCTGAGGCCCTCATGGTGCTTCTGCACCGCGAATTCCACAATAAGTACCGCGTTCTTACCGAGTAGTCCCACGAGCATGATGAGCCCAATCTGCGCGTAGATGTTGTTTTCAAGGCCCATCATCTTAAGCAGGAAGAACGAACCGAAGATACCCACAGGAAGTGAGAACACTACCGCCAGCGGAATGATAAAGCTTTCGTACTGTGCAGCAAGTACAAAGTATACGAAGGCAAGTACGATACCGAAGATGTATAGCGACTCATTACCACGGTTAGACTCGTCATAAGAAAGGCCTTCCCATGCTATGTCATAACCTTTAGGCAGTTTTTTTGCCACTTCACGTACCGCAGCAATAGCATCGGCAGTGGTATATCCTTTTGCAGGAAGACCCTGTATAGCAGCCGAGTTGTACATGTTGTAACGTGTAATCTCGTTTGGCCCCTGTCCTTTTTTAAGTGTCATAAAGGCTGAGTATGGTACCATTTCACCCTGGTCGTTTTTCACGAAAAGGTTAAGGATATCAGACGGCATCCTCCTGAATTTAGGGTCAGACTGTACGAATACTTTAAAGAAACGGTTGAACTTAATGAAGCCCTGCTCATATGTACTACCGATAAGGATGTTAAGGTTCTCCATGGCCTTGCCAATAGATACGCCTTTCTGCATGGCCAGGTTGTTGTCTATTACCAGCTCGTACTGAGGGTAGTTAGCAGCAAAGAAGGTAAACAGGCCGGTAAGTTCTTTACGCTTGCCCAGTTCATCCATAAACTGCTTGTTTATTTTGTCAAAGTCCTGGTAGTCTGTAGTGGTGTTCTTGTCAAGAAGACGCATAGAGAAACCACCAGATGAACCGAAGCCCGGAATTGCAGGTGGCTCAAAGTACTCTATTTTTGCACCCAGGTTTTTAGACTTCTCTTCCAGCTCTTCCATGATTTCGGTAACCTTATGTTTCCTTTCGCCCCAAGGCTTAAGGTTGATAAGACAGGTACCGGCGTTAGATCCGCGGCCTTCGGTCATAATCTCATAACCCGCAAGTGATGATACCGATTCTACTCCGTCTATCTCTTCACAGATTTTCTGAAGCCTTTGCGATACCTGGTTTGTAGTCTCAAGCGTAGAACCCGGAGGTGTCTGGATGATCGCATAGATGGTACCCTGGTCTTCACTTGGTATGAAACCAGATGGAAGCACTTTGTTTATAAAATACGTACCGGCACAGAAGGCAAGCAGTACTATAAAGGTAAATGTCCTTAGGCTTACAATCCTTTTCAGTACGGCTACATACCTGCCTGTAAGCTTGTCGAATCCGCGGTTAAAGCTATCCAGCGCACGGGTAAACAGGTTGCTCTTCTTCTCGTGGCCGTGGTGGTTTTTAAGCAGCATGGCACATAGTACCGGAGTAAGCGTAAGCGCAATGATGGCCGAGATTACAATAGAACTCGCCATGGTGATAGAGAACTGGCGGTAGAAGGTACCCACAGGCCCGCTCATGAACGAGATAGGGATGAATACCGAAACCATTACCGCTGTAATAGCGATGATAGCACCACTGATTTCGCCCAATACAAGGCGTACTGCGTTGTACGGCGATATGTGCGGGTGTTCCTCAAACTTGGCATGCACGGCCTCTACCACCACAATGGCGTCGTCTACCACAATACCGATGGCCAGTACCAGTGCAAACAGCGTTACAAGGTTTATAGAGATGCCGAAGAACTGTATTACAAAGAATGCCCCGATAAGCGATACCGGTACCGCAAGGATAGGGATAAGCGTAGACCTCCAGTCGCCCAGGAATACGAATACCACAAGCGCCACAAGGATAAACGCATCGCGTAGTGTGTCTATTACCTGCTCTATAGAGGCATCAAGAAACTTAGATACGTCATAGCTGATTTTATAGTCTACTCCCGGAGGGAATGATTTTTTCATTTCTTCAAGCTTGGTTTTTACCCTTTCAATAACCTCGTTAGCGTTACTACCGTAGTTTTGTTTCAATACGATAGAAGCAGACGGGTGACCGTCAAGGTTAGAGTAAATGTCGAAGAATTCGGCATTAAGCTCGGCGCGGCCTATGTCTTTGAGCCTTATGGCCTCACCATCGGCATTGGCACGTACTATAACATTGTTGTACTGCTCAGGGGTGTTAAACTGCCCTTTGTAGGTAAGTACATATTCCAGCGACTGTGCTGCAATACCCGAACTCTGGCCTATACGCCCAGGACGGCCTATGATACTTTGTTCGCCCAGGGCTTTCATTACCTCTTCGGTAGAAACGTTGTATGCCCTCATACGCTCAGGATCCAGCCATATACGCATGGCGTAAATCCTTGAACCAAGAATCTGGCTACGGCCCACACCCTTAATCCTGTTGATTTCAGGGAGCATGTTTACGTTAGCATAGTTATACAGGAACTTTTCGTCCATGTTTTTATCCGTAGAGTACAGGTTTACGTACATAAGCATACTCGGCTGGATAGGGGTGATAACCACACCCTCACGCTGCACCAGCTCCGGTAGCAGCGGCATTACCTGGTCTACCCTTGTTTTTACCCTGATTACCGCCTGGTTAGGGTCGGTTCCGGGTTCAAAGATAATCCTCAGGGTGGCTTCACCGGCACTGGTGGCATCGGTAGCCATATACCTCATGTCCTGTACACCGTTTATGGAGTTTTCCAGGGTAATAAGGGTAGATTTTACCAACACGTCGGCACTGGCGCCCGGGTAGGTAATAAATATGTTTACAGTGGTAGGGGCAATTTCGGGGAACTGCGCTGTGGGCAACTGTACTATTGCCAGCACACCCATAAACACAATCATAATAGAAATTACGATTGCAAATACAGGCCTTTGTATGAATTTAGTGAACATTGCTTTCTCGTTTTTAAATTACACGTTTATTCAGCATACAGCTCCAGGTGCGATAGTACTTTCTCCGGTTTTTCCAGGGTGTACTCTATCTTCTCGTCTTCTTTTACAAGGCGAAGGCCCTCAAGAAGTATCTTATCGCCTGTGCTAAGCCCTTTGCTGATAATGAATATGTGCGGCAGCTCGGCAGCAATGGTAACTTCACGTGATTTAACTACATTGTTTTTGTCTATAACATACACATACTTTTTCTCAAGCACTTCAAACGTAGCTTTCTGAGGGATAAGCATGGCATTCTTGTAAGGCTGTGTCATTTCCACATTACCGGTTTCGCCATGCCTTAGCAGGGCTTCAGGGTTAGGATACGTAGCCCTGAACGCTATGTTACCGGTTTCGTTATTGAAGTCTGCTTCTATGGTTTCTACCACACCTTTGTGGTTAAACTCTTTGCCGTTTGCCATTTTAAGGCCCACCTTCACTTTGTCTTTAGCATTGTAAAGCGCCGTTTTGTAGTCAAGGTATTCGGCTTCAGGTACGTTAAAGTATACCCACATCTGGCTGTTATCAGACAGTTCTGTAAGCAGGTCGCCTTCTTCTACAAGGCTGCCCAGCCTTACATGGAAACGGTCTATAATACCGTCAAACGGGGCGCGTATTTCGGTAAACTGAAGGTGTACTTTTGTTAGGTTAAGCTCGGCTTTTGCCTTGTCCCATTTCGCTTTGGCCATAGCCAGCTCGTTAGGGGCTACCACATTGGTTTCGGCCAGCCTTTTGGTGTTTTTGTATTCTATTTCGGCATAGCTTGCTTCGGCTTCAGCCTTTTGCATTTCTGCCCTGTACAGGTTCGGCATAATCTGGAAAAGCAGTTGGCCCTGCTTTACATGCTGACCCTCGTCTATAAAGATTTTTTCTACGTAACCGTGTTCCTGCGCACGCAGTTCTATGTGGCGTATGGACTTAACCTGCCCCACATAGTCCTTAGTAATGGTGGTGTCCTTTACAATAGGGTTAGTAGCTAAAAATTTCACTTCTTCTGCCTTTTCTTCTTCTTTCTTTTGGCAGCCGGTGTTAAATAACAGGGTACATACCCCCATTATCATTACAAATTTCTTCATAATAACTCGCTTTTTAATGCAATTCAACTTTCTCAATAAATTTTTATAGGATACTGTATGGTATTACAGGATAGGCACACGCCATGGGCGCGCGGAAGGGTAGGGCATACCGGTGTGTATTGCCCTTTCAGGATAAAATCAAATGCGGAAAACGCTGAACAGTATATGCCATTTACCCGATGGTATAAATAAAAACAGCCTGCTGGTATGCAAGCTTTTTTGTGTGGTAAATGTATATGCATCAGCAGGTACAAGCAGGTTGTACGCAGGTATGTGGTTGCCGCTTATGGCAGCAAGTTTTTTAAATGAAAGTGATTTAAAGGCGCTTAGCTCGTCTTCCTCTTCCTCAGTATCGGTAGGGTCTACTTTGTCGATAGCTTTTACAGTTTCGAAAACCGCTTTTTTGAATGAAGCTTCTGTTATATCGGCGCTCTTTTTGGTTTCGTTGGCAAAGATGCTTTGTGTGGTTTGCAAAGTGTCTTTAACCAGCAGGCTGCTGTAGCCGGTGTGTGCATGCAGCTTTCCGCATACAGTAACCAGTACAAGTACCAGGCAGGTTAAATATTTTACAAACAACTTTTTCATCGGTTCACGAAATTTTAAAGCGGTGTTTTTGCGGCAGGGGCATTTGCTAAAAGCGGGATATGTGTATTGCGGTGTCTTAACGTTAATTGCCCTTTACGTATAAAACTCTGGCAAAGATATGCCAAAGATGGTGCCAATAAAGGGGAGAATTATTAAGATTTCCTTAGGATTCGTATGGGGTGGTGCCGGAAATCGTTGTAGGGGTTTTTGAGATGCTCCCTGTACTATAGGAGTGGGTTTTTTGAGATGTCTTCACTCCGCTGCGCTTCGGTCGACATGGAAGAGGCTGTAAACTGCGACTGAGAACTTTTAAAATAAGGGCATAAAAAAAGCGTCCCTTTTGAGGACGCTTTTGGTATATCGAAAAGATAAAATTATTTTTTCTTTCCTTTTGCAGGAGCTTTTGCAGCTTTTGCAGCTTCCTGGGCAGCTTTCATAGCCGCACGAGAAATACGTACCTGAGCGATAACAGTGTTATCTGGCTGAAGTAGTTTGTAACCGTCCTGAGAAAGTTTAGTGATGTAAAGTTTGTTACCCATCTCTAGCTCAGTGATGTCAGCTTCAATAAAGTCTGGCAGGTTAGCAGGAAGGGCACGCACTTTAAGTTTACGTTGGTTAAGGCGAAGTACACCACCGGCCATAACACCTTTAGAGTTACCTACAACTTTTACAGGAACGTCCATAGTGATTTCTTTATCATCATGAAGTTGGTAAAAGTCAATGTGAAGGATTTTGTCTGATACAGGGTCAAACTGAATGTCTTGCAGGATAGCGTTGTAAGACGCACCCGGAATTTCAATTACAACTGTGTGTACGTTTGGAGTGTACACAAGGCTTTTAAATGCCTTGTCTTCAGCTGTAAAATGTACTGGTTTGTCTCCTCCGTATAGCACGCAAGGAACCATTCCAGCATTACGTGCCGCACGCGTTGCCGCTTTACCCACGCTTTCTCTTTCAGATCCTTTGATCGTAATTGATTTCATTTGAAATAAATTATATAATTAATAAAAAAGTTACTTATTGTAAAAACTTGCCGCTTATAGATACATTATTCTGTACCATGTGCATTACCTCGGCAAACAGGCCTGCGCAGGTTACCACTTTAATTTTAGAAGTTTCCTTCTTCAGTGGAATACTGTCGGTAACTATAAGTTCCTTCAGCTGCGAGTTTTCTATTTTTTCATACGCACCACCGCTTAGTATAGCGTGTGTACATATAGCACGTACACTTAGTGCACCTTTTTCCATCATTAGGTCGGCTGCCTTGGCAAGCGTTCCGCCCGTGTCTATCATATCGTCTATCAATATAATATTACGGCCTTTAACGTCGCCTATCAGCTCCATTGTTTCAATCTTGTTAGCCTCCTTGCGCTGCTTGTAGCATATAACCACATCGCTGCCCAGGAACTTAGAGTAGGCGTAAGCCCTTTTACTACCGCCCATATCCGGTGAGGCTATGGTAAGGTTTTCCAGGTTAAGCGCCTTAATGTGCGGTACAAAGATGGTTGAGGCAAACAGGTGGTCTACCGGTTTCTCAAAGAATCCCTGTATCTGGTCGGCATGCAGGTCCATGGTCATTATCCTGGTAGCGCCTGCCGATTCTAATAATTTGGCAACAAGCTTGGCACCTATCGGCACACGCGGCTTGTCTTTACGGTCTTGCCTGGCCCACCCGAAGTAAGGTATTACTGCGGTAATGTGCCTTGCCGAAGCCCTTTTGGCTGCGTCTATCATAAGCAGCAGTTCCATAAGGTTGTCTGCTGTAGGGAAGGTAGAGCATACTAAAAATACCCTGATTCCCCTTATAGACTCTTCAAACGAGGGCTGGAATTCGCCGTCGCTATAGTGCGAAAGCGATACCTTCCCTAACGGGATGCCGTAGCTTTCGGCTATCTTTTCGGCCAGATAGGTGCTTTGAGAGCACGAAAATATCTTAGCTTCCGGTTCTAAATACGACATTTTAATCTGCTGTTTAGTAGTTTGTTAGTGTGTGTTGTTTCTAAACAGGGTGCAAATTTAGAAATTTAATTTTATAAGGAAAGTAATTTGCATTGTATTTTTCCTTGTTTTAAAGATAATTTTCTATTTTTGCAGCGTTAAAATTGCTAATGCAATAAGCCTGGATGGCGGAATTGGTAGACGCGCACGACTCAAACTCGTGTACTACGGTGTGTGGGTTCGATTCCCACTCCAGGTACTTTAAAAATCCCTAATTGATTTGGTAACCAAATTGTTAGGGGTTTTTTATTTTAGGTTTTCCCCATATCTTCCCCACAATGTGTTTTTTTGTAATGATCGAGATATTGTCTTTACGCCTGCCCTGTACAACCACCAGCGGCGCAACGCACCTGTTGGCTTTGGTGCTTTGGGGTTAGTAGGTGCGGCTTTGCAGGGCGAGTGGGCTTTGATTGTGATGCTTATAGCAGGTATATATTGGGCTTTTAAAAAATAAAACCGCTCGGTAAAGAGTGGTTTTATTTTATTATTTGAATTGAATATTATTACACTTATTCTCTTCATACCATTTTAACCAACCTGCTTTGTCCTCTTCAAATGCTGCAATTGGATAAGTACGAGCATAATTCGTCATCGAATCAAATGAAACATGAGTATATTTCGAAATGAATTTGAGTGAATTATCAAAACTTTCATCTTTTATAGTTGTAATATGTGCCTCAATATTTTCAATATGTTTAAAAAACTCTGTTTTAAACTTTAAGTTCTCTTTGCAAGGTGGATTTTTGACTCTCACAGAAGAACATGAAAAAAATAATAAAATAAGTGGTAAGTAGATTTTCATAATTTATTGTTTTTTTACTTTAATAGTTCCTTCTGGGCGCTGAGGGAACACACCTTGTTTTGTCACTGTTCCATTTTTTTCTTTAAAGCTATCATAATATTTCCACTCCAGGTACAAAAGCTTCATAGAGATATGAAGCTTTTTTGTTTTATCCCTATATCTTCCCCTCAACAGCCGTTTTGTTAGGCACAAATTAATCTCCTTACATCTGCCAAATTATAATCGCGTAATCACTTTCATCCGTAAGAGTGAATAATTTATCTTAAAATTTTTATAAGCCTGCGGATAATTGTTAAAAACCTTTATATGTTAAAATTATCCCCATTGCTTTCGTAAATATTCGTAATTCTTAAAATGAGTTATTTTTATTGAGTCTAAATAAAATAATTTTGTGGAGTCAAAAAACAATTCACATTTATGAAAAACAACTCACGATTACATCGTGTAACTAACAGGTACAAAGGCTACATACAACTGGCCTTGGTGTGCTTTTTTGTGATGTTACAGGTGCAGAAAACGGCTGCCCAGTGCACCGGTGCAGAACCGGGCCCCAACACGGGCGATACAAGCTGCATTACCCTTACCTATATGGGCGAGGAGGTAACCTATACCACCGTGCGTGGCGCCGATGGCAAAATATGGTTACAGCAAAACCTGGGCAGTACGGCAGTTGCCGGTGCTGTGGCAGATGAAAATGCTTATGGCGACCTTTACCAATGGGGACGCTGGGCAGACGGCCACCAGAAGCGTATTTCGGCTACGGGTGTTGCACCTGCGCCAAACAACCCTGCGGGGCTAACAAATACAACTGATTATTATGTTATAGGAAGCAGTACAGACTCTTGGTGGTCCGGTAATCAGCTTACCGATACATGGACGGGCGCTACAATAGTAGACGCGAGCGATGTTAACGGCTGCGACCCTTGCAAAGCGTTATTAGGACAGGGCTGGAAACTGCCTACACAGGCGGATTGGGAAGCTATTGTAACAGCAGAAAACATTACAAACCCGGCTTCGGCTTTTGCAAGCTCGCTTAAACTAACAGGTAATGGTTACAGGAGCAATACTACCGGTGGCTTTACCTATGTTGGTACACGTGGCTACTACTGGAGTTCGACTACATCAAGCACCGGCGCGAAATATCTGTATGTGGGTACTACAATTGCCAATGCGGGTGCAGGTGCCCCACGCGGGCAGGGTGCTGCCATAAGGTGCCTGAAAGCACAGCAGGTTACTGCGGTGCAATCGGTTGAAGTAGCGGTACAGGGAGGTGCCCAACCTACAATCACTACCGTAGGGGGTACGCTGCAATTAACAGCTGCGGTAGCACCGTCTACTGCTAACCAGGGCGTTACATGGAGTGTTGCATCGGGCAATGCATTTGCATCTGTTGACGCAAACGGCCTTGTTACGGCAATTGCTAACGGAACCGTTACCATCCGTGCCACATCGGTACAGGATACCACTAAATATGACGACACAGAAATTACCGTTGCCATTCCGGAACCAACGTATTGCGATGCATACTTTATTAACGGCTGTGCTGATTATGTGTACATATCGGGAGTAGCTACTACCGGCGGAACCACCAACATAGGCAATACAAGTACAGGCTGCAGCAACGACAATTCACTTGCCGGTTATGCCAATTATACGGCACAATCGGTTACTGCGGCCCAGGGCAGCAGCGTAGGCTTTACCATGAATTTCAATACTACCTCGCTGGGTACTTCATACCTTTCAGCCTGGGTAGACTGGAACCATGATTTTACCTTCTCAGATAACGAGCAGGTATACACCTCTTCAGGTGAGGAACCAAATACGCTTAACTTTACGGTTAACGTGCCTCAGGATGCTGCTATAGGTGCCACGAGGATCCGCCTTAAAGTGGTTATCGGCTGGATAGGCAGCGGAGCATGCGGGTACAACTCTTTTGGCGAGGTTGAAGATTATACTTTCAACATCACAGAAGTACCGGCGGTAACGGCTGTTGCGGTAACAACGCAAAACAACGTCCCTGCTGAAATTACCACCGAAAACGGCACGCTGCAACTGGTAGCTACGGTAACCCCGTCTAATGCGAGCCAAAGCGTTACATGGAGCATTACATCGGGTAGTGCATTTGCCACTGTTGATGCCAACGGCCTTATAACTGCAACGGCTAATGGTACGGTTACCGTACGCGCTACATCGGTAGCTGATACAACAAAGTATAGCGAACTGACTGTTGTTGTTAATATTGTACCGACATGTCCTTCGCTTACTGATTTATACGAAAACTTCGATACCCTTTCATGCTGTGCTATGGGTGTAGTACCTGAGTGCTGGGATAGCATCCTGCTTGGCGGTGCCAGCCAGATTATCTCAAGCACACAGCCTGCTTCGGGTACCAGCCAAATTTATATGAACGGCTATGGTGCGGGTAAAATAGCCATTGTGGTATTGCCGCATTTCAGCAATGTTAATGCCGGTACACACCAGTTCAGGTTTAAAGCCAAAGCAAACAGTGGGCCTGGCGCATTAGATTTCGGTTACATTACCGATACTGCCGATGCCTCAACGTTTGTAGTGTTGCAAAACCTTACCATCAGCAACAGCAACTATGCAAGTACTGATGCAGAAAAGATACTTACAGTACCAAATACAGTCCCTGCCAATGCCAGGCTTGCACTAAGGAACCCGGGCACCACTTGGGCGGGTATGTATTGGGATGATGTATATTGGGAACCAATAACTGTAATTGGCGTTTCAGTAGCCACACAAAATAACGTGCCTGCTGAAATCACCACTGAAAATGGTACGCTGCAGTTAACCGCTATGGTGACACCTTCTAACGCAAATCAAAGTGTTACATGGAGCATTACATCAGGCAGCGAGTTTGCTACGGTTGATGCTAACGGCCTTGTAACTGCAACGGCTAATGGTACGGTTACCGTGCGTGCTACATCGGTATCTGATACAACAAAGTACGGCGAACTGGCTGTGGTTATCAACGCGGAACCTGCCTGTCCTTCGCTTACTGATTTATACGAAAACTTTGATACCCTTTCATGCTGTGCTATGGGGCTTGTACCGGAGTGCTGGGATAGCATCCTGCTTGGCGGTGCCAGCCAGATCATTTCGAGCACACAACCGGCTTCAGGTACCAGCCAGATTTATATGACCGGTTATGGTGTGGGCAAAATAGCCATTGTAGTATTGCCACATTTCAGCAATGTTAATACCGGTACACACCAGTTCAGGTTTAAGGCCAAAGTAAATAGCTCTGAGGGTGCATTAGATTTTGGTTATATTACCGATACTGCCGATGCCTCTACGTTTGTGGTGTTACAAACCCTTACCATCAGCAACAACAACTACGGCAGTGACGATGCGGAAAGGATACTTACAGTGCCAAATACGGTTCCTGCCAATGCAAGGCTTGCACTAAGGAACCCAGGCACTACATGGGCGGGTCTGTATTGGGATGATGTATATTGGGAACCAATAACTGTAATTGGCGTTTCAGTAGCTACACAAAACAACGTGCCAGCTGAAATCACTACACAGAATGGTACGCTGCAATTAACAGCTATGGTAACCCCATCAAACGTTAGCCAAAACGTAACATGGAGTATTACTTCGGGCGGTGAGTTTGCAAGTATTGATGCCAATGGCCTTGTAACAGCTATAGCCAACGGTACGGTTACAGTACGCGCTACATCGGTACAAGACCCTACAAAATATGATGATATTGAAATCACGATAAACTATACAGTTGCCGTGGAAAGTGTTGTGGTTACTGTTGAAAATGATGGAGAAGCTACTATCACAACAGAGAACGGTACACTGCAACTTATTGCAACCATAACCCCAGATGATGCTACCAACCAGGAAGTTACCTGGAGCATTACATCGGGTAGTGCGTTTGCTACGGTTGATGCCAACGGCCTTGTAACAGCAACGGCTAACGGTACGGTTACAGTGCGTGCTATATCGGTATCAGATCCTACAAAATACGATGAAATTGAGATTGTTATAAACTACACAATTGCAGTTGAAAGCGTTGTGGTTACTGTTGAAAATGATGCAGAAGCTACCATTACTACTGAAAACGGTACGCTGCAACTTATTGCAACCGTAACCCCTGATGATGCTACTAACCAGGAAGTAACCTGGAGTATTGTTTCGGGAAGTGAGTTTGCTACTGTTGATGCAAACGGCCTTGTAACGGCTGTTGCTAACGGTACAGTTACGGTACGCACTACATCGGTATCTGACCCTACAAAGTATGATGAAATCGAGGTTGTTATAAACTACACAGTTGCCGTGGAAAGCGTTGTAGTTACTGTTGAAAATGATGCAGAAGCTACCATTACCACAGAAAACGGTACACTGCAACTAATCGCAACCATAACCCCTGATGATGCTACCAACCAGGAAGTAACATGGAGTATTGTTTCGGGAGATGCATTTGCTACTGTTGACCAAAACGGCCTTGTAACGGCTGTTGCTAACGGTACGGTTACCGTTCGTGCTACATCAGTGTCAGACCCAACAAAATACGACGATATTGAAATTATTATCGATATCGAAGGCCTTGGCGTAGGAGATGTTACTAAGGGAACCTTCAGTATTTACCCTAACCCGGTAGCGGGCAACCTTACTATAGCATCTGGCCAGCAGATAAATGCCGTTAAGGTTTATAACCAGATAGGGCAGTTAATTAAAACGGGCAAAACCAACATTGTCGACTTTTCAGGATTTGCACAAGGCGTATACATTGTGGAAGCAGAGTTCAGCAATGGAACCAAAGCAGTGCAAAAAGTAATAAAGAATTAAAGTAAGTAGTTAAGTTTAGTTTAGTTTTTCCAGGCAGCGGGTGAAAACCCCCGCTGCCTTTTTTTATGGTTATATGAACGAACTTCTGAATTGGTAAGGACGGCCTATCATTTTGATATGATATTTATAACCAAACAGATTGTTTTGAAAAATATCCTTTGTAAATCAAGGTGTTATATGTTGCTTGTTTTTGGTATGCGTTTTGGTTAGTATGATAAATCCCGCAAAAGGATTTTTTAACTAAAGTATAAGAATCATGAAAAAATTGATTTCTAAAGCGGTAAAAATTTCAGCTATAGCACTTACCGCAATAGTTGGTTTTGTAACCATGTGTGCCCTGATTTTCTTTGCCATGGTGCATGTCCTGCCAAATCACGGTTAGGCAGGATAAACGTAATATTTAAGTAAACATGAAAACACACAAGAAACTAAAAGCCAACTTTTTTGCCGTCCTTGATAAGGCAGACAATTCGTTAAAACAAAAGAACAGGATAATTGCAGCTATTGAAATCGCAGCGGTTTGTATCGTAGGGCTAATGTTATTAAGGTATATTGCTTCTTGATGGTCTTGTTAATGGTAAGAAGTTAAAAACAATGTAATCAATACTTCACTTTGTCGTCTTTTTCCTGCCATAGCTTAAAAGCTTTAATAGCTTCTTCGGGCATAAACTGTACTGCCGGTATGGCGCGTTCGCCAGGTGTTTTATCTATTTCATCATAAATAAAGGAGTCGTCAAAGCCTATGTTTTTGGCATCGGTCTTGGTATTGCCGTAGTATATTTTGCCAATCCTCGCCCAGTAAATCGCCGAGAGGCACATGGGGCAGGGTTCGCATGAGGTGTATATTTCGCAACCGCTCAGGTCAAACGTATCCAATGCAGAGCAGGCTTCGCGTATGGCGGTAACCTCGGCGTGTGCCGTAGGGTCGTTTGTAAGGGTAACACGGTTGTTGCCCACTGCTACTATTTTGTTTTCTTTAACTATTACCGCCCCAAAAGGCCCGCCACCCAGGGCTACGTTATCTTCGGCCCTTTTTATGGCCTGTAGCATAAAATCCTTTTCCATCTTTGTTGTTTTGGTCCTGTAACAAAAATAGCAGGTTTTGTGTACCGTGAGGGCAATTGCACTTTAAATAACGGTAATTTTTTACAGCTTATAAAAGCGTACGGCATTGCCATAAAGTATATTTTCCTGCTCGGTGGGGGTAAACTGCGCAATATAGTTTTTTATAAGGCCAAGCCACTGGGTGTAGGTGCCGGCCAGCTGTACCACAGGCCAGTCACTGCCGAAAACCACACGGTTTGTGCCGAAACTTTCTATCACCACATCCAGGCAATGCAGTAGCTGCGACTCATTGCAGTTGTGCCAATGGTCTTCGGTAAGCAACCCCGACAGCTTGCAGTAAATGTTTGGGTTTTGTGCCAATGTTTTTATCTCGTTTTTCCAGTCGGTTATATCATTATCGCGTAGGGCTGGCTTGGCGCAATGGTCCAGTATAAAGGACTGGTTGGGTAGTTTTTCGCTCAGGGTAATGGCATCGGTAAGCTGGTGCCCGAAGATGAGTATGTCGTACGTAAAGCCGTGTTTGCCTGTTTGTACTATACCATTCAGTACAGCATCGCGAAGCAAAAAGCCCTGCGGCTCTCCCTGTGCCACATGGCGGAAACCTTTCAGCTTGGGATGTGCTTTATACTGTTCGAGCGCTTCCTCAATATCAGGGGAGGCAAGGTCGGTCCAACCCACTACACCTTTTATGAAATCATTTTCGGCAGCCAGTTGCAGCAAAAAAAGGTTTTCTTCGGGGCTTTGGTCGGCCTGGACGGCCACACAGCCCGCCACACCGTTTTCCGAAAATACCTGCATGGCATCTTCCGGTAAAAAATCGCGCTGTATTACCTTCATGTTGTCGGTTATCCAGGCATCTTTTACAGGGTGGTATTTCCAGAAATGTACATGCGAATCTATAATCATGGCAACAGGGTTTCGGTTAAAGCAAAGAAAATATTACAGTGAAAAAATCTTGTCCATCAGTATCCATTTTTCACCTGGTTTGGCATGGGGCAGCGCACGCTGGTAGTCCCACATCAGCTGTTCCCATTCCTGTATCTTGGGGTTGGCGGCATCGGCAGCAGCTTTCGCGTCAAACGAAAACGTATCGTTTACCTCCATTATCATGAACAGGCGGTTGCCGGTGCGGTATATTTCCATGTTTTCTACGCCGGCACCTGTAATGCTTTGCAGTATTTCGGGCCACACGGCTTTATGGTAGTTTTCATATTCGGCTATAAGGGCAGGGTCGTCAGCAAGGTCCAGCGCCAGGCAGTATTTTTTCATAAAAGTGGATTATTAATGCCATCAAAGTTACTATAACGTTTGATGCTTTTACAAAAGAATGCAAAAGTGTGCAGTAAAAACTAAGGTAAATTATTAAAATGATAAGCGATATTATCCCTTTGGGATTTATCTCCCTTACTTATTATGCACCTTCAGGTACTTAAGCGGGGTGCTGCCGGTTATGGACTTAAAGCACAGGTGGAAGCTCGCAAAATTGTTAAACCCTGATTCGTAGCATATTTCCTTTACGCTCATGCTGTTTTCTATCAGCAGCCTGCAGGCATTGCCTATGCGTATTTCATTGATGAATGCCGAATAAGTCTTTCCGGTTTTCGCCTTAAAGAATTTACAGAAGGCGGGTTTACTCATTTTGGCTACCCCGGCTATTTCGTCCAGGTCTATACGGCGCTTGTAGTGGTTTAGCGTATAGTTAAAAATAGCCTGTATACGGTCGCGTTCTGCTTCCTGGAAATATCCCTGGAACCCTACCGATGCCAGTAGCTCTTTATCTTCAGTCTCACTTATTTCCAGCAGGGCATCCATAAGGTTGAGTATTTTGCGGTGGTCGCTGCCGTTTACAATCTCTTCTATAGTAGCCGCCAGCCGTGTGCCGTTACTGCCCGATAGCTGTATGCCGCGCCGCGCCTTTTCTATAACACGTTGCAGTTCGGTATTTTCCGGCAGCTTTAAAAAATCATCACCCCAAAAATGGTTGGAAAAATGGATGACGTATACCTCTATTGGGTTACTTTCTATATTTTCAAAATACTGCGGGGCATATTCCCAGAAGTGGGGCAGGTTACTGCCTACCAGCACAATATTCCCTTCGCTAAACGGCCTTATGTCATCGCCTATAAACTGCGTACCGTTACCCTTTTTTATGTATATAAGTTCCAGCTCGGCATGGTAGTGCCAAATGTTGTTTATATCGGGCTTGCGGTCGGCCCGGGCACTAAAGGAGCGTGCCGAGTTAGCGGTTATTTTCAGTAAAAGCGGTTTCACTAATTAGGGTCGTTTACATCAAAATTAATGTATTTTATCTTTATGGTAGTGCTTTAGTTTATGGTTTGATAATATAGCTTATTAATTGGACAATTACCCAAAATTTTAGCACATGCAATTGCCCTTACTTTGTGTCTTATCAAGCACTAAAAAGATTATAATTGCCGGGCAAAGAGACCGGTATAAAAGTATAATCACCTAAAAATACTATTTAAATCAATGAAATACATAGTATGCGAAGAGCCGTACAGGCTTTTACTGAAAGACAAGCCCGCACCGCTGCCTAAGCCCGGCGAAGCATTGCTGAAGCTGAAAATGGCGGGAATTTGTGGCACTGATATCCATGCCTATGAGGGTACGCAGCCTTTCTTTGAATATCCCAGGATATTAGGGCATGAACTGGCTGCCGAATATGTAAGCGGCAATGTACCCGGCATAAACCCCGGCGATAAGGTTACGGTAATACCGTACTTTCACTGTGGCAGCTGCGTTGCCTGCCGTAGCGGATATACCAACTGCTGCGAAAAAATACGTGTTTTCGGGGTACATATAGACGGAGGCATGAGTGAGTACATCACGGTGCCTGAAGGCTATGTGATAAACGGGCAGGGGCTGTCTTACGAGCAACTTGTGGTGGCAGAGCCTCTGGCTATAGCTGCCCACGGTATACGAAGAGCCGGCGTTACTACAAACGATACGGTGCTGGTTATGGGTATAGGCCCCATAGGCGCAGGCCTTATTGCATTTGCCAAAATAGCCGGAGCCAAAAAAATCATAGCGCTGGACCTTAACGATTACCGCCTCGGTTATGCTGTTGATATACTGGGTGCCGATGCTGCCATAAATCCGCTGAATACCGATGTGATTACAGCCTTAAAAGAAATTACCGATGGCGATATGCCTACTGTGGTTATTGATGCCACGGGTAATAAAAAAGCCATGAACGAGGCCTTTTCGTATATGGCACACGGAGGACGCTACGTACTGGTGGGGCTGCAAAAAGACAAACTGAGCTTTAGCCACCCCGAATTCCATAAGCGGGAAAGCACGCTGATGAGCAGCCGTAATGCGACCGATGCCGATTTCAATTTTGTTATCGACTGCCTGAGGTCGGGGCGTATCGATGTTTCTACCTACATTACCCACAGGCTGGGTTTTGAAGAACTTCCGCAGGCCTTTGAAACACTTATGGACAGCAGCCAGAATGTGCTGAAAGCGGTAATAGAATTTTAATACCCATTTTACATGCAGCAATTAAACAGGGAAACGGTACCCACCGGTACATTACCCATAAAAGTAATACAGTTTGGTGATGGTAATTTCCTGAGGGGATTTGCCGGTTATGTTATTGAACGCCTTAATGAAAAAGGCTATGGCGGGGGAGTAGCGGTAATTAAAAACCGCCCCGGTGCCGGTATGGAAACCCTTATAGGGCAGCAGGGGCTTTTTACCCTGTTTACCGAAGGTATAGAAAACGGGCAGGCGGTACGTAAAAAGCAGCTGGTACACTGCCTGCAACAGTGTATTAACCCATACGAAGATTACGATGCCTACCTGGCACTGGCCGAAGGCGAAGCGCTAAAAGTAGTGGTGTCTAATACTACCGAGGCAGGTATTTATTTTGATGTAAATGATAATGCGGTAAGCACAGGCCCGCACCGCAGTTTTCCGGCGAAACTTACGGCATTGCTCTATAGGCGGTTCAACCATTTTAAGGGAGATGAAAGCAAGGGGCTTATCGTTTTGCCCTGCGAGCTGATAGAAAACAACGGCGATATACTGAAAGATATAGTACTGCAATATGCCCGTTTGTGGCAGCTGGGCGATGCCTTTGTAGATTGGGTAAACCATAGCAGCAGTTTCCACAATACGCTTGTAGACCGTATAGTTTCGGGTTACCCTAAAAATAATGCGGAGCAGTATACTTCGCAATTGCAGTATACCGACAACCTTATCACCATCTGCGAGCCTTACCTGTTTTGGGCCATACAGGCTGATGATATGCTTACGCAACACTTCCCGTTACAGGAATCGGGCGAGAATATTTTAATTACAACTAATATTACACCCTACCGCACCCGTAAGGTACGCATACTGAACGGTGCCCATACACTGCTGGCGCAGGTGTCGTTACTGGCGGGCAATGCCACAGTGGGGGAGAGCACGGAAGATACGTTTTGCCAAAGCTTTTTAACCGAAGCGCTTAACGATGAAATACTGCCCACCATACCGCTGCCGTATAACGAATGCGTAGCCTATACCGTAGAGGTATTGGACCGTTTCCGGAACCCGTACCTGAAGCATTACCTTGTTGATATAGCGCTGAACTCGGTATCGAAATTCAGGGCGAGGCTGCTACCGGTCATGGCCGATTATTATACGGCCAATGGTGTACTGCCACAACACATGGTGTTTGCATTGGGGTGCCTTATCTGTGCGTATAAGAGCGACGGTAAGGACAACCTACCCGCACCGCGCGATGAGGATAAGGTGCTTGGTATATTCAGGCAGGCATGGCAGCAACAAGATGCCGAAGCTGTAGTGAATTATATACTACAGAATATCGACTTTACAGGCGGTGTATTGCCTGTAGAACAGCTTGGTACGCAATTGGGCCTTGCCGTAAATGCAATTACCAGTCATGGTATTAAAGACGGTTTTTTACAGTTTAAAGAAACTCTTGTAGGGATTTAGAAATTAAATAATGTATAGGTGTGTTATAGTGAAAATTATTCCTTCATACAATCGGCTTCGACAGGCTCAGCCTGACTGTATGAAGGAATAATTTTTGAGCGAAATTGAAGTGAATAATAGTCACGCTGAGCTTATCGAAGCGGGCTATTATTCACTTCAATTTCGCAGGTATAGTTCCGGATATTTATATTACGATTTTAAATAATGTGTTTGCCTTTCTTCGGGTGTGCCTTAGCGGGCACACCTTTTTTTGTGAAATAAAATTATCATTTCACATTCTAAAATGTTTTCAAAATAGTAAAAACGAAAAAAAATCGCCTTTTTTTTAAATGTTGAATAATTTCACTTAATAATTGGATAATATTCCAAAATTTTAAAGTCGCTGATTCCACTTAATTTGTATTTTATATTAGTGTTTCAAGAGTCTCTTATTATGTGTAAAAAATTATTGTGCGCCCTATTGCTGCTATTTACTTTCAATAGTATTTTGGCACAGCAATCCCTCCTTTATTATATCAAACCTGCGCAAACCTGGTTTGAGGCATTGCCATTGGGTAACGGCAGGTTAGGCGCTATGGTTTATGGTAACCCGGTTAACGAAACCATACAGCTTAATGAAAGCACCATTTGGGCAGGTGGCCCATACCGTAATGATAACCCTAAAATGGCTGCTTCGCGTACCGTTATACAAAAACTGATTTTTGAGGGGAAATACGCTGAAGCCGAAGAGTTGGCTTTAAAAGACATGATAAGCCAGGGAGCGCAGGGTATGCCTTACCAGACAGCGGGGGAGCTTAAGCTGGATTTTAAGGGGTACGAACATTTTACAGATTATAAGAGGGAACTCAGCCTTGACAATGCAGTTGCCACTACAACATATAAAGTTGGCAATGTAAACTACAAACAGGAGGTTTTCAGTTCGTTTACCGACCAGGTTATTGTTGTGAAAATTTCTTCAGATGAAAAAGGGGCATTGGGCTTTACAGCTACCCTCAGCCGAGATGAAAGCACCAGCTTAAAAACCGATGCAGACAATGTGCTAATAATGACGGGTATTACTTCAAACCATGAAGGCGTAAAAGGGCAGGTGAAATTTGAAACACAGGTGAAAATTGTACCGGAAGGCGGAACCCTTACAACCAACGGTAAATCGCTTGAGGTTTCCGGTGCCACATCGGCTACAATTTATATTTCTATCGGGACCAACTTTAAATCGTACAAAGATATTTCGGCAAACGAACACAAGGCTGCTTCAAAATATTTATCGAAAGCCGCAGGTAAAAGCTATAAGAAACTGAAATCGGCACATATTAAATACTACCAAAATATGTTTTCAAGGGTTGCGCTTAACCTTGGGGTTACGGAGCAGTCTGCAAAACCTACCGATGTACGTATCAGGGAATTTAGCAGCAGCAACGACCCGCAGCTTGTGGCGCTGTATTTCCAGTTCGGGCGCTACCTGCTTATCAGTTCGTCCCAACCCGGGGGTCAGCCTTCCACATTACAGGGCTTATGGAATAACGAATTGCAGCCCGCATGGGACAGTAAGTATACCATAAACATCAATACTGAAATGAATTACTGGCCTGCTGAGGTTACTAATCTGCCCGAAACCCACCAGCCGTTAGTAAGCATGATTCGTGAGCTTTCGGAATCAGGACAGGAAACGGCAAAAACCATGTACAACAGCAGGGGGTGGATGGCGCACCATAATACCGATATTTGGCGAATGACCGGCGCTATAGATGGCCCCACCGGTATATGGCCTATGGGTTCGGCATGGCTTTCACAGCATCTTTGGGAACGATACCTTTACAGTGGTGACAAAAAATACCTGGAATCAGTGTACCCTATCCTTAAAGAGGCTTCAAGGTTTTACCTTGATGTGCTTGTTGAAGACCCCGGACACAAATGGCTGGTGGTTTCTCCTTCAATCTCACCTGAAAACGCACCGTATTCTGTCCGAAAAAAATGGACGGTTATTGCATCCGGCACCACCCACGATAACCAATTGTTGTTTGACCTGTTTACCAAGACTGCTTTGGCAGCAAAAATTTTAAATACCGATGCAGGGTTTATAAGTGAAGTGGAAAATGCCAGGCAAAGGCTTGCACCCATGCAGATAGGCCGCTTCGGGCAATTACAGGAGTGGATGGAAGACTGGGATAACCCCGATGACCACCACAGGCATGTGTCTCACATGTACGGGCTTTTCCCGTCAAACCAAATATCCCCGTACCATACCCCGCAGCTTTTTAATGCCGTGCGTACTTCGCTTATCCATAGGGGCGACCCTTCTACAGGATGGTCCATGAACTGGAAAATAAACCTCTGGGCAAGGCTACAGGACGGTAACCATGCGCTAAACCTGATAAAGAACCAGATAGTGCCGGCACCGCTACCGGTACACGGAGAGTTTCCGGACAGTGGCGGTACTTACCCTAATATGCTCGATGCCTGCCCGCCATTCCAGATTGACGGTAATTTCGGTTTTACATCGGGTGTGGCAGAAATGCTTTTACAAAGCCATGACGGGGCCATACAGCCGCTTCCGGCATTGCCAACAGATTGGGCAGAAGGCAGTGTTAAGGGACTTCGCGCCAGGGGTGGTTTTGAAATTTTAGAGATGGACTGGAAAGACGGCAAGCTTACCCGCCTGAAAATAAAGTCGGGGCTTGGCGGCAATTGCCGTATACGGTACGTGCAGCCGCTTAAAGCATCATTAGGAGCTAAAGAGGTGGCAGGCGGTGCTAACCCCAACCCGTTTTATGTAATCCCTACCATCCCTGAACCAATTATACATAACGAAAAAACACAAACAACTACAGGAGTAGCAAAAACCTATGAGTATGATATTGAAACAACCGAGGGTTCGGTTTTTGAAATCTGGCCTCAATGATATTTGATACTATACACCCCGGATGCTGATGCCCTGAAAGTGCAACTGCCTTCGGGGGTTAACAAATCGGCTATTTCTTATGTGCTGAAAATAGAATATTAAACCGGCTTTTGTAGCTGATAGAGGGCTTCTTTCGGGGAGCCCTTTTTTATTGTTCTTCAGATTGCTATTGCCTGTACCAGGTTACGCTGCCGTTTGCATAATGCCCTATGGCATTTTCGGTAAGGAAAACAAAATTGTCAGGCCCTGTAAAAGTAAACTGCATTACATTCATGCGGTAGCCTACAGAGGTTGCCATGCCGTAGTTCCAGTATATTTTTGGTTTGCATATCAGTTCTTTACTGTATTGGCCGGTATTATCTCGGTGTAAGCGAAAAAAGCCTTCACTGCTATAGTAGTAAAAGTATTTATCGTAAGGGTTATATGCTGCTGGGCCTATATATTCTTCCAGTATAGGCATCCTTAAATCGGCATCGTATTTCAGCAAATGTGGCAAGTCAATAAAGCTGTACTTCTCTTTTTTTATTTTTTCGCCAATGGTAATACTGCCACTTATAAAAAAATGCATCATACTTTGGGTTATGATAATATCACCAGCTTCATTTTCTGCTACACCTTTAATATGTCCAACAGATAGTGCTTCATTCAATAAGGTATTCGAAACCGGTGATTGTTGTACGTTATACCTTTTCTGCTGAGAAGCTATGTATGCTTCAGATGAAAAGTAGAGCGAGTCTTTTTCTAAACGTTTTTTATTCTCTTTATCAATTTTACGTAATTCCCTTCTAAAATTCCTTGATGCCTTGTTACTTGCTTTTTCATATTCATGATAGCGTAAAGTATTGGTGTTGAATAACACATTAGCACTGCCAAATTCACCATAATCCTGGAATATCCACAAATATCCATAGCTGTCTAAATAGGTAAAATCTGGATTAGGCAAAGGCAATCCGCGTACCCTTTTCATACCATATAGGTCTGAAGTGTTTGCAGGTGTAAATGTCTTTTCTTTGTAGAATACTCCTTCCGTAGTAAATAGCAAAGGATTGTTTTCTTTATCAAAAAGCAATTTATAAGTTTCTTTATCGGGTAAATTATGGATTTTCTTAGAGGAGTTTTGTGTCAGGGTATGTAAACCTTCTTTTTCTTTTACAAAGCAAAACCCTCCGTTCCTGTCTTGTGCTATAGCCTGCACGTTTTTAGAAACTATAGTATGCAGTGTATCGGCGCCGATAACCCATTGGTGCAATTCGCCTGTGTTACTTAATGCATACAAGGTGTCGTGCAGTACCTGCATGTCGGTATATATAACGGGTGGGGGTGGCACTGTGTTTTGTGCGAAAAACAATTGTGCCTGTAAAAGTAATAATAGGGTTATCTGTTTCATAACTAAAAGGTTGGTGTACTATAAAGGTAGGTTTTTTTGCCTGTGTTTTAGTGGTGCTGAAAAATATTTATCATGTTAAATGCATAAAACCTATACATTTGGTGCATTAAAACCAAACCTGTTTTGAACCTGCTTAAAAAACTCAATACCCCTGTAGATAACGGTGCGCTGGTGCTGTTCCGTGTGCTGTTTGGCCTGTTGCTGGCCTGGCAGGCAGTGCTGTCTGTGTCTACCGACTGGGTGTACGAGAATTTTATCAGGCCGAAGTTTACCTTTTCGCATATCGGCATGGAGTGGCTGCAGCCGCTGCCCGGTAACGGCATGTACTGGTACTTTTGGGTTATGGCGGCTTTAGGTGTTTTTATTGCCATAGGGTTGTGGTACAGGCTCAGTATGCTGGCCTATGCCGTGTTGTGGACGGGGGTGTACTTTATGCAGAAAACATCGTACAACAACCACTACTACCTGCTTATGCTACTGTGCTACATTATGGCGCTGCTGCCAGCTAACGCCTATGCATCGGTAGATGTAAAAATAAAGCCGTCACTAAAAAGCAGTACCATGCCTGTGTGGTGCCGCTACGTTATAATACTACAAGTAGGCATCGTGTACTTCTATGCATCAATTGCCAAGCTCTACCCTGAGTGGCTGGACGGAACCTTTACCTCAGGCATACTGAACAAAGCTGCACGCCATTATGGCATAGCCTTTTTCCGGGAAAAGTGGATGCACATCTTTTTGGCGTATGCCGGTATCATATTCGATTTTTGTATAGTCCCTGCCATGCTCTACCGCAAAACACGGCCTTATGCGGTTACTGCTGCGTTTATTTTCCATTTGTTCAATTCGGCAACGCTGCACATCGGTATCTTCCCGTATTTGTCTTTGGCGCTGCTGCTGTTTTTTATCCCTGCCGAAAGGATTACCAAAATTTGCTTCCCAAAGAAGAACCTGCTTCCCGAACCTATTTCGCGCCCAACATACACCTGGTGGCCTTATGTGTTTGTACCGTATTTTATTTTTCAGGTACTGATGCCGCTGCGTCACCACCTTATTAAAGGAGATGTGATATGGACGGAGGAGGGGCACCGTCTCAGCTGGCGGATGATGTTGCGCAGGCGTACCGGATATGCGGAATTTAAAATCCGGGATAAAAAAACCGGCAAAACATGGCTGTACGATACCGATGCCGTACTTACCCCACTGCAAAAACGGAATATGCAAACCAAACCCGATATGTTGTGGCAGATGGCGCAATATATTAAGCACGAATACAGCGAAAAAGGAATTGATGTCGCCATTTTTATCACTGCAAAAACATCGGTAAACCACCAAACTTCGTATCTGCTTATCGACCCGAAAGTGGACATGGCGGCTGCCAAATGGGATTATTACTGGCACAATGACTGGATTTTAACCTACGAAGGACTCAAATAAAATCTGTTAAAAAAATCCAAAAATTAACTTGCCCGAGTTAATATTAATTTCTAATATTGCTCCGTAATTTAGATTTGGTTTAAATAAGGATAATCAAATACCGACTATGATTAAGACACTTATGGCAGTTGGCCTGTTTTGCACCGGGCTTGCTGCGGCACAATCTACCGTAACCATTGGGGAGGGTACAGGCTCAGGAACGTCATCGCCTATAGCCACCTGGTACGAATCATCTGCATCCGAAAGCATTTACACTTCTACCGAAATAGGCACATCGGGCAGCATCACTAAAATCGCATTCCAAAAGGCATCGGGCAGCAGCACCGTAGCGCCATCAATAAAAATATACCTTAAGGCCACTACAACGGCAACCCTTTCGGCAAGTTACAGCGTAGGTTCGCTAAGCGGCTACACCCTGGTGTACGAAGGCACCCTGCCGAACGGCTTTACAAACGGCTGGGCTGAGGTAACCCTGCAAACACCTTACAACTACTACAATGCACAAAACCTTTCGGTATTGGTTACCGGCGGCACATGCATAGCATCGGGCAGGCCGCAGTACCGTTATACCACCACATCGGGCAGTAAAATGTCGGCCGGGTACAACGACGGCAGCATAGGCTGTGGCGGCAATAACCCTTGGACAGTATCGTCTACCATGGCGCCTGTATGGGAACGCCCTAACCTGAAACTTACGCTGGGTACGCTTGGTGTCGACCTTCCGGCAGGCACCCCGCTACTGGTATACAAAAGCGGCAACAGCATAAAAATACAGTCGGCCACACCGGTGGCATCGGTAACAATGTATGATGCACTGGGCAGGCAACTTTATAGCCAACAGGGCTTAACAGCTACTGAACATGAAGTCAGCCTTGCACAGGCAAACCGCGGCCTGCTGTTGGTTCACGTAACCGATGCAGAAGGTAGGCTTGTTATCAAAAAAATAATAAACTAAGATGCTTTCTATTAAAAAAATAATAGCAGTTGCGTTCTTTGCCCTGTTGCCAATGGTATCGGGGGCGCAGGAGTGGCATACAGATTTTGCCGAGGCGAAAGCCCTTGCCGAAAAGGAAGGCAAGAACATCATTGTGGTGTTTTCGGGATCGGACTGGTGTATGCCCTGTATAAAACTGGAAAAGAAGGTTTGGGATTCCGAAGCATTTAAAGGCCAGGCATCGCAATGGGTTCTGGTAAAAGCCGATTTCCCTAAGAAAAAAGCCAACCAGCTGCCCGAAGCGCAGCAACAGCAAAATGCCCAACTTTATGAAAAGTACAACAAAGAAGGCGCTTTCCCATTGGTGGTGCTGATGGATAAGACCGGAAAGGTGTTGGGCAAAACAGCTTACAAAGACATTTCGCCTGAAGAATATATAAAACACCTGCACAGCCTTGAAAGCAAATAGCTTTAAAATATCCGTGTCTGTTTTCCTGCTTTTGGTGTGCAGCCTCAGCGGGTTTTCGCAGGTATTGCGCAAGCGGACATTACTGCTTATGGGCAGCCGCTGCGAAATAACCATAGTAGCCGACGAAGCTGAAAAAGCCGAACGCTACATAGACACGGTGGTGATGGAAATAACTCGCATAGAGTACCTGATATCGGACTGGAAACCCGAAACACAGGTAAGCGCCGTAAACCGCAATGCCGGCATAGCCCCCGTAAAGGTGGACAAGGAAGTGATAGAGCTTACCGAGCGCGCACTGTATTTTTCCAAGATAACCGACGGGGCGTTTGATATAAGCTTTGCAGCTATGGAACGCATCTGGAAGTTTGACGGCAGCATGACCGAAATGCCTTCGCCGGAAGCGGTGAAGAAATCGGTAGCCAAAGTGGGGTACAAAAACATAATTATTGACCACGAAAACAGTACCATTTTCCTGAAGGAGAAGGGCATGAAAATAGGCTTTGGCGCACTGGGCGAGGGCTACGCAGCCGACCGCTGCAAGGCCATGATGCTGGCAAAAGGCGTTAAGGCGGGCATAGTAAATGGCTCCGGCGATATGAATACCTGGGGTACGCAGCCCGATGGTAAGCCATGGACGGTAGCCATAACCAACCCTATGAACAAGGACAAGGTATTTGCCGTTTTCCCGCTGAAGGAAAGTGCTATAGTAACCAGTGGCAGCTACGAGAAATTTGCCATGATAAACGGCAAGCGGTATTCGCACATCATCAACCCGAAAACCGGCTACCCGGCAAGCGGCCTGTGCAGTGTTACCGTTATGGGGCCAAGCGCTGAAATGGCAAATGGCTTCAGCACATCGGTAATGGTGCTGGGCAAGGAAGTGGGGCTGAACCTGATTAACCAGTTCCCGAGCCTGAGATGCGTGGTAGTAACTGACCAGGGCGAGGTATTTGCCTCAGACAATGTAGACCTGAAAAACATTAAAAAACCATAATTCATAACCAACTTATGAAGAGACTATTACCCGTGCTTATTGTTTTGGCAACCGCCTCATGCTCTACTGTAAAAGAGTATGAAAAGCAACAGGTAAACGACCCTGATATGGCGCTTAATGCCCGTACATCAGAAAAATATGAAACCAATTTCCAGATCTACCGCGAGGGCGCTTCGGGCGCTTCTAACGGCAAAACAGGAGGGGGCTGCGGCTGTAACTAAGGAAGTATGGGGAAGTTTTACGTAGTATTATTTTGTGTTTTATATGCACCGGCCTTGTTTGCGCAGGAGGCAGACAGCACCGTTACCTTTAAGAAGCGCGTGCTTGAAACCACCGAGGTAGACCTGCTGGGCAGTTACTATAAACAGGACGGTATACATTCGGCAGTGGGTGGCGGTACCGGTATGGAGGAAATTACCGATACCACTGGCGACATCATAATAGCTATACCGCTAAATGACGACGATGTGCTTACCATAGATGCCGGTTTTTCGGCCTATACCTCGGCTTCGTCGGGTAATATTAACCCGTTCTTTACCGATGGCACCTACCTTAACGGTTCGGGGGCGTCGGCACGTCCGGGTAACAAGACCAAACGTGATGACGACGATGATGAGTATGAAGAAGGCGGTACACCGGCACCGTACGGCAGCCCGTGGATAGCCAGCAGCGGGGCATCAAGGCACGATGTGCTTACGTCAGTTTCGGCTGCATACAGCCATAGTTCAGACGACCGCAATATCGTATGGACGGCCAATGTATCGGGCTCTACAGAATATGATTACCACTCGCTGGGTGCAGGATTGGGCATCGCCCGCCTGTTCAACGATAAAAATACCGAGGCCAGTGCCAAGGCTACCGCGTTCTTTGACCAATGGAAACCTATTTATCCTACTGAGCTGCACGAATATGGCCAGTACGGCATGAATTTCCTGAATGCGGGTTACTTCCAGGGGGTAACCGTTTATGACCAGATGGGCAACGAGAGCCGCAGCTACCTGCCGTCGGCCTTTACGGAGTTTACCAATAAAAAGAGGAATTCGTACGCGTTGTCGTTTAGCGTTTCGCAGATACTGGGCAAGAGGGCACAGGCGGCACTATTGTTTGACTTCCTGTACCAGGAAGGGCTGCTGTCTACGCCGTACCACCGCATGTATTTTGCCGATAAGGCTAACTTTTACATCGGTCAGGCTCGTTACATACCCGTGTACAACATGAGGGATAACCAGGGGGTGTTTCGCCTGGCAGACGACGTGGAAAGGCTGCCGTCTACGAGGTTTAAATTCCCTATTGGGTTGCGCTTTAACTATTACCTGAGCGACCGTTTTATACTGCGTACCTACTACAGGTATTATACTGACAACTGGGGGATGGAGTCGCATACGGCGAGTATAGAGGTGCCGGTAAAGCTGGGCGCATTTACATTGTACCCTATGTACCGTTTTTATACCCAGGCAGGGGTGCGTTATTTTGCCCCGCACGATACGCATTACTCGTTTGAACGCTACTATACATCGGATTATGACCTGTCGTCGTTTGATAGCCACCAGTATGGCCTTGGCGCTTCGTATACCGATATTTTCCAACGGTTTAAACTGGCAGGGCTGGGGCTTAAGAGCATCGACCTGAGGTACAACCACTATGAGCGCAGCGACTCGCTGGAAGCAGACATCATTTCGCTGGCATTAAAATTTGTTCACTAATTAAACATCACCATACAATGAAAAAACTAATACTAATCATGCTTGCGTTCGTTTTTACGGCATCGGTTTTTGTGGCCTGCCATGACGACAACGGCACTTCGGCGCAGCCAATTGTTGGCACATGGAAGCTTGTGGAGCGTTATACAAACGGCAATGCCGTTTCGCTTAACGCATGCCAGATGGAGGAAACGTACATCTTCGGGCCTGAACAGTTTACGCATGAGCTGTATACAAACGGTGGCAAGCCGGGCGCTGCATACAAAAGCACACTTGGCAGCGACGATGACGAAGAAGAGAGTGACGACGAGGAAGAAACCGATGAAAGCACTGATGAGGAGGAAGAAACCGATGAAAGTACCGATGAGGAAACTACAGACGAGACTACCGACGAAAGTACAGATGAATCTGATGATAACGGATCGGGTGGCGGAAGCGGTACCTGTGTGGTAAGCGATATGGTTATAGGTAACTGGTCGGTTAACCACAACAACTATACATTTACCGTAGACGGGACAGCTGAGGTAAAAACCATTTTCTTTACCGATGCCAACAACCGTTTTTATGTTGAGAAAACCACAACAGTAAACGGTGTGAGCGTAGTAACACGTAACGTATACCAAAAACAGTAATAAGGCTAAGCCTTCTGTTAAGGCCGAAACATAGTGGAGAAATTTGCATTGATTTCAGGAGTTAGTTAATCAAAGCGGCTTTTCCACTTCGGCCCAAACGGAAAAAGGGTACTCTCCCGGGTACCTTTTTTTAGGCTTTAACACTTTATTTAGAATAAGTTTAAATAAATATAATAAATCTGCATTATTTTTTACCACAAATAAAACGACAATGAAAACCCCTAAAATACATTGCATTTTTTTACTGGTACTTACCTTGCTGGCCTCTGTGGGCAGGGTAGGTGCACAAACGGTTACCTTAGGTACGGGCACCGGCACCCAAACAACTACCCCTGTATACACATTTAGCAACTACAGTGTAAGTGAGATACTTTACCTGGGCAGCGAAATAAATACTACCGGTAATATTACCGGGATTTCCTTTAATAAAACAGTAGGTAATACCACTACAATACCCAATGTAACCATTTACATGAAGAAGGTGTCGTATAGCGTAGTAAGCACAACCGCTACATTAACGGGTTACACCCAGGTATGGTCGGGTACATTCCCGAATACGGCATCGGGCTGGCAGAACATTACACTTGCCACGCCGTTCTTGTTCGACTCTACATCAAACAACCTTTCTATAGTGGTAGTTAACAACAGCGGTGCATCAGTAGCCTCACCAAGACCAAGCTGGGCATATACCTCAATGAGCAGTAGCAGTAATTATCGCTCATCGTATTGGTACGGTAGTACCAATACCTGGACAGCATCTACCTCAATGACCAGGCAAAGCAACTATCCTAACGTAAAGCTTACCCTTGAAACAGCTTCGGCCTGTTCAGGCACACCTACACCGGGCAATACACTAAGTACGGCAAGCAGTGTATGCCCCGCTACCTCATTTACCCTGTCGCTGCAAAATGCAACTTCGGGTACAGGTGTAACTTACCAGTGGCAATCGTCTGCAAACAATACTACATGGAATAACATTAGTAGTGCTACGTCTTCAACATTAGCTACAACACAAACGGCGTCTACCTACTACCGTTGCAATGTCACCTGTTCAGGCAATACAGGTACATCAAATGCAGTACAGGTAACAATGTCGAATACGATACCGTTCTCTGAGGGCTTTGAAAGCGGCCAGAGCAATAATACGGCAGTGGCGGGATGCTGGTCACAGCAGAGCATAGGCGGTTCGGCTACATGGACAGCTAACAATTCGTCTACAACATACAACCGCAGCCCGCGCACGGGCAGTTGGAATGTATATCTTGGCTACAGTAACGAAGACTGGATGTTTTACCCGCTGCAACTTACCGGCGGTACAGCATACCAAATGGAATTTTACGCCCGCCAGGATGTTACCAGTGGCGCAAACGTAACGGCTGCTTACGGTACATCGGCCACAGCAACGGCCATGACAAATACTATAGTTGCAGCCACTGATATTACTAACGGCAATTACCAGAAAGTTTCCGGTACATTTACACCGGCTACAACCGGCACCTATTACATTGGCATAAAAGCCACCTTAACATCGGCGCCGTTTTATCTTTCTATAGACGATATATTTGTTGATGTGCTACCTAATTGCAGCGCTGCTACCTTCCCTACATCGGTAACGGCATCTGCATCAAAAACCAATATCTGTAGTGCTGAGGCATTAACTTTTAGCCTTGGCTCGGGTATACCTGCGGCCAGCGGCATTACCTACCAGTGGAGATCATCTGCTGATGGTATTACGTATACTAATGCAGGAACGGCATCAACCACCGCCACGGCAACACTTACCGTCGATGCGAATAACAAATATTTTAAATGCGATGTATTGTGTAACGGCAGTACGGTGTTAACTTCTACACCTGTGACGATAACTCTTGGTGTTTCTGTAACGGCTACCACACCGGGCAGCCGATGCGGCCAGGGTACGGTACAGCTTGGCGCCACTACCCAAAGCGGCAACAGCATAAAATGGTACACCGCCGAAACAAGCGGTACACTGATAGGTACAGGTAACACTGTAACCACACCTGTAATAGCGCATACTACTACGTACTATGCTGCGGCTATGGGGAACTTAAATTCATACACCACAGGCCCGGCAGGCCCGGCAAGCTTATCTTCATCATCTTACGGTGGTACTGCGAATAATGGTGAAGCCATGAAGTTTAACCTGTCTACGGCGATTACGCTTACTTCGGTTACTATTTATCCGGTAGATCCCCAGGCAAACAATATTATTTATCTCAAAAATACTTCGGGTACGGTACTAAAACAATTGACATTTTCAACTGTAGGTACGTCACCGGTTTCAGGTTCATCAGTAGTAGGTGCACCTTATGTTGTAACACTTAACTGGGAAATTCCTGCGGGTAATGATTACAGGCTGGAATGGGGTGTGCCTGATTATTATGGAGCCAACAGGCTCATCCGTAATGCATCGGGTGCTACAGGCCAGTATAATGTAAATAACAACGGCCTTACATTTACAGGTAATACCGGTGTGTCTGGAAACAGCTACTGGTACTACTTCTACGACTGGAAGTTTACCACAGGCTGTGGCGAATCGGCTACGCGCGTATCGGTTATCGCTACGGTAAATTATGAATGGACCGGTACTGTCGACAGCAACTGGCACAACCCGGCCAACTGGTGCGGGGGTACGCTGCCGGGCGTTGAAGATGATATTACCCTGCCGCAGTCGGCTCCAGCTGCCGAAATACAGGTGGGGAATACAGGCTATGCAAAAAGCCTTACCCTTGCAGAAGCCACTTCGCTTAACGTAAAAACAGGGGCTACGCTTTGGGTAGCAAACAGCCTTTCGGTTGATGAGGATGCTATCCTTACCGTGCAGGACAATGCGGCATTGGTACAAGTAAATACTGCTACGAACAGTGGTGCTATAACCCTGCACAAAAAGAGCAACCCGCTATACAGGCTAGATTATACCTTGTGGTCGTCGCCGGTAAGTGGGCAAAGTTTAGGCGGTTTTTCTCCGGCTACTGCGGCTAACCGTTTCTACGAATATAAATACGAAAATGGTGTCCAGGCTTATTCTCCGGTAAGTGCTGCTGGTACTTTTACAGCTGCTAAAGGCTACCTTATCCGTATGCCGAATGTGCTGTCAGCCGATGTAACCGGCAGTACAAACAATGGTATTACCACCCCTGCCGAATACATAGCAGGCACCGATAATTACTATTTCGATGGTGTGTTTACAGGTGCGCCGCACAACGGTACATTTACTTATCCGTTAAATACAGAGGGCAGCCGTTGTACTGCTGTGGGGAACCCATACCCGTCGCCGCTTAATATTTACGATTTCTTCTATGGCGATACCGATGCCGCTGTAACAGGTGTGCAGAATAACGGCAGCGTTATAGACATTACATCCGGTATTTACGTTTGGAGGAAACGAAACAACAGCAGTAGCCCGTCTTACGCCACCATAAACCTTTCGGGCTTTGTACACAACCCGGCAGAAGGGGGCGGTTCTGAGCAGGCCGATTTCTTTACCGGCTTTAATACCGGCTGGACACTGGCACCGGGCCAGGGCTTCTTTGTGAAAACAAAAACAGGCGTTACCAACCCGCAGCTTACCTTTACAAACAGTATGCGCAGGGCAATAGGGGGTACGTCACAGGGCTTCTTTAAGTCGGCCGCTAATACGGCGTCAAGACTGTGGCTGAACATTACCAATGATGCAGCCGCAAGCCAGGCCATGGTGGGGTATTTTGCCCAGGGTACTATGGGTATCGACTACGGTTACGATGCCGTGAAGTTTACCGACGCAGAAAATATAGCGCTGTACTCAATTGCTGAAGTTACCCCGCTTACCATACAGGCAAGGGCAGGGTTTGAAACTACCGATGTGGTGCCGATGGGCTTTACGGCCCCGGCAGCGGGTACGTATACCATAAACCTGGACCATGTAGATGGTGTCTTTGCACAGGGGCAGAAAATTTACCTTAGGGATAACAGCGAGGGGATATTACGCGACCTTACCCAACAGGAGTATAGCTTCAGTACGGAAGCGGGTACGTTTGAAAACCGTTTTGACGTGGTGTACAGCACCCAGGCGTTGGGTACAGATAACCCATTGGCGGAAGCCAATAATGTAATTGTATTTACCGAAGGCAAAACAATTGGCATCAGCAGTGGTAATGTAATGATGGACAGTGTAAACGTTTTTGACATCCGCGGGCGTAAGCTGTACACCCAGGGGAATGTAAATAACAATAGGCTTACCATAAGCAGCCTCGACGCCGCACAGCAGGTGCTTATTGTTGAGGTACATACACCAAAAGGAAAAGTAAGCAGGAGGATTCTCTTCTGATAGTTGATAGTTGTGTTATGGCAGTGAAACGGCCCTGTAAATGAAAGGTTCGGGGCTGGTTTCACTACATTTATTATTTGTTTTGTTGGCTAATGGTATTAAAAGCGTACAAAATTTTATAAAATATTATACTTTTACGCGAAAGCATGAGTAGTATAGTACAACGCTTGATGAAAAAGAAATTCAACAACATATCGTTTCATGGTTTTATAAGCATGCTGTTTTTGCTTGCGGCACTGCACGCCTATGCACAGCACCCGGCTACGCTTACCGAGCGTGTGGAGCAAAACGGTAACCTCTTCAGGAGCAATGTAGACAAGGCATACAACGAAATCCAGCCGCTTTTAGATGAGGCTATTGCCGCAGGAGACAGGCTGAATGAACTTATATTGCTGGACAGGCGCTGCCGCTATTATTACAGCAAAGAGGATGTGGAAAACCTTATAAAGGCAGCCGATTCACTACATGTAAAAGCAGACAAACACGGGAATGCCAAGTACAATGCCATGTCCTACATTTACAGGGCAGAGGCATTTTCCATTAACGAAATGCACGATAAGGCGCTGGCTAACCTGGATAAAGCCTTCAAGGTACTGGACAAGGCAAACGACAGCGACCCTACCATTTTCTACACCCGTGCCAATGTACTGCTCAGTCAGGCGAATATTTATAACGACCGCAAGGAATACCTGAAGGCGCTTGAGAAAATGCAGCTGGCCATAAAAAGCTACCGTGGCAAAAAGGATTCTGAAGCGTATAAGCGGTTCCAGTACCTTAACTATTCTAACCTTGCCAGCACCTACATCCATGTAAATGCCGATTCGGCGGAGCATTATGCCAACATGTCTATGGTCATGAAGCCGCAGGGCACACACGATGATAATGTCACGGGGCTCAACTATTACGTGTTGGGGCAGGTGTTCCAACAGCGTAAAGACAATGCCAAAGCACTGGAATATTACCTGAAAGCCGAAGAGATAAACAAGACTAATGGTGAAGTGCTTAATGTAAAAGAACTGTATACCAATATTATACAGGTGTATAAAATGCAGGGCGATACTACTGCTGTAAAACAGTATGGTGATAAGCTGGAGGCTATAGAATTACAGGCGCTAAAAAGTAAATATAACTTGCTGAAAAGCGAACTTGCCAAAAAAGAAACCACCCCGCCTGCAAGCCGTTTCCCGTATTTTGCATTGGCTATGGGTGTTGTGGTACTTGCCGGGGCCGGGGCATCATGGGTGTATATACGCAGGAAACGTGCTGTTTCTGCCGATGATACCGAGCCACAGGCTGAAACGCTGCCCGAGCTTACCGAAAACTACGATGCACTTTTAGAACTGATAAAGCGCGACGATTCTTCATTCATTTTCAATTTTGAGAAACTATTCCCTGATTTCTCCAAAAAGCTGTTGGACATTAACCCTCAGCTGGTACAATCGGAAATAGAGTTTTGCGCCATGCTGAAAATGAAGTTGTCTACCAAGCAGATAGCACAGTTTACCTACATAGAAACCCGTACAGTACAAAACAAAAAATACCGCATCCGTAAAAAGCTGGATATCCCGCAATCAGCAGATATTTATAACTGGTTTGACGGTATTTAGGTTTTGCTTCTATTTACTCTACAAGACATATTTTCTAAAATACAAAGTTGGCTGTTCCATTTCGACGATAGGAGAAATCTCGCCTGAGATGTCTCCACTCCGCTGCGGTCGACATGGAAAACGTCTACATTGTGTATTTATTAATCTCAAAATCCGTGACCGCTAAGCGTTGGCTTCACCCGCGTATCATAATTCCTGTAATCCATTATGAGATCGCTTCGTTCCTCGCGATGACTGGCGTGAAAATAAGTCCTGAATCCCCAAAACGAACCATCCTGCAGGCCTAAAATATACACGGATATTTTGTTATGGCAAAGAATTGAAATCGTTGTAAATAATTGGTTTTTAGTGGTGAGTACGTAATGAGTATGTTGTTTTTGGCAAGAGGTAAGCTGTTAAGTAGGGCATTTTTCACACAATGTTAACACGCGCTCTACATTTGGGTCACTTTAAACCAATTTTCTACTCGTTATGAAAAAAAATTATTTTGCGGGTATGCTGGCAGTATTACTGCTTATGTGTACCAATGCATTTGCCCAGGTATGGGAAGCCGTTGGCTCAGCCGATGGTGTATCAGCCGCAGGTGCAGGGCGGCTTACCCTTATAAGCGATTACCAGGACAACCTGCTGGTAGGTTACTATGATACCTCAGTAACCAAGGGCAGCGTACAGAAATTTAGCGATGGCGCATGGTCGTACCTTGGCGGTTCGGCGGGGATTACTTCCGGACTTGCGTCCTATAATTCCCTTGCGGCAGATGCTTCGGGAAATGTATATTTTACAAACCAGGACTCCGGCCTTCAGGCAAGGCAGTTTAACGGCACCAGCTGGAGCCAGTTGCCTAACACTACTACAAATACCATTAACTATCAGGCTTCGGCGGTTTCTGCTGATGGTGTACTTTTTGTAGCCAGCGGCGAGGGTACCGGTACCATAAAACGCTATGTAAACGGCGCATGGGAACAGGTGGGTACTGCAGGCTTTTTTGGCGGTACGGCTTTTTACCTGGACCTTGCCATAACAAGCAGCGGAAAAATATATGTAAGCTTTAACAATAACGGTTACCTTCACATATATGAAAACACGGTTACCGCATCGTCTACCGATGCATGGTCGCCTGTTGGGGGCAATGCTAACCTTGTTGCAGCGCCATCAACAGAAAATTATAACTCTTGTATTGCTGTAGACAGCAATAACTCCCTGTACGTAGCATATGTATCTAACAGTGCCGGAGGCAATAAACTGAATGTTAAAAAGTTTAACGGCGAGTGGACACAGGTGGGCAACGAAAACTTTTCTGTTGGGAAAGTACAGCACACCAGTATAGCGATAGGTGCAGATAACCATGTATATGTGGCTGCAAGTAACTGGGAAAATACCGACTTGCTGAAAAATTATGTATTGGGCTACGATGCCGATACCAACAGCTGGAGCGAACCTTCGCCGGGCTACGTGAGCAGCGGACAGGCTACAAACAACTCACTTGCGGTAGACAGCGAGGGCAACCTGTACCTTGCGTTCAGCGATTCAGGCCTTGGCAAACTATCGGTTAAAAAACTAAACCTTGAAACTGTAGCAGGCCAGTACATTATAGTTACCACGCTAAACGATGCTGCTCCTGCCATTACTACTTATGGCGGTACACTACAGCTTGTAGGTACGGTATATCCTGCCGCAGCGGCACAAGATGTTACCTGGGCAGTAACTACAGGTGGTGACCTGGCTACCGTAGATGCAAACGGACTTTTAACCTCTACCGGAAACGGAAGCGGTACAGTTACCGTAACGGCTACATCAGCACAAAGCACATCGCTTAGCGCTACATTTGAAGTTACCATTTCAAACCAGACGGCTCCTGCCGACTGTACATTTGCTACAGTAGCAGTTACCGGCTTTAATGCCGACGTTATTGCAGAAGGTACCGGCGGTAATGCCAATGATAAAGCAACCCAGCCTATAGACGGTGCTAACGGTTACTACGCTCAGGACTTTGTCCCTACTAACCCGCATTCATCGGGTGCAAGCGCTGCTGCTTATGGTGCAGGCTTACCGAACAACGGTACTATAAACAGTGCTGCTACCGCAGGGCTGTCGTTCCAACTGGCATCATACACAGGAAACAATGCACTTGTACTGAGGAACAGCCTTACCAATACCGGTACGCTTACCTTTACAACACAAAAGAAAGCCCAGAAGCTATACCTTGCATGGGTAAGTGCAGAAGGTACTAACAATGTAGATGTAACGGTAAACTTTGCCGATGGTACAACACAGGTATTTGCAGCGCAGCAGGCTACTGACTGGTGGTCTGACGGTACACCGTCTGCAACGGTTACTACAGCAGGCCCTCTGGGCAGGGTATCTGTAATCACTACAGCAGGATGGGCCCCGGTAAACAGCTTCAGCGGCCTTACCCAAACGTACATGTTCCAGAAAGAATTTGTGCTTAGCAGCACAAACTACGATAAACTGATAGCCTCGGTTAGCTTTGCGAAAGCAACGTCTTCTAACGCGGCTACAACAACGGCAATTTTAGGTGTTAGCATCTGCGAAACCCCTACGGTAGTAGCAGATGCTTATTCGCCAATAGCCATTACCGATGGTTTTAACCACGATATTATTGCTAACGGTATGGGCAATGCATCTGACAGTTCAGACATCGGTTTTGACGAAACAAACTCAAGGGCTCTGGTATCACTGGATTTCCAGGCTCCGGGTTCATCTACCACACCTACATACGGCCTTCCGGTAAACGGTCTTATAAACAGCGTAGCCACATCGGGCCTTAGCTTCCAGCTGGCAGATTACAATGGCGATAACGCTCTTTTCCTTACACCTGATTATGTAGGTACAGGCAGCAGCACCGGTACGCTTAGCTTCCTGTCTACTAACGTTTCTACCTTATATCTCCTGGCCGGTACTGCCGGTGGTGGTGTGCAATACCTGCCACTGGTGGCTACCGTAAACTTTGCTGACGGTACTACACAACAGGCTACCCCATCGGTGTCTGACTGGTACAACGGTACTGATTATGCCATACAGGGTGTGGGCCGTGTAAACCGTGCCAACAATAACCTTGAAGGTGACAGCAGCAACCCGCGCCTGTACCAGTACAGCATTGAAATAGATGAAGCAAATCAGGCCAAAACGGTTACAGGTATCAGCTTCAGCTTTGCGGGCAACCAGGGTGCAGAATATGGCAGCGAAATACGCCTTTCGGTACTTGCGGTATCTAAATTCGGACAGCCTGATGCTACGCCTACAGTAGACGTTGCCGTTCAGGCCGGTGCCGATGGTACCATAACTACCGACGGAGGTACATTGCAACTTGTAGCTACTGCTACACCGGTAGGTGCGCCACTTACATGGACCATCACTTCAGGTGCAGGTAATGCTACTGTAGATGCTAACGGCCTTGTAACTGCTGCTGCAAACGGTACGGTTACCGTTAGGGCTACTGTTACAGGTTATCCTGACGTATATGATGAAGTTACCATTACAATAACCAACCAGGTTGTGGCAGTTACTTCGGTAACGGTTGCTACACAGGGTGGTGCAGCGGCAACCATTACTACCGATGCCGGTACACTACAGCTTGTAGCTACTGTACTTCCTGCCGATGCTACTAACGCCGACGTTACCTGGAGCATTGTTTCAGGTGCTGATGTTGCTTCGGTTGATGCAGACGGACTTGTTACTGCTGTTGCAAACGGTACGGTTACCGTAAGGGCTACTGCTGCTGACGGTACCATCTACGGTGAAATTGTGGTTACAATCACGGGCCAGGTTGTTGCGGTTACTTCGGTTACTGTAGCCACTGAAGGTGATGTTGCTGCCGAAATCACTACCGATGCCGGTACACTACAGCTTGTAGCTACGGTACTTCCTGCTGATGCTACTAACGACGACGTTACCTGGAGCATTGTTGCAGGTTCAGATTTTGCTTCGGTTGATGCAGAAGGACTTGTTACGGCTGTTGCCAACGGTACAGTTACCGTAAGGGCTACTGCTGCTGACGGTACTGTCTATGGCGAAATAGAAATCACGGTTACAGGCCAGGTTGTTGCGGTTACTTCGGTTACTGTAACCACTGAAGGCGATGTTGCTGCAACCATCACTACCGATGCAGGTACATTACAACTTGTAGCTACTGTACTTCCTGCTGATGCTACCAATACTGATGTAACGTGGAGCATTGTTTCAGGTGCTGATTTTGCTTCGGTTGACGCTGACGGACTTGTTACGGCTATTGCCAACGGTACAGTTACTGTAAGGGCTACTGCCGCTGACGGAACTGTTTATGGCGAAATAGAAATCACTATCACAGGCCAGGTTGTGGCTGTAGAATCGGTTACAGTAACCACAGAAGGTGATGTTGCTGCCGAAATCACTACTGCCGGTGGTACGCTTCAGCTTGTAGCTACTGTACTTCCTGCCGATGCTACTAACGACGACGTTACCTGGAGCATTGTTGCAGGTTCTGATTTCGCTACAGTTGATGAAAACGGACTTGTTACGGCTATTGCTAACGGTACGGTTATCGTAAGGGCTACTGCCGCTGATGGTACCATCTACGGCGAAATTGAAGTGACAGTAGACATCCCGCTGGGTGTTGATGATGTAAACGCTAACCTGTTTACCGTATACCCTAACCCTGCTACCGATGTGGTGTTCATTAAAACTACCCAAACGGTGAAGCAAGTAAGCGTGTTTAACATGCTGGGCAGCCTGCTGTACACTACCACTGCTAAAGAGGTGCAGCTTTCAGGCCTTGCTTCAGGCAACTACATAATGACAGTAACCTTTGAAAACGGTACTGTTGCCAATAAAAAAATAATTAAGCAGTAATTGTTCTTGAAATCGGTATAAATACCGGAGGGCTGTTTCGAAAGAGACAGCCCTTTTTTATTCCTGTTGTTAAGCATAATTATGTGTACTTTTAGCTTTCCGTAGGAAAGCCTTAGTGGCCATTCAAGTATGTCTTGCCTTATTTGAACCAAACATAGTGAACCTTGTGAAAACCTTTGTGAACGTGGTGGTAAAGAAAATCTCGCAAAGGCGCCAAGACGCAAAGAGGTGTTTATATTTGGGGTTAACTTTAAGATATATTTAAAAGTAAAGCCATTTTTTGGTAAGTGTATTTTAAACACTAATTTTACTACCGATGTAAATCCAAATCACTTACTATAACCATGATTAAAAAAATAGTTATTTCATCTGCACTGGCTCTGGTCCTTGCTGGTTGCTCGTCTACTAAGGTAAGTAGCAACAGCGATTTCAGGAGTTGGGCACAAACCCCGCCTATGGGCTGGAACAGTTGGGACTGCTACGGCCCCACCGTTGAGGAACACGAAGTAAAAGCCAATGCCGACTACATGGCTGAAAAGCTGAAGCCATTCGGGTGGGAGTACATAATAGTAGACATCCGCTGGTTTGTGGAAAACGACAAGGCAGGCGGTTATAACCAAACCGACCCTCGCTATGTTATCGACCAATACGGTAGGTACCAGCCTGCGGTAAACCGTTTCCCTTCGGCTAAGGATGGCAAAGGGTTTAAGCCGCTGGCCGACTACGTACACGGCAAAGGGCTGAAGTTCGGTATCCACATTATGCGTGGCATCCCTAAAAAAGCGGTGCAGGATAAATTGCCCATAAAAGGCGCTAACGGTGTTACTGCCGACCAGATTTATACCACCGCCCTGCAATGCGAATGGCTGAAGGACAACTACACCGTACTGGCTGATAAACCGGGAGCGCAGGAATACTACGATTCGCTTTTTGAATTGTACGCTTCTTGGGGAATCGATTTTGTGAAGATAGACGACCTTTCGCGCCCGTACCACGAAGATGAAATCAACCTTATCCGAAAGGCGATAGACAAGTGTGGACGTAAGATAGTGCTGAGCACATCGCCGGGGGAAACCCCGATAGAAAAAGCAGAGCACGTAAAAACCCATGCCAACATGTGGCGTATGGTAGACGACGTTTGGGATACCTGGCCGCACATAACCCACCTTATGGAAGTATGCCAAAAGTGGTACCCGCACATAGCGCCGGGCACCTGGCCTGATTGCGATATGATTCCGCTGGGGCGTATCTCTATCCGTGGCGAGCGTGGCAACGACCGCATGACCCGCCTTACCAAAGACGAGCAATATACATTAATGACGCTGTTTACCATATTCCGTTCGCCACTGTTCTTTGGCGGTGACATGCCGAGCAACGATGCCTTTACGTATTCGCTGCTTACCAACAAGGAGGTTCTGAAAATGCATGGCGAGGCCACGGGTGTAAGGCAGCTGTTCCAGAAGGACGGCAAAGTAGCCATTACCTCTAAAAACCCGAGTACAGGCGAGGTATACCTCGCGGTCTTCAACATGGCCGATGGTACCCAACCGGCAGATGTAAGCGTTAACCTTGCCGATATTGGCCTTACCAAAGAAGCCACATTCACCGATATGTGGAACGGTAAGCCGGAAGGCAGCTTTAAAGGTCAGTTTACAAAGTCACTGGCGCCGCATGCCAGCGGGCTGTACAAAATAACCGTGAAGTAGTTTTTTTTAAAGCTGCTGAGCGACTAAGCTTCTTAGCTGCTGAGTTTCCGGGTTGCCCGGGAATTCAGCAGCTTTTTTTTAAGCTACTAAGCTTCTGAGCCACTTAGCTTCTTAGCAGCTCAGCGGCTTTTTCTTTCGAAGCTGCTAAGTAGCTTAGTAGCTCAGTGGCTTTGGATAAGGAACACATTTTCCTTAACTTTACGTTTTATTCTACCCGAAATGTTTGAAAACCGCAAAAGCACCCTGTACGTTATCCTTGCAGGGATTTTTATTACCAATGCCGTTGTTGCCGAGCTTATAGGGGGCAAGCTCATTAATATAGGCCCTGTATTTGGTTTTGGGCCGTACCTTATGAGTGTGGGCGTGGTGCCCTGGCCGGTGGTATTCATCACTACCGACCTTATTAACGAATACTTCGGGCAAAAGGGTGTGCGTAGGCTGTCTGTTATCACGGCATTGCTTATTGCCTACTGTTTCATACTGCTGTACTTTGCCATGCTGATACCTGCTGCACAAGGCCCCGGCTGGGTGACCGATGCGCAATTTAGTGCCGTGTTCGGGCAGAGTATGTGGATTATTGTGGGCAGTATTACGGCATTCATCGCCTCGCAGATTATAGACGTTACACTGTTCCATTTCTTTAAAAGGAAAACCGGCGAAAAAATGATATGGCTGCGCAGTACCGGCAGTACGGTGATTTCGCAGTTCTTTGATTCGTTTATAGTACTGGGCATCGCGTTTTATGCTACCGGCAAAATGACCCTGCCGGTGTACATAGAGGCCGGGTTTACCAACTATACCGTAAAACTGGTAATAGCCGTGCTGATGACCCCGATGATTTACCTGGGCCACTGGCTGATAGAAAAGTACGTACACAACCACGATAAGAAACTCGCAAACAATGGACACTAAAATACGCTGCGGCTGGTGTGGTGCCGACCCGCTGTACCAAACCTATCACGATGAAGAATGGGGCAAGCCTGTGTATGACGACGGTAAGCTGTTTGAGTTCCTGCTGCTGGAAACCTTCCAGGCGGGGCTAAGCTGGATTACCATACTCCGCCGCCGCGAAAGCTTTGGTAAAGCCTTTGATAATTTCGATTATAAAAAGATTGCCAATTATACCCAGGAAGACATCGACCGCCTTATGGCCGACCCGGGTATCATCCGTAATAAGTTAAAGGTAAATGCTGCCATAACCAATGCCCAAAACTTTATGAAAGTGCAGGAGGAGTTCGGTAGCTTCAGTAAATACTTCTGGAATTTTACCGATGGCAACCCTCTGGATAACGTTCCTGCTTCCTTAGGGCATATACCCGCCACTACACCGCTAAGCGATGCAATAAGCAAAGACCTTAAAAAGCGCGGCTTTAAGTTTGTGGGCAGTACCATAATCTACGCCCACATGCAGGCCACCGGCATGGTAAACGACCACGTAGCCGATTGCTGGGTGAGGGGGTAATATACTACGATGCCGGGAAAGGCGTTGTATAAGCAGAACCACAACCAACCATGAAGAAACTTTTGCTTTTTATCCTGTTATTATCAGCAACTGTTAGTTTTGCCCAAGACTTGGGAAAAGATACCATTCAGCTTAAAGAAGTTTTTATCGGGAATAAACCGCCAAAGAAATCAAAAACCGTTAAAAAACGTTTTTCGGGCTTGTGTACCTTTTTAGGATCCGTTACTTATGGATATGAAAGGGTGACCCTGATTACCGATTTGCCCGAAGGATACATCAGTTCGGTAACGTTTGATTTTAACCATAAGCCAAGCAGGAAATCCACTTCTTATGATTTTCAGGATACCGATTTGCAGATCATTTTTTTTGAAGTAGCCCCGAATGGCGAACCCGGTAAGATGATAGGGGAACCTTTGCCTTTTACCGTAAAGGGAGATGAAAAGGGCAAACTGGAAATCCCGGTGCCATACCCCTTATATAAAAACCCGGGACGTTTTTTCATTGGGCTGCGCAGGGTAAAGCCTCTTAAACCAGGTACAAAAACCGATATAGAAGTGGATTACCTTTGCGATGCAGAAGGGTATATTACTTATATGTGGAATTCAAAATTGAACAATTGGGTCATGCTGGGGAATGGCACATCAATATACAAAATGACCATTAAAGAGGTTGTGCTGACTGATAAATAAGATGTCGGCCTGTAACTAACACAGCTGCTATTTTAAAATCTTGGCTTTGGTCTTTATCTTTTTAAAATTTTCATCGTTCAGGTCGGCCTGCATATAGTATACCGTATTCCCTTCCTTAAATACCAGTTGCTGCACATCGTTGCGGCTGATACCATCGCATGCGGTGGGGATTAAAAACATATCTACATACCGTTTCCACTTGCCGTTTTTATAGGTGTATGCCATATAATCGTAAGTGCAGCCATGCAGGGGTGCCTGTGCTACTCCCAGTTCGTCAAGGCCATCGCCGTCAAGGTCGCCCTCGTTAACCAGTATCATTCCGCAACAGCCACCCGGTACAGATGCAATTGCAGGGTCGTTAAATGTAATGCTATATTCTGAAGGGTCTTCATCACCATCAGTGCCCTCATGTATCAGTGTACCCATAGCGGTAAGCGTTTTCCCGGTGAAATTACCCGTAACTGATTCCTCCGGGTTGGCCGTGGTGCGTTCGGGCGCTACGGTTTCGGTAGTATCATTAAGCGCGCTTTCTTCTTCAGGCGGGGCGATTAGGGTAGTATCGGCACTGATGCTGTCGTTTACGGTATCGGTAGCGCTGCTTTCTTTTTTACAGGCCGCGAGTGCCAACAGGGATATAAGGAGGAGTTTTTTCATCGGGTTTATTGTTATGGTAAAGATAAGGGTTTCGGCGAAATATTGGTAAATACAGGTTTGGGGTATATTTTTTAGGGGGTGTGCGTTGTAAAAAATGTCTTTATAAACCACTAGTCCTATTTTTGTTTGGGGGTGGTGTTTTTATTTTTAAAATTATTTTACATGAACCCCTTTTAATTTAGGGGGTGTAATTATTATATTTGCAAAAATTATAATTCATACCATCATGAAAATAGGGGTGCCAAAAGAAATGAAGAACGGCGAAAACCGGGTGGCCCTAACGCCGGGTGGGGTATATGAACTTGTAAACAACGGCCACGAAGTATTTATACAGGAGTCGGCCGGGGTAGGCAGCGGTTTCCCCGATGAAGATTACCGCGAGGCAGGCGCCATAATGCTGCCCAGCCTGGAAGCGGTATACGCCATGAGCGAAATGGTGGTAAAAGTTAAAGAACCCATACAACAGGAATACCCGCTGATAAAAAAGAACCAGGTAATTTTTACCTACTTCCACTTTGCCAGCAGCGAAAGCCTTACACGTGCCATGATAGCCAGCAAGGCGGTATGCATAGCCTACGAAACCGTACGCGATGAAGACGGTTCGCTGCCGCTGCTAACCCCTATGAGCGAGGTGGCAGGCCGTATGGCCATACAGCAGGGTGCCAAATACCTTGAAAAGCCCATAAAAGGGCGTGGTGTACTGCTGGGCGGTGTACCGGGCGTGCCTCCCGGTAAGGTGCTTATACTGGGTGCCGGTGTAGTAGGGGTACAGGCTGCAAAAATGGCTGCCGGGCTGGGTGCCCACGTAACCATACTGGATATCAACATGAAGCGCCTGCGCCATATAAACGATGTAATGCCACCACATGTGGTTACCGAATACAGCAGCGTATACAATATAAAACGTCATATAAAAAACCACGACCTTATAATAGGTGCAGTGCTTATTCCGGGGGCGAAGGCACCAAGGCTTATAACCCGTGCCATGCTGAAGGAAATGCGTCCCGGTACGGTAATGGTAGATGTGGCGGTAGACCAGGGTGGCTGTTTTGAAACCACGCGCCCTACCACGCACGAAGACCCAACGTACATAATAAACGATGTGGTGCACTATTGTGTAACCAATATGCCGGGTGCGGTGCCGTATACCAGTACGCTGGCGCTGACCAACGTAACATTGCCATATATTTTAAAGCTGGCCAACCTCGGCTGGGAAACTGCCTGCAGGGAGTACCCGGACCTGGGCCGAGGCCTTAATATAGTAAAGGGAGAAGTAATGATAGACGAAATTCATGACGCCTTTCATGGCTCCCTGGTTTGAAAAAACCATCTCTGTTCCAGTTTCTGTTTGTTAAAAAGAGCCTCTGCATTATCCCGTGCAGGGGCTTTTTTATGAAAGACCGTTAAAAAATAATCCCTGGCACAAAACTGTACCAGGGATTACTATATGTTTGAAGTAGTTTTTATTTAAAAGCAGTAAAACCTGTAACATCCATCCCTGTTATAAGCAGGTGTATGTCATGCGTACCCTCGTAGGTAATTACGCTTTCCAGGTTCATCATGTGGCGCATTATACTGTATTCGCCTGTAATACCCATACCGCCCAGCATTTGGCGTGCTTCGCGGGCAATGTGTATTGCCATATCCACATTGTTTCGTTTCGCCATAGAAATCTGTGCGCTGGTGGCACGGCCTTCATTGCGCAGTACGCCCAGCCTCCAGGTAAGCAGCTGTGCCTTGGTGATTTCGGTAATCATTTCGGCAAGCTTCTTTTGTTGCAGTTGGGTGGCGCCTATCGGCTTGTCAAACTGTATACGCTCTTTGCTGTAACGCAGTGCGGTATCGTAGCAGTCCATAGCGGCACCAATGGCACCCCATGCTATACCGTAACGTGCAGAGTCCAGGCATCCCAGTGGTGCGCCCAGTCCGCTTTTGTTAGGCAGCAGGTTTTCTTTAGGTACTTTTACATTATCAAAAATCAGTTCGCCTGTAGCTGAAGCCCTAAGCGACCATTTGTTATGTGTTTCGGGAGTTGTAAAGCCTTCCATGCCGCGCTCTACGATAAGCCCGTGTATACGGCCGCTTTCGTCCTTAGCCCAAACCACGGCTATATCGGCAAAGGGAGCATTGCTTATCCACATTTTGGCACCGTTCAGCAGGTAGTGGTCACCTTTATCTTTAAAGTTGGTAATCATACCGCCCGGGTTACTGCCGTAGTCAGGCTCGGTTAGACCAAAGCAACCTATGAATTCGCCGCTGGCCAATTTTGGCAGGTATTTTTTACGCTGCTCTTCGTTGCCGTATTTCCATATAGGGTACATAACCAGTGACGATTGTACCGATGCCGTACTGCGCACACCACTGTCGCCGCGCTCTATTTCCTGCATTATAAGGCCGTAGCTTATCTGGTCCAGTCCCGCACCGCCATACTCCTCAGGGATGTACGGCCCAAAAGCGCCTATTTCGGCAAGGCCGTTAATGATTTGTTTCGGGAATTCCGCCTTCTGGGCGTAGTCTTCTATAATGGGAGACACCTCACGCTTCACCCACTCGCGGGCAGCATCGCGCACCATTTTGTGCTCGTCTGTAAGCAGGTCGTCAACTAAGTAATAATCAGGTGCCTGAAAAAGATCGGGTTTCATTTGTTTGCTTTTAGTTTAAAACAAATGTAAATAAAGAAATGTAACAATTCAATAATTTATTGTTTTATATTTTGTGATGAATTGTGTATTTGTAGGTGGTTGTGAATATTCTTTGAGGATATTAAATAAAAATAGAGAATTTAGGTAAGTGTTTTTGCGAATTTTCAAGGCTGTAAAATTAAAGCGGGTGCATTATACGCTGTAAGGTTTTTTTGTATTATTGTGACAATGGTCTTTATTGGCCAGATAAACCAATCCTATATATGAAACACCTCTTTTACCTCTTATTTTTCACAGCGGTTTTATCTGCGCAAAACGTTACCGTGCTTAATGCCGATACACGTGAGCCGGTACCTTTTGCTACGGTCATCTTAAAAACCAATGGTAAAGTAACCGGAGGCCTTTATTGTGGTGAAAATGGTACTGCTGATATTAATGCAGCGTATGATACGGCAGAGTTCAGTTGCCTAGGATTTGAAACTAAGGGGTTGGATAAAGCGAAAGTGGAAAAGACGGTATACCTGAAGCCGAAAGGGATAGTCTTGATGAAGTTACGGTGTCGTCGGTAAGGCTGAAAGATACGCTGATAGGGGAGTATAAGGAGAAGAAACTCAGGAATACCACAATAGGCGATGCCAATAGTAGTATCGCTGTGTTTTTTGGAAATACCTTTGGTAAGGATGTGCCTATCCGTGCGATTTGGCTGAAGCTGTCAAAAATAAAATATACTACGGCAGTGCGTGTACATGTATACAGCCGGAAGGATTATGAGCAAGTGTATTGGGATACAAAGGAACCCAAGAGTGAACATTCTTATGACAGTTTTATCCCGCTTAAAGATATTTACGAGCAAAATATTATAGTGTATATAAGCCCTGAAGATAAAAAGGAGTTGAAGATAGACCTCTCGGGGTATAACCTTGACTTGCCAAAGGAAGGTGCTTTTATCGGCCTGGAAGTGCTGGGGTATTTTGATGCTGCCGGGCAACCTGTAAATACAAAATCGGGAAAAGAGCTGACCTGGATAGAAATGCACCGGGCGCTTAACGATAATTTCTGCCAAAAGATTACGGTTTCAGGTACTACCTGGGATGCTTTTTGGGTGAACATCAACAAGTGGCATGCTGCCGATATGAAGGCTATGGGGCATGGTCTTGACCCTAAAAACCTGTGGACGCCTACTATGGGCCTAATTGTGGGGCATTAACTACATCTTCAAATAAAAATCCTTAGTAAGCGCTATATACTCAGCAGTATATTGGTGGCGGGCGGTTTCTATAACCAGTTCGTCTGTGGCAATGTCGTTCGTTTCATAACGGCTAAAGGCCAGCAGGCTGCGCTTTACAGGGCTTTCGGGAGTGCCTTTTACATGGGTAATTTTAAACGGGAACAAGCCTTCTTCCTTTGCCAGCAGGCGAAAATTGGCTTCTTCTTTAAAAGGAATAATTACTGCCAAGACACCGTTTTCACTCAGTATAATGCCTGATGCCTCCAGTAAATCCTGAAAGGGCAGTGAGGTGTTAAAGCGGGCTGCATCACGCTGTTCATCGCCACTGGTGTAGTCTTCGGTATAAAAAGGTGGGTTGCTTACAATCAGGTCGTATTCCTCCTCCCATTCTTCCATAAAGTCGTCCAGGCTGGCGTGGTAGCAAAACAGCCTGTCGCCCCAGGGCGAAGCCTCGAAGTTCTCCACGCACTGCTCGTGTGCTGGGGCATCTATTTCCAGTCCGTCTATCTGTTCGGCGCCGCAGCGTTGTGCCAGCATCAGCGAAATCAGTCCGGTCCCGGCGCCTACATCCAGCACGTTGTACGGGTGGTGTGCTACCGGAGCCCATGCGCCCAGCAGTACGCCGTCTGTGCCTACTTTCATAGCGGTTTTGTCTTGCTGTATGCTGAATTGCTTAAACTGGAAGATGGACATTTTGGAATGTTAGATTTTTGGATTATTAGATTGTTAGAACAGACGTAAAGATAATAGATGATAGATGAAAGACCTTTCCGTTGTTTTAAATTTTGAATTGAAAGATGTAGAGATAATAGATATCCCTGAATTTTTCAATCTTTTAATCTTTCAATTTTTAAATCACTAAGAGCTTGAGTAAGCAACTTTAAACTTTAAACCTGAAACAAAACTTAACCCAAATATAGGTCTACAAGCCCGGTTGGGGTATTTAGTGTAATGGTTTTGTTTTCGCGGTCTACCTTTATAATGAAATCGTCAATCATAGGGACAAGGATTTCTATATCGCCTTTTTTGATTTCAAAAAGTGCTTGTGCTGAAGTGTCGTTTACGCCTGCAATTACGCCGATGTCGCCCAGGCGTTCGTCTACAGCTTTAAAACCTATGATTTCGTGGAAGTAAAATTTGTTGCCTTCCAGCTTAGGCAGCATGGTAAGGGGCAGGTACAGCGGGCTGCCAAGGATAGATTCGGCTTCTTCCTCGCTGTCTATGTCCTCAAATTTTATACGGAGGAACTCGCCTTTGTGCAGGCGGCATTGTTCAATAAAAAATGGAACCAGATGTTTGTTTCTTTCAACAAACACTGATTCCATATCTTGAAAATAACCCGGGTCGTCGGTGTCCAGCCAGGCCAGCACCTCACCCTTAAAGCTAAATTTTTTGGCGATTTTGCCTAAATAAAAACAATCTTCTTTACGCATGCGCCAAAGATAAATTAAGCTTCGGTTTCTTCTGTAGTTTCCTCAGAAGTAGTTTCTTCAGTTGATTCTGCATTGGCAGCTTCTTCAGCAGCAGCGGCAGCAATAATAGCAGCTTCAGCTTCTTTTTTAGCAGCAATACGGTCTTCATTAACTTTTTTCTCAGCAGCAAGTGCATCAGCCTTAGCAGTAGCTTTAGCGTCAGAAAGTCCGTCTTTCTTGCCTTGTACTTTAGCAGCTTTTTCATCAAGCCATTTTGCAAATTTCTCTTCAGCCTGTTCAGCAGTAAGAGCGCCTTTGCGTACACCGCCTTCAAGATGGTGTTTAAGAAGTGCACCTTTATAAGAAAGGATAGCCCTTGCAGTGTCCGATGGCTGAGCACCGTTAAATAGCCACTTAACCGCGCTGTCCACGTTAAGGTCTATTGTTGCAGGGTTAGTGTTTGGATTGTATGTTCCTATTTTCTCAAGGAATTTACCATCACGTTTAGAACGGCTGTCTGCCGCTACCACCCAGTAAAAAGGTTTTCCTTTTTTACCGTGGCGTTGTAGTCTGATTCTTACAGGCATCTTATTAGATTTTGTGGGGTACCCGACCCCGGTTAATTTTAGCGTGCAAATATATAAAAGATTTTAATTTTTAAGGGCTTATCATTGAATTTTATGATTTTCTCTCGGTAGTAAATTCAAAATTTAAAATTTTATTGTGATTTATATCTTTTTGATTAGGATATATTCTATAAAAAGCTATTTTTGTCGTTGGAATATTTGAGTTACCCTTCTATAAGTAAAAGAAATGAAAAAAATTTTGTCACTTTGTGTGTTGCTGGCAGTCCTGAGTTCTTGTGAGGAAGATGTGAAATTTAACACCCCTGCAGTGCAGGCTCTTAAAGACAGGGAAAACTGGAAAGCAGACAGCTTTACCGCCTATATGGGGGCAGATTTGTCACTTAATATAATAGCCCATAAGGATTTTGAAACTCTTACACTGCATGCAGAATCTTTAAACCCGGGTGTATATACTATGGGTGAAGGGTCTGAAAACGTAGCCGGCTACGTATTTGAAGCTGATGGATTTGAAGAAGATTATACTACAGACGATGCCGAAGCAGGAGGAAGGCTTATCATTACCGAAACCAATGTAACAGGTGGGTATGTAGTGGGTACATTTAATTTCCTTGCGGTAGACAGCGCGGGTAACGAGGTTTCTTTTACTAATGGTAACTTTTACAGGATACCGCTTACTACGGCTCCTTAATATGGTATAAAACTACTTTGTAATAATATATGGGTCCCCCTGCACGGCAGGGGGGCTTTTTTTTAAGCAGTAAAATATTTTTATTAAAATTTTATTAAATAATAATAATTTTACTTGTTGCTTCATAAATAATTTTATATTTGTTATAACCTGGGCCGGTAACGTTCAGGTCCAGGATTTTTTAAGTGCTTTATAAATTTTTTTAATTTTTTTTTCCATGAACATTTTTGTTGGAAGCCTTCCGTTCAGCTTGGGCGAGGCAGATTTGAGAGAGTCTTTTGAGGCCTACGGCCAGGTAGATTCTGTAAAGATTATTATAGACAGGACCACCAGCCGCAGTAAAGGATTTGGCTTTGTGGAAATGCCAAACGAAGAAGAAGCCCAAAGAGCCATATCTGAGCTGAATGGTGCTACGGTAAGCGGCAGGACAATTGTTGTTAACCAAAGCGATGCAAGGCCTGACCAATCACAACGCAAGTCTTTCGGCGGTGGTGGTAATCGTGGTTTTAGCCGTGATAACAACCGTTCTGGAGGCTATAACCGTGATAACAACCGTAGTGGTGGCTATAACAGCGACCGTTCTGGTGGTTATAACAGCGACCGTTCAGATCGTAATGGTGGAGGCGGCTACAACCGTGGCGGCAGCGGACGCTACTAAGCTGATGCTCTTACCTTCGAGATAATCTTTAAACCGGCTATATGCCGGTTTTTTTGTGCTTATATTTTGTCTTTTTTTAATAAATTATTGTCTTTTTAATCTATATAAGACTTGATATAATCTCCCCAACTTTGCAGTGTCAATTACAACATGATATGCACCCGCACAAGTTGCTACAACTGCTTTTACCACTGGCCGCAGTTACAGCCGTATTCCCCCAGAAAATAAATGCGCAGCAGGTACTGCCATTGCAGCAGGCACTTAGCCTGACCGAAACCCAAAACAACCGCGTGCTGAAATCGGTAACCGAAAAGGAAATTGCAGCTGAAGAAGTCGCCGAAACCGAAGAAATGCGCCTGCCCGAACTGGATTTCCATACGGCCTATGCACGCATAAGCAGCATTACCGAGTTTACCCGCGGCAGCCTTGATGGGCGCAGGGTAACGCACCTTAACCCTAACATGTACGACTTTACCATGAGCGGCAGCATGCCGTTGTACCAGGGTAACCGTATTAATAACTTGGTGCGGAAAGCAAAGCTGAACCACGAAGCTGCTGGCTTTTTGGTTAAGAAAACCGAAAAAGACATAAAGCTGAATGTTACCGCATTGTACCTCGGTATCTACAAGCTGATGCAGTTGGATAAGCTCTTGGCTGAAAATGTTTCGGAAGAAAAAGAACGCCTTAAAGAGGTAAAGTCGCTCCACAAAAACGGTATGTTGACTAAAAATGAAGTGCTTCGTGCTGAACTTCAGTTGAAAGACCGGGAAATGCAGCTGATTAACAACCGCAAGGATATGGAAATAGCCTATAACGACCTGAAAACGCTGTTGCAGTTTCCCGAAGGGCAGGCGGTGGTGATAGACACCACGGGGCTTATCCATAAAACCGACGGGGTAGATTTTGCACTGCTGCAAAATGCCGCGCTGGGCAACGAGGAGTTTCGCATGGCACAGCTGCGTTCTGAAACCGGGAAGATAGATGTGAAGAACGCTAAGGCTAACTACTATCCGGTCATTAGCCTGTACGGCAGCTACGCTTATAAGTTTCCGAATTATATGTTTTTTCCGCCCGACCCGTATGCCTATACCTTTGGTAGTGTGGGCGTACAACTCACCTATAATATCAGCGGGATTTACAAAAACAAAAGCCGCGTAAGCCTTGCCAAAAAGAAAGCCGAAGCCGCTGACCGCGAAACTAAAATTGTGGAGGACGAAAACCGCGACCTTATTTTCAGGCAGTTCAGCCAATATGAGGAATTGCAGGAGAAATTTAAGGTGACCGATGCCGCCGAAGCCCTTGCCATAGAAAACTACCGCTTGGTAAAACTACAATACCTGAACCAGCTGGTGGTGGTCACCGAAATGATAGATGCCGATAACGCATTGCTACAGGCTAAGTACAACCGCATTTCGGTGCGCATAGATGCCGAAATGAAGTACTACGAAATGCTGCACACCGCAGGCCTTCCTTTTACCCGTTAATTCACCTTACGTATATAGTTATGAAACTTTTCCGTTCCGCCACGTCTAAAGGCTACCTGCACACCCTGGTAACGCTGGTGGCTACCATCCTTTTTATTACCGGCATAGTGCTGGCGCTGTGGTTCTTTTTTTACTACCGCAACCACGAAGAAACTAACGATGCCCAGGTAGAGCAGTACATAACGCCTATTGCAGCCCGTATACCTGGCTATGTGCAGCAGGTGCGCTATGAAGAAAACCAGTTTGTGCGCAAAGGCGATACCCTCATCATCATAGACCCGCGCGAATACAAAGCCCGCCTGGATAAGGCCCTTGCCGATGAGCTTACCGCCAAAAGCGCCATAAGTGTAAGCCATGCTTCGGCACAGGCTGCCGGTACCATGAACGATATTGAGAGGGCAAAACTTTCGGGTGCCAAAGCTATTATGCTCAAGGCTAAGCAGGACCTTGACCGCTATCAGTCGCTATACAAGGAAGAAGCTACCACCCTGCAACAGGTACAGCGCGTACAGGCTGATTATGATGCTGCCAAATCACACTACGAAGAGGTAGAAAGTAGCATACACCGTGCCGGGCTTACCACGGCGCAGGCGGCTACCATTATCCCCGAAACCGAGGCGCAATACCTTGCCAAAAAAGCCGATGCCGAAAATGCCGCACTGTTTTATTCTTACACCGTGATTACGGCACCGTATGACGGCTATGTGGGCAAACGTACCCTGCAACCGGGGCAACTGGTTAAAGAGGGGCAAACACTGGTAAATATGGTAAGCAGCGAAAAATGGGTGATTGCCAACTTTAAGGAAACCCAACTGGAATACCTAAAAGTAGGGCAGGAGGTAACCCTGGAGGTAGACGCTCTGGGCGATAAAAAATATACAGGGAAAATACAGTCGCTGTCACCGGCGAGTGGGGCGAGGTTCTCGTTGTTGCCGCCCGATAACGCTACAGGCAACTTTGTGAAGATAGAACAGCGCATCCCTGTTAAGATAGTGCTTACCGGCAATGATAAGGATAATGGTTTCCTGCGTGCCGGGATGAATGTTATCGTTATTGCTAAACATCAGGACTAACCGAAAAACTATTGTTATGCCAAAAGATAACGCCGGGGTGTTTAAGCCCTGGGTGCCAAACTGGCTCGCTGTTTTTGTGCTGTTTTTCTGCCTGCTGCACTGTATGGTACTGCTGGGGGTGTATACGAGTAATATTACGTATTCGGCCAGTTTTTTAGATGTGGAAGTGGAAGACTTGCAGTTTTCGCTGTGTGTTACCTATGGTACCTTCCTGGCAACGCTATTGGTAGAAAGCAGGCTGTTTAAATTCTTCCCGCCGAAAAACTACTTCCTGGTTATTTTCAGCCTTTCGGCCATAGCATTTGTAATGTCGGGCTACACCAAAAACTATGTGGTGTTCCTGCTGTTGCGCGTAGCCGAAGGTATACTTATGGCATTGCCCTGGCTGCCCTTACGGCAAATGCTTATCAACCGGTTCAGGACAAGGAATGCTATAATCATTGGGTTTAGTTTTACCTATGGTGCACTGCTGCTGGCATCGCCTTTCATTATGAACATAGCAGTATACCTGTTGGAAAATTACGACTGGCGTTACATGGCCTGTGGTTCGGCGTTGTTCCAGCTTACCTGTGTGGGGTTGGTGCTGATAACCTTTACCAACCACCGTGTGCACAAAAAAATCCCGCTCTACCAAATTGACTGGGCGAGCTTTATACTCATACACATCACCATACTCGCCGGGGCATTTGTGTTCATTTACGGCGAAAAAAAATACTGGTTCCAGTCGGCCCAAATCGTAACAGCAGCTGTTGCCTTTTTGCTGTTCGGCGGGCTGTTCCTTATGCGGCAGGTTACGGTAAAACGTCCGTCATTCGACCTGTCAGTCCTGGTGTATCCTAACCTGCGTATAGGGTTTTTCCTGTTTGTGGTGCTGTACATCGCCCGCGCCACATTGAACATTTGCCACAGCACTATGTTCACGGTGTGGAACTGGGAACCCTCACGGGTGGCGCACGTACAGTTTCTAAATGTGGCGGGCAATATCATTGGTATGGCGGTAGCGGGTATTTGCCTGGCAAAGTCGGTAGCCAGCCGGTATATATTTATAGTAGGCTTTCTGCTTCTGGCAATCCACCATATATGGATGACGTTTTTATTTGTACCCGATGCTTCATTGGCAGACATAGCCACACCTTATATGTTGCAGGGGTTTGCGGTGGGTTTTCTGTTTGTACCGTTGGTGTTGTTTACGGTGTCTTCCGTACCAAAGAAACTCGCGCCCTTTTCGGGGACTGCCGGAGTTATCGGCCGTTTTTGGGGGAGTACCTTAGGTTTTTGCATCATGCAGAATGCACAGGTTTTCCTGACCCAAAAGCATTATGATAAAGCCATATCATTTGTGCTGCCTGAAAGCCCACTGATGCAGGACCGTAATCCCGCAGCCGTGCAGCGTTTCATGGCAAAGGGCTACGCAGAACCCGAAGCATATAAACTCGCCATAAAAAACCTTGCGCAGTCGGCACGCACACAGTCGCTCCTTTTGTCCAACATGGAAATATTTACCGTAATGGGGTATGTACTGTTTGCGGTAGTTGTGCTGCTATTGTTTAACAGGCAATTACGCTTCTCTTTCGACCTGTTTAAGAATAAGGTGTGGGGGAGTTGAGGGTTATGCGGTGATTCGGTTTTTGTGGATTCGTTAATTCGTTTATTTGTGTATTTGGTGTTCAGGGTATGAGTAAATCTGCGCCATCGGGTGTAGAGACGTTGCAATGCAACGTCTCTACGGTATGTGTTTTAAAGGGTCTTCAGCTACTTGTTTAATAACGCGGTTACGTTGCATTAAAAAGCGCGTCATATACTTTTCCAGGAACAATACATCTGCAAGCTTGCCTAAAAAACCAAGCGGACTCCGGTAAGTGAAGACATCTGTCATTACCGTAAACCCATTTTGCACGTTGTATTCAAAGATATGTTCGTGCTTAAAGCTTTTAAACGCCCCCGATACCATTTCATCGGCAAAATGGTGCGGGTAATTGTATTCTGTAATACGGCTGGTAAGCTTTTGGGTTATGCCAAAATGTTTAGCTTCCCAGGTTACGGTTTCGCCGGGTTCCATAAGGCCGGAGGTACGCCCTGCTATGGCTTTTTCTTTGGTTTGTACCGTAGACTGCATGTGTAAATCTACACTGCGAGACAGGTTAAACACCACGTCGGCAGGGGCATGTATGGTAGTGTACAGCCGTATAGCCGGCATTAGTTATATACCCGTATAACGTTGTTGCCCAGTATTTCTACGCGGTAAGCTTTAAGTGGATATTTTACCTTGGTGGTAGGCTGCCCCGTAAACAGGCTGTATTCTACGTCGTCGCACGGGCAGGTTACATTTACGCCGTTTTTTACCAGTACAGAGCAGCTGCTTAGTTCCTGGTTAGGGCAGCTGGCCTCCCAGGCGGCCCACCCGCTGCCGGTATTCATAACAAAAATACCGTTTATGCCCACGCCGTCTATGCCTATGTACTTGGCATTGCCGGTATACAGCAGGTCGGTGTAAGATGGCAGGGCCATGTCTATATTAACGGTAAAGCTGTAGCCGGGCAGGTACGGGTTGTTATTGTTAAAGTTATCTGACGAACATCCGGTAAAGCCGGCAATGCCTGTAAGGGCTACTATAAGTATTAAAAGTTTTTTCATTGCAATTTTTAAATTCCTGAAGAAATATTATGAAACAAATTTAATTTATTTAACTTTGGTATGTGCTATACTGGCACTGAAAACAGATTTATTAAAAAAATATTATCTTTGCAATATAAGAAATCCCGCTCCCATGGGATTTTTTCTATTTTATATAAACGACGAAGTTATGAGTACAGTATCTTATTACACTGCTGAAGGCCTGAAAAAATTAAAAGATGAACTGGAGAACCTGAAGAGTGTGGAGCGCCCTAAAGCAAGCCAGGCCATAGCAGAGGCCAGGGACAAGGGAGACCTTAGTGAAAATGCCGAGTACGATGCCGCTAAAGAGGCGCAGGGACTGTTAGAACTTAAGATATCTAAAATGGAAGAACTGGTAGCTAACGCCCGTATTATAGACGAGTCGCAGCTGGATACCAGCAAAGCATTGGTGCTTAGTACCGTGAAAATAAAAAACCAGGCAAACGGCATGGAAATGAAGTACACGTTGGTAGCCGAAAGTGAGGCGAACCTTAAAGCCAACAAAATATCGGTAACATCGCCTATAGGCAAGGGGTTACTGGGTAAATCAGTAGGTGAAGTGGCTGAAATAAAAGTGCCGAACGGTACGCTTAACTTTGAAGTGCTGGAAATAACCAGGGACTAACCTATAAACGCTTATCATGAGTTCTATATTTACCAAAATAATAAACGGCGAAATACCGGCTTATAAAATTGCTGAAGACGACAAATACCTTGCTTTCCTTGATGTGAACCCAAATGCAAAGGGGCATACCCTGTGCATACCCAAAGAGGAAATAAACAAGATTTTCGATATGGAAGAGGAGCATTACCTTGGCCTGATGCAGTTTAGCCGAAAAATAGCTAAAGCATTAGAGAAAGCCGTACCCTGCAAAAGGGTTGGTATGGCAGTAATAGGGCTTGAGGTACCGCATGTGCACGTACACCTTATTCCGCTTAACAATATGGATGAAATGCGTTTTGTAGATAAAGTGAAATTAGAGAAAGAGGAATTTGAAGCGCTTGCAAAAGCGATTACCGAAAATTTATAAGTACATTGTTAAAACATTCATAAAAAGCCGGGGTAGCCCGGCTTTTTTGTTAAAAAAACTTTGCAGATTACCGCCGAAGTATATCTTTGCAATGTTTTTAAACCAATTTAATCATTTATTAACCTTTAATACTTAACGACCAACCGTACACCGTTTTTTATACCTGATTATTTACGAAACTAAATATGCTTTTGCCACGGTTCATAGCCTGTGGCACCGATAGACCTTTATTTTTTAACCAATTAATTATTTAACGAAAATGAAAAAAGTTTTTGGCCTTTTGGCACTTACAGCTGTTATGTTCTCTTGTTCAGATGATGATTCATCTTCTGGTGTTAGCGAAGCAAAACTATCTGCTAACAAGTGGTACTACAGTACTACCAAAACTACTGTTGAAGGATATACAGTAGACGAAGGTGCTTATGATCACGACTGTACAACTTCTAAAGATTACATCTCTTTTTCAAACGGTACTTATTCAGATAGCTACCATTACAGTGATTGTACAGAAGACATTGAAACCGGTAGTTACACTCTTAGTGGTAAGAAGATTGTTTTAACACAGGATGGTGAAACCATTGAGATAAATGTAAAATCTCTAAGTTCAAGCAAGCTTGTTCTTGAAGCAAGTGAAGAGTACGAAGGTGTTACTTACAAGAGTACTGTAGAATATACAGCAAACTAATTAAAGATTAAAGTTGTTTATAGAAAAGTGCTGCTCGGTTTACCGGCGGCACTTTTTGCTTATGTACTGTAAGTTTTTTGTTTAAATTGCGTTATAAACCAAATAACCAAAACAAACCACATGAAAAAACTATTTGCGTTAAGCGTTGCATTGCTCATGCTTGTTTCGTGTAGCAATGATGATGACCCTAAGGCCGCAGTTACTTCAAGCAGCCTTTCGGTTACTATAGATAACGAAACCTTCGAAATACAACCGGTTGTAACCCTTGAAGGAAAATATATGGACTACATCCTCACGGTTGATGGAAATGTATATTTCCCGCAGACAAATGAAGTGCGGTATGCACTGCATTTTGAAATAGAAGAACCTGATGCCGGGCTGGAAATAAAGGCTGTAAGCCTTACTAAAAGGACCGTATCAGGGGTGAATTTCACATCTGAAGGCTATCAATGGGCAGAAGATGGCCCCGGCGGCTCTTCAGACCGTTCAGGAGGATATACAAACAGCTATCATCCTACCCATACCACTACAGCCGATATACGGTTTAACGGGCAAATGGTTTCAGATGAAGCGGGTAATTTAAGCGAGCAGTATATAAAAAGTGTTTTTCAGGTAAAGATAAACTAACAGCCTTATATTTTTTGCATACTTACCTGCATGGTGGTGCCTTTGCCTACTTCGCTAAAGGCTACTTTTATACGCCCGTTGTGGTATTCTTCTACGATACGCCTGGTTAACGACAGGCCAAGTCCCCATCCGCGTTTTTTGGTAGTAAAGCCGGGTTCAAACACCTTCCGGAATTGCGATTTTGGTATGCCCTTGCCGGTGTCGGTTACCTTTATTTTTACATATTTGTCGCTTTCAAAAATATTTACGCTCAGGTTGCCTTTGCCCTTCATGGCATCTATGGCATTTTTCACCAGGTTTTCTACCGTCCAGCTGTGCAGCTCGGGGTTCAGCATTACCATAACCGGGTGGTCTGGCGCATTAAAGCTAAACTCCACCTGGCGGCTGGCGCGGCTCTTCAGGTAGGCAAATGATTTTTCGGTTTCGGCTATAATATCGCGTTTTTCCAGTACCGGTTCGCTGCCTATCTTGCTGAAACGGTCGGCTATGGTTTGCAGGCGCATTACATCCTTCTCTACTTCCATAACAGTAGTTTCATCCACATCATCAGCACGCATTATCTCTATCCATCCTAAAAGCGATGACAGCGGTGTGCCTATCTGGTGCGCGGTTTCTTTGGCCATACCTGCCCAAAGCCTGTTTTGTGCACCGGCTTTTGTAGCACGGTAAAAGTTATACACTACCGAACCGAATAACAATATAATAGCAGCCAGTGCAAACGGATAGTATTTTAATATCTCCAGCAAAACCGAGTTGCCATAATAGGCATACTGAAATTCGCCCGGCAGGTATTCTATAGCCAGCTTGTTTTCGCCTGATTTAAATTTATCAAGCATTTGGTACGCCTGTATTGAATCTTTCATTACGCGGTCGTCTACATTACGCCACGAAATTATTTTGCCTTTATCATCGGTAAGGATAATAGGGACCGTATTGTTGTTGTTAATAATGGTACTCAGGGTTACCAGTACCTTGCCGTCTGCCTCGGGCAACGATTCGGTAGCATTGGCCCAAAGTTCCATTTTAGCGCGCTCCTCCTCCTTAAAAATCTGGAACAGGTAGTAGGTGTTCCATACAATAAATACTACTATAAAGCACGAAACGCCAATAATCATCCAGCGGGTAAAGGTCCTTTTATCGGAAATTTGCATACAAATTTATTTTCGCCTTAAAGATAATAAAAACTGGGCGGGGGTAAGGCATGCACTATTATAACGCTTTTTACCCTGCCGATATTTTATTAACAACCTTCGCACAGCCCGAAATCGGTACAGTATAAAAAGTATCTTTGCCTAAACAACAAACACACTAATGCTTACCATAGACCCAAAAGAAATGCCTACGCCTAAGCTGCACGGTTACCTGCAAAGCTCGGTGGGGCCCAGGCCTATAGCGCTGGCAAGTACGGTAGATGCCGACGGGGTGCCGAATGTTTCGCCCTTCAGCTTTTTTAACCTGTTCAGTACAAACCCGCCCATACTTATTTTTTCGCCTTCGCGAAGGGTAAGGGACAATACGGTAAAGCATACCCTTATTAATGCACAGCTGCATAAAGAGGTGGTGATAAATGTGGTAAATTACAGCATGGTGCAGCAAACATCGCTAAGCAGTACTGAATATGCCGAGGGTGTAAACGAGTTTGTAAAGGCCGGTTTTACCATGGAGCCGTCTGAAGTGGTGAAACCACCACGCGTAAAGGAGGCCCCGGTGCAGTTTGAATGCCGTGTGAATGATATAGTAGCACTGGGCGATGGTGGTGGTGCCGGCAACCTGGTGATTTGCGAAGTGCTGAAAATGCACATAAGCGAAGATATTTTAGACGAGGCCGGTAATATAGACCAGCACAAAATAGACCTGGTGTCGCGACTTGGTGCCAACTGGTATTCGCGCAGCAACGAAGGGCTTTTTGAGGTGGAAAAACCGCTTACCACACTGGGTATAGGGGTAGATGCCATACCCGGGTTTATAAAGCAGAGTACTGTTTTTAACGGTAACGACATGGGCAAGCTGGGTAATGTACAATCGTTGCCTACTGCCGAAGAAATTGCTATATTTGTAGAAGGCAGTTTTGAAGCCAAGGCGCTTTTAAGTGCTGATGATGAGGATAAAAAACTACGCCGCGCCAAGGAATACCTTGACGATAATGATGTGGTAACGGCATGGAAGCTGTTGCTCGCAAAAGCTGATTTTTAAGAACAAATTTTTAAATAGTAACGATGGCTGCCCACAGAGGCAGAAAAAAACAAAAGATTATGGAAGTAACAGGAAGGATCAAAATGATCGACGAAACCAAGGCATTTGGTGCAAACGGTTTCAGGAAGAGGGAAGTGGTAATAACTACTGATGAGCAGTACCCACAGCACATCCTTATAGAATTTACCCAGGACAAATGCGACCTGCTTAATACCTACCAGATAGGTGAGCCGGTAAGGGTTTCCATAAACTTAAGGGGCCGTGAGTGGGTAACCCCACAAGGCGAAACAAGGTACTTTAACTCTATACAGGGCTGGAGGATAGAAAAAGGCGGCGATGCCCCACAACAGGGTTATGGAGCCCCACAAGGCTACGGTGCCCCTCAGGGTTACGGACAGCCGCAACAGGGATATGGCCAACCACAGCAAGGTTACGGTCAACCGCAACAAGGCTATGGCCAGCCACAACAGGGATATGGCGCTCCGCAACAGGGTTACGGACAGCCACCACAACAAGGAGGTGGTTTTAACCAGCCGCAACAGGGCTTCCAGCAGCCTGCTACGCCGCGCGATGCTTTTGAGCCTGCACAAAACTATAACGAACAGGAGCACGACGACCTTCCGTTCTAAGATAAAAAGCACCTATTTTTATAAAAGCCCATATTGTTTTGCACAGTATGGGCTTTCCTTTAGGATATTAACACAAAAAAATGGCGTATATCGTGTGTTGCCAATTACGTTTTTAGTTACATTTGTGGCCTAACCGTTTCGATTTACAATAATTAAAAAAATAAACCGTATGAATTTTGCAAAGAAACTTTCTATAGCAGCGGTTGCTGCGCTTGTTTTTGCAAGCTGTAAGGATACTGTCAAAACTGAGGCTACTGCCACTAACGATGAGGCTGCCAAAACTGAAAACAAAGCCATAGCTGCTAACCTTGAAACCACTACGTTTAAAATAGATGGTATGACCTGCCCTGAAGGCTGTGCCAAAACCATAGAAAGCAAACTTGGCGGTATGGAAGGCGTTGAAGAAGCTAAGGTAGACTTCGGTAGCAAAACGGCTACCATTTCTTTTGACCCGGCTAAGCAAACCCCTGAAAAGTTTGTAGAAACAGTAGAGAAGATTGCTGATGGTGCTTATAAAGTATCTGATGTAAAATCATCGGGAGATAAGGCGTACTATGATGCTTCTTTTGACAAAGGCAAAAAGAAGAAAGCTAAAAAAGCTGCTGCCAAAACTGAAAGTACTAAAACTACTGCTGCTAAAAAAGACGACAAAAAAGCTACACCTTCTTGCTGTTCAGCTACACATGCCGAGGCTTCAACTGAAGCCAAGCCTGCTGCTACAGAAAAGAAAGCGGGATGCTGCTCTGCCGGTGCCGATAAAAAAGCATCTTGCCACAGCGAAAAAGGCGGTAGCCTTTAGTAGTAAGCTATTACAATATTTACATAAAGCAGCCTTAGGGCTGCTTTTGTTGTTTTATGGGGTGAATGGGTTTACAATTTTAAACCTACAAGGTTTTGGAAACCTTGCAGCTTAGGCTGTGTGAAGAAGGTTGTAGGTTTATCACGCTCCTGCAAGGTCTTTGAGACCTTGTAGGTGTTGTTTGTAAATATTATGGATGACAGATTGTGAGATGTCTCCTGTCGTCGATATGGAATGACGTGATAGAGGTTGTGGGTTTGTCACGCTCCTGCAAGGTCTTTGAGACCTTGTAAGTGTTGTTTGTAAATACTATGGATTGACAGATTGTGAGATGTCTCCTGTCGTCGACATGTAACGACGTAAAAAATACGCCATCCATGTGCCAAAATTCGTAATTCGTAATTGAAAATTCCTTATTGCCTCCAGTGTAGGGTTTCCATAAGGTTTCTCATGTCTTCTTTAATGTAGGCTGCAGCCGGCATAACCGAATCGAAATTCGGTTTGGCATAGAAGTATAGTGAGGCAGTCAGGAAATGGCGTGTGCTGTCGGTAACGTAAAACTGGGCATTGGTAGCCGCATCGCCACCCACCTGGGAGAACATGCCATACACCTTGCCACGTTCGTTTACAAACGGCTGCGCGTTTATATTGTCCGCTTTAATAACGTGGTCGTACGTAAGTTTTTCAGCATCCCGAAGCAGTAGCGGCAGGTTGTTGTTTACGGGCTTATAGGTAAGGTATACCGTAGCCTTCATTTTAGGATATTCCAGGGTAAGGTTACAGTTGCCCTGTTCTTTTACCGTGGCAAAAGAGTTGTAGTCAAACACAAACGGGCAGCCCGACTCATAGTGTTTCAGGGTACCCAGCTGGTAGTCCAGCCTTAAAAAAGCTTCGGGTTTCGGTTTTGGGTCTTCCCCGCAGCCGGTAAGCAGCAGCCCGCTAAGGACTAGTAATGTTGAAGCTAAAAACTTATGTGTGCGTTTCATGCAGCGTAACCTTAATTTGTTTTATCCGCCTGTTATCTACAGATTCGACGGTAAAGATATTGCCATTAAAATTAATTTCCTGCCCCTTTTCCGGAAAATTGCCGTTTAGCTCCACTAAAAAACCGCCAAGGGTATCGGCTTCGCTTTCGGTGTCTTCAAAAGCTTCCTCATCAAGCCCGGTAATACGGTAAAAATCCTTCAGCCCCACCTTGCCGTCAAACAAAAAGCTGCGGTCGTCTATGCGGCTGTACACTATATCTTCGTCGTCAAACTCGTCGCTTATATCGCCCACAATTTCCTCCAGGATATCCTCCAGGGTTATAATACCCGAAGTGCCGCCGTACTCGTCTACCACCACAGCCAGGTGGTTTTTCATGTTTTGGAACTCTTTCAGCAGGTCGTCCAGCATCTTGCTTTCGGGTATGTAATACGGCTCGCGGATTATGTTTTGCCATTCAAACCCTTCCTGGTTGATGTAGGGCAGCAGGTCTTTAACGTACAATACTCCTTTTATAGTATCTATATCTTCTTTGTATACCGGTATACGCGAAAATCCTGCCTCAGTAATTTTAGGCAATACCTCGCTGTATGGGCTGTTGATGTCCAGCGCAAAAAGATCTATGCGTGGGGTCATTACTTGTTTTACATCGGTGCTGCCAAAGCTTACGATGCCTTCCAATATCTTTTGTTTCTCCTTGTTGTTGTCTCCGTAATCGGTAAGTTCCAGCGCTTGCGACAGGCGGTCTACATCTATTTCAGACTGTGGCGGGCTTATCTTTTTATTGAGCCAAAGCGTAATGCTGCGCATGGGTATGCTAATAGGTGTAAGTGCTTTGTCTAATACAAACAGGGGATAGGCTATGCGGGTGGCCACGGTGCGGCTGTTTCGTGCGGCGTATACTTTGGGTAATACTTCGCCAAAGAGTAATATTAATAAGGTGATAATAGCTACCTCTAACGCGAAACGCAAACTGGGCAGGGGTATACCCGAAAGGCAGTCCATCCTGAAAAAGTACAGGATTACCGAAAGGTTGATAAATGTATTGGTGATAACAATGGTAGCCAGTAGCTTTTTAGGCTTTTCCAGTAATGTGGCTATGAGCGAACCCTGGCGGGGTGTGCGGTGCTTTATAGTATCAAGGTCGTCAGGAGAAAGAGAGAACAGTGCTACCTCTGTGCCGCTGATAATCGCAGAGCAAAACAGCAGCAAAACTATGCCGGTAAAGCCTGTAACAAGGCTGTAGTCTATACTTAATATGCTCGTGGGGCCGGGGTCGTCCAAAATATGGGATATTGATTAAACATTAAAAAGGCAAATTGTCGTTTTCGGGCATGGAGGGCATATCATATGCAGGCCGTGCTTCGGCTACGTGTGGCTGCTGGCCCGCCTTGGCAGGGTCGTACTCTTTTTTGGTAGTAAGGAACGTAAACTCGGTCACCTGAATTTCGGTGGTGTACTTGGTTATGCCGTCCTCACCCTGCCACTGCCGCGATTTTATACGGCCTTCCACGTATATCTTATCGCCTTTGCTCAGGTACTTTTCACAAATTTCGGCAGCCTTGTTGCGCACCACCAGGTTATGCCATTCGGTACTGGTTATGCGTTCATTGGTCTGCTTGTTAATGTACACCTCATTAGTGGCCAGCGGGAAACGCCCTATGCAGTTGCCGCCCTCAAAATAGTGCAGCTTTACGTCGTCGCCCAGGTGGCCTATGAGCATTACTTTATTTAAGGTGCCGTTCATTTGATGTCGATTTATTTTCCGGTTAAACCAAATATACTAAAATAAAGCTTCAATACCAATGCCTTACTGCAAAATTGTGCAGTACTATAGGCAGCGGTATGTTTTTAAGCTGTTCAGGGTCAATGCTTCCCGGTAGGTTTTCGGGCGTGCTTACCTCCCAGAAGCGTATGTGCAGCTTTTGGTGCGACAGCTTGTGTATTACAGGATCAGTATTTAATAAGGTGATGTTTTTTGGCGCAAAGCCAAGTTTGTCGAACCCGCTTATCAGTCCAATAGTTTCGGTTTCACCGGTAAGGGTTTCCGTTTCCAGCAGCGGGAATTCGTACAGCCCGTGCCAGATGCCTTTTTCGCCGCGGCGGTGTACAATCAGGCGATTGGCAGCGTCCTTTACTATAATATAATTAAAGTAGCGGTCGGTTACTTTCTGCTTTTTCAGCTTTACGGGGAGTTCACCCACGCGGCCGGTGGCGTACGCAATGCACTCCTTATTAAGGGTGCAAGTGGCGCAGTCGGGGTTTTTCGGTACGCATTGCAGCGCGCCAAATTCCATCATGGCCTGGTTGAACTCGCTGGCCTGCCCGGCAGGCATGTGCGCGGCGGCTACGGCGGCAAACTCCTTTTTAGCCCCTGAAGACGATATATCGGTAGTAATGCCGAAGTAGCGGCTGAGCACGCGGTACACGTTTCCGTCTACCACGGGTACGGCCTCACCATAGCATATAGAGGCTATGGCGGCGGCGGTATATTCGCCCACGCCTTTCAGTTTTAACAGCCCTGCATAGCTGTTTGGGAAGGTTCCGCCCAGTTCGTGGGCTACAATTTTTGCTGTGGCATGCAGGTTCCGGGCGCGGCTGTAGTAGCCCAGGCCCTGCCATAAATGCAGCACCTTTTCTTCGGGTGCATTGGCCAAATCTGTTACCGTAGGGAAGGCTTCTGTGAATTTCAGGAAATACGGAAGTCCCTGTGCTACACGGGTTTGCTGTAGCATAATTTCCGATAACCACACAGGGTACGGATGGGGTGTTTTGCGCCATGGCAGGCTGCGCCTGTTTTGCAAATACCAGTCTATTAATAACTTAGAAAACGTCATTGTTATGTGATGGTTTGCAAAATTAAAAGTTTATGTTATTAAATTTTAATAGATTACCTTGAATAATTGTTTTTTTAATTGTTATATTTGCACACTCAAAAAAATACATACAATATAAATTCTTAGAAAAATGACGAAAGCAGACATCGTAGCGAAAATTTCGGAAAAACTTGGACTTGAGAAAGGTGATGTTCAGGCAACAGTAGAGTCTTTTATGGAAGAAGTAAAGAGCTCGCTGGAAACTGGGGATAACGTTTACCTTAGGGGTTTTGGTAGCTTCATCATCAAAACACGCGCTGAAAAGACAGGAAGGAACATTTCCAAAAATACTACTATAAAGATACCTGCTCACAACATCCCGGCATTTAAACCTGCCAAAATATTTGTAGATGGTGTGAAAACGAACACTGAAGTAAAAGCAAACTAATTTATTAACCACAAACACCTTTGACAATATGCCAAGTGGTAAGAAAAGAAAAAGACATAAGGTAGCTACGCACAAACGTAAGAAAAGGGCGAGAGCTAACCGTCACAAAAAGAAAAAGTAGTGTAAACTACTTTTTTCTTTTTTAGACTGTAAGATGATAGATAAAAGATAAGAGACCTTATTTGGCCCTGCCAAAAAAAGCATGATGCTAAGTTGTCTTTTCGTCTATTATCTATTATCTTTAGGTCTGAAAGAAAGTTCATTGAAAAAAGTTTTTAAGATTATGAGATGACAGATAATAGATAATAGACTCTGCAAAGTGTCTGGCATCTATCATCTATTATCTGAAAGTCTAAAAACGCCGGGTACAACAATTGCCTGTAAAACTAATTGTTTAATCCATCTGTATTGGTTGATAGTTGTTAGTTGATAGTTGTTAGGAGCTTCCAACAACCAATAACCGACAACCAACAACTTTTATGGATAAAAATGTACAGCGTGAACAAAGAACTGATTATCCGTTCCGGTTCTGAAGCCGTAGATTTTGCCTTATTAAAAGATGGAAAACTAATAGAATTACACAAAGAACAGGAAGACAAGAGCCAGTTTAACGTGGGCGATATCTTTATTGCGAAGATACGCAAGCCCGTTCCGGGGCTTAATGCCGCGTTTGTAAACGTAGGGTTCGAAAAAGATGCATTTCTGCACTACCACGACCTGGGGCCAAACCTCCCTTCTTTGCTGAAATTCATAAAACTTGTAAGCGCAGGTAAACAAAAAGATTACACCCTTAAAAATTTTCCTTTTGAACCGGAAATAGACAAGAACGGTGCCATAGCCGATGTGCTTAGTGCTAACCAGAGTGTTCTTGTACAGGTGGTAAAAGAGCCTATAAGTACCAAAGGCCCCCGCATAAGCTCTGAGCTTTCGCTGGCCGGCCGCTATGTGGTGCTGGTGCCTTTTAGCGACCGTATTTCCATTTCACAGAAAATAGAGTCTAAAGAGGAAAAAGACAGGCTTAAGCGCCTCGTACAGAGCATTAGGCCAAAGGGATTCGGCGTTATAGTACGTACTGTAGCCGAAGACAAAAAGGTAGCAGAGCTGGACAAGGACCTGCACAACCTGATGGAAAAATGGACCGCCATGTGCAAAAGGCTGCAGGGTGCACACCACCCGAGCAAAGTGCTGGGCGAAGTAAACAAAGTGTCGTCTATACTCCGAGATGTATTTAACGATACCTTTACCGGTATCTACGCGGACGATGAAGACCTTTTTTACGCCACGAAGGACTATCTGCAGGAGATAGCCCCGCAAAAAGCGAATATCGTAAAGCTGTACCAAAACAGGGATTTGCCATTGTTTGAAAAATACAATATAGAAAGGCAGATAAAAACCTCTTTTGGCAAAACGGTTTCCATGAGCAAAGGTGCCTACCTTATTATAGAGCATACCGAAGCCCTACACGTTATAGACGTAAACAGTGGTAACCGCTCTAACAAGGCACTGAGCCAGGAAGATACCGCCCTTGAAGTAAACCTTATAGCCGCCGCCGAAATAGCAAGGCAGCTGCGCCTTAGGGATATGGGAGGTATTATTGTGGTGGATTTCATAGATATGAACAATCCTGATAACCGCAAAAAACTGTTTGATTTCCTGAAACAGGAAATGAGCGACGATAAAGCAAAACATAAGATCCTGCCACCGAGTAAATTTGGCCTGATCCAGATTACACGGCAACGGGTGCGGCCTGAAGTAAAAATTAAAACCAGGGAGGAAAACCCTATGGGCAGCGGCGAAATAGAAGCCCCTATACTGGTGATAGACAAAATAACGGCCGACCTTGAAAGACTTATACGGAACCACAAAAAGCTGGTGCTTAATGCCCACCCATTTGTGGCCGCATACCTTACCAAAGGTTTCCCTTCCATTCGTGCAAAGTGGTTTATGGAGCACAAGAAATGGATAAAAGTAATACCACGTGACGCTTACACGTATTTAGAATACCACTTTTATGACAGCAAAGGAAACGCTGTTTCAGAATAACAAGAACCGCCCTTATATAAGGGCGGTTTTTTTGTTTTCTGTAGAGACGCATTGCATGCGTCTATTCGGTTATGGGAGACGCATGCAATGCGTCTCTACGGGTATCGTCCGTTCATAGAAGTAAAAGAGGACTGTTTCAGAATAGGGAGAACCGACCTTATTAAGGATAGTTTTTTGTGGTACTGATGTATAACTTTTTTATTATTTTTACCTGCTGCAAAGAAAATCAGCGGGCCAACCGTTAACCAAAACTTATAACCACCATTATGAAGAACTTCCTTACCCTTTTGCTTATTTCAGGTTTTGTTATGTCGTGTTCCAAAGATGAAGATACCCCTCCCGTTGTTACCGGCAGCTGGGACATGGTAGAATACAGAGCTTCTATAATGGCAGAGATACCTGCTGTTGGTGGGGGCGACATCGTATGGACATTTAACGAAGCCAATACGCAACTTGAAATTAACAACACCATTGAAGATGAATACCCTTACATTAAGGAAACAGGTGTGTACGGTGTTAGGGTAGGTACCAAGGGTATAATTATAGATGGTGTTAGCTATTCCTGCTACGTAAAGGATAACACCTTAACCATACATAACATGACATTTTCCAGCGGAGAATATATGGTATTTACTAAGATAGAGTAAATATTGCGGTGCGGTTTATAGATGTATGAGCCGTGCTTTTATGGTAACTAAAGTACCTTTGTGTGCCGGTGGTGTTTCCTGTAGAGACGCATTGCATGCGTCTCTACGTGTAGCGCATATACCACAACGGAAATACTGTTTCAAGCTAACAAAAACCGCCCTGAGGATGTAATGTACAGTTTTTTACAGGAATTTTTAACACATTTTGCCTATCATACTAATTAGAATAAACCCCAGCAGCATCAATATCATAGGTGCTACCAATAAAATGATATAAATTACATAAGGTTTTTGGCGTGTTTTTAAGTGCAGGATAATTAGTGTAATATGAATTATCACTAAAAAGGTTACAAAGGGTGTAAATGCTATTTCGCCTATAAAACTCATGAGGGCATAGAACAGCACAATTTCGATTAATAATACAGCGGTGGTAAATTCGTTAAGGTGTTTTCTTATCTCCATATGTAAATGTATTTAAAATTCCTAAATCAAATCAGGAATCTCCCGGCATCGTACATCGGACTTCCAGCTTCCATCCCTCGCACTTTTGTATAACCATTCCGTGTTTTTGTATAAGTCCGCCGCCATATGCCCGCCATACCTTTGTCATGTAATCTTAAAACACATTAATCATGTCAAAGACAATATTTATTACAGGTGCTTCACGCGGGTTTGGTAAACTATGGGCTGAGGCTTTTTTAAAACGTGGCGATAAAGTAATAGCCACTGCACGCAATACCGAAACCCTGTCTGACCTTGTAGCCACCTATGGTGACAACATCCTTCCCCTTAAACTTGACGTAAACAACCGCGCCGATAACTTTGCCGCCGTTGCCAAAGCCAAAGAACACTTCGGCACTATAGACGTGCTGATAAACAATGCCGGTTACGGCCTGTTTGGCACCATTGAAGAAACCACCGAAGAAGCTGCCCGCCAGCAGATAGAAACCAACGTATTCGGGCTGCTGTGGGTTACCCAGGCGGTATTGCCTATAATGAGGGAGCAGGGCCACGGCCACATTATACAGGTGAGCAGCATCCTTGGTATTACTACATTGCCGCTGCTGGGTGTATACAACGCCTCTAAGTGGGCTGTGGAAGGCATCAGCGAGTCATTATCGCAGGAAGTAAAACAATTTGGAATCAACGTGTCGCTTATAGAACCAAACGGCTTTGCTACCGACTGGGCAGGTTCCAGCGCTGCACAAAGCGAACCGATTGCCGTGTACGACGGGCTTCGCCAATCGTTTGGTGAGGCCAGCAGCCAGGAAGGTTTCTTTGGCGACCCTGCCGCTACATCTGAAGCTGTACTGAAACTGGTAGATGCCGAAAACCCTCCGCTACGCCTATTCCTTGGCAAACATACACTACCATGGGCCAAACAGGTGTATGCCGACCGCATAGCCGAATGGGAAGCATGGGATGAAGTGGCTGTTGCTGCCCACGGTGTAAACTAATAAACGGTGTTTATTTTTTCATAACTTTATAGGGCTTTTTTCCATGTCGACCGGAGTGCAACGCAGTGGAGACATCTCTTTGGAGATTCCTCAATTTCGTTACACTATATTCGGAATGGGAAGAGCCCTTAAATAGTATATAACCATGAAACATTATAAAAGCATTATAGAACTGAGCCGCGATACAGGCTGCCCGCCGCCTGAAAATCCCATGCTGGGGCTTATTTTATGCGAAAGGCTGGTAGGGTGTAAGATAGGTGAAGGCGCATTTACGTCGGACTTTTATACTATTATGTTTAAGAAGATGAGGGCCGGGGTAATTAGCTACGGGCGTACCAAATACGACCATGAAAACGGTTCGCTGATGTTTATGAAGCCAAACCAGATTGTAGAGATAAAAGACCTGGAGCTGGAAGAGAAAGGCTTTATCATCTACATCCACCAGGATTACCTTAACGGGCACGGCCTGCATGAGGAAATTAAGAAATACAGCTTTTTCGACTACGAAACCAATGAAGCGCTGCACCTTTCGCCGCGTGAGGAGGAAACCATCTGGGAGCTGTATTTTAAAATTGAGGACGAAAACAACGGCAACCAGGATGAATACAGCCGCGAAATCATCCTTACGCATATTGACTCTATACTGAAGTACTCGCAGCGTTTTTACAAACGGCAGTTCCTTAACCGTACCGAACTATCGGGTGTTACGGTATCGCGGTTTAACAAACTGCTGGCACATTACCTGGAAAGGGGTGTACTGAGTAAAGACGGCCTGCCTACAGTAAAAGCCATGGCCGATGCGCTGAATACCTCTACGCGCTACCTGAGCGACCTGCTGCGACAGGAAACCGGCAAAACCGCGCTGGAACTCATCCATGTCTTTTTGGTGGGAGAGGCAAAAAACCTGCTTCAGGAACCTGATAAAACCATAGCCGAAACGGCCTATGCGCTTGGTTTTGAAAACCCGCCGTATTTTACCCGCCTGTTTAAAAAGGAAACGGGTTTTACACCTGCGGAATATCGTAAGCAATTACTCAACTAACGGTTTTAATGGTATATTTGCGGCAAACCTACTGATTATGAGTAAACTTATAGACCGCATATTTACTGCAAAACCCGTAAACCTGGGGCTGTTCCTTATATTGATGCCTTTTTTGGCAATGATAGCGCACGGGCTGGTATCGTTGATTTTACTGCTGGCAAAGTATGAGCTTATTTTTCCGATTATCGGTGTAGCGCTTACGCTGGTGGTGGGTGTTTACTTTTTGTGGGTATGGGCCATTTGTGCGCAAAACCGCCTTAAAGTACCTTTTGAAACCAATACCGTATGGTTTAAGGTGGCATTTTGGCTGTACTTTTCGTACTGCGCCATCGCATTCATTGGTGCTATTAATATCGATGCCGTGCAGCGTGGGCTGTATCTGGATAACGATGTTGTAGCAACCCTGGAGGTAATTGCTGCTTTTTACGGTTTGGCTGTTTTTGTGTCATACGGTTACCTGGCGCTTTTTGCAGGTAAAATTGTAGCCAGCAGTATTGCCGGGCACGAAGTAAGCACGGGCGATGCTTTTTTGTACGGTATTAAAGTATGGGCATTTCCTATAGGTATACCGCTCATCCAGGCCAAGCTGCAGGGCAAGGCAGACTTGTTTGATGTAATGCGGAGGAACTCACCGTTCAGGTAGTTTTCAAATGAAACATTTCTACATGTTTACATCTCCGTAAGCATCTTTTCAAAATCAGCATCGTCATGGATTTCCATTTTTTTCTTGATGCGGTATTTTTTGGTGATGACACTTTCGTGCGAAATTTGCAGTAATGATGCTATTTCCTTGTTGCTCAGGTTCAGTTTCAGCAACGAACAGAATTCAATATCATTTTTGGTAAGCTTCCCAAAACGGTTTTGCAGCGACGTACCAAACTCAGGGTGCAGGTGGTTAAAGCGCGTTTCAAACTGTTTCCAGTAATCTTCCTGTTTAGACAGCAGTTGGAGCTCTTTTTTAAGGTCGCTTACACGGCTTATTTCACCGCTGTTGCACTTGTCTATAATCTGGTTCAGGCTGTCCTGGAAGTTGGCCATACGCAGCGCCGTACTGGTTAGTTCACGCTGTTTTTCATCTATAATATCCTTTTGCGCATTGGTCAGCTCCTGTTCATGCAGGTGCTGGTGGGCTATCATTTCCTTTTCGCCCTCCAGGTTTTTCAGCTTTTGCTGTTGCATGCCGTTTTGCAGCCTGTAACCACGCAGTGCCAGCAGAATAACTACAATAAGTGAACCGCCTATGGTAAGGTACAGCCACAGCCCGCTGCGAAGCGATTTGTTACTCTCCTCAAGCGTGGTGTTCTTTTCGCGCTGTGCCTCAGTCTGGAATTTCGCCTGCATTTCGTGCAGGCTTTCCTGGTGCGATGCAGTAGCCAGCGAGTCTTTTATGTCTATGGTTTCCTGGTAGGCTTCTACAGCTTTGTCGGTATTGTCAGTGCCGCTGTATGTGTCGGCGACCGCTTTTTTGTAGACAATGCGATCATCTGCATTGCTTTCTTCAAACAGTTTCAGGGGTTCCACGCGGCTTATTACCTCCATGGCCTTTTTGTACTCTTTATGCTTGTTAAGCAGGTCTATGTACTCACCGGCTATACGCACCACCCGGTTAGAGCCCGATGCTATAAGCAGGTCAATAGCTTTCTGGTAAGCCGCCATGGCCTTATCATGGTGTTTTAAATATTCTTCGGCATTACCCAGCTTAGCATACGCAATGCCCAGTATGCTTTTATCGCCAAAGCTTTCGGTCCCTTTTATCGATTCATTCAGGGTGGTTATGGCATCTGCAAAACGCTCCTGGTGAATGTAGGCTTCTGCAAGGTTACCCAAGGTAAGGTAATAGTTTTTCATCTGCCCCATTTCCTTAAAGGCAGGAAGGCACTCATTGTACAGGTCTATGGCAAATGAAAAATTACGTTGCGCTAAGTAAGTGTTGGCCAGCTTTTGCTGTAGCGCAGGCAGTTTTTCGCGGTTTTTTTCCTTCTTTAGGATGTCTATGGCCATCACCAGGTACTTTACCGATTTGTCGTACTCGCCTTTGGTATTGTACACGCTTCCTATCTCACCGTAGTCTACCGCTATGCCCACGTTGTTTTTAAACCTACGGTTTATTTCCAGCGCCTGGTTAAAGCAGCTCAGCGCGTTGTCAAAATCAGTTTTATTGCGGTAGCCCACACCCAGGGGTATAAGGCTGGTAGCCCTTTTTTCTGGGTAATCTTCCAGGTAGCTTATGGATTTTTTCTGGTAATAGATAAGCGAGTCGTTATTACCGCGCATACCGAAGTATATGCCGTAAATGTTATACATGCTTCCGTATACGGTGTCGTGCAGTACCGGTTTGGCCAGCACCTTTTTTACAATAGCCAGTGCACTGTCGGGCTGTTTAAATACCAGCCTGCGGGCATCTTTTTCGGCTTTTGCAATATCAGATTGTGTATTTTGCGCAGCGGCTAAATGTGTAGCCAGCACTGCAATAATCAGTAGAATCTGCTTCATAGTTCCCCAGAATTTGCCCAGGTTTTAATGGTTAAATTCGCGCAAGCTAATTTAACAAAATTTTATGATTTAAAAAATAAATAAATAAACTTTAATATTTGTGGGCTAATTGTTCGATTTTATCAAATATTAACTGATTTTCGTAGCCTTTGCGCATTAGAAGGTCTGCAAGTTTTTTCTTCTTTTTTTGCAGTGAAGCTTCTTTTATCTTGTCCCACTGGGTTTCGGCAAAGGCATTAAAACCATCGGTATACTCCTCTTCATTAATCTCCTTCAGTGCCTTGTCTATATTGTATTTAGAAATGTGGCGCAGCTTCAGTTCCTGTACTATGCGCCTGCGCCCCCAGTTTTTTATACGCCATTTACCACGGGCAAAACTGCATGCAAAACGTTCTTCATTTAAAAAGCTGTGTTCTATAAGGTGTGCCATAATATGGTCTATAGCCTGGGGAATCATGCGCAGGCTTTTCAGCTTTTGCAATACCTCGTCATGGCAGCGGTCCTGGTAGCTGCAATAATATTCCAGTTTTCGGGTGGCTTCCTCTACCGTGTAAGATGTGTGGCCTGTGTCCATGGCGGTAAAGATAAAAAAATCCCGCGATGCGGGATTTCTGTTATAAGCGGTAATAGTTTCACTTTTATACGTTTTCTATGGGCAGGTGCAGCCTTTTGTGGGTGCGCAGTACTGCCTCGCGGTTTTTGTAGTCTATCCAGGCCTGGCCTTTTATGCGGCGCATAAGGTTATCAAAATAACGCATTACTGTAACATTGTAGGCGGCCTTCATAAGATTAAGCGGCCTGCGCGGGAATGCCCTCAGGCTCATGCTGAACCCCGGGGTAACATATTTCATGTAATGCCAGTAGCCTTCGGGCATGTACAGCATTTCACCATGCTTCAGTTCGCAAACCAGCCCGTGTGCCTGTTTCAGTGCGGGCCATTTCTCAAAATCGGGGTTGTCAAAGTCAATATCTTCCCTTGATATGAGTGCATGCGGCACCTTATACAGGTAAGGCGTTTGGTTTGGCTCAAACAAAACACAACGTTTTACCCCATGGAAATGGAAGTGCAGTATGTTGCTGAAGTCGATGTCGTAATGAATGAATACCTTACTGTTTTCGCCGCCAAAGAAAAGCATGGGCAGCTGCTTTACCAGCCTCAGGCCTATGTCAGGCCACCGGAAGTCGTTTTTAAGCACAGGGACCTCTTTCATAAGGTTGTACAGGAAAATACGGTAATTGGTAGGCTTGCTGTTCAGTAAGTCTATGTACTCACTCATTTTCATGGTGGCGTGGGCTTCGTTAAAGCCATCCTTGTGAGATACCGGCCTGTCGTCGTACAATGGCACTGTTTTATCGCCGGCAAGGTCTTTTATATATTGCAGTTTCCACTTTTCGTAGGCAGGCCAGTCTTGCGTAAGTTGCTCTATTACCAGTGGTTTCTGTTTTTTTACATAATTATTGTAAAAATCTTTTTTTGAAATAGTTTTTACACGTTCTATTTCTGTAAGGTGTAGTGGCATATCAATTCTGATGAATTCCTCTACAAAATTAATAAAGCGTTAGCAAATTGTAAATATCCTAAATATTAAAGTTATCTAAAATAAAAATTATGCCCGTGCTACCGTTCGTCGACAAATAATTGCTGCCTGCCTATGCTAAATATGTAATTAGCTAATATATAGCAGGTAACTAATATTGCTGTCTATCTTTGGGTAACGATATTAGTTATAGTTAAAAACAGATGATAAAAGCGGGGCTGCTTACCCCATAAAATCCCACGGTTATGAAAATAGTAAAAGTAAAAACCCTGCACATTTTTAACAACAACTGCGACATGCTAAGGACCATAAAGGTGGTAACCGTTTGCGGTATTACCATTTTTACCCGTACTGTAGCCCACCTGCAGGACTTTTAATAATTTCCCGGAATTATAAAAAATAAAACCACATAGGCACCTCGCTTAAAGGCGCCCATGTGGTTAAATATTTTTAGGAGGTTTATTTAGTTCTTCACAATAATAAACTCTGTACGGCGGTTTTTGGTATGCTCCTCGTCAGTACAGTTATCACCACACTTAATAAGCGGTTCGGTTTCACCATAGCCTTTACCACTGATGCGTTCGGCAGCTATGCCCTGCGAAATCACATACTGCACCGTAGCCCTCGCCCTTTCGTCTGATAGTTTCAGGTTGTACTCATCACTACCGCGAGAGTCGGTGTGTGCTTTCACCATTATTACCATGTTAGGATTTGTTTGCAGTATCTGAACCAGCTTGTTCAGCTCAAATGCAGCATCCTGTGTAATAAAACTCTTGTTGAACTCAAAATAAATGTTGTTCAGCATTATCTTGTTGTCTACAATAAGCCTGCTCAGCGGTTTAAGCGGCGCTGCAATCTCAGTGCGGCCGCCTTTGTTAGCCGGCAGCTTAAATGTTGCATTCTCATAACCAAGCGCTTCTGTTTGCAGTACAAACGGCTTGTTACAGTCTACACTGTAGGTAATAACGCCGTCTGTAGCGGTGGTGCGTGTTTCTATCACGTTGTTCTTATCGTCCAGTATGGCTACTTTGGCAGCAGGTATCGGCTTGCCGGTAGCTTCGTCAGTTACTACTACCACAGCTTCTACACCACAAACCGGTATGGCCTGGTACAGGTTGTCCTTGCCCGCGCGGTTACTGGCAAAGAACCCGATGTTATGCGTAGTGTTAAAGTTAAATGAAAAGTCGTCGAACTGGGTGTTTACCGGTTGGCCTACGTTTAATGCCTCGCCATTATGTTCCAGGTCGATTACAAAAATATCAAGCCCGCCAAAGCCCTTGCGGCTGTCTGATGCAAAGTATAGTTTCCCATCATCGGTTATAGACGGGAAGTTTTCCCTGCCTTCGGTGTTTACTTTAGGGCCAAGGTTTACAGGCTCACCGTAGCTGTTAGGGCCTTTTATCTCTACTTTCCAAATGTCGGTGCTGCCGCCCATAGAACCTTTACGGTTACTGGCAAAGTACAGCCACTTACCGTCTTTGCTAAGGCTGGCGTTACCCGTGCTCCAGTCTTTTCCGTTAAATGGAACCGGTTTTATATTGGTCCATTTGCCTTCTTTCTTCTCAGCGCGGAACAGGTGGATAAGGCCGGTGCGTACACCACCTTCACTCTTTTCGAATGTACCGTTTTTAAAGCTTTCGCTGGAAAAGTACATTACCTTGCCGTCGCTTGATACGGTTGCGGGGCCGTCGTGCCACTGGGTGTTTATTTCGCTTATGGCTTCAGGCTTGCTGAAGGTGCCGTTGCTAAAGGTGGCACTGTACATATCCAGGTACGGCTCCTCATTACGGCCGTATTTTTTACGCAGTATGTTGCGTGAGCTGGTAAAGTAAAACGTATTATCGTCAAATAGCACACCACCAAAATCGGAATACTTGTCATCGTTTATGTCCAGTATTTTTTCATCGAAAAGTTTTACCTGGCTGCGCAGCTTCGGCAGGTAGTTAGGATCCTGGTTAAAGGCTGCCGCGCGCTGGTCGTTTGGTGCCAGTTTGGCAAATTTCTTCATCTGCTCGTTAGACTCCTCGTATTTTCCTTCCGCCTTAAGCATCTGCGCATAGCGGAAATACGTTTCGGCATCCTGCTTACTTTCTACAGCCTTGGCATACCATTTTACCGCTTCCTTGGTGTTGAATACGTTAAAATAGCTGTCGGCCAGCTGCTTGTACACATAAGGGTCTTTTTTCTTCTGGGCAATTTTCAGGTACTCCTTTGCAGCATCTACATACTCAAAACGGCTGAACAGCTTATCGGCTTTTTCAGTTTCGGCATTTTGTGCAAACGAGGTTTGTGCGGCCAAAGCAAAGGCCAGGGCAATGTATAGTTTTTTCATTTGTTTGTTCCGTTGGTTAACGATGGTGCTAAAGGTAAAAAAAATGTGGATAATTTATGGATAGGTGGATTTGTTTATTTGGGTTATACGGTGATTTGTCAATTCGGTTATTCGAAGGATGTGGATTTGTGCATTTACTTCGATAGCGCGGATTTGCAATCATAAGTGTTCGAAACATGAATCTTATCGGTTATAGAACCCCAGAGGGGTGACATGTTTATAGGAATAATATGCGTAGGAGTGAGCAGAGCTCCAGAGGAGCGCCATATATATATACGGCTATATGCCGTTCCTACGGAACTCCTCCACGTCTCAAACCTTTGTTTTCTATAAATATGCCGCCCCTAACGGGGCTATTGAAATGTTTCGAACACTTATGATCTGTAATCCGTGCCATCGCCGTAGAGACGTTGCACTGCAACGTCTCTACGTATGCCCGGACAAATTAACAAATACACGCATCCACAAATCCGCCAAAAAACCTATTTTTGTAGAAGGGCGGTTTTTACTTCCCCACTTCGTTAACGACCTAAAAATCCAATAGTTGCTATGTACCTGATTTTCGACACGGAAACAACCGGATTACCAAAACGCTGGGATGCTCCCATTACCGATACCGACAACTGGCCGCGCTGTATACAAATTGCGTGGCAGCTGCACGATGATATGGGCCAGATCATAGAACACCAGGACTACCTTATCCGCCCCGACGGGTTCAACATACCCTATGATGCTGAACGTATTCACGGCATCAGTACCGACCTTGCCCTGGAGCAGGGTATACCGCTTACCGATGTGCTGGGTAAGTTTAACGAAGCACTGTCTAAGGCTTCGTTTATCGTAGGCCAGAATGTTGGTTTCGACGTGAACATCATGGGCTCGGAGTTTTACCGCTACGGCGTGGAAACCCGCATGGGCAGCATGAAGGTGCTGGATACCTGTACCGAAATCACTGCTGATTTACTAAAACTGCCGGGCGGGCGTGGCGGGCGCTACAAGCTGCCTACGCTAACCGAGCTTCATCAATATTTATTTGACCAGCCGTTTGCCGAAGCCCACAACGCTACTGCCGACGTGGAGGCTACCACCCGCTGTTTCCTGGAGCTCCTGAAGCGTGATATTTTTACTGCCGAGGAGCTTGATGTGCATCCGGGCTATTTTAAAGAATTCCGCGCCAAACATCCTGAGCCGATACAGCTTATCGGGCTGAAGCACATCAACCTTAAGAAGGCGAGTGAAGAAGTTCGCCAGCGCCTTGAAAAATTACAGTCGGCTAAGGGTACGGAAACCGCAGCCCCGGCTGAGATGGTGGATATTAGCAATGTACAGTACGTGCATTTGCATAACCACACACAGTTTTCGGTACTTCAGTCTACCATAAGTGTTCCTGATCTTGTTAAGGCTGCTGCCAAACACAAGATGCCTGCCGTGGCCATGACCGACCATGGTAACATGATGGGGGCATTCCACTTTGTGAGCAATGTTATGAATCATAACAAAGCGGCAGAAGCCAAAAACAAAGCCGCCATAGAAGCAGGCGAGGAACCTACCGAAGTGCTGATGAAGCCCATTGTAGGTTGTGAGTTCTTTATTTGCGAAGACCATAAAGACAAGAGCCGTAAGGACAACGGTTACCAGGTGGTGCTTTTGGCAAAGAACAAAAACGGCTACCATAACCTGGCCAAGATGGCTTCCATAGCGTATACTGCCGGTTTCTATTACGTGCCGCGTATTGATAAAAAGGTAGTGGAGCAGTACAAGGAAGACATCATGGTGTTGTCGGGGAACCTGTACGGGGAAATACCGAACAAGGTGCTGAACATTGGTGAAAACCAGGCAGAAGAAGCGTTAATCTGGTGGAAAGACCTCTTTGGCGATGATTTCTATATGGAGCTGATGCGCCACGGCCAGGAAGATGAAGACCGTGTAAATGCATCGCTTATAAAGTTGGCACGCAAGCACAACGTGAAGCTGGTTGCCACCAATAACACCTACTACGCAGATAAGGAAAACAGCCACGCGCACGACATCTTGCTGTGTGTAAAAGACGGTGAAAAACTGGCTACCCCTAAGGGACGAGGGCGCGGTTTCCGTTTTGGGTTGCCCAATACCGAATACTATTTTAAGAGTGGCGACGAAATGAAGGAGATCTTTAAAGACCTTCCCGAAGCCATTTTTAACATACAGGAAATTGTAGAAAAGGTGGAATCGTACTCGCTGTACCGTGATGTACTGCTTCCTAAATTCGAAATCCCTGAAGAATACCAGGTTGCCGAAGACGAACAGGACGGCGGTAAACGCGGGGAGAACAAATACCTGCGGTTCCTTACCTACCGTGGTGCCGAAATACGCTACGGCGAAATTACCGATGACGTACGCGAGCGCCTGGATTTTGAGTTAAAGACCATAGAAAACTCGGGATATCCAGGGTACTTTCTTATTGTACAGGACTTCATTGCCGAAGCCCGGAATATGGGCGTATCGGTAGGGCCGGGCAGGGGATCGGCAGCGGGTAGTGCGGTGGCCTATTGTTTGTGGATTACAAACATCGACCCGATTAAGTATGACCTGCTTTTTGAACGTTTCCTGAACCCGGACAGGGTGTCCATGCCCGATATTGATATCGACTTTGACGACGAAGGCCGTAGCCGCGTTATGGACTACGTTATTAATAAATACGGTGCCAGCCAGGTAGCGCAGATCATTACCTACGGTACCATGGCGGCAAAATCGTCTATCCGTGATACCGCTCGTGTGCTCGATTTGCCACTCTTCGAAGCCGATAAGGTAGCCAAGCTGATACCGAACATGAAGCTGGCCAAGATATTCACCATGGACCAGAATGCCCTGCGTGGTGCGCTGCGTTCGGATGAGTTCGACCGTGTGCAGGAACTCATTGCCATGGCTAACGGTGGCGACCTTACCAGTGAAACCATCCAACAGGCAAAAGTGCTGGAGGGCTCTATGCGGAACACCGGTATACACGCCTGTGGGGTAATCATTACGCCCGACGATATTACCAATTTCGTACCCGTTTCGGTAGCGAAGGACTCGGATTTGTACGTTACCCAGTTTGATAACTCGGTGGTGGAAAGTGCCGGGTTGCTGAAGATGGACTTCCTGGGCCTGAAGACCCTTACCCTGATTAAGGACACCGTAAAGCTGGTGAAATATAAGCATAACATCGACCTGGACCCTGAGGCGTTCCCGATTGATGATGTGAAGACGTACGAACTCTTCCAGCGTGGTGAAACTGTAGGGGTGTTCCAGTACGAATCGCCCGGTATGCAAAAGTACATGAAGGACCTGAAGCCTACTGTGTTTGCTGACCTTATTGCCATGAACGCCTTGTACCGTCCGGGGCCGTTGGAATACATCCCAAGTTTCGTACGCCGTAAGAATGGCGAGGAAGAAATAAAATACGACCTTGATGCCTGTGAGGAATACCTAAAGGAAACCTATGGCATTACCGTATACCAGGAGCAGGTGATGCTACTGTCGCAAAAGCTGGCAGGCTTTACCAAGGGTGAGGCCGACGTACTGCGTAAAGCGATGGGTAAAAAGCAGAAGGACGTACTGGATAAAATGAAACCTAAGTTCGTAGCCCAAGCTGCAGAAAAAGGCCATGACGCTACCGTCCTTGAAAAGATTTGGAAAGACTGGGAAGCTTTTGCGAGTTACGCGTTTAACAAGAGCCACTCTACCTGCTATGCGTGGGTAGCCTACCAGACGGCCTACCTTAAGGCGCATTACCCAGCCGAATACATGGCGGCGGTACTGAGTAACAACATGAATGATATTAAGCAGGTTACCTTCTTTATGGAAGAATGTAAGCGTATGGGCTTAACCGTTCTTGGGCCTGATGTAAACGAATCGTACTATAAGTTTACCGTAAACGACAGTGGTGCGGTACGTTTCGGCATGGGGGCTGTAAAAGGTGTGGGCGGCGGAGCCGTGCAAACCATCGTAGACAACCGTAAAGACGGCATTTACAGGTCGATATTTGATTTGGCAAAGCGTATCGATTTGCGTTCGGCCAATAAAAAAGCCTTTGAAAACCTTGCGCTTTCGGGTGGGTTTGATTGCTTTACCGATACCCACCGTGCGCAGTATTTCCACATGGATGCGACCGATAATATTTCGTTCCTGGAAAAAGCCATGCGCTACGGTGCCAAGATGCAGGACAGTGCCAACAGCAGCCAGGTGAGCCTTTTTGGTGAAGCCAGCGAGGTACAGATACCGGAGCCTGTGGTACCGCCGTGCGAGGAGTGGAGTACCATGGAAAAACTTGCCCGTGAAAAGGATGTGGTAGGTATTTACATATCGGGCCACCCGCTGGACGACTATAAGTTCGAGATGAAGTATTTCTGTAATGCCCGCCTCGAATTCCTTAAATCGCTGGAGCCGCACGTGAACAAAAACCTGAGCTTTGGCGGTATTGTGAGTAATGTGCAGCATAAGGTGGCCAAGAACGGTAAGGGTTGGGCACTCTTTAATCTGGAAGGGTACGACGAGAGTTACGAATTTAAAATATACGGTGAGGAATACCTGAAGTTCCGCCACTTCCTGCTGAACAGTAACTTTGTCTTTATACGGGTAATGGTACGTGAGGGCTGGACGAACGCTGAAGGTAAAAAGGGTGAGCCAAGGCTGCAATACATGGTGATACAGCAATTGCAGGACGTACTGACCGCCTTTGCCAAAAAGCTCATCATACAATTTAATATCCTCGATCTGCAGGAACAGTTGGTGCAGGAATTGTTCCAGTTGTTTACAGGGAACAAGGGCGACCACCAGGTAACTTTTGAAGTAATGGAACTGGATAAAGTAAAACGTACGATTCAGGCAGCACCGGTGGCAGTAACCATGCGCGAGACTTCGGATGAGTTTGAAGATACCGGTGATGCGGGCGATGCCGGATTTGAGGAAGACATGGAAGTGCCTGCCGCTGAGGAAGAAACCGAAACCGTACAGGTTGTGACCAAGCTGAGTATGCCGAGCCGCAAGCTGAAGGTGAGGATAAGCAATGAACTGTTACAGGAACTGGACAGGTTAGAGGTCAGTTTTAAGCTGAATTAAGGGCATAGCTTTTGATTATCAGTCTATAACCAAAAGCTATTTGTTTAACGTATCTTTTAGAATGATATTTATTAACTTTGTACCTGTATTATATAATTAACGCAACGAAAAGAGAATTATGGCACAAGCAATAACAGATGCTACTTTTGAAGAAGTAGTATTGAAATCAGAACAACCGGTACTTGTAGACTTTTGGGCAGCATGGTGTGGCCCATGCCGTATGGTAGGCCCTATCATCGAGCAAATAGGCGAAGAGTATGCCGGTAAAGCAGTTGTTGGTAAAGTAGACGTAGACGCTAACCAGGAATTTGCTGCAAAATACGGTATCCGTAACATCCCTACCGTGCTTATTTTCCAAAATGGAGAAGTAGTAGGCCGCCAGGTGGGTGTTGCACCAAAAGATACGTATACAAAAGCTATCGACGCGCTACTTTCTTAATTAAAGGACGTAACGCCCTGCATACAAAATCCCGCCATGGCGGGATTTTGTATTTTATGAGTTTTCCATTTTGAGCGAAACGCAGTGGAGTCGAGAAATCTCGCGATTTGTGGAATTGGAAAGATGTACTTAAAAATTTTTCTCTTTAGAGATTTCTCCATTCCGCTACGCTCCAGTCGAAATGGAAGGACACTAAACTTTGCGGCTCTGCGGCTTTGCGAGAAAAATCCAATATTAAACCGTCGCTTCCATTTCGGGGTGGTTTTCCTTTTCATGGTTATAATAGGTATTGTCCCACTTTACCAGGTCAATCATTATAGGTATTAGCGCGCAGCCCTTTTCGGTAAGGCTGTATTCCACTCTTGGCGGCAGTTCCTTAAATTCCTCACGGAACAGTACTTCGTCGGCTTCCAGCTCCTTCAGGGTGTCGGTCAGCACCTTTTTAGAGATGCTGCCAATGGACGCATGCAGCTGCCCGAAACGTGCGGTACGTTCGCGAAGTGCATAGATGATTATGGGTTTCCATTTACTGCCCAGTATGCTCATGGAACGGTGCATGGGGCAGTCGCTGTATTTAAAGGCCTTGCTCATAATTATTGTAATTTCAATGGTTACAATTTGGTTACCACTTTAAATTATTATTAGTTACAAAAGTAAACTATTTAGGTTTACCTTTGCTTTGCAATGAGAAAAAGTTGTTTTTATGGTAGAAGTAGCACAGAGATTCTGTGCATTTCCGTGAAATAAAAATTACAACCCAAAACATTAATTATAAACTATGAGTTTAGAAACGCTTTTCAGCCCGTTTACCTATAAAGGGCTGCACCTAAAAAACCGTTTTGTAATGGCGCCCATGACTCGCGCTTTTGCTACAGACGGTATACCGAACCAAAACATGGCCGATTATTATACCCGCCGTGCGGCAGCAGGCGTAGGCCTTATCCTTACCGAGGGTACGGTGATAGACCGTCCTGCTTCCAAAAACCTTAAGGACATCCCGGATTTCCATGGTGATGCGGCTTTGGCACAATGGAAGCATGTAGCTGAATCGGTACACGCAGCAGGAGGGAAGATTGCCCCGCAGATTTGGCATGTGGGCAATACGCCGTACGGTTGGCAGCCACCGGGTCCGTTTGAAAGCCCGGAGACCATGACTGCCGAAGATATAGACGCCACGATTAAAGCATTTGCGAAAGCAGCCAGGAATGCTAAGGATGCCGGTTTTGATGCACTGGAAATACATGGGGCACACGGTTACCTTATCGACCAGTTCTTTTGGCAGGGCACCAATACCCGTACCGATGACTTTGGTGGAAGCACCATTAAAGAGCGCGGCCGTTTTGGTGTTGCGGTTGTAAAAGCCATCCGTGAGGCGGTAGGACCTGATTTTGTAATTATCATCCGCCTGTCGCAATGGAAGCAGCAGGACTATACCGTGAAACTTGCCCATACGCCTGAGGAACTTGAAAACTGGGTGCTGCCGTTGGCAGAAGCAGGTGTGGATATTTTCCATGCGTCGCAACGCAGGTATTGGGAGCCGGAGTTTGAGGGGAGCGACCTTAACTTTGCCGGGTGGATTAAAAAAGTAACCGGGCAACCAACCATCACTGTAGGTTCTGTGGGGCTTTCGGGCGATTTTATGGGAGCATTCCAGGGGCAGGGCTCAGATGCTACGAATATAGACGAACTGGTGCGCCGTTATGAACGCGGCGATTTCGACCTGGTGGCTGTGGGTCGCTCGCTGCTGCACGACCCTGAGTGGGTGCAAAAGGTACAGGCGGGGCATTTTAGCAGCCTTAAAGCTTTTGATGCCGCCAGCCTGAAGACTTTATATTAATACTGAATAAATACCGTTATAACTCCCGTAGCACCGCTGTGGGAGTTTTTAATTTGGCATAAGCCGAAACTTTTGCAGTGGCAAATAATCGCTATATTTGAAGATATGAAGTTAGATGCACAATTAGAGAAAATATCCGCCTTTTCGCACCTGGAGCTTTTGGCTAACCAGATTGTGGAAGGGTTTATTTCGGGCATGCACAAGAGCCCGTTCCACGGTTTTTCGTCGGAATTTGCCGAGCACAAGGTGTACAACGCCGGCGAGAGCACCAAAAATATCGACTGGAAGCTGTATGCGCGCACCGACAGGTTGTACAGCAAGCGCTATGAGGAGGAAACCAACCTGCGCTGCCACCTGATTATAGATAATTCGAGCAGTATGCACTACCCGAAACTGAAGGACGGGCAGCTGTTTTACGAAAATAAGATAGGATTTTCGGTACTTGCTTCGGCAGTGCTTATGGACTTATTGAAGCGCCAACGTGATGCTGTAGGGCTTAGCGTATACAGCGACGCCTACGAATACTATGCGCCCGAAAAGGGTAGTGGCAGGCACCACCGCATGCTGCTGGATAAGCTGGAAGGGCTACTTGCGGCACCATCGGCTGCCAAGCCTACCGATACTACCACCTTTTTGCACCAGATAGCGCAGAAGATGCACCGCCGCAGCATGATTATTTTATTTACCGATATGTTTCAGCCGGGGGAAACCGAGGCGCTGTTTAATGCGCTGCAACACCTGAAGCACGATAAACATAAGGTGGTGCTGTTTCATGTAATTGATAAAAAAACAGAGTTCAGCTTTGATTTTGACAACACACCGCGCAAGTTTATTGACATAGAAACGGGCGAGGAGGTGAACCTTTTTGCAGAAAATGTGCGCGACGAATACGAAAAAAGGGTAGAAGCCTACTTTAAGCAGGTGGCGGAAACCTGCATGCAGTACCGTATTAAGTACGTTCCGGTGTCGGTAGATGAGAAATTTGAAAAAATCTTAACCACCTACCTTGTTGAGAAACAAAAGTTTGGATAAATGCTGAAAAAATTATCGAAAAATTATTTTCAAAACACTTGCAGATATCAAAAACAGCCGTATATTTGCACTCGTAATAATGAAACAAACAACGACAAGTTGTCTAATCATTAAGAACGCTGGTTTGGTAGTTCAGTTGGTTAGAATACGTGCCTGTCACGCACGGGGTCGCGGGTTCGAGTCCCGTCCAGACCGCCAGTTTTTTTAAAAAAGCCCTGCTTTAAGCGGGGCTTTTTGCGCCGAAATATAGCCGCCTTTTTTAAGGAGGCTGAACGATAGTTGTGTTGTTTATGTCACGCCTTTGGCGTGATAGGTTTAGTAGTTAGACCAATGAAAAGCTTTCCATTTATTTGGAGGGCTTTTTTATTTTTGTGCCCTTCACGGCTAAAGAGCAATAAGAATTGTTGAAGTAAATTTATAAATTGAAAAAATGATGATTATGAAACGGTTTTCTGTTTTTTGTGGTTCCAGCTTTGGGACAGATGAAGTTTTTGAAGAACAAGCCTATCTGTTAGGCCGGGCATTAGCCGAAAATGCTATCGGGCTTGTGTATGGGGGTGCCAATGTAGGCCTCATGGGGGCGGTTGCAGATGGCGCGCTTAGTGCCGGCGGGGAAGTAATAGGTGTGTTGCCTCATTTTCTGCAACAAAAAGAAATTGCACATACCGGATTGTCTGAATTGGTTTTGGTGGAATCAATGCACGAGAGGAAAATCAAAATGAATGATTTGTGTGATGGTGTTATTGCGCTTCCCGGCGGATTTGGGACTATGGAAGAGTTTTTTGAAATGCTTACCTGGGCACAATTGGGGTTGCATAAAAAACCTGTTGCAATTTTAAATATTAATGGTTTTTACAACGACCTGATAACTTTTATAGACGCGATGGTTGCTAAAGGCTTCCTGAAGCAGGCAAACAGGGATATGCTTATTGTTAGCAGCGAAATTGATGAGCTGTTGCAATTAATGGGTAATTATGCAGCTCCTGAGGTTGGTAAATGGATAGATAAAGAAACTACTTAACAGGGTGCGTTGAGTAGTTGGATGAAATAAGCCTGCTTATAGGGTGAATGAAAAGCCTTCCTTAACCGGAAGGCTTTTTTGTTTTTGTGCTAATCCTAGTCTTTCTTGTGGGTGCTTGGAGAAATAATTTCCTGCGGTTGGAATTATATTAAGGTAAGTGTCTGAATTTGATTAAATTTGGATTAAAGTCTTCAAAATAATTAGTGCCGTTTAATTCCTGTATATTATGAAAAACTTCCTGGTTTTACTTTTCACCATACCCGGCCTGTTCGTTTTTTGCAGTAGACATAAAATTTCACACAGATATGCTTTTGAGCAAAAGGCTGTTGGGTTTGATTTTGATGGATTCGTCAGGGAAATAAAGAAGAGTCCTAATTTTAACCCGAATGGAAAATATACGCTGATAAAAGCCCATCAAAAAGATAAAGGTAGGAGTTTAATCGAATTCCAGTGCGAGGACGGTACCTGTATAAAGAAATATATCTGTGTTTTAGAAGGTAATACAGCGAAGTATATTATAGAGGTGTACAGCGAGTGCGATGCTGAACTGTCATATGCTGTATATGAAAGGCTTTATGATTATCGGCTGGGTGCCGACCTGAAGTTATCCGTGCATAAAAGCGTAAAGCATGCTACGAATAAAAGCCTGATTGATAAAAATGGTTACCTTAAAAACGGGGTTACGCTTGAAGAAGAGGCTGCGATGGCGAAGACAGATACTACTACCATAACCTATAACCTGAATGTACTGTCGGGTTTAAAAAAATATCCTGAAATTAATAAGTGATTTTTATAAAACAATGCAAATTATACCCCAAACCATATCGGGCCTGAAGTTTGCCGAAATACGTTCTGAAACAATTGTTGTTTCCGGGGTAGAAGACGCTACCGGATTAATGGGTAGCCTTTACTATGACGGATATGAAGGTTTGGTTCTGTATGAGGAAAACATCACTCCCGATTTTTTCGACCTTAAAACAAAAATAGCGGGGGAAGTACTCCAGAAGTTTTCTAATTACCGCATGCGGCTTGTTGTTATAGGTGATTTCAGTAAATACACTAGTAAGAGCCTGGGCGATTTTATATTTGAGAGTAATAAAGGTGGGTTGGTAAATTTTTACCCTTCGCTGGCCTGGCTCCAAAATATGAGGTGAAGTTTTAGAATAAAAAAAACCTCTGCAATGCAAAGGTTTTGAATTTCAGAGCGAAAAACGGGATTCGAACCCGCGACCTCCACCTTGGCAAGGTGGCGCTCTACCAACTGAGCTATTTTCGCAGTAAAAAGGCTATTACAGCCCTGATATTTTGTACTCAAGGCGGGACTTGAACCCGCACGGGCATTACTGCCCACTGGATTTTAAGTCCAGCGTGTCTACCAATTCCACCACTCAAGCATAATAGGTAGTAAACTATTAGAGCGAAAAACGGGATTCGAACCCGCGACCTCCACCTTGGCAAGGTGGCGCTCTACCAACTGAGCTATTTTCGCAGTATGTCAATGTCCCGCAAGCGGTGTCATTATTACGGCTGCAAATATACAATGGTTTTTTATACCTGCAAGTGTTTTTTAGGGAAATTTTCCGCTACTGCCCGTAAGCCGCGGTAACGTTCTGATAACGTTTTTCTTAAAAAGAAAGTTTTTTGTGGTGTCATTCCGAGGAACGAAGCAATCTCATCGTTGCAGGTTACTATATTAGCTTCCTTGTGAGATTGCCGCACTCCGCTGCGCTGCATTCGCACCCGAGGGCATGGCCCGAATTGACGAAGTAATGACAGTACGTGAAAAAAGGAAACGGAAAATCCACGTATCAACACATCCACACCCATCGAATAACCAAATAACCGTATCACCGCATAACCCTACTTGCTGATCATCCTCTTCAGTTCGTTCAGTTTCATCAATGCCTCTACCGGGGTAAGGGTGTTGATGTCCAGGTTCATTATTTCCTCTTTTATTTCTTCCAAAAGCGGGTCGTCCAGGTTAAAGAAGCTTAGCTGTAGTTCGTCTTTAGCGGCGGCTTTTCCGGTTGCCAGTGCTTCGCTGCTGTGGTCTTTCTCCAGCTTTTTAAGGAGCTTCTGTGCCTTCTGTATTACCGTTTGCGGCATACCCGCCATTTTGGCTACGTGTATACCGAAACTGTGCGCACTGCCGCCCTTTACCAGCTTACGGATAAACAGCACGTTGTCTTTCAGCTCCTTTACGCTTACGTTAAAGTTTTGTATACGCTCAAAGATGTCCTGCATCTCGTTCAGCTCGTGGTAGTGCGTAGCGTATAGCGTCTTAGGCTTGGCCGGGTGTTCGTGGATAAACTCGGCTATCGCCCATGCTATGCTGATACCGTCATACGTGCTGGTACCACGGCCTATTTCGTCAAGGAGGATAAGGCTGCGGTCGCTCAGGTTGTTCAGGATGCTGGCAGTTTCGTTCATCTCCACCATAAAGGTCGATTCGCCCATACTGATGTTGTCGCTGGCGCCTACGCGGGTAAAGATCTTGTCTACAATACCCATACGCGCGCTGTCGGCAGGTACAAAACTGCCCATTTGTGCAAGCAGGACAATCAGTGCTGTTTGGCGTAGTATAGCCGATTTACCCGACATATTCGGCCCCGTTATCATGATTACCTGCTGTGCGGCGCGGTCCAGGTACACATCGTTAGTAATGTACGGCGTACCTACGGGCAACTGTTTTTCGATAACCGGGTGGCGGCCTTCTTTAATTTCCAGCTCGTGGCTGTCGTCTATTTCGGGCTGCACGTAGTTGTTGTCTATGGCCAGCTGGGCAAAACCGCTAAGGCAGTCTACCTGCGCTATAAGCCCGGCATTAAGCTGCACCGGCTTTATGTAGGTGCCTATCCATACTATGAGTTGCTCAAAAAGTTGGCTTTCCAGCGCGTGTATCTTTTCTTCGGCACCCAGTATCTTGGTTTCGTATTCTTTCAGTTCTTCGGTAATATAACGCTCGGCATTCACGAGGGTCTGCTTGCGGATCCAGTCCGTTGGCACTTTATCTTTATGCGTGTTCCTTACCTCTATATAATACCCGAACACGTTGTTAAACGAAATCTTCAGCGAACTGATGCCGGTTTTTTCGCTTTCCCTACGTTCTATGCCTTCCAAAAATTCCTTTCCGCTAAAGGCAATGCTGCGTAACTCGTCCAGTTCCGGGTGGATTCCGGTGGCTATGGCATTGCCCTTGTTTATGGCTACGGGTGCATCGGGGTTCAGGGTGGTTTTTATCTTTTCGCGCAGCAGCTCGCAGGCGTGCAGGCTGTCGCCAATGGCCTTCAGGGCGTCGTTATCGCTTTCCAGTGCCAATTGTTTTACCGGTACAATCGCGTCAAGCGATTCCTTCAGGTAAATCACCTCGCGTGGCGAAATTTTGCCGGTGGCGACTTTAGAGATAAGACGCTCAAGGTCGCTAATTTGTTTTATCTGTGTTTGAAATTGTGCCAGTACCTCGCGGTTGTTTTTCAGATAGGCCACTACTTCATGGCGGGCACGTACCTTATTGGCATCCTTAAGCGGCAGGGCAAGCCAGCGCTTTAAAAGGCGGCTGCCCATAGGGCTCAGGGTGCGGTCTATCACATCCAGCAGGGTTACTGCGTTCTGGTTGGTGCTGTGGTGCAGCTCCAGGTTGCGCATGGTAAAGCGGTCCATCCATACGTAAGCATCTTCGGCTATACGTTGTATGTTGGTTATGTGCTGTACCCTGTTGTGCTGGGTTTCGCCCAGGTAATACAGCACCGCGCCACTGGCTATGACGCCCTCGGGCAGTTCTTCTATGCCAAAACCCTTTAGCGAGTTGGTGCCGAAATGGGCGGTAAGGCTGTCAAAGGCGTAGTCTTCCTTGTATACCCAGTCTTCCAGGTAAAAGGTATGGTGGTTTTCGCCAAAGGCTTCCTTAAAGGTGTTCTTCTCATTTTTGGCAGTAAGTACCTCGCTCGGGCTGAAGTTTTGCAGCAGTTTGTCGATGTACTCTTCATTGCCCTGCGCGCATAAAAATTCGCCGGTAGACACATCCAGGAACGATACCCCAATAGTTTTCCTGCCAAAGTACACCGAAGCAAGGAAGTTGTTCTGCTTGCTGTGCAGTACCTCGTCGTTTAGTGCCACGCCTGGGGTCACCAGTTCGGTAACGCCGCGTTTCACTATGGTCTTGGTCATTTTTGGGTCTTCCAGCTGGTCGCATATCGCCACACGTAGCCCGGCCTTTACCAGCTTTGGCAAATACGTATTCAGAGAGTGGTGCGGAAAGCCTGCAAGGGCGGTTTCGCTTTCGCTGCCGTTGCCGCGCTTGGTAAGGGTAATGCCAAGGATACCCGCAGCACGTATAGCATCGTGGCCAAAGGTTTCGTAAAAATCGCCCACGCGAAACAGCAGGCAGGCATCAGGGTATTTGGCCTTAATGCTGTTGTATTGCTTCATTAACGGGGTTTCTTTTGCGGTTTTTTCTTTAGACGCTGCCAATGTATTTGCTGTTTAAATGAGTATTGGGCGAAATTAGTCAAAATTTGGCAATAGGGGCAGCAGCAGATTTCACGAGTTTTCACAAATCGGTTGTTGATAAGGGTAATGCACAGCTTGGTTATAAATTTCAGGCAGTTGCGTAATTCCTGTAGTGCCAAAATATTTGCCAAACAGCCGCGTTTATAGTACATTGCAATAACAAATCAATACCATTTAACCATGAGAAAAATCGCACTACTACTCCTTGGCCTTGTTGCCTTAAGCGGCTTTGCCCAGGAAAAGACCCAAGCCACTACTAACCAGCCGGCAAAACCTTTGGCAGAGAAATATACTGCCCAAATGGGTGATATGATAATCCTTACGTTTAAACAAAAGGAAGTGATAAAAGCGCTGTATGAAGAACATTTTACAAAATACCCGCAAACAGATACCAATGTACAGGCAACACCTGAAGAAAGGCAGGCAAACGCACAGGAGGTGAAAAAAGAAAACGCCGAATTTGACGCCAAACTGAAAGGTGTGCTTACGGCAGAACAGTTTGAAAAATGGCAGTACATACGCCGGCATCCACTTGCGGCAGGGCTTAAGGCCGGTGCAGAAAAGGGTAAAAAAGGATAGGATAGCTTTTACTGTCCGGATTTCCCTTTAGCGAAATTTAAGGATTGGGGCCAAAAATAGTTGTGCCCCGCATTTGTTTAAGTTTTATATTGCATCACGAAATTATTTTAAAGACATATTTATGAAAAAGATTGCACTACTGCTTATTGCACTTGTTTCACTTTCGGGTTTTGCCCAGGAAAAGCTTGAAGCTGCCAAAGATGAGACTGCTAAAAAAGATATGCCACTCAAAAAAGTACAAAGGGCTACCCCTGAGAAAAAGGCAAAAGACCTTACTGCTAAACTGGGATTAACACCGGAGCAGGAGGCAAAGGTAAAAGTGATTTTTGAGGAAAGTGATAAAAAGCGCCTTGCTAATACTCAGCCATCACAGAAAGAGCGCAGGCTGGAAACACCTGAAGAAAGAAAAGAAAAGATAGAAAAGATGAAAGCCGAGCGTGCTGAATTTGATGCTGAAATGAAAAAGGTGCTTACGCCTGAACAGTATGAAAAATGGAAGCAGAAAAGTACGCCGCTTGTAAAAGAGCCTGCAAAAGCAGAAGGCGCCCCTAGTTTACAGGAAAACAAGAAACTGTAAGTCAGTACCTGATTTACACTAAAAAGCCACGCTTACAGCGTGGCTTTTTTTATGTCTGTTTACCTGCACTTTTATCGGGTTTACCTCAAAGCTTTTTGAGCCATTAGTTAGCCATGTACATTTACAACAGTAACACAAAACCAAAAGTTTTCGTAAATGAAAAGATTTATAATTGCCGCAGCCCTTATGGTTTCGGTTGCAGGTTTTGCCCAGCAAAAGCCTGAAAGGAAGAAAGACGCAGATACTAAAAAAACAGAAAGACCTACGGCTGACCAAAGGACAAAAGACCTGACCAAGGAGCTTAATCTGGATAAAGCCCAACAGGCAAAGGTGAAGGCGCTTTTTGAAGAAGAAGAGAAAAACCGACCGGAGCCGCCGAAAGACGGTGAAAAGAAAAAGCCTGAAGGTGAAAAACCACAGCAGCCGAAAGAAAAAGGCGGCGACAAACCGCAGGGTGGCCCTGGTGATATGGATAAGAAAATGAAAGAAATCCTTACGGCTGACCAATACAAGAAATGGCAGGAGTCGCACAAGGCCGAACAGAGCAAAGGCGGCAAAGAAAAACCTGAGGGCAAAAAGCCAAAGGGTAAAAAAACCGAGTAGTGTTCCTAAACTGCAACTACATATAACTGGGAATGGCCGTGCTGAAAAGCGCGGCTTTCTTTTTTTTGCAGACAGAAGAATGGCATGTTTGAGGGGGTGTTTTTTTTACCACAAGGAACACGAAGTTTTTTCACGAGGTACACAAGGATAATCCCATATTTTTTTGCGGATAAAGATTCAATCCCGATAAATCGGGATTAAGAACACAAGGTTATGCGAACCAGCCTTGTGTTCTTTGTTGCTTGAAACAAGCGTTTATTTATATAGCCTTGTGTACCTCGTGAAAAAACTTCGTGTCCCTTGTGGTAAAATTTTAAGGATGGTCGTAAGACGTTGGTTAAAATATAAACACGTGCTGTATCTTTACCAAAAAAAATACGCATGAGGAAACTGGCAAACAGCGAGCTGGACCGCAAGAATACCGAAGAGTTTAAAGGGGCGGATAAAACCCCAATTATTATAGTGCTCGATGACATCCGCAGCCTGCATAATATAGGTTCGGTATTCCGTACGGCTGATGCTTTTTTGCTTGAAAAAATATACCTGTGCGGCATTACCGCCACCCCTCCCAATAAGGAAATACACAAAACGGCACTGGGTGCTACCGATACCGTAGCCTGGGAGTATGAAAAAGACGTAACCGTTGTTGTTACAAAACTACAACAACAGGGCGTAAAGGTGTTTGCGGCAGAGCAGGTGGAAAGCGCCGTAATGTTACAGGATTTTGCCCCGGTGGAGGGTGAAAGATATGCCTTAGTGTTTGGTAATGAGGTGAAAGGCGTTTCTCAGGAAGCGGTAAACCTGTGCGACGGCGTTATAGAAATACCACAACTGGGCACTAAACATTCCCTCAACATTTCGGTAAGTGCAGGTATCGTGGTTTGGGACATATTCAGCAAGATACATTACCCTAAAAATTAATAATGCCGTAAAAATTATTTTATATTTTTACGGAATGAAGATTTCTCCAACGTTATATTTGCTGGTTTGTATAATTTTTGGCTTGGCAGGCCCCATTGCGCATGCCCAGGCCGACCAGCCGCCGGTGGTTACCGCAGGGGGTAACCAGGTGTATTGCCCCGGTACTCCCATTCCGGTGGTTACTTCCTTTAGTATTAGCGACCCCGATCCGGGCGATACCACTGCACTTGCAGTATACATACAAATATCTTCGGGCTATAACAGCGGGTATGACAGCCTTACGCTGAGCACACCGGTTACAGATGTTACCACCACGTGGGATAGCGCCGCCGGTAAGCTTACCATTAAAGGAGCAAGCAACCAGCAGTTGCCCTTTGCCACACTGGAACAGGCGGTGCAAAATGTGGTTTTTAATTCGACCAATGCCAATGCATCGGGTACCCGTACCTTTTCCATCAGTATAGGTGAGGCCAACTACCTTCCGTCTACCGGGCATTATTACCGTTATGTACCCAACCTTAACATCAGTTGGACGGCTGCCAAAGCCGCTGCCGAGGCTACTACTTATTACGGTTTGCAAGGCTATCTTGCCACGCTTTTGGCACAGGACGAGGCCCAGTTGTGCGGCGAACAGGCTGCAGGTACCGGGTGGATAGGCGGTTCTGATGCAGAAACCGAAGGGGTTTGGAAATGGGTTACCGGCCCTGAGGCGGGGACTGTATTTTGGAACGGTGTGGTAAATGGCACTACGCCAAACTTTGCCTTTTGGAACAATAACGAGCCGAATAATCAGAATAATGAAGACTATGCCCATATCACTGCCCCCGAGGTAGGTATACCGGGTGCCTGGAACGACTTGGCCAATAACGGTGATGTTTCGGGCAGCTACCAGCCGAAAGGATATATAGTAGAGTACGGCGGTATGCCCGGCGACCCGGTGCTGAACATTGCTGCCAGTACTGCTATAAGCATATACAAAATAACCTCGCATACTGATTCGCCTGCTTTATGCGGCAGCGGTAGCGTTACGCTACAGGCACAAAGCGATGGTGGCACGGTGTACTGGTATACCGATGCTACAGGAGGAAGCTCCATAGCTACAGGCAATAGCTATACCACTCCTGTTATATCAGGCCCTGCTACATATTATGCTTCGGCATATGATGATACCTGTGCAACGGCGCAGCGTGTGGCGGTGCAGGCTAACGTAACCGAAATACCTACTGTAACTGCGGTAAATGCTACCGTAAACCAATGTGAAGGCAGTAATGTAATGATTGAGGTTACAACCACCGGTGGTATAGTATATTGGTATGACAGCCCTACGGCTACAGTACCTTTGGCCTCAGGTGTTACTTATACGGTGCCGGTGCTTACTACCGATACTACTTATTATGCCGAAGCCAATAACAATGGCTGTGTTTCGGCGGGAAGGGTTGCAGTAGATGTTATTGTAGTACCCACTTTGCATGTACAGGATTCCAGCGGTTTTGTGAGGTACTTTTGTGAAGGTACATCGGTAACATTGGATTTTGCTAACACAGATGTTGTGTCGTACCTGTGGTCTACCGGGGAAACAAGCCCGTCTATAGAAGTAGATGAAGAAGGTACCTATACGGCTGAGGTATATAACAGCTATGGGTGTGGTGTGCAATTAATCTATAACGTACACGAACTTACCGCTCCGGTCATTGAAGATGTGTGGGTGGAAAACGATAAAATAGTAGTAGTAATGCAGGACGGCCAGCCGGGTAACTACCACTACTCAGTAGACGGAGGTAATTACCAGGCATCAAATACGTTTTATAACATTTCACAGGGCAGCCACCTGGTTATGGCACAATCCATAAACGGGTGCGGAGAGTATCCTTATATTGTATACGTAGACCTGATACCAAAATATTTCAGCCCTAACGGCGATTATATAAACGATATCTTTACCTTAGCGGGCATGCCGGGATTAGCACAGGCCAGGGTGGATATCTTTGACCGTTATGGTAAATTGATTACCGTTCTGAACCGTAGCAACCCGTCTTGGGATGGTACCTTTAACGGTGTGCCCATGCCGGCTGCCGATTACTGGTATGTGGTAAAAACAAGCAATAATGCACCGGAAATAAGGGGGCATTTTTCACTGATACGATAAGCAAAACCAAAAGTGAGCGATACAGTACTTATAAAAGCCATAAGGCTTATGAACACGCCCGATGGCAAATGTACCTTTCAGTACGGCAGCATGGCCAATACGGTGTTTATAGAATCTACGGGCTTTTTTGCCCAAACTTACATTGAAGAATACCAAAAGGTGGCGCACCCCGCGCCCCGCAGGCAGTATGTGGTAACCATGAGCGGCAAGTTGCGCTTTACCGTAAGCAATGGCGATACTTTTGTTATAGAACCCGGTATATTACTGCTTGCCGAAGATACAGAAGGCGAAGGCCATACATGGCAGCTTATAGAGGGTGAACGCTGGGAACGCATTTACCTGGTGCTGGCCGAAGGTGCTGATGCGTATTTTATTGCGGATTGATTTTAGATTAAACCATTAATAACGTAATTTATTCTCAACATACAGTCAGACTGAGCTTGTCGAAGTCAACTGTATGTTGAGAATAAATTTTGCGTAAAATCGAAGAAATGATAGTCACGCTGAGCCTGTCGAAGCGGGCTATTATTTCTTTATTTTTATAGCAATATGATATTATGGCTTATACCGCATTAGCCCGCGTTTGTGCGCTGTAAACCCTTTAGAAAGGTACAGGTTACGGGCGGTTTCGTTATGCGGTTCTATTTCCAGGTACAGGACTTTTATGGATAGCGCTTCAGTTTCCTTCTTTATAAAATCGAGTGCCTGTTTTGCCAGGCCTTTACCGCGCATTTTTTCATCAATAAACAATTCGTCTACAAACGCTATGCGCCCTGCATATTCAAAACTGAATACAAAGGTGAGTATTACATAGCCTACAGGTTGGCTGTCGGCCAATATTAGCCAGCCTTTACCCAGGCTTTCATTTTCGGTAAACTCAAAGAAAAGGTCTTTGCTCACGGCGGCATCTATAGGATAGCCGTCTATGGCGTAGAACTGCTCCATCATGCCCACTACGGTAGGGGCATCGGGTGTGTCAAAGGGTTTAAAGCGTACCTCCATGATGTTGTGTAATGTAACTCATTATATGGTTTATGGCCCCGCGGTTATTCTTTACGAAGTTGCCCGCCCTGTCACCTGTTTCCTTACGGAAATTGCCATCATCCGCCAGTTTTTGCAGTACGGCACCGGCTTCTTCTTTATTGTTTATTACCAGGCAGCCACCTTCTTTGGTTAAGCTTATTGCCTCGGGAAATCTACTGTGTATCGGCCCGATGATTATCGGTATGCCAAAGGCGGCAGGCTCCAGTATGTTGTGCAATCCTGCCGTGCCAAAGCCCCCGCCTACGTAAGCGGCATCGGCATAGCTGTATATTTTACCCAGCAGGCCTATGGTGTTTACCACAAGCACGTCATATTCCGCAAGGTTTTTGCCTTCCTTTTCGGTAAAGAAAACCAGCGGTTTGGTTATACTTTGCTTAATGTTGTCCATGTGGCTTTCGCCAAAGGTGTGTGGTGCTATAATGAATTTTATCCCTATAGATGCATTAATAAAGTCAAAGAACTTCTCTTCGTCGGCAGGCCATGAGCTCCCGAAAACATAAGTGAGCTTATTGTTTTTAAACTCCTCTATAAAAGGTACTGTGTTGTCCTGTTCCAATATACGGCTCACGCGGTCGTAACGGGTATCGCCGCTTACCGATGCATTGGTAAAACCTATGGATTCTAGCAGTTGTTTAGAGCTTTCGTATTGTACAAAAAAGTGGTTGAATGTTTTGAATGCTTTCCTGTAAAAACCGCCGTACCATTTAAAGAATGCTTGGTTCGGCCTGAAAAGCCCAGATATAAGGTAAGTGGGTGTGCCTTTTTTTTGCAGTTCGAACAAGAAATTGGGCCAAAACTCATACTTAATAAAGAACGCCATATCCGGATGCGCCAGCTGTATAAACCTGCGGGCATTGCTTATGGTGTCCATGGGCAGGTATACTACCACATCGGCGGCGGCGGTATTCTTGCGGATTTCATATCCTGAAGGTGAAAAAAACGTAAGCAGTATTTTGTGCTGCGGGAACCGTATGCGCACCTGTTCCATAATGGGAAGCGCCTGCTCGTATTCACCCAGGGAGGCCGAGTGGAACCATACCACTTTATCGTGTGGCTGTATCTTTTCGCGCAGTGTACCGAAAACCGTTTTGCGTCCCTGTACAAAAAGTTTCATCTTAGGGCTGAACAATGCCACAACATGCAGGAGCAAATAGGTAACCCGGGTGAAAAAGCTGTACAGTAAACGCATGTTTTTTTTGCAAAAATACGGTTTATTTTTTTGCGGTATCTACCTTTCGGGACTTGTAAGGTAAACCTTGTTATGGTTTGTTAAGGCATTTTGCGCAATCTGCGTTACATGTTGTGCAGTTCGCGACATTAATTTGTTTTGCATACTGATATGCAGCAATTTTGACCTCAGTTAAGCAATATTAAAATTATGTCTCACCTCCCGGGCAAAATGATTTTTAATTAGCATCCCGGCATTTCTCTCATTTAGGTTTTAAATTAAACGGGCTGTATTTTTGGCAGAAAGTAATACAAGAATAACACATTGGTAGTTCTTAATTAGGTAGACATTTTACCGGGAGGGGGCAAAATGAACCAACCATTAAAACAGGCGGAAGGCTTTACAAACGGTTCATGCCGGGCGTAAGGCCATTTTGCTTTTTTAGCCCATAGTATTGTCTATAAAATGTACTTCAAAATCTCCCTTTCGCGTACACAATAACTCATTAAAGTTAATTACTTTTGTGCCGATTATTAACTTAATAAGGCGGCCCGTTCTTCAGGGCATAGTTATTATGAAAAAAATACAGATGGTTGACCTGAAATCACAGTACGACCATATAAAAGATACCGTAAATGCTTCTATACAGGAAGTGTTAGATACCACAGCTTACATTAACGGACCTCAGGTACACGCTTTCCAGAAAAGCATGGAAGACTATCTTGGCGTAAAACACGTAATACCGTGTGCAAACGGCACCGATGCGCTACAGATAGCCATGATGGGCCTTGGCCTGCAACCCGGCGATGAGGTTATTACTGCCGATTTTACCTTTGCCGCTACCGTAGAGGTTATTGCCCTGCTGCAACTTACCCCGGTGCTTGTGGATGTGGAACCCGATACATTCAACATTTCTATTGAGGCCATTAAAAAAGCCATTACCCCTAAAACCAAGGCCATAGTGCCGGTGCACCTTTTCGGGCAGGTGGCTAATATGGAAGCCATACTGGAAATAGCCAAAGAGCACAACCTGTATGTTATAGAAGACAACGCACAGGCGATAGGCGCCGATTATACCTTTGCCGACGGTTCTAAAAAGAAAGTAGGCGGCATAGGCCACGTAGCTTCTACCTCATTCTTCCCGAGCAAGAACCTGGGCTGCTACGGCGACGGCGGCGCTATATTTACCAATGACGATGCCCTGGCGCATACCCTTCGCGGTATTGTAAACCACGGCATGTACGTGCGCTACCACCATGATGTGGTGGGCGTAAACAGCCGCCTGGACAGTATTCAGGCCGCAGTGCTTAATGCCAAGTTGCCACTTTTGGATGGTTACAACAAAGCCCGTCGCGAAGCTGCTGCCAAGTACAGCGCTGCACTGGCAAACAACGCTAAAATTGTTACCCCAATCATTGAAGGTGCAGAAGACAGCCATGTGTTTCACCAATATGTGATAAGGATACTGGATGCCGACCGCAATGCCCTGATGCAGCACCTGCTGGATAAAGGCATACCGTGTGCCATTTATTACCCGATACCGCTGCACAGCCAGAAGGCGTATGCCGATACCCGCTACAACGAAGCCGATTTTCCGGTAACGAACCAGTTGGTAAATGAAGTACTTGCCCTGCCGATGCATAGCGAACTGGAAGACGACCAGATAGCGTTTATTACCGGTGCAATACTGGAATTTTTGAAATAAGCAGGTTGTTAGTTTTTAGTTGCTGGTTGTTGGATTTCTGTAAGGCCAACAACCAACAACCAATAACCATCAACTAAAAAATAACCAATAACAACATTATGAAGATACTCGTAACAGGAGGCCTTGGCTTTATCGGTTCGCATACCGTGGTAGAATTACAAAACGTGGGTTTTGATGTGGTGGTTATAGACGACCTTTCAAACTCATCTGTAGCCGTGCTGGATGGTATTGAAGCCATTACCGGTAGGAAACCGGAATTTGAGCAGATAGACCTGCGCGACAAAGCGGCTGTACAGGGCTTTTTTGCCAAATACAGCGATGTAAGCGGCGTTATCCATTTTGCGGCCAGCAAGGCGGTGGGCGAAAGCGTACAAAACCCATTACTGTACTACGAGAACAACCTGGGCGCCCTGGTGTACATCCTTCAGGAGCTACAGAAAAAGGACAGCACCAACTTTATCTTCAGTTCGTCTTGTACCGTATACGGACAGGCCGAAAAAATGCCGATAAGCGAAGATACGCCGGTACAGCCTGCTATGAGTCCTTACGGTAATACCAAGCAGATAGGTGAGGAAATAATCCGCGACGCTGCCAAAGTAAGCGGTACAAATGCCATATTGCTGCGCTACTTTAACCCGGTAGGTGCACACGAATCGGCTAATATAGGTGAGCTGCCGCTGGGCGTGCCGCAAAACCTGGTGCCGTTCATAACGCAGACCGCTATTGGACTGCGCGAACAGCTTTCGGTTTTTGGTGACGATTACCCTACGCCGGACGGTACCTGCGTACGCGACTACATACATGTGGTAGACCTTGCTAAAGCCCACGTGGTGGCACTGCAACGTCTTATCGATGCTAAGAACGCCGAAAAAGTAGAGGTGTTTAACCTGGGTACTGGTAAAGGCAACTCGGTGCTGGAGGTGATTAAAGCCTTTGAAAGCGCTACCGGCCAAAAGCTGAACTACAAGATAGTACCGCGCCGCGAAGGTGACGTTACTGAGGCGTATGCCGATACTACAAAAGCAAACAATGTACTGGGCTGGAAAGCCGAACTATCGCTTGATGAAGCACTTGCCTCAGCCTGGAAATGGGAGCTGAAGGTAAGGGGGAAATAGTCCATAGTTTACAGTTTTCAGTTGCAGTTTACAGATACAAAAAACCCGGAGTGTTTTACACTCCGGGTTTTTTATTTACTTTGTGTTTTTAAACATTATGTTATGCCGCAAGCGGGAAAGCCATACTCTTCAAAAGCTTTTTATCATACAGGTAAAGGGATTGTTCTATTTACAGTAGTGTCTGCCGTAGGGCTTTTTTGTATAGCAGCTGCACAGACCGAACTATTTACCCGTTTTGTATGGGATAAAAGTTTCCTGCTTGCTGATTTAATAGTAGTGGGTAATGTTTTTTTTCTCGTTAAGTACTGGATGAAATACCTGAGGCAAAAGTAACGTTTGCTTTATATCTTCCGCTCTATCACATAATTCACCATAAGGCTCAGGGCGTCCTTATACGGTGATGCAGGGTAGGTGGCCAGTATTTCCAGGGCTTCCTGCTGGTATTCGCCCATACGTTTTTCGGCGTAGGTAAGGCCGCCTTTGTTTTGCACAAATGCAATAACCTCCTTTACGCGCTTCTTATCCTTATTGTGGTTTTTAACCGAATTGATAAGCCACTTCTTTTCCTGCTTGGTACAATTATTCAGCGTATAGATAAGCGGCAGGGTCATTTTCTGCTCCTTGATGTCGATTCCGGTAGGCTTGCCTATAGAATCTTCGGTATAGTCAAAAAGGTCGTCCTTTATCTGGAATGCCATACCGATGAGTTCGCCAAAGCGGCGCATTTTCTCCACGTCCTCACTGTCGGGGTTTACCGATGCAGCACCCAGCGAACAGCAGGCTGCAATAAGCGTGGCAGTCTTTTGGCGGATGATTTCGTAATACACATCTTCGGTAATGTCCAGCCTGCGGGCCTTTTCTATCTGCAGGAGTTCGCCCTCGCTCATTTCGCGTACGGCAACCGAAATAATACGAAGCAAGTCGAAGTCGCCATGATCAATACTCAATAGTAAACCTTTAGAAAGAAGGAAATCACCTACAAGGACTGCGATTTTGTTTTTCCAAAGCGCATTAAGGGAAAAGAACCCACGGCGGCGGTTAGAGTCGTCTACCACGTCGTCGTGCACCAGGGTGGCGGTATGGATAAGTTCTATGACCGAAGCCCCGCGGTACGAACGCTCATTTATGGTGCCTCCGCTAATCATTTTGGCGGTGAGGAACACAAACATGGGGCGCATCTGCTTGCCCTTGCGTTTTACAATGTAAAAGGTAATGCGGTTTAAAAGCGCCACTTTACTGGACATTGCCTCGTAGAACTTTGTTTCAAAAAGTTCCATTTCGGCTGCTATGGGCTGCTTTATTTGCTCGGTGATTTTCATTCAATGCCAAAGATAGCAAAAGCCACTTTAGTTATAAAGTTTTTAAAGTTATAAAAGCACGAAAATTTTAGTGTAATAATTAAGTAAAAAAACAGCGCTTTTTTTTTGTAAAAAGTTAATAAGTTATAAATTTACCACATTAACAAATAATTAACCAATCTTAGTATGAGAAAATCTTTCTATGGGGTAATTGCGTTGTCTGTAATAATGCTAATGACAACCAGTTGTGCAAGTATCCTTAACGGTAAGTACCAAAAGGTTACTGTAAAAACAACTTCGGCCGATTCAAAGGTTTATGTGAACAATGAACTGCAGGGAACTGGGAAGGTTGTTGTTGCGAAAATGAAACGTGACCGTGGAGTTAAGCAAATCAAAGTAGAGCGTGAAGGTTACAAGCCGGATTATTCAGTGCACTACCAGGACCGTAAATCAGGGCTTTATGCTCTGTCAATAGTTCCTTTCGGGGTGCTTTGGTATCCAATATTTATGGACTACGGCGAAAAAGCATATAACTATCCGAAAGAAGTTTCGGTAGGTAAAGATATGCTTGCGCTCCAAAAAAGGGACGACAATGAAAAGTATGTGTACCTTAAAAATACGGCTTTTGATATTAAAAAATCTGATATCAAGCTAAACTCTATAAAGCGTAAAAACTTTAAGAAAAAGAAAGATAAATACAAGAAGCATGATATAAAGACTGATGACATGAAGTTTGATAACTCTGTTTTCAGTGATGAGGTAACGGAAGTGCTTAAAAAGAACAATTATCTGGATACTACCAATACCATTTTCAGGAGCCATACAAATTCAATGTACATTTCGGCAAAAATTACGAAAATGGAGTTTGATAATATATGGGAAATAGAAGCAAAGTCCGTTATGAACTCTTTTGTTTCAAAACTTGATATAGAATGGGAAATATTTGACCTGTATAACCAGTCTAAATACAAGCAGACCTTTAAGGCACAGTCGGGTGAGTTTTCGCCTGATTTTAATAGCGATGAAGTGCTGAAATCATGTATTGATGATGCGATAAGCGAGTCGTTCTATAAATTTATGGCAACCAAAGAAGTAAGGAAGCTTATAGAGCAGAAAGATGTTAAGGAAGCCAAGCAGGAAACACTTAAGATAACCAAGCCGCTTGCTATATCTAATATTGAAGATGCTATGGAGGCTACAGTAACCATTAAGGTGAAAGAAGGACACGGTAGCGGATGTTTTGTAACTACAGACGGTTATATTGTTACTAACTTCCACGTTGTGGCTGCTTCAGATAAAATTACCGTTATTACTAAAGATGGTAAAGAGTATCCGGCTAAGATTATCCGTAAGAGTGAAGGTTCAGACCTTGCGCTTATAAAAATTGAAGCTACAAGCAAACATGCTTTTACCCTGCCTGCGGCTAAAAACTACAAAATAGGCGATGATATTTTTGCTATTGGTACACCTAAATCGGTAGAATTAGGCCAGTCACTTAGTAAAGGTATTATTTCAGGTTTCCGTACGTTTGAAAAAAACAACCTTATACAAACCGATGCCAGCGTAAACGGTGGTAACAGCGGTGGTGCACTTGTTAGCAAAGAAGGCCAGTTTATAGGTGTTGTAAATGCTAAAGTATTTGGTGTGGGTGTAGAAGGCCTTGGTTTCTCTATCCCGGCTGAAAGTATTTTTACAGACCTTAGTATAAGCTACTAATTACCGGTATAATATATATAAAACAGGCTGCGAAAGCAGCCTGTTTTTTTATTGTATTTTATCAAGTATGTTTTTAACTATTAGAAGCGGCTTCATTTTTGTTAGCCAGCTGGCCGCATGCTGCATCAATATCCTTACCACGGCTACGGCGTACTTTTACCACTATGTCGTTTCGCTCCAGTGCTTTTATGTAAGCATCAACTGCTTCTGGCGACGCCTGCTGAAATTCACCGTCGTCTATAGGGTTGTATTCTATCAGGTTTACTTTGCAGGGTACATATTTACAGAACTTTACAAGCGCGTCAACATCCACCTTACGGTCGTTGATGCCGCCCCAAACCACGTATTCATACGTAACGCGGCTTTTGGTTTTGTTGTACCAGTATTCTAATGATTCGCGTAAATCCGTCAACGGGAAATTCGTGCTGAAGGGCATAATCCTGTTTCGGACTTCTTCAATAGCTGAGTGTAACGATACCGCCAGCTTAAACTTCACGCCGTCGTCGGCCATTTTCTTTATCATCTTCGGCAAACCCGATGTAGATACCGTAATGCGTTTGGCGCTCATACCCAGCCCTTCCGGTGAAGTGATCTTCTCAATCGCTTTCATTACGTTGTTGTAGTTCATAAGCGGTTCGCCCATGCCCATAAACACTATATTGCTCAGCGGATGGTTGTGGTACAGGCGGCTTTCGCTGTCTATGGCGGCTACCTGGTCGTAAATTTCATCGGGGTTAAGGTTACGCATGCGCTTCAGGCGTGCCGTGGCGCAGAAGTTACAGTCAAGGCTGCAGCCCACCTGGCTGCTTACGCAGGCGGTGGTACGGGTTTCGGTAGGTATCAGTACGCTTTCCACCACCAGGCCGTCGTGCAGGCGCACGGCATTCTTTATGGTGCCGTCCTGGCTTTGCTGCATCTGGTCTACATGTATGTGGTTGATAACAAAGTTATCCTCCAGCATCTGGCGGGTGCCTTTGGCTACATTAGTCATGTCGTCAAAGCTGTGTGCACGCTTATTCCACAGCCATTCGTATACCTGGTTGCCGCGAAATGCCTTATCGCCATTGGCTACAAAAAAATCCCTTAACTGCTCTTTGCTCAGTGCCCTTATGTCCCTTTTCTCCGTTTGCATGTTGCAAAGGTAGGTGTTTTTTTGGTTATGCGGTAATCTGGGTAATTCGGTTATGTGGTGATTCGGTTATGTGTGCTGTATAGCGCGTTTACTATCGAATCACCGCATAACCGAATTACCATATAACCTACTCCTTCACCAGCTTATAGCTGCTTTCGCTACTGTCGCTTTTTACTCTCAGGATGTATATCCCGCTTGCCGCCCCCGATATATCTAACGTTGCTGCATCGGTAGTAAAAACACCTTGCTTTACAAGCTGGCCCACAAGGTTATACACTGCATATCCTGAACCTTCATTGATGCCCTTAACATTATAAATCCCAGCCGATGGGTTAGGGTACACCGTAATGTTTTGGGCAGCCGGGGCATTGGCACCCAGCGCGTGCTCTATCCTGAACCTTGTGGTTTCAAAGTGTTCATATTCACCACCTTCGGCTATGGTTTCGCCGGTATCGCTTACAAGGCTGTAGTGGCCCTGTCCCTGTCCGCAACAAATACCGTCGCCATAACCATCGCGAATGGTAAAGGTATAGCAGCCGTTATCGGGCAGTGGCAGGGTTTGCGTGTAGGTAAGGTTGTTCTCAAAGCTGTTTTCGGGCATGGCGTATATAACGGCGCCATACTGGTTGGTGAGTTCCCAGCTTATCTCTGAGCCATAGCCGTCAGTAGTAAGCGTTAGGGTAACCTCATTAGCAATAATAGTAGGATATACGTTAAAGCTTGCCGTTATCGAATCGTTTGCAGGATTTTCGTCGTTTGTGCCGTTAGTGCTGTTTACCCATATGCTGAACGTGTTTTCTCCGAGGGTTCCGGTCAGGGCAGGGATTTCTATCATTTCTGCCTGATTTTCTGTTAGTGAGCCTTCCCAGTTTAGGGTTAGCGTTTCTCCGGCATTAACCGAATAATTAATCGTGGCCGACGTAAGCGTAGTACTGCCATAGTTTATAAGGCGTACCTGTGGGTTAATGGTTTCGCTGCAACCGTCATGGCCTAAGTCGGTAAGTGTCAGTTTTATGTCATTAGAATAAATAGTCTGTGGGGGATAAGAGTCAAGGGTAAGCGGGGCAGTTCCCAACGGATCCAGCCACTCTTTAAGGCGTGCGCCGGGGGTGGAGCCGCTGCTCCACGATACGGCAAAACGTCCATAAGAATCATCTCCAAAATTAGATAACAATCCGTCGCATGCAGAAGACCCATACCACAGTTGCCCTATAATGCGGCCTTCGGGGGTAAGCAGGGGAGAGCCTGACGAGCCGCCTTCGGTAACGCCGGTATCCCAGGAAAGCACATCCCAAACGCGGTTAAGCACATTTTTGTAGGGTGGGTCATAATCCACACACACCTTCATAATGTCCCCGGCAGGGTGGTGCACACCGTAGGTAAAATCGGGTACTGCATCACTACGGTCCCAGCCCGAAAGGATAACACCCCATTCAGCAGGTATGCTTGTGTTTAACTGCATTAACAAGAAGTCAGACTGGGCGCGGTGGGCTTTCATGGTAGCGCCGCTTATGGTTTGAATTTCGTTTATGCTTTGGTCACCGTCAGGTATTGAAGGGCATAGCGGTTCGGGGTTTATCCAGTTAAAACGAAACGTGTACATGCAGCCCTCTACCCAGGCATGGTTGGCCGAAAGCATATAGGGTGTACCGTCGTTGGCCGTGTTGTTTACCATGGCGCCACTGGCCACAAAAGCTATGCTGTCGTTGCTGGCCAGTATGCGTACTACCGAATGTTTGGTAATATCCTTGCGGTTTTCTACACCGGGCATAAAGCAGTTTACATCATAATTACAATCGCCCGACAGTACTTCCTGGGTCGATTTTAAAACCCCGCGTACCGCCCTGTAGGCATGGCCTGCCTTGCATATGGTAAGCTTGCCTTTACCTGCCTGTGCCTTCGGCTCGTAGTATTCCAGCAAAATGTCGTCGCCGGTTACCGGCCAGGTACCGAAGTAAGGCCCGCTGTGGTTTTGACGTTCGTCATAAGCGCCCAGCAGGTCGGTATGGTCGTTGTTGTATACGTACAGTGTAGCCCCCTCGGGGATAAAGAAATTCCTGAACCAGAAGTGCATACCCTTAGCCCCCGGCGAACTGAACCGTATACGCCATAGCCTGTCGCCATTAGAAAGGATGTTCCATGTACCGCTGTTTTCCATGGTGTAGTTTGTGGTAAATTCATGGGCAAAGCGGTACGGGACATCTTTCCGGACATCGTTTTTTGCATCCTGTTCGGCCAGGGCTTTTAGGTTTACAGAAGGCAGTGCTATTTTGGCCGGTTCGGCCAGGTTAGCAGTATGCCAGCTTAGCGGTGTGCCTTTATTGGTCACCTGGCTAAAACCGAGGCAGGTGGTAAGTGTAATAAGTAGTGATAGTATTATTTTCATTTTAGTACGTGTTTCAGTGAAAGCGTGCAATGTTATTTAATTATTTAGGAAAATGATTGTTTTAAATGTGGAAATTTGGTGACATTATGGAGGAATATCGCTTTTTTTAAGAAGGTGCGCTGTAGGTATCGTTTTCGCTCAGAATGGCTATCTTTGCCCTGTACAAACATGCCTTAACACTATGCATACCCTTTTTGAAGAATTTGACGACTACGCCACGCGCCACAGCGCCGATGAACCCGCCCTGCTGAAAGAACTGGACAGGGAAACCCACCGCCGTACCACGCAGCCGCGTATGCTTAGCGGACATTTTCAGGGGAGGGTGCTGAGCATGCTGAGCAAGCTGGTGCAGCCCAAAGCGATATTAGAAATAGGTACATTTACAGGCTATGCCGCACTGAGCCTTGCCGAGGGTTTGGCCGAAGGCGGTACGCTTGATACTATAGATGTTAATGAGGAGCTGTACGACCTGCAACGTACGTTTTTTGATAAAAGCCCTTGGGGAAACCAGATTTTCCAGCATTTAGGAAATGCACTGGAAATCATACCTTTGCTGGGAAAGAAGTTCGACCTGGTGTTTATTGATGCCGATAAGGAGAATTACCCGAATTACTGGGAAATGATAGTGCCGCTTATGAATAGGGGTGGACTTATACTATCGGACAATGTGTTGTGGAGTGGCAAGGTACTACAGGAAGTAAAGGCGAATGACAAGAGTACCCGCATACTGGTAGAATACAACAAAATGATCAAGGTAGACCCGCGTGTGGAAACGGTACTACTGCCCATTCGTGACGGGCTTACCGTAAGCAGGGTAAAATAAAAACCCTACTCGAAAGCAGGGCTGTATTTTTTTCTGATGTATTTGTAAAGCTGTAATATAACCCAGCCGGTGCATAATCCGTACAGGTATCCGCAAAGGATGTCTCCGGGATAGTGCAGCCCAAGGTATATACGGCTGTAGCCAAATATTACCGGCCAAATGAAGAATAACCCGATATACTTTATGCGGCTTTTTAATATGTTATATACTACAAATGATACTGCCATAGAGTTGGCTGCATGCCCTGATACAAAGCTGAATGACTTCCTGCCTTTTCCTTGTGCCAAGTGTACCAAACCTTTTAAATCGGGTTCGTTGCAAGGGCGAGGACGTGCTACCAGGTATTTTATCAGGTTTGTAGTTTGGTCGGTAAGCAGTATGGTAAGGGCTACCATGCCTAATACCAATAGGAAATGTTTGGTGCCCAATTTTTTATAAGCTATGTACAGTACTACGGCAAATAGGGGTATCCACCAGTAAAATTGCGTGATTTTTTCCCATGTAGAATCCCATGCTTCAGACCCCATTCCATTTAGCCACAGGAATACTTTTCTGTCCAGCTGTACAAGTTTTTCCAGCATACTATCGTGAACGTTTTATTGGCCCCGAAAAATCTTCAATATCCTCCTTAACCTTGTCTATTTCGCCCTGTATCTGTTTGGTAACACTATGGTTATCGCCCAGGTCGGTAAAAGTTTTTTTAATGTCTTCTACCTCGGCGCTTTTTTGTATTTCGTATTTAATGTCGTTAGTAGCATCTTTAAGCTGGCGCATACCCTTGCCCAGTGTACGTGCTATTTCGGGAATCTTGTCGCTACCGAAGAGCATCAGTACTACAATCAATATAAAAAACAGCTCTCCGCCTCCTATTCCGAACATAATCTAAAAATTTTGCTTACAAAGTTAACTATAAATACGTGCGGTTAGTGCGTATGGTTCTGCTTATTAATGATTTTTTAAGGCCTAAAAACAAACAAGCCCGTACTTTAACACAGTACGGGCTTGTTTTAAATTTTGTGCAATATTATTTCTTGATGAACTTCACCGTTTGGCTGCCTGCTTCGGCAGTTACGTTGGCAAAGTATACGCCGCTGTTCAGGCTGCTGATGTCCAGGTCGTTTCCTGCGCCGCTAAGCACGGTGCGCCCTGCTGCATCGGTAACCGTTACTTTGGCAGCATTAAAGCCGTTTGTAAAATGAAGCAGGTTGTTTGCCGGGTTAGGGGCTATGCTTACGGTGTTTTTGGTTACTGTAGGCAGGCCTGCAGTTTCGGTGTAAATTTCTATAGAGTTTACATCGTAGTTAAAGTTTAGTGCAGGTATATCGGCTGTTGTAGCCATGCTGCGCACCATTGGGACAGAAGTGCTTTCAGCGTAATAAATGTAAAACGTTTGGTCTGCAGTACCCGCAGGGAAACCCAGGTAAAACAAGTTGATGTCCTGTACTATTTTAAGGCGGGTAACTGTGCCGCTAACAGAACCAAGGCTGGTAGTTATGGTGCCGTAAGCATCTACACTGGTAGTGCAGGTGCCAGTAAATGTACCGGTGTACCCAAAGCCTTCATAAGTACCTGCAATCTGGTCTGTGCTGTTGTAGCCGTACTGTAGCGGGAAGGTGCCCAGTGTGGCGTTGTTAGTATTGTAGTTTAGCGAAATACCGTCCATGTCAAAACCCGTGATAACACCTGCACCTGTCGTGAAAATGTTTACCGTAGCCGTTGTGCCTGCGCCGTTGTATTCGCCGGTAGATTCTACAGCTAGCTGCGTACCGGGATAAAGCGTGCTTTGTGCTGTAGTTGCGGTAAGTACCTGTGTAGTAGCCGAACCGCCATCGGTAAGTGCTGAGAAATCCCAAGTTACGTTTTCGCCTGTAGTGCTTTGGTCTACAGTGCCCGATGCGATGATGTAAGCAGATTGTTCTGCGCTCGCAGCATCGTTAGTGTAAAAATTGTTTACTGTTTGTGCAGAAGCGCCAATGCTTGCCAAAACAATAGCTGAAAGTAAAAGTTTTTTCATTTGGTGAAAGTTTTAGCCAAAAATATAGAAAAATCTGCTGCCAACTCCCTAAAAATAAACAGGCAACCCTGATATATCGGTAAATATATCAGGGTTGCAGGTGAAAATCTTCAAAAATCTATTTTTTAGAACCGTCGTCAAATTTGCTTTTTACGGCTTCGCCTGGCCACATGTTGTTGGTGACATCTATGTCGGCTGTTTTCAGTTGCGGATCCAGCTGGAATTTAACTACTTTCTTATCAGTAGCAATAACCCTTATGGCGCTCTGGTTGTTCTTCCTCCAAATCTGCACCGGGAACGTCTGCGTTTCGCTGGTTCCGTCCTCGTAGTTCAGTTGTACTATGATGGGCATCAGCATGCCGCCCGGCTTGTCAAAAGTAAGTTCGTAGAAATACTTCGGCTGTTTCAGGCTGGCCTTGTCTTCTGCGGTAAGCTTTTCGTTTACAAAATCATTCAGCAGCTTCACGTCTTTTTTGTCGAATGCCTGGCCTTTGCCATCAGTAACCATATATACAAACGGCCCCTGTTCCTGCCCGAAACGCCCTTTGCGGATGTTGGCCTCCTTGCTATCCTTCGGCTTTTCGTCGGTAACAAAGTATTGCTTTACATCCATAATGCCGATGTCTACATAATCGGTAGTATAGAACCATCCTCTCCAGAACCAGTCCAGGTCTACCGCAGAGGCATCTTCCATCGTACGGAAGAAATCCTCCGGGGTTGGGTGTTTAAACTTCCAGCGGTTGGCGTATGTTTTAAATGCGTGGTCAAACAGCTCGTGCCCCATCACCACCTCGCGCAGTATATTAAGCCCCGTAGCAGGTTTGCCGTAAGCGTTATTGCCAAACTGGTGAATGGTTTCGGAGTTGCTCATTATCGGTTCCAAAAACTTCTGGTCGCCACTCATGTACGGCACTATATTAGCCGCCGGGCCACGGCGTGTAGGGAATGCCGGGTCGTATTCCTGTTCGGTAAGGAACTCCACAAAGCTGTTTAGCCCTTCGTCCATCCACGTCCACTGGCGCTCGTCTGAATTTACAATCATCGGGAAGAAGTTATGCCCCACCTCGTGAATAATAACGCCTGCCATGCCCCATTTAATGCGGTCGCTCACCACGCCTTTTTCGTCAGGGCGGCCGTAGTTCCAGCAAATCATAGGGTACTCCATGCCCTGGTCTTCCGCAGAAACCGAAATCGCCTTAGGGTAAGGGTAGTCAAACGTATACTTGCTGTAGGTTTTAAGGGTATGTGCCACTATGCGGGTACTCTTGTCGCCCCACAGCGGGTTAGCCTCCTTAGGATATAGGGAAATGGCCATAACCGTTTTGCCGCCAAGCTGTACCGCCATGGCATCGTATATAAACTTACGGCTGGAACTGAATGCGAAATCACGCACGTTTGTCGCCTTAAACTTCCAGGTTTTTTTTTTGGTGCTAAAGCCTTTTTCTGAAGCCGTAGCCTCATCCTGGGTAACTACAACCACGGGCTTATCGAAAGTCTTTGTTGCCAAATCCCAACGCTTTGCCTGTTCTGCGGTAAGTACCTCGGCACGGTTTCGCAGTTCGCCTGTACCGTCAAGGATGTGGTCTGCCGGGGTGGTAATATTCACTTCGAAGTTACCGAACGGCAATGCAAATTCGCCTGCGCCCCAAAACTGCATGTTCTGCCAGCCCTCCACGTCGTTGTATACTGCCATACGCGGGTAAAACTGGGCAATCACGTACAGGTTGTTACCGTCTTTATCAAAATGTTCGTAGCCGCTGCGCCCGCCTATAACCTGGTAGTTGTTAATGTTGTACCACCACTTAATGCTGAACGACACCTTTTCGCCGTGTTTCAGCGGCGTAGGCAGGTCAATGCGCATCATGGTTTGGTTCACGGTATATTTCATCGGTTTGCCGGCAGCATCCTTAACGTATTCCAACTTAAAGCCACCATCGAAAGGCTGTTGCAGGTACTGGCGCGAAAAGCCCTCTGGTTTATAGGCTTCGCTCATCTTCTGGCTGTCTACCAGTTCTGATGGCGAATCGGCTGCGTGTTCGTTCTGGTCCAGCTGCACCCAAAGGTATTCCAGCGCATCGGGTGAGTTATTGGTGTAGGTTATGGTTTCGGTTCCGTAGAGTTTGGTATTCTTATCGTCAAGCTCCACATCCATTTTATAATCGGCCTGCTGCTGGTAGTAGGCAGGGCCGGGTGCGCCCGAAGCCGTACGGAACATATTGGGCGTAGCCAAAAGGTCGTACATCTGGCTGAACTTATTGTTGTCCCCATGGCCCGGTTCGCGGGGTGTGGCGGGCTTGTCCTGTGCGGTGGCGTACAGGCTGGCAAGAACCGAAAGGGTGCAGATAATTCTTTTCATTGTTTAGTAGTAGTTTAGTGTGCCCTGGGGCGTATCGTAGTTTAACAGCAGGCTTTTGCGCTGGTTGTTTATGTGGGCGTTTATCATGTTCTGCTGCTCGCGGAACATCTCAAACAGCACTGTGTTGCGTACCTCCAGTGCCGATATTTTCTTTGGGGCAGGTACGGTATAGTATACCACCAGCATATCGTCTTCGTATTCCCTATCGAAGTACGTAAGGACGGCGGGCTTGCCGTTTACCTTCACGCTTATTTTATCGGCCAAGTATTTCTTTATGGTTTCGGTGCTTTCGGCGAGTTCCTTGCCGGAAGCAAGCCCAAACTTTTTACCGTATTTGGTGCTCAGCGCTTTTTCCAGGTCGTCTATAAAAATGCGTCCGGTTATTTGCAGCTGTTTTTTGGCCGGGGCATGCTCCACCTGAAATACCGCCACATAGTATTTATGTACGGTTGCCGAGGTGAGCACCCCAAGCAACAACACTAAACACGATATGCGGATTAACTTTATCATAACCATCCACAAACATAATGGTTTTGTGGGAAAGATGGAATAATAATCTTAATTTTGGGAGAAAACCACCACAATATGGATGAATTATACCAACTAACCGACGAGCAACAAAAATCTATAGAAATCAGCAGGGCGCAGATTAAGAATGGTCAGTTTTCTACGAATGAAGAGGTGATAAGGGAAATGAGAAAGAGACTTTTAAGTAAATAAATATAGTTTTATATCTTATACTATTAATATAAAGTTTGCCTGATTATGAAGTCTTATATATTATTTTTTTATCTTTTCATTAGTTTCCATTCATTTGGACAATCGCTAACTGTTGATGAATTGATATCTCTACGAAAAAAAAGTTTTGCTGAAGCTGAAGAGCTTTTGTCCCAAAAAGGATGGCAATTTATAAAGAGTGAAATTCCCGAAGATGATAAGTTAGGTATTGTTGTATTTGCTTATAATAAAAGTGATTACTCTGAAAAAGCAGAAGCTTTTATCCATTACTATTATTCAGAAAATAAAGTAAGAGTAGACTTAGATATGTTCGATTTAAATTTATATAATACGTATGTAAAGAAAATCAAAAGTTTAGGTTGTAAGCTCACACTGACGAAAATTGATGAGGGGAAAATTATAAAAGTATATCAGGGTACGACAACTACTATTGAGATTACTGTGGTAACTCCTTCCGATGAAAATAAACTTTCAAAAACACATTACATATTTCTTATTGCTGAGAACAAAGACTATAATGAGAATTTAAGGCCTGATTAATTTATTCTTCATCTATCAATAGTACTAATTATATCCCCACTGTTGCGGGCATTTTGCCCGTGTCCAAAACTTCAGACGCATGCAATGCGTCTCTACCCATGTATCGCCTCACTCTTCCCATAACTCTGGATGATCTGGCCTTCATATTCCAGCCATTCCGCCCAGCGTTTTTCTACGTCTACATCTTCGGCGTACTTGCGGGCAAAATTTAAAAACGTGGTATAGTGCGTGGCCTCGCTTACCATAAGGTCGTGGTAAAACTTAGCCAGTTCGGCATCTTTGATATTCTTAGACAACACCCTGAAACGCTCGCAACTGCGGGCTTCAATCATGGCGGCAAACAACAAGCGGTCGATGAACGAGGTGTTGCGGCTGCCGTCTTTACGGGCAAATTTCATCAGCTGGCCCACGTAGTCGTCACGGCGTTCACGGCCCAGGGTATAGCCACGCTTTTCTATGATTTCCACCACCATTTTAAAGTGCTCCATTTCCTCCATGGCTATCTCGGCCATTTTCTGTACCAAGTCCAAATGCTCAGAATTGTTGGTAATCAGGAATATGGCATTGCTGGCGGCCTTCTGTTCGCACCAGGCATGGTCGGTAAGGATTTCTTCAAGGTTGCTTTCGGCTATGTTTGCCCAGCGCGGGTCGGTTAAGAGTTTCAGTCCAAGCATGATGAAAATATTATTGTGGCAAAAATAGGGATTTTCCCGTAGAGACGTAGCAGTGCTACGTCTCAGATTTGAATATTTCATTTCCAGACGTTGCAATGCAACGTCTCTACAGCCGCGTACCCAATTCCTCCATAACCCGCATAAAATCCGCTACAATAGCATCGCGGTTTTGCAGGCTGCCATTACGGCTTACCCATTGCCCGGAAACAATTGTTCCCTCCATGTCGGTAACATCGGCGCTGTACACAAAGGTGTTACACAGGTTACGTTCGGCAGCAGTGGCAATCAATGGCGATGTAGCCTTCATAACTACGGCATCAAACGGCTGTCCCACCGCAAAGAACTGCTCATCGGTAGCGCCCATAGCCTTGCGGCCGCTTTGCCACGCCATTTTAATCGCATTAAAACCGCTGTCGCCATTTTCAGGGATAACGTAGGTAGTGCGCTTATGCGAAATCAGGCGCTGGCCGTAATCCAGTATGCGGAGTTCTTCTAAAGGGTTTAGCCCAACATGGCTGTCGGTACCGATGCTCCAGTTGCCGTTTTGTTTTTTATAGCTGTCAAAGCTGAACAACCCGTCACCCAAGTTGCCCTCAGTGCTCGGGCACAGCACCACACTGGCACCGCTTTTGGCAATGTCGCTTACTTCGCTTTCGTCTAGGTGCGTAGCATGGACCAAGTGGTAGTTTTCGTTAACCGGACAATTGTCCAGCAGCCATTGTACCGGGCGTTTGCCGTGGTAGGCAACACAGTCTTCAATTTCTTTCAACTGCTCCGAAACGTGTATATGAAACGGGCGCGAACCGTCAAGGGCATTGCACAGCGCAATTACATCCTCAGGTTTTACGGCACGCAGCGAATGTATGCCTATGCCTACATTGGCATTATCGAAATCCTTAGCAGCCTCAATAGTGCTGTCTAAAAGTTTGTAGTAGTCTTCTATGGTTGGCGAAATAAACCGCTTTTGTTTCTCTACCGGTGCCTGCCCGAAACCACCCTGCTGGTAAAACATAGGCACCAGCGTTATACGGATGCCTGCTTTTTTGGCAGCGGCCATAAGACGCGTACCCATTTCGGCTGGGTTAGGGTAGGAGCTGCCGTCCTTATCGTGGTGCAGGTAATGGAACTCGGCTACGGCGGTATACCCGTGGCGTGCCATTTCGCTGTACAGCATGGCGGCTACGGCTTCCATCTGCTCGGGTGAAAGGGTTAGAGCCAACCCGTACATAGCATTGCGCCAACTCCAGAAATCATCCTGCGCACCGGTATCGGTATGCAGTTCTGCAAGCCCGGCCATAGCGTATTGAAACGCATGCGAATGCGCATTCTGGAAACCCGGCAGCGCATAACCGTTTATGTATTCGCCTTGTGGTAAATCGGTTTGTGTGATTGAAAGGATGTTGCCCGCAGCATCAAGCTGCACTGCGGCATTGGCAAGCCAGCCGTTTTCAGTAAGCAGGCCTTTAAAGGTATAGGTAGTAGCCGTTGCCATTATGGGGTTACGGTTTTTATCAGTTTGGTAAATAGTTGTTTCAGTACGGTACGAGTCTGCTCTGCATTTTCGGGGCTGTAGTCTGTTTCGGTGGTATCCATGTAGTTGGTCTTTGCCATTTCGAGCTGTAATGCATGGATGTTGTTATCGGGTTTACCAAAGTAGCGCGTTATGTGCCCACCTTTAAAAGGGGTGTTGTGCGTGGCTTCGTACCCACTGTTTTTTAGTATATCCCATGCGGTTTTTATAATTTCTGCTGATGCTGAGGTCTCGTCGTTATCACCCAGTATCAGTTGCGGGAAAGCGTCCTTTTGTATGCCCGGTACTACACGGCGAATAGAATGCGCATCAAACAACAAAGCAGTGCCAAACTGCTGCTTGGTCTGCGCCAAAAGCTCTTCCAGCTTTTCGTGGTAGGGCAGGTAATATTTGTGTACGCGTTCGGCGATTTCAGTTTCATCGGGAGTAGCGCCCGTGTATAGCGGATTGCCGTTAAAATCAGTAAACGGCACCAATCCTGTAATCACGCGGCCATCGCTATATAGCGGCTTGCTTTCGGGGTCGCGGTTCAGGTCAATGACCCAGCGGCAGTAATTGGCTTTTATAAGGGTAATGCCCATAGCAGGGGCAAAATCGTACAGCGTATCAATAAACCAGTCGGCATCATCGGGGCGGGCAACCATATCGGGTTGCAGCCTTTCGGCAATTTCCGGCGGGAAATTAATGCCCGAATGCGGCGAACTGATGATGATAGGCACCTTTGGCGCAGTAGGTTCGGTTATATGGTAAATGTCCATACAGGTTTGGGTTTTAGCTTGTGTTTAAGCAAAGATAAGCTTTCTGCCAAAACTACCCCTTGTTGCGTTTCAGGTATTCGTTTGCCTTACCCACCAGATAATCGGTCAGCTCAAATTCCTTTTTCGGGTCCAGCAGCGGGCGGGTTTCCTTGCCTTTGTCGCAGAAGGTAAGGAACGCACCTATTTCATCGTGTGGTATTTTTAGCGTTTCGGTAAAGAAGTAGTGTGTAAAACGCCCGCTTACCACCTCGGTAAAGGTTTTGGTATTGGGTACGCCGTCTACAACGCCTTTGTCCTGTTTTTTCTTTTTGGGTTTAAAAATCATCTTGCCCATAGCTATAAAGTCGAGCCCTTTCAGTTCGCTTTCGATAATAGGCAAGGCACCGTTTACCGGGCGTTTGCTTATAGGGAAGGTATACTTCAGTTGCTCCGGAGTTACGTGCGGGTTTAGTGCTACCACTTTAGTTTTTCGGGTGTCGTAGCCCAGGTCACCGGTAAGCGGGGTTATCACTACCTCGTCAAGCGTGGTGACGTTGAGGTCCATTTTCAGTGTAAGCGGGTTTTCTTTCAGGTGACTGTCTTTAAGCACTAAAAATTGCGACCTGAACGTAATACTGTTTACAAAAAGGGTATCGCCTGCACGGGCATAGATGGTGAAAAAGCCGTCCATATCAGTAACGGCGCTGATGTGTGAAGTGCTGTTTTGTACTGTAATATCGGCTACACTGAGTGAATCGGCTATGATGTGCCCACGCAGTATTTCGCGGGGTTTCCTGTTTTGGCTGAAGCCAACGAGGGGCAACAGCAGTAATAAGGTGAGTAAGGTTCTTAATTTCATGGCCTGGAGGTTTGTGTTGTTTGTTGTTCGGTTGTTGGATTTTCCTTTTGCAGCTTCAGGTACTGTTCTGCCAATACCATGAGGCGCAATTTAACCAATTCGTTATTCTTTACCTTTATGGCTTCGGCACATTCGGGGTCTTCTACGGCATAAAAAATAAACCCGTTTACCAGTTCAGCCGGTATGTGTAATTTTTCGGTTATCTGTGCTGGGGTGTAAATGCTGTTTATCCCTTCTATGCTAAATTCCCTGCGCTCTGTGGCCAGGTTCTTTTTCATCATTTTAGTACGCCCGCTTATGGCATTAATAATAGGGTCTAACGGAAAAGATATACCACCCATCAACAAAAACATAAAATTGGGCTTAAACTCGCTTGCGGTTTTCAGCCTGCGTTCGGCTACGGTATATTGTTTTTGCCCTTTTGGGACTATACCCAGCGATTCTGCGTTGATGTAGCTTATTTTGAGTTCCTCCAGTTCGGCAGTGCTTATTTCTACCGAAAGGATGTACGGGTTGTCTTTAAGTGATGCCTCGCTAATGGCAAATTCCCGCACCTGTATGCTTTTGCCGTATACGGCTATTCGGTCTCCGGGTTTTACAAGCAGCGTGAAGTTTCCCTGGCTGTCGGTTTTGGTTTCAGCACCCGTAATGTTGTTTATTACGAAAAGCCCCGGCAGTACGGCATCGCCAGATGTTACACGCCCGTGCAGTTCCCTGCGCTGTTGCTGGGCAACCATGGCAAGCGAACATAAAAACAGTACTACAATACTGAGTTTACTTTTCATCAGCAAGCCGGTTTAGGTACTCTACGGCAAGGGGTTGCAGGTAAGGTTTGGCTTTTGCACGGTTATTGGCTTTAAGCCAAAGCATGCAGTCATAGTCTTCGGCGGCGTAGTAAATAAAACCTTCCACATTTTCAGTCGGTACGGCAAATTCCTCATAGAATTCGTCGTCAGTATACATGTTGCGCAGGTTTTGCACTGCGGTAATTTTATCTTCGGTATTTACGCTCTTTTTTATGGCTTTACTTTTTCCCGTAACGCGGTTAATGATACCGTCTACGTTAACGTTAACGCCCTGGTTCATGCCCACAAGCTGGTTTGCTTTTTTGCGGCGTTCGGCAGGGGTAAGGTCGGGCCCGGCATCCAGCCCCAACGATTTGTTGTTTACCTTATCATCTACAACCACTTCCTTAAGTTCGGTGCCTTTCAGTTTCACGTCGAGCTCAAAAGGCTGCTGGTCAAACCATTCTTTAGAAACGGTAAACTCCCGTACTTCGGTACGGTCGCTGTACACGGCTAACTTTTCTCCCGGCCTTATATCCAGTTTAAAAAGCCCGTCGGCATCGGTTTTGGTTTCAAACCCGGTACTTTTATCAATGACAAAAATATCCCTCAGCGGAATGTGGTCGCTTACCACTTTACCGCGAAACGACTGCCGCTGTGCAAATACGGTTGCCGATATAAAAAGTAAAAGGTACAGTAGCTTATTCATGTTGGTTTTGCAGTTTGTTGTATTTTTCAGAAAGTTCCATAAGCAGTAGCTTCAGCAGGCTTGGGTTGTCCGACTTAATGGCATCGGCCACCTGTGGGTCTTCAATCGCGTAGAATAAAAAGCCCCGTGCCTGTTCGCGCGGTACGCCCATTTTTGCAAGCTCATCATCACTCACCATGCCGTCTATGGCGTCCAGCAGCTGTTCCTTGCGTTCGGTTTGCAATGCTTTTTTCAGCATCTTCATACGCCCGCTCAGTAGGTTTATCAGCTGGTCCAGTCCCATGCCGCTTCGCGCGGTGTGCAGCCTGCGCTCGGCAACGGTCATTTGCTTCTGGCCTTTGGGCGCTATTCCCAGTTGTTCAGATGTTACTTTGTTATCTATTACCACTTCCTCCAGTTCCGTGCCTTTGGTTACCACCTCTAACATATAAGGCTTTTCGGTAAAAGAACGGTCGCTTATGGCAAATTCCCTTGTTTCGGTAAAGTTGCCGTATACCGCCAGCTTATCGCCCGGTTTTGCAGGTATGGAAAAATTACCGTTGGCATCGGTTTTTACCTCGGCACCGGTAGACTGGTTGATAACGTATACGCCATATACCGCATTACCCGAAGACATAACACGTCCAAGCAGGGGATTGCGTTGCTGCGCTGTGGCAGTAAAGCTAAGGATGAAAAAGAATAGTATGCTAAGGCACTTATTTATCATTATTGAGTAGTGACAGGTATTTTTCTGCCAAACCGGTCATCATAAACTTTGCCATATTAATGTCTTTACGGTCTATGGCCTGGGTAAGGTATTTGTTTTCCACGGCGTAGAATACAAATCCCGATACGTATTCCAGAGGGATTTTCAGTTTGGCTACAATGTCGTCTTCACTATAAAGGTAGTATATTTTTTCGATAAAGGTTTCCTTTTTCTCCGTTTCGGCGGCCTTTTGCAGCATGGCGGTACGTCCGCTGAAGGCGTTCATAATCGGGTCCAGCCCTAACGGGTTCATCCTGAAACTGCTGGCGGTAGCCAGTTTGCGCTCGGCAGGAGTGTACTGTTTTTGGTTTTCGCTTACAAAGCCTAATGACACCGCATTGATGTAGCTGTAATCGGTAATGATTACCTCGCTCAGTTCGTGTTGCAGCGGCTGTAACGGCACTAACAGCAGGTCTGGGCCTAAGTCGGCTTCCTTAACCGCCACGTTTTTTGCAGTGAACTGTACTGCCGAAAAAACCAGAGTATCATTAACGGCTGCATTTATGGTAAAGTAACCGCCGCGCTTGGTAAGCACCGTGGTTTCGGTAGTGCGGTTTATTACGTAGATGCCTTCCAGGTCGTCGAAGTTAGAGACTACCTTTCCGTTTACGGCACAGCGTTCCTGCGCGGTAAGGGGTGCGGTAACAAACAGTAACAGTATCAGGCTTTTTAAAATGTGGTTCATATAGCATTGTGATGGTATGCAGCAGCGGGTTGTAAAAACTTTGTAACTTTACCCGGCACTACAAGTAATTAAACGAATGAAAAAACTAATTATTGCGAGTACATCTACATTGCACGGCGGCGGCTACTTAGAATACCTGTTGCCCACGCTTCAACAGCATTTTACAGGTTGTACTTCGCTTATCTTTATACCGTATGCACGCCCCGGAGGTATAACCCATGACGATTATACCGCGCGTGCGGCGGCTTTCTTTGCAAAGTTAAACATTACCGTTAGGGGAATCCACGAGTTTGATGACCCGGCAGCCGCGTTAACCGACGCTGAGGGCGTGTTTACCGGAGGTGGCAATACCTTTCTGCTGGTGAGCCAGTTGTATAAGACGGGTGTTATGCCTGCGCTTGTTAATGCGGTAAACCGTGGCGTACCCTACCTGGGCAGCAGTGCAGGCAGTAATATTTGCGGGCTTACCATGCAAACAACTAACGATATGCCAATAATATACCCGCCGAGCTTTAAGACCCTTGGGGCCATACCGTTTAACATTAACCCGCATTATCTGGACCCGCAGCCGGGAAGTACTCATATGGGCGAAACCCGCGAAACCCGCATCAAGGAATTCCATATGTTTAATACGCAGCCGGTACTGGGCCTGCGCGAAGGCAGCTGGCTGGAAGTAAACGGTACTACTGTGCTGCTTAAGGGCGATTTACAGGCAAGGCTGTTCCGCCACGGTATGGAACCTGAAGAGATAGATACTGGTGCCGACCTGAGTTGGTTAAAATAATTTTTCATTATAAATGTTTGTAACGCTGCGTTTTAGCAGCGTTTTTTATTTTTATCTTTAAAAAAGTGAATTTTTTTTCATGTCCATGCAACCATTTTTTAAGTTGCCTCGTCTTTGTAAATAGAAACCGTAACCAATAAGAGTTTTGAAAGTAATAGCATTACATAGGGATGAGAAAGAGCTGATACGGCAGGCCGCCGAAAACAACCGGCACGCCCAGCACAGCATCTACTCTAAACACGCACCCAAGATGCTGGGGATATGCAGGCAATATATAAAAGACCTGCACCTGGCCGAAGATGTAATGATTACTGCTTTTATGAAGGTGTTTACAAGCCTGAAGAACTTTGAACACAAAGGCAGTTTTGAAGGATGGATACGGCGGATAATGGTAAATGAGTGCATAAGCTACCTCAGGGTACAAAAGAAGGTGGGCTTTTTGGAAGATGAGTATTATGCTGAAGACACGCACAACAATATAGAGAGCAACCTTTCGGTAGACGATATACAAAGCCTGATAGACGCACTGCCCGAAGGATATAAAATGGTTTTTAACCTGTATTGCATAGAAGGCTACAAGCACCAGGAGATAGCGCAGATGCTGGGGATTAGTGAGGGGACAAGCAAAAGCCAGCTGAGCCATGCAAGGAAGATGCTGCAGGAGCAGATTAACAAACAAAAGAATTACGAAAATGGAACCGAATAAACTGGAACAGGATATAAAGCAAAAGCTGGAAGGGCGTACCATAAACCCTTCGCCTATGGCATGGGACAGGCTCGATGCCATGCTTACCGTAGCCGAGCAGCAGGAAGAAAAAGTAATCCCTGTGAAAAAGAACAACCGTGGCTGGTTGTACATGGCGGCCAGTGTGGTGGTACTCATCGGCCTGGGAATGTTCTTCCTTAACAGGCAGGATAACGGCAGTGGTGTTAATACAGGCAACACGCCTCAGGTGGTTACTACGAAATTTGTGAAACCTACCATTGTAAATGATACGCCTGCTGTAGAAAATGTAACCGCTACACCTGCTAAACCGGTGTATGCTGTTGCAAAAGGAGAAACAAAACAACATGTAATAGGCTGTGATGGTGTTACGCCTGAACCTCCAGCAGAGGTAACCCCGGTAAAACAGGAAATAGCCCAAAATACCCCGCAAATACCGGTGCAATCGCATGAGCAAACTGCCTCGGCATCAAACAAACTTAAGGTAGATGCCAATGCGCTACTGGCCAGTGTGGAAGGTAAAGCACAGCCAGGTATGGCCGTGGCTTCTCAAAGCCAGCCGAAACTGAAAGTAAGCTCTAACGCGCTGCTGAACAGTGTGGAGGGTGAGCTGGATGAGAGTTTCCGTAGTAAAGTAATTAATTCTGTACAGAAAAAATATAATACCGTAAGAAGCGCAGTGGCAACGCGCAACCTGCAATAGTTCAATCATCAAATCATCAAAAATTTTAAATTTTAACGAACATGAAAGCAATCACTTTTTATGTAATGGCATTGCTATGCTTTTTAGCAACCAAAATGCACGGGCAGACTTTCGCACAAAGGGCTGCGGAAATCTCTGAAAACATTGAGAAAATCACCAAGGAAGAAAAAGATTCCCTTAAAGTGGAGGTAGATGCAATAAACCTGCTGCTGGAAAAAAATGAGATTACCGCACAGGACGCGGAAACCCGTAAAAAAGAGTACGCCGAAAAAAGGGCACGCAACATAGAAAACCGTGTGGGCATGGAGGAAGAAAAACTGGCTGGGCTGGTAAAAGATAAAGTTGACGGTAAAATAAACGAAACTTTTAAGGCTAAGCGTTTTGGGTTCTATTATAACGATAAGTATAATAGGGCTGAGCATGATTCTGTACGCCATTACAGCGGCTATAAGCGTACCACGTCTCAGTTTGTGTATGCACTGGGTGTAAACCGCCTGGTAAAAGACGGTACCGCTGCCGATGGCTTTAAGTGGAGGTCAGATTTCTACGAGGTAGGCGTTACCTGGAATACCCGCCTGATGAAAGACCACAACCTGCTGCATGCAAAATATGGCCTTTCGCTGCAGTACAACAACCTGCGTCCTGATAATAACAGGGTATTTGCAGTAGACGGCAACCAAACCATGCTGGTAGACTTTGGTCGTAATGTAGACGTAGCCCGCCTGCGCTATGTAAACCTGGTAGTGCCTGCGCACTTGGAATTTGACTTTACCAAAAAGCAGGTGAAAGACGATAAAGTGTACTTTCCTTCACACGAAAGTTTCAGGGTAGGTATAGGTGGCTATGCCGGTTTTAACGTAAAGGAAAAACAAATCATTAAATACAATGATGATGCTGGTAACAGGGTGAAAAACAAAACCAAAGGCGACTATAATGTAAACGACTTTGTGTACGGCCTTAGCGCTTATGTGGGTTATGATGCCGTGAGTATCTACGCCAAGTACGACCTTCAGGAGGTATTTACACACAGCTTTGAAGGGTACAATAACTTTTCACTGGGCGTAAGGTTCGATTTTAATTAAGTTAGTTAGGTTAATATATTTTTGCAAAGGGGTTGTTGCCGGTCGTAGTGCGGTAACAGCCCCTTCGGCTTTTTTGTGTGGGTTCTGCTTTTCCGCAGGAAAAGCCCTTGTGTACTTCTGTAAAGTGTATGGGTTTAGGTACTCAAACTTTGTGAGCCCCGTGAAAATCGTTGTGCCCTTAGTGGTAAAAATCGGGTAGGGGTAATCAATAGATGTTGACTTGCCGTTCGGATGGTTATTCGTAACTTTGTGCTGCAAAATTTATTTTGCCGAAAAACAACGTGAGACTTTAAACAATAAACAACATGCCTAAAGGAATTTATAACGTGCCAAAGGCCGTAAACGAACCCGTAAAGAGTTACGCCCCCGGCACTAAAGAAAGAGAGCAGGTACAAGCTGCTTTTGCCCAGATGTACAGTACTACCGTAGATGTGCCAAACTACATAGGCGCAGAGGAAATCCGTACAGGGAAAACTAAAACCATAAACCCTCCGTTTGACCATAAAAAAGTAGTAGGCACGTACCACGAAGCCGAAAAACAACACATAGAGCAGGCCATAGCTGCCGCACTGGAAGCCCGCAAAAAATGGGCAAGCCTGGGCTGGGAGCACCGTGCCGCTATTTTCCTTAAAGCTGCCGAACTGCTTGCAGGCCCTTACCGCGCCAAAATAAACGCAGCAACCATGATAGCCCAGGCCAAGACTGTACACCAGGCCGAGATAGATTCGGCGTGTGAGTTTATTGACTTCCTACGCTTTAATGTAGAGTTCATGCAGCAGATTTATGCTGAGCAGCCTATATCGTCTGAAGGGATATGGAACCGCCTGGAGTACCGTCCGCTTGAAGGTTTTGTATACGCCATAACGCCGTTTAACTTTACAGCCATATCGGGTAACCTGCCTGCCGCACCTGCCCTTATGGGTAACGTGGTGGTGTGGAAGCCAAGCGCCAGCCAGGTATACAGCGCACAGGTAATCATGGAAGTGTTTAAACTTGCAGGCCTGCCTGCCGGTGTAATCAACATGGTTCATGGAGACCCGGTAATGATAAGCGAAACCCTGATCAGCAGCCCTGATTTTGCAGGCGTACACTTTACAGGTTCTACAGCAATATTTAACGGTATTTGGGGCCAGATAGGCCAAAACATAAGCAAATACAAAACCTATCCGCGCATAGTTGGCGAAACCGGCGGTAAAGACTTTGTGGTGGCACACCCATCGTCCCTGCCTGCTGAGGTAGCTACTGCTTTAAGCCGTGGTGCATTTGAATACCAGGGTCAAAAATGTTCAGCAGCATCGCGTGCCTACATCCCTGCATCGCTTTGGCCAGAGGTAAAAGAACTTTTGGTTAAGGACATCAACTCATTTAAAATGGGTTCGCCTGAAGATATGGGCAATTTCGTATCAGCTGTTATCCACGAAGGTTCGTTTGATAAGCTTGCCAAATACATCGACGCTGCAAAAGCATCTCCTGATGCCGAGATTGTAGCCGGTGGCGGTTATGATAAATCAGTAGGCTGGTTTATAGAGCCTACGGTTATTGTTACCACAAACCCTAAATACGAAACCCTTACTACCGAGCTATTCGGGCCGGTACTTACCATATATGTGTATGAAGATGCCAAGTGGGCTGAAACCCTAAAACTGGTAGACGAAACCAGCCCGTATGCACTTACCGGTGCCATCTTCAGCCAGGATCGCTACGCTGCCGAAGAGGCTACAAAAGCTCTTGAAAATGCTGCGGGTAACTTCTACATAAACGATAAGCCTACTGGTGCCGTTGTAGGCCAGCAGCCGTTTGGCGGTGCGCGCTCATCGGGTACTAACGATAAGGCAGGCTCAGTACTGAACCTTTACCGTTGGGTATCGCCGCGTACCATTAAAGAAACGTTTGTGCCACCTACAGACTACAGGTATCCGTTTTTGGGATAGTTTTTGTAAATATTATAAACACAGCCGCTTTTGGGTCTCCCGGAAGCGGCTGTGTTGTTTTCCGACTGTAGAGACGCATTGCATGCGTCTATTTATATATTTTTAAAAGAGTGAGACGTATGCAATGCGTCTCTACTAAACAAAAAAACGTCCCGCTTTTGGAGTTGCGGGACGTTTTTAAAAACCAATCAAAAACCAATTATGAAAAAAAACTTTACTTCTTGAAATCTGTGTCAGGTTTGTTCCCTGATTCTGATACAAATGTACAACGGTAAAACAGCATGTGGCTGAATTTTAGATGAGTGGGTGTAGTTGTGTCGATGAAATGAGTTTTTATTTATGTGAAGTAACTGCCAGCTTTTTGTTTTAGGATTTCCTTAACATCTTCTGTAGAGCGTATTGCATGCGTCTTAACCAAACAAAAAAACGTCCCGCTTTTGGAGTTGCGGGACGTTTTTAAAAACCAATCAAAAACCAATTATGAAAAAAACTTTACTTCTTATTTATGTCAGGCTTGTTCCCTGATTCTGATACAAATGTACAACGGTGAAATGGCATGTGTCTGAATTTTAGATGAGTGGATATGTTTGTGTCGACGAAATGAAGTTTTGTTTATGTGAAGTAACTGTAGACGGTTCATTTTTAATTTTTCTTAACAGAAATCAGTATCTTCATATCCACAAACAAGCAATATGGAAACAATACAGGAATATAATAATGCCCAGGCGGCAGGAGATAAGGCAATTTGCAATGTGCTTTTTGAAACGATAAACGACGCACTCCCTGAGGCTGAGAGCAAGATTTGGCATGCACACCCCGTGTGGTTTTTAGACGGCAATCCCGTGGCGGGGTATAGTAAACTGAAAGGCTCGGTGCGGCTGCTGTTCTGGAGTGGGCAGACTTTTGAAGAACCGGGGCTTCAGGTAGAAGGTAAGTTTAAGGCTGCCGAAAAGCGCTACACCTCCGTAGAAGAGGTGGACATTGCCGACCTGCAACGCTGGCTGCAAAAAAGCCGCGACATACAATGGGATTACAAGAACATTGTAAAGCGGAAAGGCGTTTTGGAACGGATTAAATAGGTTATTCGGTGATTTGGTTATACGGTTATGTGTTCCATGTCGACCGAAGCGCAGCGAAGTGGAGACATCTCTAAAAAATGTGTTTTATAATTTTTCGAATTAACAAATCCACAAAAATCGAATAACCACATTACCGTATAACCAAATAACCTTATTTATGTTTCATAGCCAAATGCACCACCTTTTTAGTCTCAAAAAACTCACCTTCAAAATAATCGGGCAGGTTGTAAACGGTCACCTTCTGGAAAACACTCAGTTCCTCGGTAAGGTCGCCGCCTTTAAGGTATAAGATGCCGTTTGGCAATGTATGTTGCTGGTCTTTCTTCACATTGCCGCGTACCCATTTTACAAAGTCGGGCATGTTGGTTACGGCGCGGCTCACGATAAAGTCAAACTCCTCGTTAATGGTTTCGGCACGTTTCTGTTCGGCACGGACGTTCTTCAGGCCAAGTCCTGCGGCCACTTCCTGTACCACCTTTATTTTTTTTGCAATGACATCCACCAGGTAAAAATTGGTTTCAGGAAACAATATTGCCAGAGGAATGCCGGGGAATCCACCGCCGGTACCCACATCGAGCACATTGGCGCCGGGTACAAATTCCATAACCTTGGCTATGCCCAGCGAGTGCAGTACGTGGCGGGTGTAGAGTTCGTCTATGTCTTTGCGGCTAATCACGTTTATCTTGGCATTCCAGTCCTTATACAGCCCTTCAAGCGCAGCGAATTGCGCCTTTTGGGTTTCGGTAAGGTTAGGGAAATACTGTAAAATTTCCTCCATCAGTTCAAATTTTTGACAAAAGTACACATTTCCGTGATGAAATTACTGCTTAACAATGCCTTTACATAGCGGTTTAATATTTACCTTTGACGCGCACATTTACAGGAGAATAAAACCGATATAATGGAAACAACGACGACAAAAGCAAATCCGCTTTCAGACAGGATTAACAACTTATCTACATCGCAAACGCTGGCCATGGCCGCAAAAGCAAGGGAACTAAAAGCACAGGGTATAGATATTATAAGCCTTAGCCTTGGCGAACCCGATTTTAATACCCCTGAATTTATTAAAGAGGCCGCCATACAGGCCATTAAAGATAACTACAGCACCTACCCCCCGGTAGACGGTTATGCCGAGCTGAAGGATGCCATCATCCTGAAATTTAAACGCGATAATAACCTGGACTATAAGCCGGGCAACATTGTGGTTTCTACAGGTGCCAAGCAGTCGCTGTACAACGTATGCCAGGTGATGCTTAACCCGGGTGATGAGGCCATACTGCCTGCACCGTACTGGGTAAGCTATGCCGAAATGGTGAAAATGGCTGAGGCTACCCCTGTTGAGGTTCCTACATCGGTAGAGAGTGATTTTAAAATCACCCCTGAGCAACTGGAAGCCGCCATTACGCCAAAGACAAAACTGATTATGTTCAGTTCGCCGTGTAACCCGAGTGGTTCTGTTTACAATCGTGAGGAGCTTACGGCTATAGCCAAAGTATTGGAAAAATACCCGCAGATTTACATTGTAAGCGACGAAATATATGAGCACATTAACTTTAGCGGCAACTTCTGCAGCATAGGAACCATACCTGGTATGTTTGACCGTACCATTACCGTAAACGGTGTGGCTAAGGCATTTGCCATGACAGGCTGGAGGATAGGCTACATAGGCGCTCCTGAGTTTATAGCTAAGGCGTGTACTAAAATGCAGGGCCAGGTAACCAGCGGTGCTAACAGTATTGCACAGCGTGCTACCATCACTGCGCTTCAGGCTGACCCAAGTGTGCTTAAAGACATGGTGAGTGCATTCCACCGCAGGCGCGACCTTGTGGTAGGCCTTGTTAAGGAAATCCCCGGGTTTAAAATCAACGTTCCTGAAGGTGCGTTTTATGTATTCCCTGATGTGTCTGCTTACTTTGGCAAAACACTAAAAGGTATGGAAATTAAAAATGCAGACGATTTCTCAATGTTCCTGTTGGAGCATGCTAACGTGGCTACCGTAACCGGTGATGCATTTGGTAACCCAAGCTGTATCCGTTTCTCGTATGCTACAGACGACGATACGCTTGTAGAGGCACTACGCAGGATTAAAGCTGCCGTAACCGAGTAATTCATTTTACTTTATATATTAGAATCCCGCCAATGGCGGGATTTTTTTATGCCGACCCTGAAGGGGTCGCGCGTATTACCCCCGGGATGAAATGCCGGGGAATCATGAATGGTTTTAATTTCGTTTACCAAGGGCGTTGCCCTTGGCTAATACACGCGACCCCTTCAGGGTCGACTACAAAACAAGGCATATCTATTCGCCCTAATTTATTTACCTTTGTACAATACAATAAACAACATAACACTGCTTACCTCCGGCAGTTCCCCCTTTGGGGGTAGGGGGCTTCTGTATGCAAAAGAAAATACTCCTTTTAGGTTCGGGTGAGCTGGGCAAAGAATTTGTAATTGCCGCACAGCGCCTTGGGCAAACCGTTATAGCTGTAGACAGTTACGAAAACGCCCCTGCCATGCAGGTAGCACACGGATTTGAAGTAATCAATATGCTTGATGGCGCCGCGCTTGATGCTGTGGTAGCCAAGCACCAGCCGGACTTTATAGTCCCTGAAATTGAGGCCATACGTACCGAGCGTTTTTACGATTACGAAAAACAAGGCATTACCGTAGTGCCGAGTGCCAAAGCTGCCAACTTCACCATGAACCGTAAAGCCATACGCGACCTTGCTGCAAAAGACCTTGGCCTGCGCACAGCAAATTACCGTTACGCTACATCGGCAGAGGAACTGCAAATAGCGGTAGCGGAAGTGGGTATGCCATGTGTGGTAAAGCCGTTAATGTCCAGCAGTGGCAAGGGCCAAAGCACTATAAAAACCGAAGCCGATGTAGAAAAAGCATGGAAATATGCCGTAGAAGGCAGCCGTGGCGATGTGGTGGAGGTTATTGTTGAGGCATTTGTAAACTTCAACAGTGAAATTACATTGCTGACCGTAACACAAAATGTGGGGCCAACCCTTTTCTGCGCGCCTATAGGCCACAGGCAGGAGCGTGGCGACTACCAGGAAAGCTGGCAGCCCGCCCACGTAAGCGATAAAGACATAGCCGAAGCACAGGACATGGCCCGTAAGGTTACCGAAGCCCTTGGCGGTGCAGGCATCTTTGGGGTGGAGTTTTTCCTTGCGGATGAAGGTGTGTATTTCAGCGAATTGTCGCCACGCCCACACGATACAGGTATGGTAACGCTTGCAGGCACGCAAAACTTCAGCGAGTTTGAACTGCACCTGCGCGCCATACTGAGCCTGCCTATTGCCGAAATAACCCTTGAAAAAGCAGGCGCCAGTGCCGTTATACTTGCATCGGGTACAGGTACGCCGGTATTTACGGGAATTGAGCAGATTGCCGCATTGCCCAAAACCGATTTCAGGCTGTTTGGCAAGCCTACTACAAGACCGTACCGCCGTATGGGTGTGGCACTGGTAAGCGATACACTACAAACCCCTGTGGAGGAAATTGTGGAGAAAGCTAAGGCAGCTGCAGCGCTTGTTACTGTTACAGAAGCATAAAAGGCACGCATAGCATAATAATGGAATCCCGTGCTGTGCGGGATTTCTTATTATAATTTATTTTGGGTTATTTACAATTTAAATCAGGAGAATCCGTTAATTTTGTATAACCTGAATCAACTCCATTTATTAATGAAAATTTCAAATTGTATCCCTGTATGTGCATTGATGTTTTTGCTGGTTTCGTGTGCCGATGGCCCTGAAGATGTAGCCGAAGAATTTGTGGAAGCTACAAACAAGGGTGAATACAAGGAAGCACAGGAGTATGCAGATGATGCCACATCTAAAATGCTGGACATGATAGACCAGTTTATCCCCGAAGTTAAAAAGAAAGAACTTTCTGCCCAGGACGTAGATGTTACGGTACTTTCGTCTGAAGTAAAAGACTCTGTAGCCACGGTAAAAGTAGACCTTAAAATCAATGGCAAGGAAAGCGGGGTAAAAACCATTAAGCTTATTAAAAAAACCGATGGCTGGAAGGTGACAGGCGGCAAGGAAAGCAGCGGCGCCAACAACATCCCGATGGCCAAACCACCCGTACACGTGGGTAAACGGTAAAGATATCCCTACAGATAAAATATTGTTTTAAAGGGTTGTTTTGTGAAATCAAAAAATTATCTTTACAAAAATTTAACAACCACGATTAGTATGAAAAAAATTATTGCAGTATTTGCATTTTTATCACTTGGCCTTCTTGTTTCATGTGGTAACGAAAACGGTCCTGAAGGAGTAGCAAAAAAATTCCTTGAGGCTATAAACAAAGGTGAATTTGACGAGGCTAAAAAATATGCCGATGAGCAAACAGGCTCTATGCTTGGCATGGTAGGCGGCATGATGACACCTGAGAAAAAAGAAGAAGCCAAAAAGAAAGACATTAAAGTAGAAATCGTATCTTCTGAGATTGACGAAAAAGAAACTACTGCTACCGTAAAGTACAAACTTAGCGGTAAAGATGCAGAAAGTACTGACGAGAAAACGCTTACACTTAAAAAAGTAGGTGACGACTGGAAAGTAACCATCAACAAAGAAGACAAAAACAAAGAAGGCGCTCCGGGTGCCGGCGCTCCTGCTGCCCCTGCTACTGCTGAAGACACTACAGCTGTCCCTATGGATACTGTTGCTGCCCCTGCAGAATAATTTGTGATTTCATCATGAAAATAAAAACCACTGCCCGCCTGAAAAAAATATTCACGCTTACGGCAGTGGTTATTTTATTATTAGTAGCCCTGTACCGGGGCTTTTTTTATGCCGATCACCTGTCTGAAGTGCATGCCGTACAACGTTACCGCAATGCCACCCGGCTTACTGCTGCCGATATGCAAAAGCTTCAGGAAGGCGATTTTATCCTGAGGCGGGGTTTCGGCTTTTTTAGCGACTATGTTGCATCTGACCTTAATACGGGGCCCATAGACGTTACCCATGCCGGTATACTTGTTAAGCGAAATAACCGCTGGCAGGTTATCCACTCGCTATCGTCTGATGTATCGGAAATAGACGGCGTGCAAATGCAGCCGCTGGATACTTTCCTGAAATATTCCGCTCCCGATAAGATCATTATTACCCGCACAAAAGATTGTGATACTACACTGGGCTGTAAAATAGGCCTCCTTGCCGATGCTTACCTTGCCAAAGGTATTCCCTTTGACCATAAAGGCACAATAGATGACGACCATGAGCTGTTTTGCACCGAACTCATCTGGAAAATACTGGAAAAAGACCTGCACCATGTGCAACTGCCGCAAGGCCATGAAGCCCGCGAAAAATTCTTCTACACCATGATGCCGATGTACAACACCCAGTATTTTGACATTATCATCAACCAATACGAAAAAAAGAACGCTGCCCTGCACGCACAAAACGTACAGTAGCAGCGCTGCTATAATTGTATTTGTTTTTATCCTATTTTTTCGACTGTAGCGAAAGGTTCTGGAACGCCGAAACGTTAATCACCTTTTCTGAATCATTGTCAAATGATATGCTGATACTGTCACCCGCCTGGGTTACCGGCAGTTCATTCGATATTTGCGACGAGCCGATGAAGATGCGCTTATCACCCGGAAGAGTAAAGTAATAGAAACTGTTGCCATTCTTTATATCGCTGTGTATACGCTCCACTACCGATTTTACCGCCACTTTTGGTGTAGCCTGAGCAGGGTTAATACGGTTATCGGCCATGTTGTATACGTTTTTGTATGCCATAAGGGTTTCCTGCATGGTGTTGCCCACCCCCACTATGGTATAGTCGGCTATAGAAACCATTGCATACATCTTTACCAGGCCGCCATCGTCTTTCAGCGTCATTACATACGTAGGTATGTTGTTTATGTTGTACGGCACCGGCATAGAAGCTTTATAGCCTTTTTCCTGAACCTTACCCTCAGCCGATTGCTGTGCGGCATATTCGGTAGCGCCACTTTGATTATAGTAGGTAGCTTCCTTGGTCTTGGTATCAACGAGCACAAAGCCAACAGCAGATTCTTCCTTACCTACCGAGCTAAGCCCGGTGTACCAGTACGATTTGTTGTTTTCGCCATATACCAGTGTCATATCTTCGGTAGTCTGTAGCTTGCCTTCACCGCTAAAGTTCCAGTAGCCGCGTACATACTCACCCCAGTCGTTCAGCTGGTCTTCTATAAATTCCTGTGGCTGTACACGGTCTACCCAGGCAGGGATATCGTGTACAGGGTGTTCTGTTATTTTACCGGTTGCGGCATCTACCACCACTATACCGGTAGCATCGTCACCCGATACGCCCACCTGTTTTTTGAATTTGGTTACTACCCAAAACGGGTTACCCTCGTCGTCTACCTCAAAGGTATAGTCGGCAAGGCCGGTAGAGGCATACCCATTAAAGTACAGGTAACGCTCCAGGTCTTCAAAGAAGAACGAACCCGGCTGGTATTTTATATTGATGCCCTTTCCGTTTACTTTCTCTACCAGCTTCACATCGCGCTCATTGGTCGCCGAAACCATAACATAGCCGGGAGTACCCTCGCGGTTATTGGCCCACTTAAAAAAGCCCGAGTGCAATAGCGGGGCCACCCAGTACAGTTGGCCGTTTACCTTCTGTATGCTGAAGTTGCCCAGTGTAGCCTTGCTGCCCAGTGCAGGTTCGCTGCCCAATATTTTTTCACCAAGGAGGTAGGCAAGGTCCTGGTCTACTACACGTACGTTGTCTATATCCAGCGGGGTAATGTGGTGGTGCATATCGGTACCGTTTTTTATTGTACCAATAAGCGCACGGTAGTCGCTGCTGCGGAACATTGGCGCGCTGATAAAGGCAGAAATAAGTATATAAGCGAATACTACACCCATGCCGTACAGCAAAGGGCGCATTATTTTAGATGGTTTTACAATCACTTTTTTGCCCGAGGTCTCGGTACCCGACGTAGTTACCAGCAGTACCAGTAACAATACCAAGATAAAGAACGGGAATTTCAGGAAGCCGAAACCGATTACCGGCAAGCCGATATATACAAAAAGGAAGGCCAGTACGGGTACAATAATGATGGCTGATTTTTTCATGTTTAGGTGTTTTGCTATATTAGTAGTGCCTATTCTAAAAATGTTACGGCAGTTTTAAGGCAATTAATAAAATAATTCGGTATTTTGCCCGGTATGAAAATCCTGTTAGTAGAAGACGAACCCCAGTTGCTGTCGGTAGTACGCAAGGGGCTATCGGAAAGCAACCACGATGTAAGCGCCGCCCTTGACGGGGCTACGGCACTGCAAATGCTTGCCGCCAATACGTATGATGTGGTGGTGCTCGACGTTATGCTGCCCGATATAAACGGTATAGAAATTTGCCGCCGCCTGCGTGCAGAAGGCAACAACGTGCCCATACTGATGCTTACCGCACTGAACAGCAGCGACAATATAGTAATGGGGCTTAATTCGGGCGCGGATGATTATATGGCAAAGCCGTTTAAGTTTACTGAACTTGAGGCGCGCATTAATGCATTGGCACGCCGTGCATCGCAGGAGCAAAAACCTGCCGAACGCATCACCATAGCCGACCTGGAGATAGACCGCCGTACCAAATCAGTGCAGCGCGAAGGCCAGCCCATAAGCCTTACGGCAAAAGAGTTCCGCCTACTGTATTACCTTGCCAAAAACCAGGGGACAATACTGAGCCGCGAAAAAATACTGGACAATGTGTGGAATATTAATTTTGACATGAATACCAATGTGGTAGACGTGTACATTAACTACCTGCGCAATAAGATAGACAAGCCCTACGACCTGAAGCTGATACATACTATAAAAGGCCTTGGCTACGTACTGAAGACGTAACATATGGAAATTAAAAAGAAAATCACCCTTACTTACATTGCACTTAGCGGCATCAGTACGCTGTTGCTGTGCGTTATGGTGTTTTTTCTTTTCAGGTTTAATAATGAGTATTATTTTGTACAACGGCTCGTAGACCGTGCCAAAATTGTAGCCTCTATACATTACCAGCACGATCCTGAAAAAGCCGAATACTACCGTAACCTGAAAAAGAACGGCCTTGAGGAGCTGATAGAGGAAAGCGATTTTGTACTGAAGATAAACGGCCCCAGCTCGTTTGACTATAACACCGCACTGCACCTGCCCCACGAGTTTTATGACGAAGTGATGAAAAACGGCAGCGGCTACACCCAGTACCAGGGGTACTACCACTACGCCCAGATTTTTGACGAGCGGGGTATAAAATACATGGTTATTGTAGGTGCAAGAGACATACGGGGTACACGTACCACGGTGTATGTAACGCGTATACTGCTTTTTGGCGGAGTAGGCTTTATGCTGCTGGCGTACCTGTTCGGGCGGTTTTTAGCACGGCGTGTAATCAATCCGGTTTCAAGTATTACCAAGGAAGTAAAACGCATCAGCGCCAGCAACCTGCACAGCCGCCTGCCCATGCCCGATGCCGATGAAAACGATGCCATATACGACCTTACCCAAACCTTTAACAGCATGCTGAACCGCCTGCAAACAAGTTTTGAGTTGCAGGGGAATTTCATAAACAATGCATCGCACGAACTGAAAACGCCTATTGCTACTATAATTGCCGAAAGTGAAATCGCCCTGCTGAAGGAGCGCGATACTGCCGAATATGAAGAAGTATTACAAAACATACACAAGCAGGCATCGCGCCTGGGCAACCTTACCGAAAGTATGCTGAAGCTTACCCAAACGGGCTATGACGGTAACAAGCAGGTTATGGAAACCATTCGTATGGATGAGTTGCTTATGGAAGTAATGAGCAGCTTGGATAAAACACACCCAGGTAACCGCGTTACCCTGCGCATGGACGGTATGCCAGAGGATGAGCTACAACTTACACTTTCCTGCAACCGCCCGTTGCTGGAACTGGCCTTGGGTAATATTATTATTAACGGTATTAAATACAGCGACAACCACAATGTATTTGTAACCCTTTCGGCAGATGAAAAAGCCATCAGGATAAATGTAAGCGATATAGGCATTGGCATCCCTGCGGAAGACCTTCCACATTTGTACGAACCTTTCTTCAGGGGTAAAGAGGCTTCAAGATATACCGGTTATGGATTGGGCCTGCCCATGGCCATGCGTATTATAAAAATGCACAATGGCGATATGAAAGTGCAAAGTGAACCCGGCAAAGGTACCGAGGTGAGCATTGTTTTCAACCATCCCAAAAATTAAACATTAGAGATTCTAATGTATTTTCTAATGTACTTCTAACCGGGTTTTAAATCTTTTCTAATTTTAAAACAATTGCTTTGTAGATAGGGTAGTGTATTCCTGATATACAGCCCTGTATACATCACACACACACACACACACAATTGTTTGCTACAATCGTCTTTCCGATTTGGCAAAAGGAAGAAAGGAGGATATAATGCTGCTAAAGCAAAACATACCGCTCAGCTATGTGTTGGGTAAAATTAAGGTAGAGCTGGCGCTCGTGATATTGTATGCGGTAAGCTTTGAGCTGATACACCACCTGGCCAACCTAACTTCGGTAAACATACCCATAGCGGTACCGGCCATACTGGGTACCATTATTTCCTTACTATTGGCTTTTAAAAGCAACCAGGCGTACGACCGCTGGTGGGAAGCCCGCACCGTTTGGGGTGCTATAGTGAACGATTCGCGCACATTGATACGCCAGGTGCTGTCTTTTTATAAAGACACCGGTTTTGATGCTAGCGAGGGGAACCTCTTTAAAGAGCGTTTTGCCAAAAGGCAGGCCGCATGGTGCTATGCACTATCACAATCGCTTCGTGAAAAGGATGCCATTAAGCCTATAAGCACACTGCTTACACCCGATGAATTTGAATTTGTAAAGGGATTTGACCATGTGCCGAATGCTTTATTGCTATTGCATGCCAATGACCTGAAACGGGCTCTGGAAAACGGCCATATAAACAAATACCAGCAGATAGAAATAGACAGCACGCTTACCAAACTGTGTGATGCCATGGGCAAATGCGAACGTATAAAGAACACGGTTTTCCCTACTACATATACGCTGTACATAAGGTTTACGCTGTGCTTGTTTGTAGTACTGTTGCCATTCGGACTGAAGGATTACCTTGGCTACCTGCAAATACCGGTAGTAGCCATGATAGGGGCTGCGTGTTTCCTGATTGAAAAAATGGCATTGCACCTGCAGGATCCGTTTGAAAACCGCCCTACAGACACGCCGATGATTACCATTAGCAGTACGATAGAAAAGAACCTGATGCAAATGGTGCAGGCCAACTGTACCGATGCTGACCTTGAAACGATACTAAAGCAATTACAGCCCGCCAAAAACGGCTACTTTGTTTTATAACAATACCCGAATTCCGGGCGATTAACAACTCAAATGGAATAGTGCCGACCGGGTGCTATTACTCTCTGCTCGTAAATGAGAGTTCCGGTTATTATGTTTTTTTGGTGAATCCCGCTTCGGCGGGATTTTTTTATTAGCCTCACCTCAGCCCTCTCCAAAAGAGAGGGAGCAGCTTCACTCGAAATTATGACTACTTTTATTTTTCCTTCAATTCTATCCAAACCGGGGCGTGGTCGCTGGTTTTTTCCCAGCCGCGCACCTGTTTATCTACCCCCACATCCTTTAGCATGGGCAGGGCTTCATTACTGAGCAGGAAATGGTCTATACGCAGGCCGGCATTGCGCCCGTAGGCATTTCGGAAATAATCCCAATAGGTATAAATAGTCTCATCAGGGTATAGCTTTCGCAACGCATCTGTCCATCCCTGTGCTATCAGGTTATGGAATGCCTCACGCGTTTCCGGGCGGAACAACGCATCCTCTACCCAGCGTTCGGGTTTGTAAGCGTCTTTTTCGGTTGGTATTACATTATAATCGCCCGCTATAACCACAGGGATTTTCAAGTCGAGCAACTGCTGTGCCCTCGCCGCCAGCCTGCCGAACCATTTCAGCTTATAGTCGAATTTAGGCCCGGGTGCAGGGTTGCCATTAGGCAGGTACAGGCAAACAATAAGAACGTTATTTACCATCGCCTCTATGTAGCGACTTTGCTCGTCTTCAGGGTCGCCGGGAAGGCCGCGTCCTATTTCCTGTATTTCATAACCACGGGACAGTATAGCCACACCGTTCCAACTTTTTTGCCCGTGCCAAATAGCGTTGTACCCGGCAGCATTTATGGCTTCCAGCGGGAATTTTTCGTCGGGTGCTTTCAGTTCCTGTAGGCACACTACATCGGGTTTGGTTTCTTCCAGCCAGCGTAGCAGTACCGGCAGGTGTCCGTTTACACCATTTACGTTATAAGTGGCTATTTTCATGGTTTTATGTTTAGCATGAAGTTACAAAATATCGGCCGTATACCCATAAAGTAAAAAAAGCGTATTTTTGCCCGTACAAAAAACAAGCAGGGGCTGCATAAGCCTCTTTAAAACAGAAACTAAACAAAATGAAAGCATACGTTTTTCCGGGCCAGGGTGCCCAGTTTACCGGTATGGGTAAAGACCTGTACGAAGGTTCGGCTGAAGCAAAGGAACTTTTTGAAAAAGCAAACGACATCCTTGGTTTCCGTATTACAGACATAATGTTTGAAGGCACTGCCGAAGAACTGAAAGAAACCCGTGTGACCCAGCCTGCCGTATTTTTACATTCGGTTATTAAGGCAAAAACCCTTGGCGACAGCTTTACACCTGATATGGTTGCCGGACATTCGCTGGGCGAATTCAGTGCGCTGGTTGCTGCCGGTGCCCTTACGTTTGAAGACGGCCTGAAACTGGTAAGCCAGCGTGCCCTTGCCATGCAAAAAGCTTGTGAAATTACCCCAAGCACCATGGCTGCTGTACTGGGCCTTGAAGATAAAATTGTAGAAGATGTATGTGCTTCTATAGACGGTGTGGTGGTTGCTGCCAACTATAACTGCCCCGGCCAGCTGGTAATAAGCGGCGAAACCAAAGCCGTGGAAGCTGCCTGCGAAGCCCTGAAAGCTGCCGGTGCCAAGCGCGCCCTGATACTGCCTGTAGGCGGTGCGTTCCACAGCCCGATGATGGAGCCTGCCCGCGAGGAGCTTGCTGCCGCCATAGAGGCTACTACGTTTGCTAACCCGGTGTGCCCGGTGTACCAAAATGTGCCTGCTACCGCAGTTACCGATGCTGAAGAAATCAAGAAAAACCTTATTATACAGCTTACAGCTCCGGTTAAGTGGACGCAAAGCGTACAAAACATGATAGCCGATGGCGCTGCTTTATTTACTGAAGTTGGCCCGGGTAATGTACTGCAAGGCCTTGTTAAGAAAATAGACAAGGATGTGGAAACAGCACAAGGATAAAATTTTAGATTTTAGAATGTAGATTTCAGATTGAGTAAAATTCAATTGAAGCTATCGATACAAACAAGAATCCCGCTATGAGTTATTTCATAGCGGGATTCTTTTATTCGGTTACTTCCTCTTTTCCGGCTGCGTGTTCGCACTCTTCGCCTTCAATTTCTACTTCTATGGTATAGTAAGTAAAGGGGTGTTTTTTCAGGATGTCCTTCACGCCGCGTTTTACTGCTACAATTTCGGGAAAAGTAGTTATGCCCTGTGTTTTTATATGGGCAGTGTATACATGGTGTTCGCCTTCCAGCGACCAGATGTTTACATGGTGCATGCCGGTTACATAAGGCAGTTGCAGTATTTCGTTGCGTATGGCATCGGCATCTATATCGGCAGGCGCACCCTGTAGTAGTATTATCATGGTTTCCTTAAGCCTGCCGATAACATTGTACAGTATAAACAATGTTATACACAACGATAGCACCGGATCTAGCCATGGGGCATCGGTAAACATCATTACTATAGATACTATAAGCACCGCCACCCAGCCCAGCACGTCTTCTATAAGGTGCCAGCTTACCACGCGTTCGTTCATAGAAGTGCCGCCCATAAGCCTGTAGGCAGCATAGCCGTTTACCGCTATGCCCAGTACGGCAAAGTACAGCATGCCCGTAGCATCGGCCTGTTCAGGGTGTATAAGGCGGTTTACAGCTTCATACAACACAAAACCGGAACCAAGGATAAGTATCACGCTGTTTATAAGCGCACCCAGCAGGCTGAAACGGCTATAGCCAAAGGTAAACTTGGCATCGGCCTTTTGTGCAGACTTGTTGTGCAGGTACCATGATATACCGAGTGAAAGGCTGTCGCCAAGGTCGTGCAGCGCATCAGACAGTATGGAAACGCTGTTTACGTAAAAGCCACCCACAGACTCCAGGATGGTAAATCCCAGGTTAAGGAAAAAGGCTGCCTTTATGTTTTTGGCAGAGGTGTGATGTGAATGGTCGTGCCCATGGTGATGGTGCGAGTGGCTGTGAGACATTATAAATACCCGGTTTTGATTTTAAAGGTACAAAGGAAATGCCTTTGCCGAAGCAAACAAAGTATTAAATGTTACCGATGTGTTAGTTTAATGCAAACGGGGCGCTAAGCCTGAAGGTAGGTACTATTACCTTAAAAGTACGTGTAGTGGTAAAGTTCACCATGCTGAAGTAACCCCTCATAGCCCCGAAAGGAGAAGAAAGCAGGCAGCCACTGCTGTAGGTGTGTTTTTCGCCGGGCTTTAATACGGGCTTTTTGCCGATAACGCCTTCGCCGTCTACAATTTCAAGGTCGTTAAGGGAGTCGTAGATTTCCCAGTGACGGGTATTCAGCTGAACGGAGTCTTTGCTTTGGTTTTCTATGGTAACCTGGTAGCTGAAAGCAAACTGTATCCTGTAGTTTTTGAAGTAAGTACCTTCAAAACTGGTAGAAACAGAAATCTTTATGCCTCGTGTTATTTGTGTTACCATATCTTTTTGCCCTGATACTGAATGGTTGATGCAAAGATAGCAATTTATATATACGCAGGCTAACCGCTGCTTATTAAATTACTGCCAACAGAATTTTAACTCTTTGTGTTTTAGTTGATAATGTTTTCCGAATTTGCTGTGCCGTGGCCTACAACGCGGTCATAACGTTCATTGTTCTGGCGGTAGTACACAAAAATGTCGTACTGGTTTTCGGTCTGGTAATAATTGCCGTCCGGTGCGTCTTCACCGTCTATAGAACCGTCTTTATTGGTTAAGATGTACATGTAGTTTGTAAAGCCCTGTTTTATCATTATGGCTTTTTCGTATACATTTTCCTTTTCGTTATAGTCCAGTTTATACTCATCAGTCTTGGCATAGTTATTAAACAAACCACCTACGTACACCGATTTTTTGTCAAACAGCAGCGGAGCATTCAGCTTAAAGTATACCCAGCTGTAGTCGCTTTCCAGGTTACTGTCGGTAACACTAAGGTTGTTGTTCAGTATCACAAAATTACCGTTTACATCGGGGTAGTTGGTGTACGGCTTGGTGCCGCGTGCTTCGGTAGGGTAGAGTATGGTATTGTAAATTTCGCCCGAGGTTACTTTAAGCACATTGCCCACAGGGTTCCTTATGCTCTTGTTTTCGAAATACCAGTACTCATTGCCGCCCCAAAACTGGGTTTCCTTATTATACTTGTATATAAGGTCGTTGCCTATGGTGTACTGCGGTTTTACGTTGTAAATGGCATTATCAAAACGCCCGTTCTGGAACAGTGCCACTTTAACATTGGTAAGCGGGCTTTGGAACAATACCGATTCGCTTTTTACAGCAAAATCCAGGTTCTGTGTCTGTTGTATGTTTTGCATATCGCGGCCGCGTTTTACCTGTACCGGTACGCTTACACGCTCTTCGTATACTATAAACCTGCGGGTAAATACCACTTCGCGGTCATCATTCAGTATGCTCAGTATATAATTTCCGGTGATTAATATCCGCGTAAACTTATTCGGGAAACTCAGTTCGTACCTGCTGTATATCTGCAGGGTATTAAACGAGTTGTTATAGGTTTGTATACGCTGGTTGTCAAAACCCTGTATGTAGTCGTTAGTTGTAAGCTGGGTGCTGGGTGTCCAGTCATAATTACAATGCTGCAGCGTGTAATAGTAGTTGGCCTCGTTGCCAAACAAATCGTCAAAGGTCACAGTAAAGGTGTCGCCCAGCCTAAAGTACGGGAATACATTTTCATTGTTTTGCCTGAACGAAATTGTTTTTATGTTGTAGGGTGGTGCTACTTCCTGCGGAGACTGCGCAAAAGCACTAATAGAAATGAAAAGTAAGATAATAGCCGCAATTTTGCTTAAAGGCTGTATCATGTTGGTATTTTATTTAAATAATCAACGTAAAGATAGTGATTATATTATTACTAAAAACTTTAAGTATGGGCTCCGGCAGTTTAACATTTTATTGTGATTTTTCAATTATAAGTTCTGTTAATTTTACTTAAAATCATTTAAAATTATGTTTATGAAGAAACTTTTTCTTTTAGGAGCTTTTGCCTGTATGGGGGGGGGCTTTTGCGCAAAACACCACAATCACGGTTAAAGGTAAAAACACCACTACAGTTGAAACTGAGGGTGATAAAACTAAACTTACTATTACCTGTGACCAGTGGTATAATGAAGAGTGTTATAAAATTGTTGTTAATGGTCCGGTTATAGTTAAGGGCTTTCAGGCTCAATTGACAACCTACGAAAATCCTTCAGTTCCGAGGATTTATGAGGGTACAATAGAGCAGGTAGACAGGGGGTCTAATTACCTGGCTATAGAATTGATTTCAGATTAACTAAATATGTAATGGGGAGAGTTATCTCCCCATAATTTTTTTATGAAAAAGCTTATAAAAGTAATTCCGTTTTTATCCCTGTTATTCTTTGGATTTGCCCAAGCCCAGATTAACCCTGCGGCTAAAGCAGATTACAAAAAAATTGACGAGTACGTTGTAGCAAACCATACTCATGACGAACTATCAAATAGTATTACCATACTTTATTCTTCTATCGATTGTGAAAAATGCATCTTTTTCTTGCAATCAATATTGCCTGAGCTTGAAAAAAATAATAGTAAGTTACAGGTTAATGTTGTTACAGACAACATGGCGTATGCAAAAAAAAACCTGAAGAAGTTTAAGCTTGACTATAATTATTATTTCGACAAAAGTGTTTTTTCGATGTTTAATGTAAATGGGAGAACCCAATTATATCTAAGAAAAGGCAAGATATTTATTGATGATGTTACTGCCATCCAAAATTATATTAATCTAAACAACGACGATGGCACTAAATTGGTGGCTAAGTTTACAGATTCCATCGTAATCCCAAGCGACATTGAAACGAGGATTATGCCATTGAATAGCTTTTTAACGGTTAATCCCAAAATGGATGTGGCTTTACTTTTTCAAAGGGATTTGAAATTAAAAGGCGCGGAGGCCTATGAGATTACTTACCTTAGTAAGTCATTAAAAGATTCACTTAGGATTTATAATTTGCAAGAGCGTAACCCAGAACCGGAAAATTTAAAATTATTAACATTTAACGAATTTAGTAAAGCCGCAAGAGAGAACAATATAAGTTTTTGTAAAATACACACAATTACGAGCTACAACAACATGGTTTATTGTACGTTTTCAATAAGTAGGTTGTATAAAAACATAGCAGCAAACAATTCGTACTCGCTATTAACCAATTCTTTTATTGCACAAAAGGAAATCAGGCGAGATGAAGATTTAAAACATCTTATGGAGGTAGATATGTACGATAAAATTTATTTTGCGGATTTGTTTAAATACGAGAACTCGATTTACCCTATGAGTACATGGATTTATGCAACCCCCGATTTTATAGGTAGTGATACTTTTACAACCAATATTAATAAGCTTATCCCGGAAACAGGTAACTTAGAATTTGCGGGTAAAGCTACAGTGCTGCTGGATCCACAAACAAAAACAGGAAAGATTACAGCTATAGATTCACATGCAGAAAAAGTACGGAAAAGAATCAATAGCTTTGAAAAAGATAATTTTGTATATAAGGTTAGGAAAGAAATGACAGATGAAGCAAACAATATAGGCTTTATTGTTGTTACTAAAGAGCAATCAAAAAAAGCAATCCTTTCTAATTAAGTTGTAAAACAGGGCATCTGTATTGTTTTTATCTTTTATGTGAAAATGAAAACAATACAGGTGTTTAAACAATAATTGTATTGGCTTAACGTTGGAAATACTTTAACGCGTATTTAAAACTTTTTTTGTAGTTTTAACAGCAAACCAATTCAATTTACAACTTATGAAAAAAATTTCATTCTGGCTGCTCCTGGCAGCCCCTGTGTTATCTTTTGCGCAAGACTTAAACCAACCCATTCCGCTTGACCCAAGTGTGCGTACCGGCACCTTAAAAAATGGCCTTACGTATTACATTAAAAAGAATGCAAAGCCCGAAAACAAAGTAGACCTGCGCCTGGTGGTAAATGCCGGCTCCCTTATGGAAGACGACGACCAGCAGGGACTTGCCCACTTTATGGAGCACATGAACTTTAACGGAACCAAACGTTTCCCTAAAAACAAGCTGGTAGACTACCTGCAAAGCATAGGGGTGAAATTTGGCCAGCACCTTAATGCCTACACCAGCTTTGACGAAACGGTGTACTTTTTACCCATCCCTTCAGACGATGCCGAAAAGCTGGAGAAAGGTTTCCAGATACTGGAAGACTGGGCATTTAACGCCGTGCTTACCCCCGAAGAAATAGATAAGGAACGCGGAGTGGTACTGGAAGAATACCGCCTGGGCCTTGGCGCCAGCGACCGTATGGAAAAACGCTTCCTGCCGAAGGTACTGTACAAATCGCACTATGCAGACCGACTTCCGATAGGTAAAAAAGACATCCTTGAAAAGTTTAAATACGAAACCCTTACCCGTTTTTATAAAGACTGGTACAGGCCTGACCTGATGGCGGTGATTGTTGTGGGCGATATTGATGTAGACAAAATGGAAAAGAAAATCAAAGAACATTTTGAAAGCTACAAAAACCCTAAAAAAGAGCGCCCACGCGTTACCTACGAACTGCCAAACCATGCCGAAACCTTTGTATGTATAGAAAGCGACAAAGAAGCTTCTAACTCCGATGTAAACATTTTCTACAAAGACAAGGTAACTGCTAAGCCTACCGTTACCGTAGCCGACTACCGCAAAGACCTTGTGGAAGGCCTGTACAGCACCATGATAAACAACAGGCTACAGGAGCAAAGCAACAATGCCAACCCTCCGTTTATCTACGGTTACAGCTACCACGGCGGCGGATGGACACGCGACAAAGAAGGTTACCAGTCGTTTGCCATGACCCAGGATACTAAGCAGCTTGATGCGCTACGTGCCCTGGTAAATGAAAATAACAGGGTAAAGAAATTTGGTTTTGGCCAGGGTGAATTCGAAAGGGCGAAACAGGAACTGCTTTCGTATGCCGAATCGTCTTATAACGACAGGGAGAAGACCGAATCGTCTAACTTCGTGTGGGATTTCCAGAGCAACTTCCTGCGTAAAAATGCTTCTCCATCTATAGCATGGACATATGAAATGCAAAAGAAGTTGTTGCCTGAAATCAAACTTGAGGAAGTTAACGTGCTTATCAACGGCTTCCTGCATGATGACAATCGCGTTATAGTAATGACCGGCCCCGAAAAAGACGGCCTGAAAAAACCTACCGAAGCCGAAGTGCTGCAAATAATCAACTCGGCAGGTAACGATGTTACAGCCTATGTAGATACCGAAGTGGCAAAAGCCCTGCTGAAAAGTGAACCAAAAGCAGGAAGCATTGCCAAAAGGGAAAAGAACGAAAAGCTGGGTACCGTAACCCTTACGCTGAGTAACGGCGCCAAGGTTACCTACAAGAAAACCGACTTTAAGAATGACGAAATAATGATGGAAGCTGCCAGCTTTGGCGGTACCAATCTGTATACAGCCAGTGATTACCGCAAAATACGCTGGGCAAACGGCGCTATAGACGAGACGGGGTTTGGCGGATTGAAGAAAAACGACATCACCAAATTCATGTCGGGTAAAATAGCTTCGGTATATCCGTACATATACAGCTATGGTGAGGGCATGAGCGGCAGCGCTACCCCTAAAGACCTGGAATATATGTTCCAGATGATATACGGTTACTTTACCGATATCAACTACGACAACGAGGCTTTTGAAACGTATAAGCAAAAACAGTCGGCATACTTTGATAACATGATGCGCGAACCGAGCTACTACTTTATGCAGGAGGTTTCTGCGTTTATGAACAAAGACAACCCACGTTTCCTTGGCGTAGTGCCTGACCAAAAGTCATGGGCCGATACCGATTATAAATTTGCCTACGAAAAAATGAAAGAGCGTTTTAACAACGCTGCTGATTTTGAATTCTTCTTTGTAGGGAATATAGACGAACCGAAATTTGAAGCGCTTGCAAGCAAGTACCTTGCTTCACTGCCTTCATCTGACAAGAGGGAGAAAGTAATAGATACCGGTTTCCGTACTGCTAAGGGTGATACTAAAAAGGTATTCAACAAAGGTACAGAGCCGAAGAGTTCGGTACGCATCAACTACTACGGTGAAACGACGTATGACGCCAAAGAAGCACTGGCTATGGAAGCCCTGGGCGAAATCCTTACCATAAAACTGGTAGAGCAGCTTAGGGAAAGCGAAAGCGGTGTGTACGGTATAGGCGCTTACGGCTACATAGGCAAAGTACCTTACGGGCAGTACAGCTTCAACATTTCATTCCCGTGCGGGCCTGAAAATGCCGAGAAGCTTACACAAAGCGCACTGCGTGAACTGCAAAAAATTGTAGATAACGGTCCTGACGCAAAAGACCTTGCCAAATACAAGGAAGCCGAACTTTTGGAATACAAAAAGAACCTTAAGGAAAACGACTTCTGGCTGAATGGTTTCAGTAATGCATATACCCAGGGCGAAAACGCTGAAGGCCTGCTGAAAAGGGAAGAAAAAGTAAATGCTATTACAGCAAAAGATATACAGACTGTGGCTAAAAAGTATATAGGCAAAGATAAAATCGTAGCCATACTGATGCCCGAAGAAGCCAAATAATACATAGCACTATTTATTAAAGAAGCCGCCTGAGAATGTTTTCAGGCGGCTTTGCTATGCTTATAGATTTGTTGTTTGAAGAATGTGTATACCCGTTTTAGATGCCGACCCTGAAGGGGTCGCGTGGATTATCCAGGGGCAACGCCCTTGGCAAACGAAATTAAAACCATTTATGATTCCCTGGGGTTTCATCTCGGGGCTAATACGCGCGACCCCTTCAGGGTCGGCAAAAAAAAATCCCGCCGTAGCGGGATGTACTATAGTATTTATTAGAATATCAATCCTTAAAACACACCGGGATGATTTCACCTTTCGCAAGGCAATAACGCTCCACATCCTGTGGGTCTAGTTTTTTGGTATAATCTTCTTCTGCCACACGGAAACCTATACTGCGCAACTTATCGAAATAATCACGGCCATACACCCTTACGTGGTCGTACTGCCCGAAGATGCGTGCGCGTTCCTTTGGGTCGGTGATGCTGTTGTCTTCAAAAGTTACGTCACGTTTCAGGTCTTGCGGGATTTGCAGTATTGCCATACCGCCCGGTTTCAGTACGCGGTATAGTTCCTGCATCGCCTTGGTATCATCGGGGATGTGTTCCAAAACGTGGTTGCACAGTATAATGTCATACGCATTGTCCTGGAAGGGCAGGTTACAAATATCGGCCTTCACATCCGCCAGGGGAGAGTAGAGGTCGGTAGTGGTGTAATCCAGGTTCTTCATCCCACGGAATAGCTTGTAAAAAGCCTGCTCCGGCGCAAAGTGCAGTACTTTGTGCGGTGAGGTGAAAAAGTCGGTTTCGTTTTTCAGGTACAGCCAAAGCAGCCTGTGACGCTCCAGCGACAGTGTGCTGGGAGATAGTACATTGTTCCGCTGGTGCCCGTACCCATATGGTAAAAAGTTGCGGAAACTACGCCCGTCTATAGGATCGGTATAGGTGCTTCCCTTAAGGGCAAATGCCAGCATGGGGCGCGCTACATAGCTAAGGCGTATAAGCAGTGGCCTCGGTATGGTATTTAGTATGAGTTTAAAAATCTTTTTCATTTGTTTGTATAGTAACACAGAGATGCACAGAGTGAGCTCAGAGATACACAGAGTTTTTAAAGATATAGATTACCATCCTGCGGATGGGAGTTCTCTGAAGGGTGGTGGATAACACGCTTAATACCGTTCTTCAATATCTTAGTGTGAAAATTTATTAATAGCCCCAATGGGTAATTACCAAGTTTAAGATAGGTTAATAGTTGTGCTTGATGTACATCAGTAAGTTCTTCGACAGATTTCAATTCAACTACTACTTTACCTTCAACTAACAAATCCAGTCGATAACCCTGACTTAGTACGATTCCTTTGTAATGAACTGGTAGCAACTTTTCTTTTTCGATCTTTAGATTTAAAAGAGAAAGCTCATAGGCAAGACAATCTCTGTACGCAGATTCTAACAGACCCGGCCCGAGATTACGATGGACTTCAATAGCAGCACCGATTATTTTATGGGTCAACTGATTTATTTCCATAATGTTTTCTCAATTTTTTGTGACCGTCTAATTAGTAGGTAGTTGCTCTATCGCTACATTCCGTACAGCTCTGTTGTCTCTAACCGAGGGTCAACTCAGGAAATCTTTGAGTATCTCTGAGCTCACTCTGTGCATCTCTGTGTTACTTTTTAAGTCAAAAAAGATAGTCTTAAATATTTCATTACACTACCAGTGGCACTTTCCTGAATTCCTCTTCCTCATCACTTTCAATACCCAGTGCCTTGTACACATATTTAAAGGTGCTCAGCAACTCAGGCTTACCATCTACAAGAGCAACATCGTGTTCAAAGTGTGCACTTGGCTTACCGTCGCGGGTAACAATCGTCCAGCCGTCTTTAAGGGTGCGTACGTTTTTAGTGCCAAGGTTAATCATCGGCTCAATGGCCACTACCATACCTTCCACGAACAGCTTACCGCGTCCGCGTTTACCGTAGTTCGGCATGTTAGGTTCCTCGTGCATTTTTTTGCCCAGGCCGTGGCCTACCAGTTCGCGTACTACGCCATAACCCTGAGCTTCGGTGAATTTCTGTATGGCGCTGCCCACGTCTTCTACGCGGTTGCCAATCTTAAATTCACGAATGCCAACATACAAGCTTTGTTTGGTAATATCAAGGAGTTTTTTGGTTTCAGGGTCTATTTCGCCTATTTCAAAAGTATAGGCATGGTCGCCGTAGTAACCGTTCATAAATGTGCCACAGTCTACCGATACTATATCGCCTTCTTCAATAGGGCGGTTAGTAGGCAGGCCGTGTACAACCTGCTCATTTACGCTGGTTAGCAGGGTACTGGGGCAACCGTAAAGGCCCTTAAAGCCCGGCAGTGCACCGTGGTCGCGTATAAATTCTTCGGCCAGGGTGTCCAGTTGCAGGGTAGTAACGCCGGGTTTTATTTCTGTAGCCAGCATGCCCAGGGTTTTACTTACCAGCAGCGCGCTTTCGCGCATTATCTCTATTTCCTCGCGGGTTTTAGGTATAATCATGTTTCGTATAAATCAGGCTGCAAAAGTAACTAATTTCTACTACTTTAATCAGGATTAGCCAGTATTTTAAACAAGTCGGCCTTGCTGAAGAAATAACGGTTTTCCAACGCAATTTGCTGCAGGCGTGCACTGATAAGGTTGTTTTCGCGCGTGTTTATAAGGAAGAATGAACTTTCGCCAAACGAAAACAAGCGCTCTTCCGATTTCAGCATGGTGCTGTAGTCGTTTACCAGCCCGCTTATTACCTCGCGCTGTTCGGCTACGGCGGTAATCTCGGCCTGTTGCGAATCGATTTTGTTTTTCAGTTGCAGGCGCTCCTGGCTCAGTTGCAGCGATGCATCCTGTATTTTAATCTTGGCAAGCTTCAGCGCGCCACGTTCCTTACGCAGGAAAATAGGGAAGTAGAAGTTTACTGCAAACTTATAGTCTTCAAAACGGAACTGGTCTACATACGACGGTTCCGAAATATAATGGTAACCCACATTCAGTTTGGGCAACAGCATATTTGCCTTCAGTTTACGTTCCACATCCAGCATCGAAATTTTCGTTTCCATAGCCTGTATCTTCGGATGGTTTGCCAAAATGCTGTCCGTTTGTGTAAAGGCGGTCGCGTTAAGCGACTCATCTATAGTACCCGTAAGGTTATCCTGTGGTGCCAAAGTTTCCGATACTTCTACCGGAACATCCTCTATCCACAGGTAGTTGGAAAGCTCCAAACGGGCTTTGGTCAACTTCAGGTTAGCATCTACCAGGCTCAGGCGGCGGCTTTTTATGGTAATACCCGATTCTACACTGTCTATGGCAGGCTTATCGCCCTGTTCTATCAGTTTCAGTATACCCTTATAACGGGTTTGCGAATAGCCAAGGTAATCATTATACATCTTTGCTTCCTTATAGGCTTTCAGCCAGTTGAAATATGCTGCCGAAGCATCGTATAACACAGCAACGGCCTGTAGTTTCCTTTCTGCTACACTAAGGCGTTGCTGTAATTTAGCCGAACGCACATCGGCCATACGCTGGTTAATAAAAAGCCCCTGCCCGATAGGCACCGTAACGCCCAGTGAGGTTAGCCCTGCATTTGGCAATGTATTCTGGGGGTTCAGGTATACTCCTTCACTGTTGTCAAAAGCAGCTTTTATCTCAATGCCGTACCAGGTAGGTATCTTAAAGCTGCTGCTTAGCAGGGAGTAGTATTCGTAATCCTTAAAGCGCTTGGTGTCATAGTCTACCTCAATCTTCGGGTCGAAGCCCCCGCGTGCCTGTAGCAGTGCTGCCTGCGCCTTGCTCAGCTCCAGGTTGGCACGCTTCAGCACCGGGTGGTATTTTTTTACATACCCCAGGTACTCGTCAAAGGTAAGGACGTCCTTATCCAGCTTCTGTGCGTGCGCCAGTACGCCGAACAGCAGCAGTGCCAAAAGGGTAGTTATATTCTTTAATCTTTGCATACGTTGTAGCTTACTTTTTATCTTTTGCTTTATCCTTTCCTCCCGAAGCATCTTTCGGCTGGTAGTAATTCGGCGGGAAGCCGTTTAGCGTCCGCCATACCTCGTACCATACCGGTACGGTATTCAGCAGGGCCACGGTTTGTGCGCCTGCGCCTATGCTCAGTTCCTTTGGCCACTCTTGCTCCTCTTTATCCGGCGCTACCAGTATGCGGTATTTGCCGTTAGGGCTGATAAAGTTTTCTATAGCCACCACGCGCCCGCCAAAGGTACCGTAGCTGATGCCTGGCCACCCGCTGAACACTATGGTAGGCCATCCGTCAAACCATACCCTGATTTTTTCGCCACGGTGTATTAGTGGCAGGTCTACCGGGTCTACGTAAGTTTCTACGGCAATCTCGTATCCCGCAGGCATAATGCTTACTATAGGCGTGCCCTCTTTAATGGTCTCGCCGAGGCCCGCCTGTATAGCTTTGTTCACGTAGCCGCTTTGCGGGGCTTTTATGTAGTAAAGACCGTTCCGTATGCTGTAGTTTACGTACTGGTTTTGCAGCTTGTTTACCTGTGCTTCGGTATCGTACTGGCTGCTAAGTGCGGTGTACTTATCGCTGTTTGCCTTAGATATTTTCTCGGCATACTCAGCAGAAAGCCTGTTGATTTCCACCCTTGCGTTTATGTAGTCGTTCTTTGCGCTAAGCAATTTGTTTTCCTGCGTAATAATCTTTGCTTCAGATTCCTGTAGCTTCAGGCGTTTTTCCTCTACATCGGTAAGGGGTTTCAGGCCTTCCTTGTTCAGGTTTACGGCACGGTTAAACTGCGTCTGTGCAATGCGGAGTTGGGTACGCACAGCCTCAAGATCCATACTGTCGCTTTTTACCTTAAGCAATGCCTGCCTTAGCTTGTTTTCGGCCTGCTCACGCTTTAGTTTCTGTTCTTGTTGCAGCGAGCCTATCTGGGTCTCCAGTGCCTCTACCTTGCCGCCGTACGATTCCAGTGCCATACGTTTGGCATTTACCTGGTCGCCGGTATTTTTTACAAGGTTAGGGTCCAAGTAATCCTCTTTAATCTCCGATATAAATAGTATGGTGTCGCCTTTGTTTACAAAGTCACCCTCTTTTACGTACCATTTTTCTATACGTCCGCCTATAACACTGTGTATGGTTTGCGGGCGCTGGTCGGGCTTCAGGGTGGTAACGTTACCCGCGCCTTTAATGTTCTGCGTCCACGGCAGGAATACGATTACTACCAGTGTAATACAAAAGGCGATAATAATCCTTTTAAGTGTTTTATAGTGGGGCCTGTTGTTCAGCTCGGTTACGGTTTTAAAACGTGAGCCGTCAAACGGTATGGCGCTTTTTTCGGTTATGTTCAGCATGGCTTATAGTTTTGTGTCGGTTACAATAGCTCCTTTTTCCATTTCAATAAATCTGTCGCAGCGTTGCTTCCAGTAGTCGTTAACAGACGAAACTATTACAGTCCAGTCGTGTGCAGGGTCAAATAAAAAGTCGATAACATCGTGGGCGCTCTGGCTGTCCATGCTTTCGGTAGGGTCTTCCAGGAACAGCACTTTCGGTTTGCCGGCTATGGCGCGTGCCAACATTATCTTGCGGCATACCGAAGCGGTAAGTTGCCTGCCGTCGGGGTTTATTTCTGTGTCAAGGCCTTTTGGTAAATCTTTTATAAAGCGTGTCAGCCCCATTTTTTCTACAGCCCATTTTATATCGGTATCGGTGATGGACGGGTCGTTAAACTTCAGGTTTTCCAGCAGTGTGCCGTGGAAAGGCGTTTCACCCTGAAGCACTATGCCTGTAAGCGAACGGTACTGGTCGGTATCTATTTTGTTGTAATTACTGTCGTTTACATGGAAAATACCCGACGTAGGGTGCATGTACCCACTAAGGATGCGCAGCAGCGTGGTTTTACCCGAGCCGTTCCTGCCACTTACAAATACCTTTTCGCGCGGTTTGATTTTTACGCTTACTTTTTTCAAGGCGTCTTTTTCGCCGTCAGGGTAGCGGAAGGTAACTTCGTCGGTATCCAGTGTCAGCCCGTTTGTACTGTCTATTGGTTGCGATGTTGTAGGCTGGTCTACTTCAAGGTCGCTTACCTGGCCTATTTTTTCCACTGCCGTAAGTACATCGTATAATGTTTCAAGGCCGGTTATGGTTTTTTCTATTGAATTTAATACCAATAGTATAATGATTTCTGCGGCCACAAACTGCCCGATGTTCATCTGTTGGGTCAGTACCAGGAAACCACCTACAGATAGCAAACCGGCGGTAATAAGCACTTTAAAAACAATAAGCTGGGTGAACTGCCTTTTTATAACCCCAAAGTGTTTTTCCCTGAAGCCTACATAGTCGCCTACCAGGTGGTCGTTTTTGTCAAGGGCATAGTCCATACCATCTTTACGCTTAAAGCTGTTGCGGTTACGGGCTATTTCCTGAAGCCAATATGCCTGCTTGTACTTGTATTTAGACTCCTTCATACTGGTGTCTACACCTTCATCATACGAAAACTTTAATATAGCGTAAAGCAATCCAAGCAAGAGTATACCGAAAATGATGAACACTGTGTGGTATAATGACAGCAGTATGATACCCAGTATGATTTGAAGCAATGCTGTTGAGAAATCCAATAGCAACTTTGATGTACCCTTTTGTATGGTAAGGGTATCAAAAAAGCGGTTTGCCAACTCCGGCGCGTAGTGGTTGTGCATGCCCTTAAAGCTTATTTTCGGCATGCGGTAGGCAAACTCAAAGGACGAGCGCACGAATATTTTCTGTTGCAGGTTCTCTGTAATACGCAGCTGCATAAGCGATAGTATGCCTACAAAGGCCACGCCTACCGTAACCAGTATTACCAGCACTATCCACGATATGCTTATCTGCCCACCCTGTATAAAGTTTATAATAGCCTGTATGCCCAGTGGCAGCGACAGGCTTATAAGGCCGGCAAAAGCGGCATAAAAGATAATCTGGTACACATCCTTCTTATCCAGTTTCAGCAGGTTGTAGTATCTTTTTAATGGGGTCATATCTTTTGTTTTATTATGTTATTAGTAAGGTTCAGGTAAAATTCTGTGGGGCTTACCCTGTTGTTGCAATTGGTAAGCGTTTCAAAATGGTCTTTCAGGAAATGCTGGTGCAGCGCGCCCTGTATTATTGTGCTGGCCAGGCTTTCTGCGTACTTGTATTCCGGTGCGTTTTCTTTAATAATGTCGGCCAGCCGGTGTATAACGCGTTTGTATATCTCATAAAAGCCCTTCCTGTTTTCTTCATCCACTTCCTTAGTAAGGAAGGTTTTGTTGAAATTGTTTATGATTATCTTTTTCAGCAAAGCTTCGTTAATATGCTCGGTGCTTTCATCGTCGGCGGTTTCCTCGGTAACAATAATTATTGCCCTTTGTAATCGCTCTTTTGGTATGCCGAGGTTTGCTACGCCAAACACCAGGCGGTACTCTATCCAGCTCCAGTACCATGATGATAAATATACCAGCAGCATGTGCTTACTTTCAAAATACCGGTATACAGAGCTTTCATTACTTTCTATACGTTCGCCAAGTTTTTTAAAGGTAAATGCCTCAAAACCTATTTCGTGTATAAGTACGATGCTTTCCTTCAGTATCTTTTTACCAAGGTCTGATGTTTCAGGATCTTTAATGTAGATACTGTTGTTTATCTGTAGCTTTAGGTTTGAAAGTATAAATCCCATCTTGAAATAAATTTTCGCAAACTCAATAGTATTACTATCAATTTTTGCAAACAAAAACTCCTGTTAAAAAACGTTGCATGATGCTTATCATGTTTTATCATGAACGTTCAATTTACTTTTGCATAGATAAACAAAGATTATTCCACCGAAGCCGTTTTTAAATTAGAATACCATTAGAATTGCATTAGAATTTATTCAGTTTTATAGTTGACCCGCCGGATTATGGGTGAAACCTGGCGGGTTTACCTTGTTTTAAGCCCTGCCTCTCCCGATAGCTATCGGAACTCCTGAAGGGGAGGGGGCAGCTTCACTCATACATTTATGCCATAAAAAAACCGCCACACTTTCGTGCAGCGGCTGTATTTTGACTCAGCGGCTAAGAAGCTTAGCAACTCAGTAGCTTTTTAAACCAACGGATGCCTTGTCATAGCAGCAGGTTGCGCTATGCTCATCAGCTTAAGGATGGTAGGGGCTATGTCGCCCAGTACACCGTCGTGTACTTCCTTAATATCATTATCTACCACAACAAACGGAACCGGGTTGGTTGTATGTGCTGTGTTAGGGCTACCGTCAGGGTTTATCATGGTTTCGCAGTTACCGTGGTCAGCTATTACAAGGGTAGTGTAGCCGTTAGCCAGGGCAGCCTCAATAACGCCTTTGGCACATTCGTCTACCGCTTCGCAGGCTTTTATTGCAGCTTCAAATACACCGGTGTGGCCTACCATGTCACCATTGGCAAAGTTAAGGCACACAAAATCCACCTCACCTTTTTGCAGTTCAGGAACCAGCGCATCCTTAAGTTCGTAAGCGCTCATTTCAGGCTGAAGGTCGTACGTGGCTACTTTAGGCGAATTGCGCAGTATACGGGTTTCACCTTCAAAAGGCTCCTCACGACCTCCTGAGAAGAAGAACGTAACGTGTGGGTATTTTTCAGTTTCAGCTATACGGATTTGTTTTTTACCGGCCTTGCTCACCACTTCGCCCAGCGTTTCGGTAAGGTTGTCCTTGTCATATATAACGTGTATGCCTTTAAAGCTGTCGTCGTAGTTTGTCATGGTAACAAAGTACAGCGGCAGTTTGTGCATGTTTTGCTCGTGTATGTCAAACTGGCTTAGCGCCTCAGTAAGCTGGCGGCCCCTGTCGGTACGGAAGTTAAAGAAAATAACCACATCATCCGGGGCTATGGTAGCAAGAGGGGTCTGCCCGTCTTCGGTCATTACTATCGGCAGGATAAACTCGTCGGTTACACCTTCAGCATAACTTTTCTTGATGCTTTCCACTGCGTTAGTACTCGGTATGCCCAGGCCGTTAACCAGAAGGTCATAGGCAAGTTTTACGCGTTCCCAACGCTTATCGCGGTCCATAGCGTAGTAGCGGCCTACAAGGCTGGCCAGTTTTACCGGCGTGTCCTTAATATAGTCTTCAAGGTCGGCTATAAACGCGGCGCCCGATTTAGGGTCTACATCGCGTCCGTCGGTAAAGGCATGGATAAACACGTTGTCTACTCCGGCATCTTTAGCGGCAGAGGCTAGCCCTTTAATATGGTTTATGTGCGAGTGTACGCCACCGTCTGAAACAAGGCCCAGCAGGTGTACTTTCTTGTTGTTTTCTTTGGCATAAGCAAAGGCTTCGGCAAGTGCAGGTTCCTTTTCTATGCTTTTATCTTCTACAGCCAGGTTTATCCTTACAAGGTCTTGGTACACAATGCGGCCTGCACCCAGGTTCATGTGGCCCACCTCGCTGTTGCCCATCTGTCCTTCAGGAAGGCCTACATTAAGCCCGTCGGTACGAAGGGTGGCATGCGGATATTTTTGTGGCAAACTGTTTATAAACGGAATATTGGCATTGTCCGGTGCCGATACCTTCGGATCTGGCGATAATCCCCAGCCATCCAGTATCATTAAGATAACTTTTTTATTCATCTTCAGTTAATTATGTGTCTTTAGGAATGTTGTGCATTATATGCAGAATAATGCGCGCTAAAGTTACTGTTTTTAAACTAAAATCTGTTTACGGAAGATTAAACTTTAATACTTGTCATAAAAAAATGTTAACCCCTTAACAATAAGTGGCACCATCCTTGCGTTAGGTTAGTCCGATGAAGATGGAACGGCACAGGATAGGTATCCCTGCCAAATGAAAATGTTAAATTATTGATTTTAACATCGTTGCGTTTGGATTTTAAATTTTTCTTAACGTATTTAGCGGCGAGGTTAAATAAAATGAGAGGAGAGTTCTAATGGTTTACAATTTTTTTACGTCTGTACTGTTTTTATTAAGTTCTTTTAATGCCCCTGCGCCAAAAACAGAAACACCGGTTACACCCGAGGTAACCAGCCTAACCGAAACGGAATTGTTGTATAACACTATCAACGCACATTCTGAGTCTATGCCTGCCTACGACTGTTTCCAGAAAGCAGTAGCAGGGTACAACCTACTTAAAGGTAAAGGCAAAATTAAAAAAGACCTGCTTACGGTTATCGATTTCACCCAGTCATCTAACACCAAAAGGCTTTGGATTATAGATATGGCTACCTGCACGGTGCTGTATAACAGCCTTGTGGCTCACGGCCGTAACAGTGGCGATGAGTTTGCTACTGACTTTAGCAATTCTGATAGCTCATACAAAAGCAGCCTTGGTTTTTATGTTACCGGCGAAATTTACAACGGCAAGCACGGCCAGTCGCTTAAGCTTGACGGCCTTGAAAACGGCCTTAACAACAATGCCCGCGGCAGGGGAGTGGTAATGCACGCTGCCGATTATGTGAGCGATGCCTTTATCAGGGCGCACCACAGGTTAGGCCGCAGCCAGGGATGCCCTGCCATACCGCAGGAAATCACGACGCAGGTGATAAACCTTATCAAAGGCAAATCATGCCTGTTTATCTATCACCCGAGCTACAATAAAGTATCAAAGATCTTGTCTTAGTTTTTTATATAGCGTTTTATCGAGGCTGTATATATCATCACGAAACTGCAGCCCGTCTTTATCCATCCAGGCCGTCCAGTATAACTGGTGTACCTGGATGGATTTTTTTATGTATACATTTTTGGTTTCGCCTTCTGCGGTAACCTGGTCTATTTCTTCACGTGTCCATTTTTTATTCTGGTTGCCCAAAACGTACTCGGCCAGCTTCAGTGGGTCTTCCACACGTACGCAGCCGCTGCTCAGTGCGCGGTAGTGGTACGCAAAAAGGTCGCGGTGGTTGGTGTCGTGCAGGTATACACTATACTTACTATTAAAGTTAAACTTAACCAACCCAAGCGAATTATCATAGCCCGGTGCCTGTACGTAACGGTAGTTGTTGTATTTGGCAGGGTTCCAGTCTTCCGGTGAAATAACGTTGGTATCCTTATAAATGGTCATGTTATGGCTGGCGAAGTACCCCCTGTTTTTGGTGGCAGCCGGGGTAAGGTCTTCTTTAATAATAGTTGGCGGCACTGTCCAGGTAGGGTTTAGCACCACAGCATTTATAGCCGATTGCAGTACCGGGGTTTTACGCTCGGGTTTACCTACCACTACATTGTAGGTTTGTACGGTGTCCTTGCCGTTTTCTACCACCGCCATTTTATAATCGGGGATGTTAATGAGTAATGCCTTATTGCCAAAATCATACGCAAACCACCTCCAGCGCTCCAGGTTGGCAGTAACCTGTTCGCGGCGCTTGTCTCGGCTTATGTTCAGCGCGGTTGCGGTGCGTTCATTTACCGTGCCGGTTACTGATAGCCCGTGTCTTTTTTGGAAACGCCTTACGGCTTTGGCAGTAGCTTTATCGTAAGTGTTGGTAATGGTGTCGGCTTCAAGGTCGCCCCAGTAGTGCAGCCGTTGTTTAACAATACCCACCATTGCCGATGAATCGTTCTTTTTTATGGTGTGGCTCCATTCTACTTTTGGCAGGTCTTTATCGTCGGGAAGCTTGTTAAGGCTGGCAAGGCTGCTGCGTAGGCTGTGATATATGGCGTGGCGTGGACGGCAACGGCTTATGGCGTCTTTAATGTCGTTGTTTTCTATCGCTTCGGTAAGCAATTTTACCGCATCAAAAGGCTTGTCGGGCAATGCCCAGTTGCCGTACACATCGGCAGGGCGCAGTTTGCCTTTAAACAAGTGGGTCGATGCTCTTATAAAGGCTTCGGTAAGCATTATATCATAACGCTTGGCCTCGTCTTCCGATATGGATTGTAGTTTCTCGAAATCTTTCAGGTAATCCAGGTGGTAATCCTGCGGATTAAGGCCGTCTGCTGCAAGGTTGGCAATTTCGGTTTGCAGGGCAAGGCGGTCTTTGGCATTCACCCAAATGGTGGTATTATCGTGAGAAGCATAAAACGTACGCACTTCTTCGCCTGCAGATTTAAAAATATTTTCCGGTAGGGGTAGTGGGGTATTTTTAAGGTAGGCGGTATTTTCGGGTTTATCGGGCGGGAGCATGTCTTTCCTCCCCATGTTGTGGCATGAGGTAAGAGTTGCCAGCAGCAACACTATACCTGATATACAGGCAGCTTTTTTCATAGTTTCGAAATGATTGGTTATACATCGAAATACTATGGCTATGCCTCAGGTCCCGGTTTTAGGTTTCAGGGTGCTCCGCGAGCAGGCTTATCGTTGGCCGGGTTTCCGTGGCGGTGCCACACTAATTTCTTAATAAAGGTAGCGAAAGGGAATTGTAAACTCTTAAAAATCAGTGTTTATTTTTTGTTAAATTCTTAAATGAGAGACTTGTTTTTGAGCATCTCATAATTCGATATCGCCTAAACCGCCTGAATACGGGTGATTACAGGAAAAACAGCATGATATTTTACCTCGGGAAATTTATTTTTTGACAAATATGTTTGGTAACAGTTTCAAAATAAATTGGTTAAATTGGATGGTTTTGTTTTGTGTAATTTTTTTACACAAACACTTGCACATGCGCGAAAATATTGCATATATTTGCACTCACAAATGCGGAAGTAGCTCAGTTGGTAGAGCTCCAGCCTTCCAAGCTGGTTGTCGCGAGTTCGAGCCTCGTCTTCCGCTCCAAGAGCAAAGCCCGATACGAAAGTATCGGGCTTTTTTATTTGACCTCACCCCGGCCCTCTCTCCGAAAGGGGTGGTTTTGCTTGTGCTTGTCTATGAGTGGAGTAATCTGTTTACCCTGCATTCAATCCTATAATTAAGAATAGAAATATAAAAAGCGATGCTAATAGGAATAGCTGATATTTGTATATAATTCGAAGTCTTTTGTATTTGTTTAGGGTTTTGGTTGTGTGTTTTATTCTATCCTTGTTGCAGTTCGGATATTTTAATTCAGAAACGCATTGTTCATATTTGATTAAAACTGCATCAGGGAGCTTATTTCTGATTTTTGCAACCTCACCTTTCGTTATAGAGTTCCATCTATTTACTTTTAGTTGAATTTCTAATTGTTGAAGAATTTTGATAATCTCTTTTTCCTTGTCTGGAATATCAATCAAGATAATTTGGTCGATTGCATTGATTACGGCTTTGTCCAATAAATACAAATCTTTTTGTTCTAAATCCTCTTGTATGAAGTCTATTTTCTTTTGATTTAATTCATTCGAACTTTTTTTTGTTTTGAGTATTCGTGTTTCGATATGGCGTTGAGTGTTTATCACCATAAACAAGGTTTGAGATTGCTTTCCCTGTATCTCTTCCAACTTGTCGTTTTAATGAGTCTAAAAAATTCCCCATATTATTATTGTAGTGATTAGTTTCGGTGCCTAAAATATAAATTTTAGGCATATAAAAAAGGCGGTAAGAAATTCTTACCGCCTTTTTTATATAGGGGCTATACCTAACCGGTACAGCTAAACTGTGTCTTAAGCTTCAAATGGAAGTATCGATACATAAGATTTGTTGTCTTTCTTCTTTTGGAATTTAACAACACCGTCCACTTTCGCGTGAAGCGTGTGGTCTTTGCCCATGTATACGTTTTCACCAGGGTTGTGCTTAGAACCTCTCTGCCTGATAATGATATTACCGGCAATGGCAGCCTGGCCGCCAAAAATCTTAACGCCAAGACGTTTCGATTCTGATTCCCTACCGTTCTTAGAACTACCTACACCTTTCTTGTGAGCCATGATGTTTTGGGTTTAAAATTGTTAGTAATTAATGCTGTACTTTCAGCAATTTTGTTTTTTCTGAATTTAAGATTACTTAACGATAGAAGTGATTTCTATCTGTGTAAGAGACTGGCGGTGGCCATTCTTTACTTTGTAACCTTTCCTTCTTTTCTTTTTGAAAACAATAACTTTGTCTCCTTTAACGTGCTGAAGCACTTTGGCTTCTACTGAAGCACCTTCTATAGCCGGGGCGCCAATGGTAATGTTGCTGCCATCTGCAACAAGAAGTACTTTCGCGAATTTAACCGCGTCGCCTTCATTGCCTTCAAGACGGTGAACAAATACCTTCTGGTCTTTGCTAACTTTAAACTGCTGCCCTGCTATCTCTACGATTGCATACATAACAATATGGTTTAAATAATAATTTTCAAGGGTGCAAATATACAACTTATTATTTATCAGTCAACCACAGGCTGAAAAAAATACGGTTTTATCGTAATTCTTCTGTTGCTTAACGTAAAAGGATAAAAAAAATTAGTTTTATGTAACATTTTGCCGAACTTGCATACCTATAAACCTGAATTAATAATCAACGTTTTTTATGAAAAAATCCGTAATGGCTTTGGGTTCACTTTTGTTGCTTGGCGCTTCTGCCTATGCACAGAAAGTGGAGTTTGAAGAGTATAACCTGGACAACGGGCTGCATGTAATCCTGCAGCAGGACAAGAGTGCGCCGGTGGTGGTTACTTCGGTAATGTACCACGTGGGAGCAAAAGACGAGAACCCGGAAAGGACCGGTTTTGCCCACTTTTTTGAGCACCTTCTTTTTGAAGGTACAGAGAACATTAAAAGGGGGGAGTGGTTTAAGATTGTAACTGCTAACGGCGGTAACAACAATGCTAACACTACAGAAGACCGTACGTACTACTACGAAGTATTCCCTTCAAACAACACCGAGCTTGGCCTTTGGATGGAATCAGAGCGTATGTGGCACCCGGTTATCAACCAGATTGGTGTTGATACACAAAACGAAGTAGTGAAAGAAGAAAAACGCCTTCGTTATGATAACAGCCCTTACGGACAGCTTATTCCGCAGGTAAAACAGAACCTGTTTAAAGTGCACCCGTACCGCTGGACAACTATTGGCTCTATGGATCACCTTGATGCTGCAAAGCTTACTGAGTTCCAGGATTTCTTTAAAAAATTCTACATCCCGAACAATGCGGTGCTTGTGGTAGCCGGTGACTTTGACAAAGGCCAGGTAAAAGAGTGGATAAACAAATACTTTGCCCACATACCAAAAGGTACTCCTATTACACGTACTAAAGCGCAGGAGGCTCCTATCACGCAAACCATAAACGCTACGTTTGAAGACCCGAACATCCAGTTGCCAATGGTAGTGGCTGCATACCGTACACCGGATATGACAACCCGCGAAGCCCGTGCACTTGATATGCTTTCGTCTGTACTTAGCGGCGGTAAAAGTTCAAGGATGTACAAGAAAATTGTAGACCAGGACAAAAAAGCCCTTCAGGTAGCTGCGTTTAACTACAGCCAGGAAGACTACGGTTCATACATTATATATGGTATACCGCAGGCGCCTCACACCAGCGAGGAAATCATTGCTGATGTTGATGCTGAAATAAAAAGGGTTCAAACTGAGCTTATTTCTGAAAAAGAATACCAAAAGCTTCAAAACGAGTTTGAAAACCAGTATGTAAACAGCAATACAAGTGCTGAAGGTGTGGCTAATAACCTTGCTACTTACTACCTGCTGTACGGCGATGTTAACCTTATTAATACTGAGATAGACATCTACCGCAAAATTACACGCGAGGAAATAAGGGAAGTGGCTAAGAAATACCTTAACCCTAACCAGCGCCTTATCCTTAACTACGTTCCTGCTAAAGATAAAGCCCAAAACTAAGCATACCTATATTATATATAAGACATCATGAAAAAAGTTATATACCTGTTAGCCGGACTGGTTTTTTCGGTTTCGGCGCTTCAGGCACAACAGGTGCCTATGCCTAAACCAGGTCCGTCGCCTACAACTAATGTAGGTAAGCCGCAAACATTCGAACTTAAAAACGGCCTTAAGGTGCTTGTCGTGGAAAACCACAAGCTGCCAAGGGTTTCATATTCACTTACGCTTGATAACGCTCCTTACGCCGAAGGCGATAAAAAAGGTGTTAGCGACATGCTAAGTGCAGTAATAGGTGAAGGTACTAAAACCATCAGCAAAGACAAGTTTAACGAAGAAATAGACTACCTGGGCGCAAGCATCAACTTCTGGGATAGCGGTGCTTCTGCGAGCGGTCTTTCTAAGTATAACAACCGTATCCTGGAGCTTATGGCAGACGGCGCACTAAACCCGCTGTTTACCCAGGAAGAGTTTGATAAGCAAAAAGCTAAGGCTATAGAAGGCCTTAAGAGCGAAGAGAAAAACGTACAGGCTGTTGCCGGCCGTGTGCAGGGTGCGCTTATTTATGGTATTACACACCCAAGTGGTGAGTACGTAACTGAGGCTACCCTAAACAACGTAACGCTTGAAGATGTTAAGCAAAACTATGCTACTTACTTTGTGCCGGGTAACGCTTACCTTGTTGTAGTAGGTGACGTGAAGTTTAAAGACGTTAAAAAACAAGTAACAAAACTGTTTGGTTCATGGGTAGGTGATAAGGCTCCAAATGTAAGCTACAGCGACCCTACAGATGTACAGTTCACGCAAATCAACTTTGTAGATATGCCGAATGCAGTACAGAGCGAAATTGCTGTGGCAAACGTTACTAATCTTAAAATGACTGACAAGGAGTACTTTGCTACACTACTTGCTAACCAAATCCTTGGTGGTGGTGGCGAAGGCAGGCTGTTCCTTAACCTTCGTGAGGCCCATGGCTGGACGTATGGTGCGTACTCATCAGTAGGTGGTAACAAATACGTGAGTAACTTTGATGCTTCTACTTCAGTGCGTAACGTAGTTACGGATAGTGCTGTTGTAGAGTTGATGAATGAAATCAAAAAAATAAGGACTGACCTTGTTACTGATGAAGAGCTTAAAGTGGCTAAAGCCAAATATATAGGTAACTTTGTAATGCAGGTTGAGAAACCGGCTACAGTAGCACGTTATGCGCTACTTACACAAACTCAGGGCCTTCCTGCAGATTTCTACCAGAAATATATAGAGAACGTAAACGCTGTTACAGCTGAAGATATCCGTAACGCTGCAAAGAAATATTTCTCTGCCGACAGGTCGCGTATCGTTATTGTGGGTAAAGCTGCTGATGTGCTTCCGGGTCTTGAAAAACGCGGTATTGCTATACAGTACTTTGATAAGTGGGGTAAAAAAGCTGAAAAGCCGGTGCTAAGCAGGCCTGTTCCTGCCGGTGTAACTGCTAAAACAGTGCTTGATGGCTACATTAAGGCTGTAGGTGGTGAAAAGGCTGTTAAGGCTGTTAAAACTGTTTATACTAAGGCTACAGGTAGCATACAAGGTACTACATTGGAACTTACTTCTAAGGTGGCAGACCACAAGCAGTTTGTGGAAATGAAAGCTATGGGTATGAGCCTGTTTAAGCAGGTTGTAAACGACAAGGCTGCTTACAAAATGCAACAGGGCCAGAAAGAGCAAATCACAGGCGATGAGCTTAAAGAAATGCAGGCCAGTGCTGTGCCGTTTGAAGAGCTTGGTTTCCTTACTGATAAAGAAATTAAACTAACTTCTGTAGAGCAGGTTAATGGTGCCGATGCTTATGTGATTAAGAAAGGTGATGCCAGCTACCTTTACGACGTGAAAACAGGCTACAAAGTAGCTGAAATGCACGAGTCAAATGAAGGTGGTCAGAAAGTGGTTCAAACTACTTACTATTCTGATTACAAGGATGTAAAAGGTGTAAAAGTACCGTTTAAAGTTGTAATGAACATAGGTATGGATCTTGAGCTTACTGTAGGTGAAGCTAAGATAAACGAAGGTGTTACACCTGCTGATTTCCAGTAATCAATTACGGTTATAATACAGTAAAGGCTGCCCTCGGGCAGCCTTTTTTGTTTTCTCTGTAAAAACCGGAAAATGTATTATTTGTTGGGTTTTATTATCAGTGCTGTGGGGTACTTTTTACGGATGTCAACCAAGGTTTTTTCGGCTTCAATTTTAGATTTATAGCTTCCTACCCATACCTTGTAGGTAGGGCTTTCAAAAATTATAGTGCCGTCAGTGTTTTTAAAATCACGTTTAAAATCCTGCAGGGCTTTGCGTGCTTTATCGTTGGTGCCGTAGAAAATCTGTATCTTATAACGGTCATTTACCGTAATTGAAGCATTGATTTTGCGTTTTTCGGCCAGTAGCTCCTCAAAGCGGCTATCCTGCTGTACAGATACGCTGTTTTGTGCGTTAACTTTTGTGTGGCAAAAAGCCGATAAAACCAACGCGGGGAAAACATATTTAAATGTTAAAAATCTCATAATGAACTATCTTTGCAACAAATGTACAATTATTATTTCTAAAGGCTTTCTTAAAGGTTATTTAGAACTATTATAAATTGCCCAATAAGGCTTGTTTAGGGTTTGAGAATATGACATAAGTCGTATTTTTGTGGAAGTTTTTGAAAAAAGTATAGTTTATAACAATTATACATTGTAAAAATCGTACCAAACTTGTCGATAATCATTACTAATATGAAAAAAGTGGGTAACCATTCTCCGATTTCAAGAATTTTAATGTTCTTCCTGGCGCTGTCGCTAACTTTTTCCCTTTCTACATTTGCCCAAGATGCGGCTGCGGCTCCTGCTGCTGCCCCGGCTGAAGCGGCTGCGGCACCTGCTGCAGGTGCGGGTGACCCTGCAAAAGGTAAAGAGCTGTTTAACGCGAATTGTGCTGCCTGTCACAAGCTTGATGCTGCCTCTACGGGTCCGGCCTTAAGGGGTGTAGCTGATAAGCACGACAGGGCGTGGATCTATAAATGGGTTCACAACAGTAGCGATCTAATCAAATCAGGTGATGCTGAGGCGGTTAAGCTTTTCGCTGACAATGATAAAAAAGTGATGACTGCGTTTCCGCAACTTAGCGAGGCAGACATTGATAACATAATGGCGTTTACCTCTCAGCCGATGGAAAAGCCTGCTCCTGCGCCGGGCGTTACTCCTGGCGGTAACGGTGGTTCTGAAGGTGGTGCTTCTCAGGTGATTATCCTGGGTGCGCTTATCCTTGTGCTTGCAGTGCTTATCATCATGCTTGTGCTGGTAAACAAAACGCTTAAGAAAGTGGCTGCTGCCAATGGTGTAGTGGTTGAAAAAGAGCCTTCAATATCAGTATGGCAGGCTTATGTTAAAAACCAGTTCCTTGTATTGGTTACTGTAATCCTTCTTGTGCTTGCATCGTCTTACATGCTTTACGGCTGGTTGATGCAGGTAGGTGTAGATCAGGGTTACCAGCCGGTGCAGCCTATCCACTTCTCGCACAAAATACACGCCGGTGATAACGGTATCGACTGTAAGTACTGTCACTCTTCTGCAAGGGTAAGTAAGACTTCGGGTATACCATCGCTTAACGTGTGTATGAACTGTCACAAAAACATTTCAGAATTCACAGGTGATAAAGATTCTATCTACGACCGTTCTAAAGAATTCTACACTGCTGAAATCCAAAAAATATACGACGCTGTAGGTTGGGATAAATCTGCCCAGAAATACACTGGTAAACAAAAGCCGGTGAAATGGGTGAGGATTCATAACCTTCCTGACTTTGTGTACTTCAACCACTCTCAGCACGTTTCTGTTGCCGGGGTTGAGTGTCAGAAGTGTCACGGTCCTGTTGAAACATTTGAAGTGATGAAACAGCATTCTCCGCTAACCATGGGCTGGTGTGTTAACTGCCACCGCGAAACAGAGGTTAAGGTAGCCGGTAATGAATACTATGAAAAAATCCACGATGAACTTGCTAAGAAATACGGCGTTCAGAAGCTTACTGCTGCCAACATGGGCGGTACTGAGTGTGGTAAATGTCACTATTAATCAATTTTACTAAGAAGCAAATATCTATATACAACATGGCATCAAACAAAAAATACTGGCAAAGTGTTGAGGAGCTGAACGATAGCTCTATTGTTGAGGCGCTAAGAAACAACGAGTTTGTTGAAGAAATTCCTACGGATGAGTTTCTTGGCGACAAGGAGACTTTGTCAAATTCATCTACAAGCCGTCGTGACTTTTTGAAATATGTGGGCTTCACTACCGCAGCTGCTACGCTTGCTGCCTGTGAGGGTCCGGTTGTTAAATCAATACCTTACGTAGTGCAGCCGGAGGAAATCATTCCGGGTGTTGCAGATTACTACGCTACTACTATAGCTGACGGTTTTGATTTTGCTAACGTGCTTATAAAAACCCGCGAAGGTCGTCCTATCGGGGTGGTTAAAAATACTCTTGCAGGTTCAAGGATAAGCCCTAATGCCAGGGTGTATGCTTCTGTGCTTTCATTATATGACAGCCTAAGGCTTAAACAGCCGCAAATAGCGGGCAAACCTGCTTCTTGGGCTGAAGTGGACACCAAAGTTAAAGCTGCCCTTTCTCAGGCTGCGGCTAACAGTGGTAAGGTTGTGGTGCTTAGCGGTACTACTGCCAGTCCTTCAACTGACAAACTGATTGCTGAATTCGGTGCTAAGTATGCCGGATTTAAGCATGTTGTATACGATGCTGTTTCTTCTTCTGAAGCCCTTGACGCTTTCCAGGCGGTTTATGGCGAAAGGGCGCTTGCTGAATATGACCTTGCCAAAGCAGATGTAATTGTATCTGTAGGTGCTGATTTCCTTGGCGACTGGCAGGGTGGAGGATACGAAGGTGGCTACACGCTGAACCGTATCCCGAAAAACGGCAAAATGTCTAAACACATACAGTTTGAGGCTAACATGAGCCTTAGTGGTGCTAACGCTGACAAGCGTGTGCCGCTTACTGTAACCAAGCAAAAATATGCCCTTGTGGCTCTTTATAACGCCATTGTTGGTGGCGGTGTTTCTGTAAGCCTTGATAAAGCTGAAGCTGATGCAGTAGCAAAAGCTGCCCAACAGCTTAAAGCTGCGGGTGCTAAAGGTGTGGTGCTTACCGGCCTTGACGATGTTAATGCACAGCTTCTTGTAATTGCTATTAACAACGCACTTCAGTCACTTGCATTCAATCCGGCTGCTCCGCGCTACATCCGTAAAGGTGATGCCAAGGCAGTTGCGCAACTTGTAAATGACCTTAAGGCGGGTGCGGTTGACGTGCTTATCCTTAATAATGTAAACCCTGTGTACTCACTGCCTAACGGTGCTGACTTTGCAGAGGGTCTTAAAAAGACTAAACTTTCAGTTTCTTTCACGCTTAGGGAAGATGAGACTGCTGCTGTAACTACGGTTGCTGCTCCTGCACCTCACTACCTTGAGGCTTGGGGAGACGTTGTGATATCTAAAGGCAGTTACGCTATTACGCAGCCGACTATCCGTCCGCTGTTTAATACACGCCAGTTCCAGGATGCGCTTCTTGCCTGGACAGGTAACCCTGCTTCTTACTACGATTATATCAAAGCTGTTGCTCCAACTTATGCGGCAGGTAAAACATGGAACCAGCTGGTGCATGATGGTGTTGCCGAAACTCCTGTAGTGGGTACGGTAGCTCCGGGTGCTGCTAACTTTGCCGGTGCCGCAAGCACACTTGCTGCTGCTAAGCCTGCCGGTACTTTTGAACTGGTTCTTTATACTAAAACAGGTATGGGTGACGGCCAAATGGCAAACAACCCATGGCTACAGGAATTCCCTGACCCGATTTCAAGGGCTTCATGGGATAACTACCTTACTGTTTCTAAAGCAGATGCTGAGGCTCTTAAACTTGAAAACTGGAACGTGGCAAACGGCGGCCTTAACGGTAGCGTAGCCACTCTTACAGTAGGTGATAAGAAAATTGAGGTTCCGGTGCTTATACAGCCGGGCCAGGCAAAAGGTACTTTCGGCCTTGCTCTTGGTTACGGTCGCAAAGCCGGCCTTAAAGAGGAAATGGCTGTGGGTGTTAATGCTTATGCAGTATATAACAACCTTAACTCAGTACAAGGTGCTACGCTTGCTAAGTCTAATGGTGAACATGAGTTTGCCTGCGTACAGCTTCAGCGCACACTTATGGGTAGGGGAGATATTGTTAAGGAAACTACCCTTGCTGAATTTAATGATAAAGGTGCCGAGGTTTGGAACGAACAACCACAGGTATCTTATGACCATAAAGAGGTTCCTGCTGCTTCGATTGATCTATGGGAGTCGTTTGACAGGACTACAGGCCACCACTTTAACCTTTCAATAGACCTTAATGCATGTACAGGATGTGGTGCTTGTGTTATCGCTTGTCATGCCGAAAATAACGTACCGGTAGTAGGTAAATCTGAAATCCGCAGGAGCCGTGATATGCACTGGCTGCGTATAGACAGGTACTACTCATCTCAGGATACTTTTGCAGGTGATGTTGAGAAGAAAGAGGCTGCTCACGGCCTAATGAACTCAATAGAAACCTTTAACTCTATGGAAGACCCTGCAGATAACCCTCAGGTAGTATTCCAGCCGGTAATGTGCCAGCACTGTAACCATGCTCCTTGTGAGACTGTGTGTCCGGTAGCTGCTACATCTCACGGCCGCCAGGGACAAAACCACATGGCTTACAACCGTTGTGTGGGTACCCGTTACTGTGCTAACAACTGTCCGTACAAAGTGCGCCGTTTCAACTGGTTCCTTTATAACAAGAACAGTGACTTTGATTACAACATGAATGACGACCTTGGCCGTATGGTACTTAACCCTGATGTTGTAGTGCGTAGCCGTGGTGTTATGGAGAAATGTTCATTCTGTATACAGGCTACACAGGCGGTTATCCTTCAGGCTAAGCGCGATGGCAGGGTAGTAGGTAAGGATGAATTTAACGATGCGTGTGCATGTTCTTCAGCTTGTTCAAGCGGTGCTATGGTATTTGGTGATGTTAACAACACTGAAGACCCTGTGGTAAGGCTTAAAGAAAGCGAAAGGGCTTACTATCTCCTTGACCACATCGGTACTAAGCCAAATGTATTCTATCACGTTAAAGTAAGGAATACATAGTAGTTAAAAGCATATTAATAGAAACAAACATAAAAATATATTATGTCGTCTCATTACGAAGCACCCATTAGAAAACCCTTAATCATAGGTGACAAAAATTATCACGATGTAACTGTGGAAGTTGCTAAGCCGGTAGAGGGCAGGGCAAATAAGCAATGGTGGATTGTTTTCTCCATTTCACTTGCAGCCTTCCTTTGGGGCGTAGCGTGTGTTGCCTATACAGTAGGTAACGGTATCGGTACATGGGGATCAAATAAAACAGTAGGCTGGGCATGGGATATTACCAACTTTGTATGGTGGGTAGGTATCGGTCACGCCGGAACGCTTATCTCGGCGGTACTTCTTTTGTTCCGTCAAAAGTGGAGGATGGCCATCAACAGGTCGGCCGAAGCGATGACCATATTCTCGGTAGTACAGGCGGCTATGTTCCCTGTATTCCACATGGGACGTCCTTGGTTAGCTTACTTTGTAATGCCAATACCAAACCAGTTCGGTTCGCTTTGGGTTAACTTTAACTCACCGCTACTTTGGGACGTATTCGCGATTTCAACGTACCTTTCTGTGTCACTTGTTTTCTGGTGGACAGGCCTTCTGCCTGACTTTGCGATGCTTCGTGACAGGGCTGTAACGCCGTTTACTAAACAAGTATATTCTATACTAAGCTTCGGATGGAGCGGACGTGCCAAAGACTGGCAGCGTTTTGAGGAGGTTTCGCTTGTACTTGCAGGCCTTGCTACCCCTCTTGTACTTTCGGTACACACCATTGTATCATTTGACTTTGCTACCTCGGTTATCCCGGGCTGGCACACCACCATCCTTCCTCCGTACTTCGTTGCGGGTGCTATCTTCTCAGGATTTGCGATGGTAAACACACTCCTTATCATCATGAGGAAAGTGTCTAACCTTGAGGCTTACATTACCATACAGCACATAGAGCTAATGAACATCATTGTAATGATTACAGGTTCTATCGTAGGTTGTGCTTATATCACTGAGCTTTTCATTGCCTGGTATTCGGGTGTGGAATATGAGCAGTATGCATTCCTTAACAGGGCTACAGGTCCTTACTGGTGGTCATACTGGCTGATGATGTTCTGTAACGTAATATCTCCGCAGGTAATGTGGTTCAAAAAAGTTCGTACAGGTATCTTCGCTTCGTTTGTTATCTCTATTATAGTAAACATAGGTATGTGGTTTGAGCGTTTCGTAATTATCGTTACCTCACTTCACAGGGATTACCTTCCGTCATCATGGACCATGTTCAGCCCTACGTTTGTAGATGCTGGTTTCTACATTGGTACTATCGGTTTCTTCTTCGTACTGTTCCTTCTTTACTCAAGGAGTTTCCCTGTAATTGCACAGGCAGAGGTTAAATCTATCATGAAAACCTCAAGCGATAAGTACAAGAGGCTGCACGCAGAACAACACGCACACGACGATCATTCACATTCAGAACATAATCATCACTAAGAATCATGAGCAATAAAGTATTACACGTATTGTACAATGACGATGATATCCTAATGGACGCGGTAAAGAAAACCCGCGCTGCACATCATCACATTGAAGAAGTTTTTACGCCATTCCCTGTGCACGGACTTGACAAAGCACTTGGCCTTGCACCAACAAGGTTGGCTATATGCGCATTCTTATATGGTTTAGTGGGATTATCTGTAGCTACATCTATGATGTACTATATAATGATTGTAGACTGGCCTCAGGACATCGGTGGTAAGCCAAGCTTTACCTACTACCAGAACATGCCTGCTTTTGTGCCGGTAATGTTTGAGATGACCGTATTCTTTGCGGCCCACTTAATGGTAATCACGTTTTACATGAGGAGTAAGCTTTGGCCTTTTAAAGAGGCTGAAAACCCTGATGTGCGCACTACAGACGACCATTTCCTTATGGAAGTGCCGGTTCACGGTGATGAGGCTTCGCTGGTTTCTTTCTTTGAAGGTACAGGCGCTGTTGAAATTAAAGTAATTGATAAGCACTAAGAAAAGAAGTATGAAAGCATTATATAAAATAGCATTTGTGGTTTCTGCCTCTGTCGCGCTTACCTCATGCTTTAATAAAACAGAACCTAACTACCAGTACATGCCAAACATGTACGAGTCTGTAGGTTATGAAACGTATTCAGAATCTAAAGCTTTTAACAACGGCAAAGAAGGACAGCTTCCTGCCACAGGTTCTATACCAAGGGGATTCACTCCTTACGAATTGCCTAACACTGAGGAAGGTTATAACGCATCGAAAACAAACGTATCGCCTTTGGCTGCTGCTGATTATGACGAGGCTAAAGCCAAAGAACTTTTCACCGTTTATTGTGCTATATGCCACGGTGATAAGGGCGATGGTAAAGGTAACCTTGCCAAAAGGGAAAAGTTTTCGGGTGTGCCTGATTATAAAACCAGGGAAATTACCGAGGGAAGTATTTTCCACGTAGTAACATACGGACGTAACATGATGGGTAGCCACGCTAACCAGCTGAACCAAACTGAGCGTTGGCAAATAGCACGTTACGTTATGAAACTTAAGAGTGAATAATAATTTGTAGAACACTGAAAGCATAAAATATGTATACATTTTCTAGTAAATTAAAAACGTTGGCCTTTGTACTGATGGTGTTAGGCGCCCTTGGTATAGGTTACAGTTTTTTTACTGCACCAAAATCAGTAGAGGAGGTTGAGAAAATCATCGCTGCTGAGCATGCTCACGGTGGCCACGGGGCTGAGCACCATGAAGAGGCTGCTACTGCACCTGCACACCATGAGGAAGCTGCACCGGCTGTTGCCGAAGCTGCCCATGATTCGGCTGTTGCAGAGCACGATTCTGTATCGGCAGATACTACTGCCGCTGCTGTTGCTGCACCGTCTGTTCATGATACTGCCGAAGCCGTTACTGCTGAGGCTCCTGCACACGACGCCCATGAAGCACACGCTGTTGCCGAGCATGAAGGCCACGAAGCCCATGCCGATGCACACGCTGAGCATAAAGAGCACGTTGAGCACGTTTTTCATCAACTTCAAAATAAGCCTTGGGCTGCAGTATATATAGGATTACTGTTCTTCCTGCTTATTTCTGTAGGTGTACTTGCTTTCTACGCAATACAAAATGCCGCACAGGCCGGTTGGTCGCCTGTACTGTTCAGGGTTATGGAAGGTATTACTTCTTACCTTATCCCTGGCGCTGTTATCCTTCTTGCATTCCTTGCACTTGGTGTTGCAGACATTCACCACCTGTTTATATGGATGGACGAAGAAGTTGTTAAACACGACCACATTATGCAAGGTAAGGCCGGTTACCTAAATGGGCCGTTCTTCCTTATCAGGGCTGCAATTTTCCTTGGTGGCTGGATTTTCTACCGTCAGTACTCTCGCAAGCAATCGCTTGCCCAGGATGAAGCTACTGATAACATCCCGTACAAAAAATCATTTAAGGCTGCTGCCGCTTTCCTTGGGTTCTTTATCGTAAGTGAATCTATCTCTTCTTGGGACTGGATCATGTCTGTAGACCCACACTGGTACAGCACACTATTCGGTTGGTATGTATTCGCCAGCTTCTTTGTAAGCGGTATTACTACTATTGCCCTTATAACACTTTATCTTAAATCTAAAGGTTACCTTGAGTATGTAAACACAAGCCACATCCATGACCTTGCCAAATTCATGTTCGGTATCAGTGTATTCTGGACGTACCTTTGGTTCTCTCAGTTCATGCTAATGTGGTATGCCGATATACCTGAAGAGGTTGTGTACTTTAAAATGAGGATAGACAACTATACCCTGCCGTTCTTCGGTATGCTGGTTATGAACTTTATCTTCCCGGTACTTATCCTTGTTAATACCGACTTCAAGCGCCTTTCATGGATAATTGTTATGGCCGGTATTGTAATCCTTTGCGGTCACTATATCGACTTCTTCAACATGATTATGCCTGCTACGGTGGGAGATCAGTGGTTTATCGGTGCCGGTGAAGTAGGTTCAGTATTGTTCTTCCTTGGATTGTTTATCCTTGTAGTATTTACTGCCCTTACTAAAGTGCCGCTACTGGCTAAGCGTAACCCGCTTATTGAAGAGAGTAAGCATTTCCATTATTAATATTTAAAGAAATAAACAGATGACAAGTTTATTGATTCTAATTGTAGTAGTTTTATTGGGTGTTGCCATCTGGCAACTTACCAAGATATTCCATCTTACTCAGGTGGGTGCAGGCAGGCCGGATGAGGATTCTGCTGTGGCTACCGACACAGATAACAAAATACACGGTTACCTGATGTTTGCCTTTGTAGGGTTTATCTATCTGTTTACTATTTTTTCAATGTGGAAATGGGGCCATGTGGTGCTGGGTACTCCGGCATCTGAGCACGGGCCGCAGTACGACAACCTGATGAACATTTCTATGTGGCTTATCTTTGTTGTACAGGTTATTACACAGTTCCTGCTTCACTACTTTGCATTTAAATACAAAGGCAAAAAAGGCCAGGTGGCTTTTTACTTTGCCGATAACGATAAGCTTGAGTTTATCTGGACTATTATCCCGGTAATCGTTCTTGCAGGCCTTATCCTTTATGGACTTTATGCCTGGACAAACATTATGTTTATAGACGAAGAGGCTAAAGAAGATGCTGTTTACGTAGAAGTATATGCCAAGCAGTTTAACTGGGAAGTGCGTTATGCCGGTAAAGACGGCAAGCTTGGTAAAGCTAACGTAAGGTATATAGCCGGTGTAAACAGTATGGGTGTAGACATGAGCGACGCCAATGCACAGGACGATATCCAGGCAAGCGAGCTTCACCTTCCGAAAGGTAAGCAAATCATCTTCAAGTTCCGTTCTCAAGACGTACTTCACTCTGCTTATATGCCTCACTTCAGGGCGCAGATGAACGTAGTTCCGGGTATGGTTACACAGTTTGGTTTTGTACCAACTATCACTACCGAAGAAATGCGTCAGGATCCGCTGATCATGAAAAAGGTAGATCACATTAACGAGATACGTACTAAAAAGAGCCAGCAACTTGCCTCGGAAGGTAAACCGGGTCTTGAGCCTTACACATTCGATTACCTGTTACTTTGTAATAAAATCTGTGGTGCTTCTCACTTTAACATGCAAATGAAAATTGTTGTAGAAGAGGAAGCTGATTTCAAAAAATGGCTTGGCGAAAAAGAAACTATCGGCCATGCTGTTAAGAAAGAAAAAGAAGGTGCTGCAGCCCCTGCCGCTACTGAAGCCGCAGCTGCCCCTGCAGATTCTGCTACAATAAAAACCGACAGTGCAGCCCCTAAAGCTGATACTGCCAAAGTAGCCCACGGTAAATAATTATTAATTTTGTTTCAAAACATATCAAAATAAAGAAATATGTCAGCAGCAGGACACGATAACCACGCTCACGACGAGCACGGACATGATCACGGTCATCACCACAAGGAGACTTTTATAACAAAGTACATCTTTAGCCTTGACCACAAGATGATCGCTAAACAATACCTTATTACAGGTGTGTTTATGGGTATCATCGGTATCATAATGTCCCTACTATTCCGTATGCAGATAGCATGGCCTGAAGAGTCTTTTACAATATTTAAAGTTCTTCTTGGAGACAAATTTGCTCCAAATGGCGTAATGCGAAACGATATTTACCTGGCTTTGGTTACCATCCACGGTACCATCATGGTATTCTTTGTACTAACAGCCGGTCTTAGCGGTACTTTTAGTAACCTGCTTATTCCGTTGCAGATTGGTGCCCGCGATATGGCATCTGGATTCATGAACATGGTGTCGTACTGGTTGTTCTTTGTTTCTGCTGTTATCATGGTTGTTTCACTATTCGTAGAGTCTGGCCCTGCTTCAGCCGGTTGGACAATCTATCCACCGCTTTCTGCCCTTCCACAGGCCATCCCTGGTTCTGGTATGGGTATGACGCTTTGGTTGGTTTCTATGGCTATCTTCATTGCTTCATCGCTAATGGGTTCACTTAACTACGTGGTAACCGTTATCAACCTAAGGACAAAAGGTATGTCTATGACAAGGCTTCCACTTACTATATGGGCGCTTTTCATTACTGCTGTTATCGGTATCGTATCATTTCCTGTACTACTTTCTGCGGCATTGCTGCTTATCTTTGACAGGAGTTTTGGTACTTCATTCTACCTTTCAGATATCTACATTGCCGGTGATGTACTTCACTATCAAGGTGGTTCTCCGGTACTGTTTGAACACCTTTTCTGGTTCCTTGGCCACCCTGAGGTTTACATTGTAATCCTTCCTGCGATGGGTCTTGTATCTGAAATCCTTACGTCAAACGCACGTAAGCCTATTTTCGGTTACCGAGCCATGATTGCTTCGATACTTGCTATTGCATTCCTTTCTACAATTGTATGGGGTCACCACATGTTCATATCAGGTATGAACCCGTTCCTTGGTTCGGTGTTTACCTTTACAACACTTCTTATTGCTATACCTTCAGCTGTTAAGGCTTTCAACTGGATTACAACTCTTTGGAGGGGTAACCTTCAGATGAACCCTGCCATGCTGTTCTCTATAGGTTTCGTGTCTACATTCATCACAGGTGGTCTTACAGGTATCATCCTTGGTGATAGTACACTGGATATCAACATCCACGATACGTATTTCGTAGTTGCCCACTTCCACCTTGTAATGGGTATATCTGCACTATACGGTATGTTTGCAGGTATCTACCACTGGTACCCGAAACTATTCGGACGTATGATGAACAAAACACTTGGTTACATCCACTTCTGGGTAACTGCGGTGTGTGCTTACGGTGTATTCTTCCCGATGCACTTTATCGGTATGGCCGGCCTACCGCGCCGTTACTACACTAACTCTGCGTTCCCATTGTTTGATGACCTTGCTGATATCAACGTAATCATCACTATGTTTGCCCTTATCGGTGCCGCGTTCCAGCTGGCATTCCTGTGGAACTTCTTCTACAGTATCTTTAAAGGTAAGCGTGCTACACAAAACCCATGGAAAGCGAACACGCTTGAGTGGACTACACCAGTAGAGCACATCCACGGTAACTGGCCGGGTGAAATACCTGAAGTATACCGTTGGCCGTACGACTACAGCAAGCCGGGCCACGATGAAGACTTCGTTCCGCAAACTGTACCAATGCAGCCGGGCGAAGAGCAACTTCACCACTAAGATTAAAACAATATATTGTACAATATAAGATACAGGCTTCCGGTTTCCGGAAGCCTTTTCTTTTTTAGGGAATTTTCGTTTATTATTTTATCTTTAGGGCATTAACCAAACTGATATGCAAGAAAACGACAAACACCTGAAACGCGAACTCGGCCTGCTGGACGGTACCATGCTGGTAGTAGGCTCCATGATAGGCTCAGGGATTTTTATAGTAAGCGCCGGTATGGTGCAAAACATAGGCAGCGCGGGCTGGCTCATCCTTATTTGGGTGCTTTCGGGTTTAATGACCATGATAGCGGCGGTAAGCTATGGCGAGCTGAGTGCCATGTTCCCCAAAGCAGGCGGACAGTACGTTTATCTTAAAGAGGCCTATAATAAGCTCATAGCGTTCTTATATGGCTGGAGTTTCTTTGCGGTGATACAAACAGGTACTATAGCGGCGGTTGGCGTAGCTTTTGGTAAGTTTACAGCCTACCTTGTGCCGGAACTGGGTGACCAGAACATCCTTTACGAAGCCGGTAGTTTTAATCTGAATGCTGCGCAGCTGGTTTCTATAGTTACCATTATCATCCTTACGTTTATCAACAGCCGTGGCGTGAAGAACGGCAAATACATACAAACTATTTTTACCATTACCAAAATTGCCTCACTGTTTGGGTTGGTAATTTTTGGTTTCATCCTTGCTGCCAAAGCCGACATCTGGAATGCTAACTGGGCTGATGCATGGACTGCCAAATCCTTTGATAAAGACAGTGGGCAATGGGTAACCATAGGAGGGACGGTCTTGCTTTCAGGTATTGCGGCCAGTATGGTAGGCTCACTATTCAGTAGCGATGCCTGGAACGGCGTTACCTTTATTTCCGGTGAAATTAAAAACCCGCAACGCAATGTTGGCCTTAGCCTGTTTCTGGGTACGCTTATAGTGACTGTAATTTATATCCTTGCCAATATTATGTATGTGGCGGTTATGCCAATGGAGACGATTGCATTTGCGCCGTCTGAGCGTGTAGCAGTAGAGGCTTCGCAATATATATTCGGCACCTCGGGCAGTTACATTATTGCTGTGATGATTATGATTTCCACATTTGGATGTAATAATGGTTTGATATTGGCAGGTGCGAGGGTGTACTATACCATGGCAAACGACGGCCTTTTCTTTAAAAAGGCTGCGTCGCTAAACAAAGCCAGTGTACCAGGATGGGGGCTGTGGCTGCAATGCATCTGGGCTTCGGCACTGTGCCTTACCGGTAAGTACGGCGACCTGCTTGATTATGTAATGATAATAGTGGTGATATTTTACATCCTTACCATATACGGGATCTTCATCCTCCGTAAGAAAATGCCCGATGCCGAAAGGCCGTATAAAGCTTTTGGTTATCCGGTGCTGCCGATAATTTATATCTTGCTGGCTGCCGCTTTTTGTATTGCTTTGCTGATTGATAAAACCGAAACCTGTGGTTGGGGTGTACTGATTATGCTGGCTGGCATACCGGTGTATTACCTTACCCAACGCAAAAAGGCTTAACGTAGTTTTGGCACTTTTGCATCGAAAAGTTTACGAACTTTATATAAAACTGAAACCATGATACTTGCTAATTTCAGGGTGAATGAAAATGAACACCAGTTTGAACTGGAAGCCGATGGGCAGGTAGCGCTACTTGAATTCCATAAGGACGGGGAGAAGTTATACCTTACCCATACTGAAGTGCCTGATAAACTTCGCGGACAGGGCGTGGCCGGACATCTGGTAAAGGAAGTGCTGGCCTATGCCCGTAAGGAAGGCTTGTTTGTAGTGCCACTGTGTTCGTACGTGTCATACTACATAAACAACCACCCCGAGTGGTACGATGTTCTTTCTGAAGGCTACAAAATGTAGCTAACGCTATTTGCGTTATATTTGCCTTATGAACGCGAATTTAGATCCTACCAATAAAAATTTTAATGCTGAGGAACTCGACCTGGAGAAAAAGCTGCGGCCGTTGTCGTTTGATGATTTCACAGGGCAGGAGCAGGTGCTGGAGAACCTGAAGGTGTTTGTGGAGGCGGCCAACCTGCGTGGTGAGGCACTGGACCATACACTCTTTCATGGGCCTCCGGGGCTTGGTAAAACCACATTGGCAAACATTCTTGCCAGTGAGCTTGGTGTGGGTATAAAAATCACCTCGGGGCCGGTGTTGGACAAACCGGGCGACCTTGCCGGTTTACTGACCAACCTTGATGAGCGCGACATCCTTTTTATAGACGAAATACACCGCCTTAGCCCTATAGTGGAAGAATACCTGTATTCTGCCATGGAGGATTTCAAGATAGACATCATGATTGAGAGTGGACCGAATGCCCGTTCGGTACAGATTGGGCTTAGCCCGTTTACCCTTGTGGGGGCTACAACACGTTCGGGGTTGCTAACGGCTCCTATGCGGGCACGTTTCGGTATACAAAGCCGCCTGCAATACTACACCACCGAACTGCTTACTACTATTGTAGAGCGTAGTTCGGCCATCCTGAAAATGCCTATCACCATGGAAGCTGCTATAGAAATTGCCGGACGCAGCCGTGGTACACCGCGTATTGCAAACGCCCTGCTGCGCCGTGTGCGTGACTTTGCGCAGATTAAAGGTAATGGTCGTATTGACATAGAAATTGCCCGTTATGCCCTTCGTGCACTAAACGTAGATGCGCACGGCCTGGACGAAATGGATAACAAAATTCTGTTAACTATAATAGATAAGTTTAAAGGCGGACCTGTAGGTTTGTCTACTTTGGCTACAGCTGTATCTGAAAATGGCGAAACCATAGAGGAAGTATACGAACCATTCCTGATCCAGGAAGGCTTTATTATGCGTACCCCACGAGGACGTGAAGTAACTGAAAAAGCTTATAAACACCTCAATAGGGTTAAGCCGGGATTGCAGGGTGGGCTTTTTGATTAGTCATCATGAAGAAAAAGTATATAGAAGAGCAGGCTAATAGACTTGCCAATATTGAGAAAAAATATAATGATGGTCAAGAATTAACTTTGAAAGAAGTTCTTGATTTTGGATTATACCAGTCAATGACAAAAAATATCCACGAACTTGATGATTTTTTTAAGGCATTTAAGTTTCGTGAAATTTACTTTCGCTACTATAAAGACTTGTCATTCAGAGGTAGCTATTTTAAGAAGAACATTTCAAAAAAAATAAGTGATTACATTGATTTAGAATCTTTACAGGATGTTAATAAAAAAAAGTTTGATATAAGCTATTTTGAGGGTCAGTTTAATTATTTAGTTGAAAATGAAGTTTTTGTACCCATTCCTGTGGCCGAAATTGAAAGTGATAAGCATTATTTGCAAAAGATTGCAAAAGAGTGGGGGGAAGATTGCCTAATCGAAAATCACACAGATAGAATATTGTATCGAATAGCTGCAGAGACCAGAGATAAAGCTATTGTAGGAAAAGAGTTAATAAAGGATTTTGTTACTGGTGGTTCTAACGAAAATGGGTTTAAAGCATTACTCAAATCGTTTCATTGCTACAATGAATCAAATATAATTATTGCTAAACTTAAACAGGATAACGAACCTACAATGTTTAACTTTAATCATTACAGAATAGAGTTTAACGTTATTTCCATCTTTCACATACTTTTTAGACATTTTGCTCAATCTGTTTCACCTGAATCTTTGATGTTTTCTAAAAGTTACTTTACTCCAGATATTACTCCCGAGATTATAAATCAGTTTCTTAATAGAGTTTTCATAGAGATTAGTAAAAATAAGTTGTTTGAAGGCATTGAAATAAATTCTGATTATACAATTTACTTAAGATATAGAGGGATTTATTATGCTTTAGCCTTTGGACCATCAAAAGATAATAAAGGAATTATTACCACAAAGAGTTTTTTTCCCATAGAGCAGGACCATAATGACGGAAAGAAGATGTTAGACAGAATTTTGAATACTGACATTATGAGTTCTAACTTCGTTGGTGACGGCTTAACTATTTATACTTCAAAATCTTAATTTCTGAGTTCTAAATTAAAACATACCAACTTCATAAAATCCGAAGCAATACGTTTGGGCTTCATGTCGTGTGGAATATCGCAAGCTGGATTTCTGGAAGAAGAAGCACCCCGCCTTGAAAAATGGCTCAACGAAAACCGTCATGGCCAGATGCAGTATATGGAAAACCATTTCGATAAGCGGCTCGACCCAACATTGCTTGTGGATGGTGCTAAAAGCGTAATTTCCCTGCTGCTGAATTACTACCCTGAAGAAAAACAGGTTTCCGATACCTATAAAATTTCCAAGTACGCTTACGGGCAGGACTACCACTCGGTTATAAAAGACAAGCTGAAAGAGTTGCTGCAATCAATTAACGATAATATAGGTGAAGTAGGGGGCAGGGCATTTGTAGACAGCGCCCCGGTACTTGATAAGGCATGGGCAGCCAAAAGCGGCCTGGGCTGGATAGGCAAAAACAGCAATCTGCTCAGTAAGCAGGTGGGTTCGTTTTTCTTTATTGCCGAACTGGTTGTAGATATGGAACTGGAGTACGACCACGCCACAACTGACCATTGCGGTAGCTGTACCGCCTGCCTCGATGCCTGCCCTACAGGAGCTATTATAGCGCCTTATGTGGTAGACGGTAGCAAGTGCATCAGTTATTTTACCATAGAGCTTAAGGAAAACATCCCGCAGGAAATGAAGGGCAGTTTTAACGACTGGGCTTTCGGGTGTGATGTGTGCCAGGACGTATGCCCGTGGAACCGTTTTAGCAAGCCGCACCGCGAACCATTGTTTAACCCACACCCGGATTTACTGACCCTGACTAAAAAAGACTGGGAAGAAATTACCGAAGATACATTCCGAAAAGTGTTTAAAAACTCGGCGGTAAAGCGTACCAAGTATTCCGGGCTTATACGGAATATAGAGTTTTTGAAGTAGGTTTTGCCGCGAATTTGCACTAATTCCGCAGCGTCATTGCGAGCGGAGGTACGGAGCGCGGCAATCTTTATAAAGGGCAAAGTGTGAGATTGCTTCGTCGTACCTCCTCGCAATGACCGGGAGGGGGCGAAAAACAAAAGCCCCGCTTTTCAACGAGGCTTCTCTATTACTTTTTACTTTCAATCCACTTATTGATTTTATCTTCCAAAACCTTTAACGGAAGGCAACCCGCATCCAGCACCTGGTCGTGGTATTCCTTAATACTGAATTTGGTTCCAAGTTCTTTCTCTGCTTTGGTACGCAGTTCACGTATTTTCAGTTGGCCAATTTTGTACGATAACGCCTGCCCCGGTATGGCCATGTAGCGCTCTATTTCGGCTACGATGCTTTCTTCAGGTTCGGCTTCATTGTCAAGAGAGTATTGTATGGCCTGCTCACGCGTCCAGCCTTTGGTGTGGATACCTGTGTCTACTACCAAACGGATGGCACGGTGCATTTCGGCGCTCAGCATCCCGAAGTACTGGTACGGGTCGGTATACAGGCCAAGTTCTTTACCCAGCGATTCCGTGTACAATGCCCAGCCCTCACCATAGGCATTAAACCATACCGTTTTACGGAACTCAGGCAAGTCTTTGTTTTCCTGTTGCAGCGAAATCTGGTAGTGGTGCCCCGGTATGGCTTCATGCAAAAATAGGTCTTCGTCGGCGTAGTTATTATACTTCTTCACATCAGGAATCGGCACATAGAAAATACCCGGGCGCGTACCGTCTACGCTGCCCTGGTTGTACTCAGCGCTGGCGGTCGCCTCACGGAACGCCTCGGTACGGCGTACTTCAAACGGTGTTTTCGGTTTGTTGCCAAACAGCTTCTCAAGGTTTGGTTTCATGCGGTTGTGTATCTCGTTAAAGTGGTCTATAACCTGTTGCGGCTCGGTATACGGCATCAGTTCTTTTTTAGCACGCACATAATCGAAAAACGATTTCAGGTCGCCTGTATAGCCCACTTCTTTCTTTACCTTTTCCATTTCGCTTTTTATGCGAGCCACTTCCTTAAGGCCCAGCTGGTGGATTTCCTCAGCCGTCATTTCGGTGGTGGTGTAGTTTTTTATCAGGAAGTTGTAGTACTCTTTGCCTTGAGGGATGGCACTGATACCGCTCTGTGTAAGGCTCGCCTTCAGGTAATCGTTAGCAGTATAATTATACAGGCTTACGAAAGACGGTATCAGTTTATCTTTTAGTATGGCAGTATATTTTTCGGTAAGCGATTTTTTATCGGCTTCGCTAAAATCCGCCGGGAAGTTTTTTACCGGGGCAAAGAACAGATGTGTGGTAACATCGGTATTCGCCATTTCCTTCAGTTGCGGTACCAGTTTTTCGGTAAGTGCTTTTGGCAGCACATAACCTTTGCTTACGCCTTCTTTCATACGCTCCTGCGCAGAAATAAGCCACTGGTTATATCCCTCAAGCCTTTCCAGCCAGTTTTCATAATCCTTTACGGTTTTAAACGGCTGGAAACTGCTGCCCGAAGCCATTTGCGCCGCCATAAGGTGCAGCCCGCTAAACTGGTTCAGCGGCATCAGCTCTTCATGGAACTCCAGCCTTTCAAGGTCACTATTGCAGGTCCATTCCAGTATCTGCTTGCTTATACGGTCGTTTTCGCTAAGGTCTTCATCGTTAAATTTGCCAAGTGCATCTTTGTATTTGGTGAAGAAGTCCTTCACCTTGGCGTGAAACTCATCGCTAAGCGTATTCGGGAACAGGTTGTTGTAGCGGTTATCCCCGGCCTGGGTAGCCTCCCATGGGAATAGTTTCAGGCGTTCCTGGTAATACTGGTCCAGCAGTGTGGCAAGCTCCTTGTTTGGTGTGGTTACTGCTTCTTTCTTTTGGCACGACTGCATAAGGCAAACAGCCAAAAGCAATATTGCGGTTATTTTTTTCATAAGAGGAATAGTTAAAATGGTGCATTAAAGATACATTTTTTTTAAATCGGGCTTTAGCGAAAAGATTATCGTTAAATATTTCAGAATTTGCGCTATAGGTTTACCTTTGTAAATTCCAAATCGCGAAAACGAATGAACCAGTACAGTAAACGAAGGGAAGCTTTGCTTTACCATGCAAAGCCCCAACCCGGTAAGATACAGATTGTACCAACCAAACCTTACGCCACCCAGCGCGACCTTTCTCTTGCTTATTCTCCCGGAGTGGCCGAACCCTGCCTTGAAATTGCCAAAGACATAAATAATGTATATAAATATACTGCCAAGGGTAACCTTGTAGCGGTAATATCTAATGGTACTGCGGTGCTTGGCCTTGGTGATATTGGCCCTGAAGCCAGTAAGCCTGTTATGGAAGGTAAAGGCCTGCTGTTTAAGATTTTTGCCGATATCGACGTGTTTGATATTGAGGTGGATGCCAAAGACATCGACCGTTTTGTAGAAACCGTTAAAAACATAGCGCCTACCTTTGGCGGTATCAACCTTGAAGATATAAAGGCTCCTGAGTCGTTTGAAATAGAGCGCCGCCTTGTAGAAGAACTGAATATACCTGTAATGCACGACGACCAGCACGGCACAGCCATCATTTCATCGGCTGCACTGATCAATGCTGCCGAGCTTGCCGGTAAAAATATAGGCGATATAAAAATCGTGGTATCGGGCGCGGGCTCTGCTGCGCTGGCCTGTGCCAACCTTTACCTTGTATTAGGGGTAAAGGCCGAAAATATCACTATGTTTGATGTAAACGGTATGCTGGTGCAAAGCCGTACCGACCTGCTGCCGGTACAGCAACGCTATGCACAACCGGGTGAACAGAAAACACTTGCTGAAGCAGTGGTAGGGGCAGATATGTTCCTTGGCCTTTCGGTAGGTAAGGTGCTTACACCCGAAATGCTGCTTACCATGGCTAAAGACCCTATTGTGTTTGCCATGGCAAACCCAACCCCAGAAATTGATTATGACCTTGCTATAAGCACCCGTGAAGATGTGATTATGGCTACCGGCCGTAGCGATAACCCTAACCAGGTGAATAACGTACTGGGCTTTCCGTATATATTCCGTGGGGCGCTTGATGTAAGGGCGACCAAGATAAATGAGGAAATGAAAATGGCTGCCGTTGTAGCCCTTGCCGAACTGGCAAAAGCGCCGGTGCCTGAGCAGGTTAATATTGCATACGGTGAAACCAAACTGATATTCGGGCGTGATTATATCATTCCAAAACCGTTTGACCCAAGGCTTATTGCCGTAGTGCCGCCGGCTGTGGCCAAGGCTGCTATGGATAGTGGCGTGGCACTGAAGCCAATTGAAAACTGGGATAAATACAAAGATGAACTCCTTGAACGTCTGGGTAATGATAATAAAATGGCAAGGTTGCTGATAAGCCGTGCCAAGAGCGCTCCCAAACGTATTGTTTTTGCCGAAGCCGACCAGCTTGATGTGCTAAAAGCAGCACAGATAGTGAAAGAGGAGGGTATAGGCGACCCAATACTTTTGGGTAACCGTGAAACCATAGAAGAACTGAAAGCTGAAATAGGTTTTGATAACGATGTGCAGATTGTAGACCCAAGGGCAGAATCTACTGCTGCCGAACCGGGCTACCGCAAGTATGCGCAGGCGTTTTGGGAAGCGCGCCGCCGTCGTGGCGTGAGCGAGCTTGATGCTACCAAAATGATGACACAGCGTAACTACTATGCTGCCATGATGGTACGCCAGGGCGATGCCGACGCTATGATTACCGGTTATTCGCGTAACTATCCTGCATCGGTAAAGCCGGTGTTGCAGGTAATAGACAGGGCGCACGGTATTAGCCGAATAGCCACTACCAACCTGATGCTTACCAAACGCGGGCCAATTTTCCTTTCAGATACGGCGATAAATCCGGATCCTACTGCCGAAGACCTAGCTAAAATAGCACTGCTTACAGCAAGTACGGCACGCCTTTTTGGTATAGAGCCGGTTATAGCCATGGTGTCGTATTCTAACTTCGGTTCGTCTCCGGAGCCGGGCGCGGTAAAGGTGCGTGAGGCTGTGGCCTATTTGCATGAAAACCATCCGGAACTGATTGTAGACGGTGAGGTACAGGCCGACTTTGCCCTGAACCAGCACATGCACCAGGATAAATTCCCGTATTCTAAACTGGCAGGCCGTAAGGTAAATGTTATGATATTCCCTAACCTGGAATCGGCTAACATTACCTATAAGTTGCTTAAAGAACTGGACGAGGTAATATCTATAGGCCCGATAATGATGGGTATGGATAAGCCGGTACACATAGTGCAGTTTGGTGCCAGCGTAAACGAAATGGTAAATATGGCAGCCGTGGCTGTTGTAGATGCACAGGAAAAAGAGAAGCGCCTGAAGAAAATAAGCGGTACAAACTAACTGCTTACAGGTTAAATAAATTTTATATTTTTGGGCAAGACAAGGTAATTAACAACTATGATAGCACATCTTGAGGGAAGATTGGTAGAAAAAACACCTACCGAAGTGGTAATAGACTGCCACGGCGTGGGCTACCAGGTGCATATTTCACTACATACTTTTTCACTGCTCCCTGATTCAGAAAACATAAGGCTTTATACGTATTTGCAGATAAAGGAAGACGCGCATACGCTGTTTGGCTTTGCCGAAAAGGCAGAGCGCGAACTGTTTAAGCTGCTTATATCGGTGTCGGGTGTTGGGGCAGGTACGGCGCGTACCATGCTTTCGTCGTTAGAGCCAAGGCAAATCATAGGCCATATAGGTACCGGTAACGTGGGCGCTATACAAGCCATAAAAGGAATCGGTATAAAAACCGCCCAGCGCGTTATACTGGACCTGAAGGATAAAGTGTTAAAACTGTACGATCTGGAAGAAGTTTCTGCTCCGGGCTACAATACAAATAAGGAAGAGGCGTTATCTGCCTTGGAGGTTTTAGGCTTTAATAAGAAGCTGGCCGAAAAAGCCGTGGAAAAGGTGGTGAAGGAAAACCCGGCTGCAAGTGTGGAAACTATTATAAAACAAGCATTAAAAAACTTATAGTCCTTGAAAACAGACTACGCGAAAGACTTATACAAACAATTGCGATATGCCTTTTTTGTACTGTTCCTGTTAGTAGGGGTAGCAGTACAGGCGCAGGTTGTAGTGCCTGAGGAGGAAGAAAATGAAGCCGCCCAGGATACCATAAAAGGCTATAATCCGGGTAAGGTGGAACTGAAAAACCCTTCGAGTATTACCGAAGCGTATACTTACGATTCGCTTACCGACAGGTACATCCTTAATACTTCGTTTGCCGGGTTTAATATCACATATCCGTTGATGCTTACCAGGGAGCAGTATGAGGAACTGGTGCTAAGGGAATCCATGCGTGATTACTACAAACAGAAGAGTAAGGCCATGGACGATAAGGCGACAGATGCAGAGAAGAAAGACTTGCTGCCACGCTACTACGTAAAATCGGGCCTGTTTGAAAGTATATTCGGGGGCAATACCATAGATGTAAAACCTCAGGGCTATGTAGAGATAGACCTTGGCGGCCGCTACACCAAGCAGGATAACCCTGCACTTTCGCCAAGGAACAGGCGTAGCTTTACTTTTGATTTTGACCAGCGCATCAGTATGAGCCTTCAGGGTAAGGTGGGTACAAGGCTTAATGTAATGGCCAACTACGATACCCAGAGTACCTTTGCGTTCCAGAATATGATTAAGCTGGATTATACACCTACCGAGGATGATATAATCCGTAAGATAGAAGTGGGTAACATCAGTTTCCCGCTGTCGAATTCATTGATAAGAGGCGCTCAAAGCCTTTTTGGTGTTAAGACACAATTGCAGTTTGGCCGCACTACCATTACCGGTATTTATTCTGAACAAAAATCACAATCTAAAACTGTAACGGCACAAGGTGGCAGCACGGTGCAGGACTTCTCGATATTCGCATTAGAATACGACGAAAACAGGCACTTCTTCCTTTCGCAGTTATTCCGTAACCGCTATGACCAGTGGATAAAAGACTATCCGCTTGTGGGCAACCAGATAAAAATTACCCGTATTGAAGTTTGGGTTACCAACAAGCAAAACCGTATAAACACCACCGAGAACAATACCCGCAACATTTTAGCGATACAAGACTTAGGTGAATGGAGGCTTACCAAACAAAGCCCTACCAATGGTGTGCCCGATGGTGCCGATATTACCGCACAGGCGGTAGGCTTTGTAAGGGATGGAGAACCGGCAGGTTTCTTTAACAACACCTATGAGCTGAGTAACCCTCCTCAGGGAGTACAGCCTGCAATAGACCCGATGAATCCGTACCCGGATAACTCTGTAAACAACCTGGATCCTGAAAAGATAGGCGAGCCGGACGGTTTGCTTGCTTCGACGATAAGGCAAGTAGTTAATACTACCGATCAGAGCTTTTTGACACCTCTTGCTGCCAGTGAAGGACGTGACTACGTAAAACTTGAAAATGCCCGTAAGCTTACCAGCAGCGAGTATACCCTGAATACACAGTTAGGCTACATATCGTTAAATACCAAACTGAATAACGATGAAGTACTTGCTGTAGCCTACCAGTATACGGTGGGCGATAAGGTGTTCCAGGTAGGTGAATTTGGTACAGACGGTGTAGATGCCACAAGTACCACTACCGATAACAGTTCGGGGAATTCGCAGGTTACAGGTGTAAGTACAAACAGCCTTATACTGAAAATGCTGAAGAGCAGCCTTATAAATGTAGGTGAGCCTACGTGGGACCTGATGATGAAAAACATCTATCAGCTGCCTAATGCTTACCAGCTAAGCGGCGAAGATTTTATACTGAACGTTTTATATACCGACCCTTCTCCGCTAAACTATATTACAAATGTACCGGGAGACAATTTGCCCGAAGGTGTAGCTGATACCCCGCTATTAAACGTATTTAATATGGACAGGCTTACCCCGGCGGGCGACCCGCAGGATGGAGGTGACGGTTTCTTCGACTTCCAACAGGGATATACCATAGATGCTACAAACGGGCGGGTAATATTTACATCGGCAGAGCCTTTTGGTGAATACCTGTATGATAAGCTGGGTACTACCAGTGGTAGCCTTGGGCAGTATAATACTGAATCATCATACAGCCCTAACCAGGCAAAATATGTATACCGTAAGCTGTACCAGAGTACACAGGCCGAGGCGCAGCAGCAAAGCAGCAAAAACAAGTTTCAGCTAAAGGGGCGTTTTAAAAGTTCGGGCAGTGCCGGGGCTATTTCGCTGGGTGCGTTTAACGTGCCGCAGGGTTCCGTTACAGTTACAGCAGGTGGCCGTACACTGGTAGAGGGTATAGACTATACCGTAAATTACCAGGCGGGTACCGTACAGCTGCTTGATGCATCGCTACAAAACTCAAACACACCGGTACAGGTAAACCTTGAAAATAACAACACCTTTGGCCAGCAGACGCGCCGTTATTTTGGGGTGAATGTAGAGCATAAGTTCAATGAAAAGTTCCTTTTGGGCGCTACCTACCTGCGCATGTCCGAAAGGCCGTTTACCAGCAAGTCTAACTACGGCCAGGAATCGGTAAACAACACCATATTTGGCTTCAATGGTAACTACAGCACAGAAGTGCCTTTCTTTACCCGACTGGTAAACAAGCTGCCTTTTGTAGATACCGATGTGCCTTCAAACTTCTCTTTCAGGGGTGAATGGGCCTACCTGAAACCCGATGCCAGTAAGGCCGACCAGCTTAATGGTGAGCCTACAACCTATGTAGAGGACTTTGAAGGTTCGTCTACTACTATAGATATGCGCAGCGCTTCGGGCTGGTCACTGGCCAGTGCGCCTGTAGGTTTTGATAATGCAACAGATCCAAGTCCTTTACGTTCGGGCTTTAACCGGGCTAAACTGGCATGGTACAGTATAGACCCGATATTCTATGCCTCGGCTTCAAGGCCCGACGGTATAAATGCGGGTTCGGTATCAAGCAACAAAACACGCCGTATTTACTATAGCGAGCTTTACCCTGATACTGATGTGGTACCGGGGCAAACCAATGTGGTTACCACGCTGGACCTTTCGTACTTCCCGCAGGAAAGGGGGCCGTACAACTTCAGTACTGATTCTGATAGTAACGGCAGGTTTACCGAAAGCCGTGCTGCCGAAAACTGGGCAGGTATAATGCGCTCGCTTACTTCTACAAACTTTGAACAGACTAACGTAGAATACATCCAGTTCTGGATGCTGGACCCGTATATAGGTAATATTGGCGATGCTGCCGAACTTGATAATACCGGTACGCTGGAAATCCACCTTGGTGAAATATCGGAAGATATACTGGAGGATAATTACAAGCAGTACGAAAACGGCCTTCCGGGCACCAGTAGCAATACGCTGGTGTATAACTCGGCTTGGGGAGAGGTGCCTGCATCGCAGTCGCTTATTTACGCTTTTGATACTGATACTGCTAACCGTGCACTTCAGGATGTGGGCCTTGATGGACTTAACGATGCTGAAGAAGCTGCGAAATTCGGTGGTGTATTTGCCAATATGAATGACCCTGCAGCTGATAACTACCAGTTCTACCTTAGTGTAAACGGCGGCATTGTAGACCGCTATAAAAATTACAACGGCTTAGAGGGTAACTCGCCTGTAGATGTGGGCGATACTAACCGTGGTTCTACGACCTATCCTGATACGGAAGACATCAATAAGGACAATACTATGAACACTATTGATGCCTATTATAAATATGAAATACCTGTGGGGCCAAACGCCATACCGGGTGTAGGCTACGTAGTGGATGCCCGCTATAACGAAAGCCAGGCCATGGAGCAGGGTACCACACCACGCCGCTGGCTGTTATATAAAATCCCGGTTAAGAACATGACCGATAGCGTAGGGTCGCTGAACAGCCTCCGTTCTATCCGTTTTATGAGGATGGCGGTAGCAGGCTTCAGGCGCGATATTACCCTTCGTTTTGCAGCGCTGGACCTTGTAAGGAGTGACTGGAGGCGTTATGAAGACCCGCTGGATACCGATACCGATAATAGTGTAGACGAAAGCACCTGGCATACCGGCTTTGATGTGGTTTCGCTTAACATACAGGAAAATGCTAACCGTAGCCCTATTAACTACGTGTCGCCTCCGGGCATTATGCGCGAACAGCTGTACAGCAACAACGCCGTAATAAACCAGAACGAACAGGCACTTTCCCTGCGGGTATATGCCACAAACGGGGGTACCGATGTTAATTCGGGACTCGAACCGGGTGATGCACGGGCGGTATTTAAAAACGTTAACGTAGACATGCGGCAGTACAAAAAGGTGCGTATGTTTCTGCATGCCGAAGCACTGCCAAATACTGCCGGAAATGCGCCTGAGACTAATGGGCTACAGGATGACCAGCTGGCTGCGATACTGCGTTTCGGTACCGACTTTACCGATAACTTCTACCAGGTAGAAAAACCGCTGAAGGTTACTGCATACGGATCAAATTCTAACATCGATGCTGAAGACGTGTGGATGGAAGACAATGAAATTATGGTAACGCTTGCTGCGCTTACCAAACTGAAGCTTATGGCACTACAGGGGCAGATCACCGTAAGCCCTGACGGGGTATACCGTGTGCCGGCTACAGACCTGGATTCGAGCCTTGCCGAAGGTATGATACTGGGTATTCGTGGTAACCCTAACTTTGGTTTTGTGCGTACCCTGATGCTTGGTGTGCGTAACAACGTAAATAACCTTGATGTAGTACCAAGCCCTGCACCGGCAGTGAGAGGTGAGGTGTGGTTTAATGAACTTCGCCTTAGCGATATGGACAACAGCGGCGGTTGGGCTGCTGTGGGTAGCATGGACACTAACTTTGCCGATATTGCTACAATTTCTGCGGCGGGTAATATGAGTACTATAGGCTTTGGTACCGTAGAGCAGGGGCCTACCGAGCGTAGCCTTGAGGAAACCAAGCAGTATACTGTAGTTACTAATATTAATGCAGGTAAGCTATTGCCTAAAAAATGGTACCTGAACATTCCGTTTAACTATAGCGTGGGTGAAACTACCATTACGCCTAAGTACGACCAGTACTACCAGGATATTACCATAGACCAGGCGCTGAGCGTAGCCAGCAGCCAGGCTGAGGAAGATGCGATACTAAACCGTAACGTAGACTATACTAAAAACAAAAGCATCAATTTTATTGGTGTGAAAAAGGAACGTGCGCCTGAGCAGAAGCCGCATGTGTACGACCCTGAAAACATTACGCTGTCGTATTCTTATAACCAGAGTAACCACCACGATTACCAGATAGAAGACAGGCTGGACCAGCAGGTAAGGGCTACTGCAGATTATAACTTTGCATTCCAGAACAAGCCGGTAGAGCCGTTTAAAAATACGGGTTTCATGAAAAAGAGCCAGTACTGGAAAATGCTTAGCGATTTTAACTTTAACTACCTGCCGAGTAACATTTCATTCAGCACTAACATTGTTAGGCAGTACAACATGCAGAAGTACCGTAACGTGGATGTGGAAGGTATAGCCATAAGCCCGCTGTACCGCCGCAACTACTTCTTTAATTACCAGTACGGTTTCAACTATAACATTACCAAGTCCATTAAGTTTAACTATCAGGTGGCTACCAGCAATATTGTACGTAACTATCTTGACGAACGTGGTAACCCTATAGATGATTATAATGTGTTCCAGGGCTTTTGGGATATCGGTACGCCGAATACCCACGTGCAGAATTTTGTAGTTAACTACGACCTGCCTTTAAACAAATTGCCATTCCTTAGTTTTGTAAAATCTACTTATAGCTACAACGCTACTTATAACTGGACGCGTAGCACCGATGCACTTAGGTATGTTGTGGATGAAAATGATGTGGAGTGGGATTTGGGTAATACCATACAGAACAACAATTCGCATAAGCTGAATACTACGTTTAGTATGGATATGTTCTATAAATATTTGGGCATAGGGGTTAAGAAAAAAGCACCTGCAAAAAATGCTCCACCGAAAACAGCTCCAAAACCGGGTGAAAAAGTTGCTGCTGCGCCAAAAGTGCAACAAGACGGTAATGTATTTGTAGACGGTGTTATAGGCGTGCTTACCAGCGTGAAAACCATACAGGCCAACTATACTGAAACTAATGGTACCGTGTTGCCGGGCTACCTGCCATCCATCGGCTTTTTGGGTACTACCAAGCCTACAATAGGGTTTATACTGGGTAGCCAGGATGCAGATGTACGCTACGAGGCGGCCAAGGCAGGTTACCTTACCACATACCCGAATTATAACCAAAGCTATTCGCAGGTAAATACCAAGCAGCTGAACCTTACAGCTTCTATGGACCTGTTCCCGGATCTTAAGATAGACTTTACGGCAGAACGTAGCAGTACAAGGAACTACTCTGAGCAGTATGATGCTTACGATGAGGATACTAATACATTTGATTATACCGGTTTGTCTCCAAATACTTATGGTAACTTCGCGATATCGACCATACTTATTAAAACGGCCTTTAGCCAAAGTGATGAAAACGGTAGTGAGGCGTTTGACCAGTTTAGGGAAAACAGGCTTACTATAGCTAACAAGCTGGCTGCACAACATTATGGTAATGGTAATGCCATACCGCGTTATGGAGATGGTGGTGCAGGTACTCCAACAGGCGAGTTTGCCGATGCAAACAACGGTTATCCTGTAGGCTATGGTAAAAATAACCAGGCGGTACTTATCCCGGCGTTTATAGCGGCTTACCAGGGCAAGGATGCCGGTAGTGCCAATACAGGCTTGTTCCGCGACATACCATTGCCAAACTGGTTGGTAAAGTATACGGGGCTTATGCGCTATAAGTTCTTTAAAGACCGCTTTAAGCGTTTCTCTATACAGCACGGTTACAGGGCTTCGTATAGCATTAACTCGTTCCGTACCAATTATGATTATAATGCCGAGAACAATACGCGTGATAACGGCGGCGATGGTAACTTCTACAATAAGTACGTAATAAGCAACATTAACCTTGCAGAGCAGTTTAACCCGCTGGTTCGCTTTGATGTGGAAATGAAGAGTTCGCTTAAGATAGTGGCCGAAATGAAAAAAGACCGCACGCTTAACATGAGTTTTGATAACAACCTGCTTACTGAGGTACAGGGCCAGGATTATACATTCGGGCTTGGTTACCGCATTAAAGATGTTATCATCACCTCTAAGCTGGCCAATAATCCTACCAACACCATTAAGAGCGACCTTAACCTTAAGGCCGACCTTACATTGAGAAACAGTGTTACCATAGTGCGTTACCTGGATTATGACAACAACCAGCTGGGCGGCGGGCAGAATACCTGGAACCTGAAACTGACTGCCGATTATGCATTCAGTAAGGCGCTTACCGCTATTTTCTACTACGACCATTCGTTTAGTAAGGCGGTAATATCTACCTCGTATCCGGTAACTACCATACGTACAGGCTTTACGCTGAGGTATACTTTCGGTAATTAATTTGCCAAAAACATTTTTGAAGTTTGCGCATAAAACATACATTTGCTAAAAAACAAACAACATGAACATTCCTGCTGAATTAAAGTATACCAAAGACCACGAGTGGGTAAAAATAGATGGCGATACAGCCACTGTAGGTATCACTGATTTTGCCCAGAAAGAACTGGGAGATATAGTGTATGTAGAAGTGGATACACTGGACCAGACCCTTGATAAAGATGAAGTTTTCGGTACTGTTGAGGCTGTTAAAACCGTATCTGACCTGTTTTTGCCTTTAGCAGGCGAAATCATAGAGTTTAACAGCGAACTGGATACTAATCCTGAGCTTGTAAACTCTGACCCTTACGGTGCAGGCTGGATGGTAAAAGTTAAGATTGCCGACCTTGCACAGGTAGATTCACTTCTTGATAGCGAACAATACAAGCAGGAGATAGGTGCGTAAAGTATACTTTTGGGCAGCGGTAATATGGACATCCGTTATTACGGCAAGTTGCCTTGTAACTATGCGTACCTTTGATGGAATAGATGTAGGAGACGGTAAGGACAAGTATGTGCATGGCTTCTTCTATTTTTTGCTTACCTTTTTGTGGTATCAGTATGCCCGCAGAAAGTTTACTGTAACAGGGGCAGGGTTAAGGCTGAGGCTGAGAGTGTTTTTATGCACGTTCCTTTTTGGGTTGTGTATAGAGTTGGCACAAAGCCTTTTTACCAAAGACCGCAGTGCCGACTGGCATGATGTTATAGCAAACAGCAGCGGTGCCCTTATAGCAATACTGTATTTTTGGCTGGCAGAAAAGCTAAAAAAGTGATATATTTAATCCCGGCAATAGTGCCGGGATTTTTTTTACGCTTATGGAAGACATCAGGCAATACTTAGATTCTACCTATCTTAAAACTGCAGTCCAGGCCGGGCTTACCGAGGATGATAACAGGGATGTGGTACGTGCTGTGGTAAATGAAGCTGTTGAAGAAGGTTTCAGGCTGGTTATGGTGCGCCCCGATATGGTGGCTATGGCGTGCAGTATGATTACTGATGCCGGTTCGGGTGTGGAGATAGGTACAGTGATTGATTTCCCAAACGGCGATGGTGGCCTTGAAGCCAAACTTGAAGAAGCGCAACAGGCCATAAAAGACGGTGCCGATGACCTTGACTTTGTGATAGACTATAAAGCGTTTATTGCCGGAGAAGAGGATAGGGTAGAGGCAGAGGTGTTACAATGTACAAAGCTGGCCCTGGCACACGGGCGTGTGGGAAAGTGGATTATAGAAATAGCGGCGCTTACCCCTGAACAGGTAAAATCTATTTGCAGCCTTATAAAAAGTGTGGTTATGGCTTTTGCCGATGTGGAAGATTATGGCAATATTTTTATAAAATCATCTACCGGATTTTATGTAACGGAGAATGGCCTGCCAAATGGCGCTACGCCTGAAGGTATAAAACTGATGCTGGAATGTGCCGCGCCGTTACCGGTTAAAGCTGCCGGTGGTGTGCGTAATTACAAGGAGGCTGTAGATATGATAAAACTTGGGATAAAACGCATCGGTACATCTTCGGCGAAAGCCATAGCCGATGAAGATATGGCTTCAGGAGGTTATTAAATCGAAAAACCTCCTCCTTTTTAGGGGAGAAGGCTCTCTTTCATAGCAAATTTAGCGATAGTTTTTTTACTTTTTCATAGCAATAGTACGAGCCGTTTTACCGGCTTGTTCTGTTATATAGATGCAGGTAAAAGCAAAAGGTTGCGCCGGTAGCAGATTTTTATTAAAAATATTTTTCGTTCCCGGGTTTTACTGAATAACTCACGCTTCAGTAGTTTGTATCATCTTGAAATATTTTCTTTAACATTAAGTGGATTTGCTTATCTATAACCCTTAAAAATTGCTTTTTCTATGCGTTTTTCATGCGGTATTAGTATTTAATAAATCTTTTTTTGGGTTATCTTTGCGCGAGTTTTATAAAAGCATGAAAATTACTTTGAACGCATCAGATAACGACGTTTCCATAAAATCAGTACTAACAGATTTTAAAGCGCTTACAAAATCAGGCCTTGCAATAAGTGTCGTATTTTCATCGCTTGCCGGTTACCTGCTTGGTTTTTCAGATGAGCATCCTTTTTCATGGACGGTTTTACTGTTGCTTGCCGTAGGTGGCTACTGCATGGTGGGCGCGTCTAATGTGTTTAACCAAATCATAGAAAAAGACCTTGATGCCTTAATGGACCGTACCAAAAACCGCCCTATACCATCGGGTAGGATTTCGGTAAGGCAGGCATTTGTTTTTGGTTGCATACTTACTGCTTTGGGCATAGGTATACTTTATAGTATCAATCCTAAAACGGCCATGTTTGGGGCTATCAGCATATTTTTATACACCAGTATATACACCCCACTAAAAACTGTAACACCACTTGCGGTGTTTGTGGGAGCATTTCCGGGTGCGATACCATATATGCTGGGCTGGGTAGCGGCTACCAATAACTTCGGCATAGAAGCCGGTATGCTGTTTATGGTGCAGTTTTTCTGGCAGTTTCCTCATTTTTGGGCTATCGGCTGGTTTTTGTTTGAAGATTATAAGAAAGGCGGCTTCTTTATGTTGCCTACCGGAAAGCAGGACAAGAAAACTGCATTGCAAATCATGCTGTATACCATCTGGCTTATTTTAGCATCGCTTTTCCCTGCAACGGGACTTGCGGGTGAACTGAAGCTGAGCCTTGTTTCGGCGGTACTGGTGCTGGCTCTTGGCCTGTGGATGCTGGTGTATGCCGTAAAGCTTTATAATAAAATGGATGCAGCCGCAGCACGCAAACTGATGCTGGTAAGTGTATCTTACATTTCGCTGCTGCAGGTAATATATGTAATAGATAAATTTATACGATAGTATATGGAAAAGATAGTGATGACAGTACAGGAGCATGACGAACGCAATGCGAGGTCTAAAAAAATGCTGTTGTGGTTTGCTATGATTAGTATGTTTATGATGTTTGCCGGCCTTACCAGCGCCTACGTGGTGAGTTCATCGCGCCCGGACTGGGTTAAGGATTTTGCATTGCCATCAGCATTTACCATCAGCACGCTGGTAATTGTGCTAAGCAGCCTTACTTTCCATTTTGCTATATCATCAATAAAAAAAGGGAACCACGGTGCGGCTTCTGGGCTTATCCTGGGTACCCTTGGGCTTGGTGTTGCCTTTGTGGCATTACAGTTTTATGGCTTCGGTCAGGTGATACAGGCGGGCTACTTTTTTACCGGCCCGGAGAGTAATATTACTACTACATTCCTGTATATAGTAACGGTGGTGCACCTTGCGCACCTGTTTGCAGGGCTTATAGTGCTTTTGGTTGTAATTTATAATCATTTTAAACAAAAATACACCCCTTCACAAACCCTTGGAATAGAGTTAGGTGCGCTTTTTTGGCATTTTCTCGGTTTTTTATGGGTTTATTTGTTTTTGTTTTTCTATTTCTATTAAAAGAAAAAAATGTAAATTTGAAAACTTTTTAACCTAATAACGTTTTATGGCAGCGACAGTTACTACTACAGCCACTACAGGCAAAACATGGGACGGCGGAAACGAGCCTATGGGAGCAAGTTATGGTAAGATGATGATGTGGTTCTTCATCGTATCAGATGCTCTTACTTTCTCAGGTTTCCTTGCCGCTTATGGTTTCTCAAGGTTTAAATTCATCGGCACATGGCCTATTGCAGACGAGGTGTTTACTCACTTTCCGTTTATGCACGGTGTAGATGCCCCGATGTATTATGTGGCGTTAATGACTTTTATCCTTATCTTTTCGTCTGTAACCATGGTGCTTGCGGTAGACGCCGGCCACCAGCTTAAAAAGACAAAAGTTGCTGTATACATGCTGCTTACCATTATAGGTGGTTTTATCTTCCTTGGCTCACAGGCGTGGGAGTGGAAAAACTTTATTAAAGGTGAGTTTGGTGCTGTAGAAAGCAAAGGTGGTTCTGTACTGCAGTTTGTTAAAGAAGGCGAAAACGGTAAATATGAGCGTGTAGCGCTTGCTGATTTTGCTGCACACATCCCTACAGAAAGGGTTAACAAAACCAAGAGTGTAGGCATCCTTTATGAAACAGGTGAAACGCTTCCTACATATTCTCTTGAAGAAGTTGCAGAAGGCCTTAAAGCACACCCTGAAGTTCTTATCAGGACTGAGGATATCACTCCTAAGAAAACTAAAACGGTACTTACAAGGGAGCAGTCTCTTGCCAAGATAGCAGATTTCGGTATGGTTGTAGAAGGTGCAAACCTTAAACACAACGAGTACGGCCACAAGCTGTTTGCTGATTTCTTCTTCTTCATTACAGGTTTCCACGGTTTCCACGTATTCTCTGGTGTAATGATTAACGTCCTTATATTCTTTAACGTACTTCTTGGTACATATGAGAAAAGGAAGAGCTACGAAATGGTTGAGAAAGTTGGTCTTTACTGGCACTTTGTAGACCTTGTTTGGGTATTCGTGTTTACATTCTTCTACCTTGTTTAATCTTAAAGAAAATATATAGATCATGGCACACGCACACGAATCTAACACAAAAAGGATATGGACCGTTTTCGGGATCCTGTCTGTAATAACAATAGTTGAAGTTATCTTCGGTATTAAAAAGCCGGAAGCTCTTTTCCTAAACAGCCTTTTTGGTCTTAACTACCTAAACTGGTTGTTCATTATCCTTACAATTGTAAAAGCGTACTACATTATGTGGGCTTTCATGCACCTTGAAGGCGAGAAATCAAGCTTCAGGTGGTCTATTGTTGCCCCGCTTGTATTCCTTATAATCTATCTGGTATTCATCTTACTGGTAGAAGGTAATTATATATTTGACGTGTTCCACAATTCACACTATAAGTGGATATTCTAAGGGAACATTAATTCATAAAAAAGGCGGTTATATCAACCGCCTTTTTTAATTTTGCACCATAGTTACACAAACGTATCATGAATCGTAAATTAGTGTTGTTTGGCCTGCTTGTACTGCCGTTGTTGCTGTATGTATACTTTTCTATGGTTAAGCACAATTCTCTCTACCTTCCTATAATTACAAAAAACATTAACGAGCTCCCTGTGGGTAAAACCCTCGACGGGAAACCGGTACAGCTTAAAGATAAAATATCGGTAGTTGGTTTTTTTGGTAATGACATTAATAAGCGTAAGGAGGCTATCTTTAACCTTAACCAAAAGATAAACAACAAGTACAAAGGCTTTACCGATTTCCAGATGGTAATGCTGGTGCCCGATGGTGACCAGGAGTCTGTAGAAAAGCTACAGCAAAGCCTGAAGCTTATGGGGGACATAAGCGACTGGAGGTTTCTGTTTGCCAAACCAGAGGATATAAAGAAGTTCTATGCCAGCTTTAAAGTGAGCGAACCGTTAGATGCCAATGCCGGTAATAATTATGTGTTTATTGTAGATAAGGAGCGTTGCCTGCGTGGGCGTAATGGTAAAGATAAGAAGGGTGAAGCGGAGTACAAGGACGGCTATAACACCTTCATAGCATCGGAGTTGCATAACGAAATGACCGACGACGTAAAGATAATACTGCGCGAATACCGCCTGGAACTAAAAAGACACAACGGGCCGCAGCGCACCAAAAGGGAAATATAAGTTATGAAGAACAAATCATATATAGGCATTTCGTTTATAGTGCTTATTTTCGGGATATGGGCTGTGCCGAAAATTGTAGACCGTTTTAAGAAATCTGACCTTGTAGAAATAGGCCCGGTACCCGGTTTTGAACTTACGGACCAGGATAATAAAAAAGTATCGGACAGTGATTATAAAGGCAAGGTCTATGTAGTGGAGTTTTTCTTCAGTACCTGTCCTACCATTTGCCCGAAAATGAACCAGAACATGCTGAAAATTCAGGAAGCTTTTTACGGCAGGCCTGATTTCGGTATTGCATCCATAACCATTAACCCGGAATACGATACGCCCAAAGTGCTTAAAGACCATGCAAAGCAGCTTGGTGTAAAACACTACAACTGGCATTTCCTTACCGGTGAGCGTGATTATATTTTTAACCTTGCCAAAGAGTTTAAGCTGTATGCGGGTGCCAACCCAAATGTGCCGGGAGGCTTTGAGCATTCGGGTATGTTTGCACTTGTAGATAAGGATGGCAACATACGCTGCCGTAAAGACCAGTTTGGCAACCCGATTATGTACTACGACGGGCTGGAGCAAAGCGGCGTGGATGCTATTAAAGAAGATATTAAAAAGCTTTTAGAAGAATAATAACCTTACAATGGAACAATCACTTCAAACAGAAAAACAATACAATAAGTGGATTATTGCCGTATCGATAGTGATACCTGTGGCGGTAGCTGCCCTTTTCGGTATCAACCTGCCTAAAATGGGTTACGATGTAAAACCGCTAACTTTCCTGCCGCCCATATATGCAGCTATTAACGGGCTTACCGCTATTGTGCTTTTTGTAGCAGTACAGGCCATAAAAAAAGGCAACCGTACCCTGCACGAAAGGCTGGTTAAAGTTGCAATAGCCCTATCGCTTAGCTTCCTGCTGATGTATGTGGCCTATCACATGACGAGCATCACTGCTATTTACGGCGACCTTGATTTTGACGGTGCACTAAGTGACCAGGAAAAAGCCACGGCCGGTGCATTACGCTACGTGTATTACTTTGTGTTGCTTACCCACATCCCATTATCGGTGGTGATAATACCTTTCGTACTGTTTACGTTTGTGAGGGGTATATCGGGTAGTTACGAGCGCCATAAAAAGCTGGCCCGTATTACCTATCCTATGTGGCTGTACGTGGCTATAACAGGGGTTGTAGTGTACCTTATGATTTCTCCTTATTACCATTACTAATGAAAAAATATATACAATGGCTGTTGCCGGTGCTTTTGTTTGCAACGGCGCTGCCTGTAAACGCCCAGTGTGCCATGTGCCGTGCCGCCCTGGAAAGCAATGAACAGGGTGTGCAACCCGAAGCCGTAAACGACGGTATTGTTTACCTCATGGTATTCCCGTACCTGCTGGTAGGTATCGTAGGTTTTGTGGTGTACCGCATGCGGGTAAAATCTAAAACAAAAAAAGAAGCGCTGTAATTTACAGCGCTTCTTTTTTATGTGTTTTTGTGAGTTTTAAAGCCTGAAATTCTAATAATCCAAAGCTCTAAAAATCCAACAGTCTGAAAAGTTTATTTCAATCCATCCACTTTCAGGTTGATTTTTCCGGTAGCTTTAATAAATGCTATCATAGCATTGTTAGTAAGCTCTACCTTATCAAAATCAAAACCGTCTAATGTGCCATTTACAAACACACCCGGCATAGGCGAGTAGTTGTTAAGATACGGCGCCATGGCTTTTTTACCTTCTTCAAGGTTTTCTTTAACCGAGTAGCGGCAGTTTTCCTGTATCTTTTTCAGGATGATGCCACCGGCCATCCAGTTGGCGGTACGCATAAGGGCGCTTTTAGTATCGAGAACATAATCCATCTGGTCAAAGAAAATTTCTTTGGTCACAGCGTTGTAGTTTGGTATACCCGTAAGATAAATAGTGCCGTTAATGCTTCCGGTCATATCCAGTGCTACGATAAGCTTGTTATCCTTAGCCCAAAGGTCAACCTTCTGTACGGTAACCTTACGTTTGCCGTCGCCAAATTCCTGTCCCTGGAAGTTTTTGGTAATCATCTTAGAGGCATTGTCATAAGTAGAAACAGCGGCAATAGTAGCCGTAACCTTTTCAGGCATTGTCTTTACTGCAAGTAGCTGTACCTGGTCTTTCTTAAAAGTATTTTTCGGTTGTTGGCCTACGGTAGTTTCCATAGTGCACTTAAGGCCCATGTTCATGGTAATTTGCTTTTTAGCCAAAACAGCATCAGTAGCATACAGCTCGGTAGGCGTAAGGCGGAACCATGTCTGGTACTGCTCGCTGGTAAGTATTGGCTTGGCCATTGCGTCCATTGCGTCAAGCACCTGCGGCTTAAAGTCGATGGCTTCGCTCAGGGCTTTGTCCAGCTCGTCTTCTATACGGCTTTTAAAAAGTTTCAGCGCAGGGTTAATAAGGTAGGTAACCGGTACTTTTTTTCCGGCTATGGTAATAGACGGGCTTTCTACCCACTCCAGTTCGGCTATGGTAGTTTTGGTTTTAAGCTTCCAGTTGGTAAGTTTTACGTCGCTGCTGAATGTGATTTTTGCATTAAGGTCAAACTCGCGGGTATCATACATGTCCACACCCATAACGGTAGAGCCGTAACGTACTTTTCCGTTTACCTTAATAGGCACTACACTTTCCAGCTTTCCGTTCTTTTCAGTGAATTTTATTGGTGCAGTTTTGGTAACTTTTAGTGCTACGTCGTCACCTTTAATGTCGTTGTCTTCATATACCACACCTGCAAAAAACTTGTTGGTCTGTGCTTCAATATCGGCTATGGTAACGCTCACGGGCAGGCTTATAAACGATGTGCTTTGTTTGTAAACCACCTCTGTGGTGTTGCCCGGTTCGGGTTTCAGGGCGGCAATTTTCTTTGCTGTGCCGCATCCTGTAAATAAAATGCTGGTTGCTACAAGGCTAACTAGTAAGGTTTTCATGTGTTTAAGTAGAAATTTGGCGCAAATGTAGGATTTAATTTGTAACAAAAAATACAGATGTGAGTCTTATGTGTTAACATATCGTCCTTATTCAGGATATTTAATAATTTTGTTTCTCCAATTATGAAAAACAAAAAGCACAGGCTTATTTTATTAGGGTTTTCTCTTTTTACGATTGCGGGTTTTGCGCAGCAGAAAAAATGGAGCCTTCAGGAGTGCGTAGATTACGCGCTTAAAAACAACATATCCATAAAGCTCAGCGAGCTGGATGTGCAAACCGCCGCTGTTGCTAAAAGCGATGCTAAGATGGCTTTTTTACCTACGGCCAACCTGCAGGGTTCGCATTCGTGGAACATTGGTCTTAACCAAAACATCACCACCGGTTTGCTGGAAAACCAAACCGTGCAGTTTACTTCTATCGGAGGTACAGTGGGTGTAAACATTTATAACGGTTTGCAGAGCCAGAACCGCTTTAGCCGTGCCAGGCTTGCGGCCGTGGCTTCGCAGTACCAGCTTACAAAAATGCAGGAAGATGTGGGGCTGAATGTAGCCAATGCCTACCTGCAGATATTGTTCAATAAAGAAAACCTGAAAGTACAGCAACAGCAGCTGGAATACGATACCAAACAAATGGACCGTGTGCAGCAGCTTGTAGATGCCGGTTCGGTACCACAGGGTGACCTTCTTGATGTAAAAGCGACTGTAGCTACCGATACCCAAAATAAAATTGCTGCCGAAAACGCTTTGCTACTTAGTAAACTGAGTCTTGCACAGCTGATGCAGCTGGAAAACTTCCTGGAGTTTGATACTGAAGACCGCGATTACCCTACCGATGATACCGGTGTATTGCTGCGCAATGCCGCCGAGATATACAAAAAGGCTAAGGAAACGCGTACCGAGATAAAAATTGCTGAGCAGAATTTGGCCGTGGCCGAAAAGGATGTTACCATAGCACGAGGTGCGTACCAGCCTACATTGCAGGGGTTTTATAGCTTTACAACCCGTGCCGCTTATGCTGACAGGGTTACAGGGTACCAGCTGAACACTAATAACCCTACGAGCATAGTGGGTTATGTAGACGGTACCAACCAGAATGTACTTACACCAAACTATGTACCGGTGCTCGGCAAGCATTTGCCTGTTTGGGACCAGTTCGACCAGAATAAAGGCCACTCGTTCGGGGTGCAGCTTAGTATACCGATTTTTAACGGCTTATCTACACGCAATAATGTAGAACGTGCCAAGATAGCACTGGAGCGTACCCGCATTACCCTACAGCAGCAGGAGCTTACGCTGGAGCAGAATGTGTATAAGGCATATACCGATGCCCAGGGTGCACTGAATACTTACGAAGCAGCCAAGACGACACTTACTGCCCGCGAGCAGTCTAAAGAATATGCTCGCCAGCGCTATGAGGTGGGGCTGATTAATATATTTGACTATAACCAGGCGCAAACGCTTTTTGTAAATGCCCAAAGCGAAGTGCTGCGTACCAAATACGATTTTATCTTTAAGGTTAAGATACTGGAGTTTTATTTCGGCATACCTATTTCTACAATCACACAAAAAAACTAATCATGTCTAAGAAAACTATTTTCATACTTTTAGGAACGGTAATCGTTGTTGTTGTGGCGCTGGTGGCGCTAAAAAAATCGGGTTCCATTGGCAATAGCGATGAAGGTAAAGATGTAGAAACTGCCGAGGTAAAAACTATAACGCTTACCGAAACGGTTTCGGCTACGGGAAAAATACAACCCGAAGTGGAAGTGAAAATATCATCGGAAGTTTCGGGTGAAATTATAGAGCTTCCTATTAAAGAAGGTCAGGCCATTAAAAAAGGCGACCTTTTGGTGCGTATAAACCCAGACTTGTATGAGTCGGGTGTGAGCCGTACCAATGCAGCTATGTCTACTGCAAAAGCAGGCTTAAACCAGGCAGAAGCCCAACTGAAAGAGGCTAAGGCAAACTACACACGTAACAAGACACTTTTTGATAAAGGTGTAATCTCTAAATCAGAATGGGACAAAATAGTGTCGGCTTATGAGGTGGCGCAGGCCAGTAAGCAGTCGGCCTTCTTCCAGGTGCAAAGTGCCGGAGCAAGTGTTACCGAAGCTAAGGATAACCTGAACCGTACCACTATATATTCTCCGGTAGACGGTACTATTTCAAAGCTTGATACCGAACTGGGTGAAAGGGTAGTGGGTACGCAGCAAATGACGGGTACAGAAATCCTTCGTGTGGCCAACCTGAACAATATGGAAGTAGAAGTGGAAGTGAATGAAAATGATATTGTAAAGGTGCAGGTAGGTAACGAAGCCGAAATAGAAGTGGATGCTTACCTGAAAAGGAAGTTTAAAGGTGTTGTAACCAGTATCTCTAACTCATCTACCACTACTACGGCTGACCAGGTGACCAACTTTAAAGTGAAAGTTCGCCTGCTGAAAGAATCGTATGAGGACATGCTGCAAGGCAAGCCGTCTAACTATTCGCCATTCCGTCCGGGAATGACTGCTACTGTGGACATCATTACCCAAAGGAAAGCAAACATACTGTCGGTGCCCATCAGTTCGGTAGTAGTGAAAACCGACACGACATCAGGAGCGAAGCACGATGTTGTGAAAGAAATGGAAGAGAAGGAAAAAGAAAAAGAAACCGGTAAGGCAGAACAGCGTTTTGAATGCGTGTTTGTAAACAAAGGCGGCAAAGCTATACTGAGGCCGATAAAAACCGGTATACAGGACGATACCAATATAGAGGTGCTTTCGGGGCTTAAACCGGGCGATGTAGTTATTACAGGGCCGTACAACACAGTGTCTAAAGACCTGAATCCGGGTGATAAGATAAAAACTGCCGCAAAGGACAAAGAGGCTAAAAAATAATGGCAAACATATTAAATATTGAAACCGCTACTAAAAATTGTTCGGTGTCGCTGGCGGTAGATGGTGAGGTAAAAGTGCTGAAGGAATACGCAGGGGAGGGCTATGCCCATGCCGAAAAGCTGCATGTTTTTATAGAGGATGCTTTGAGCGAAGCAGGACTGGCTTATGCCGATATTACTGCTGTAGCCGTAAGTATGGGGCCGGGTTCGTATACGGGGCTTCGTATAGGTGTTTCGGCAGCTAAAGGGCTGTGCTATGCTTTGGGTATCCCGCTTATTGCTATTGATACCTTAGAGCTTTTAGCCCGCAGGATAAATGTAACCGAAGGTGTAATCATACCGCTTATAGATGCACGCCGTATGGAGGCTTATACGTCGGTTTTTACACCTGATTACAATAAGGTTCGTGAAACCCGTGCTGAAATCATTACCCCGGAATCTTTTTCGGAGTATACAAGGGTACACATTTTAGGCGATGGTGCTGCCAAATGTGTAGGTGTATTGCCTGAAAATAAAATTGTATTCCACCAAAATGAATTATATCCTTCAGCGGCGCAAATGGGAGCGTTGTCGTATGCCAAATACAAAATAAGCGACACCGTAGATGTCGCTTATTTTGAGCCTTTTTACCTGAAAGATTTTATTGCAGGTAAATAAATTATATTATTGAAGCAGTATATTCGGCCAGTTTGGCAAGGTCTTCACCTTTCTCAAGGTCTATTTTATTCTGCTTTATAAAGTTCAGTATTTCATCGCTTTTGCCCGGTACCAGCTTAGAGAAGCTTTTCTTGCTTGAAAACGGTTGTGCCGGTGCATCGCCTATCTGCACATAAAACTCGTCACTATCCCTTTTGTAGGTAGCGGGTTTTTCGTTTCCATAGCCGTTATCAGGCTTAGAAGCGGCTTGTAGGTAAATATGCTCCCTCTTGTATATTTTTACTTTTGCGTTGTTACCCAAAAGCTGCATATAGCCAGATTCTTCAGTTTTGTCTTTTATGAAATTTACAAGTACATACTGTTCACCGGTAACAAAAGAAATGATGGTGCCCGGTTGCTTCGGTAATGATTTTACCTGTTGTTCCTGTGGGTAGCTAATCTCAAAATAATCAGAGTAAGCATTGTAGCGCAGCATTTGGTTGCTGGTGCTGTTATCGCCTATTTTGGCAGGCAGGAAGTTTTCGTTAATGTACATAGAGCCCTGTACGCTGGCAGCTGATTTACTGCCGGGTAGCATAATCTGTCCTCCGTTTCCGGTTATTGGTGACTGGTTGATTTGTGCATTAGCGCTAAGGGCAGTACCCAGTAAAACAGCAGCTAACAGGTAATTTAAATTTTTCATTTCTAATGGTGATAATAATAGCAAATAGTTTTAATGCGGCGAAAGTAAGGTTTTAACCCCTACATTTAAAATAATTTAACAAAAATAGTGCCGTTATAAAACGCTGCTGTTGCAAATTTATTGCAGGTTATCCTTTTTATTTTCAGGATATTTCACATTCAGTTCCTGGTGCGGCGGAAATTCTACGCCTGTTTGCTTTAATGCGGGTTTTACATTTTCGTAAAAATCAGATACGGCGCCACTAAAATTTTCCCTTTTTGTCCAGAAATAAACCGCTACAGTAACAGCTGTATCTGTAAGCGTCCTTACCTCAATAGCCGGTGCGGGCTGGGTAAGTACCCTTTGGTCATATTTAATTACAGAGAATATAATATCCTTAACCTTTTTAAGGTCGCTGCCATAGCCCATATTCAGGGTTATCTCTGCACGGCGTTCCGGTTCCTGCGAAAAGTTTTTAATGGTGTTGTTGCTCAGCGTGCCGTTTGGCAGGTACACCACCTGGTTGTTTGGAGTAATAAGCCGTGTGCTGAATATCTGTATGCTGCTTACCGTTCCGGCCTGCCCTTGGGCTTCTATATAGTCGCCTATGCGGAAAGGCTTGAACAGTATAATGAGTAATCCACCTGCAAAGTTAGAAAGCGACCCCTGTAGTGAAAGGCCTATTGCAAGTCCGGCTGCGGCTATGGCTGCGGCAAAAGTGGTGGTTTCTACCCCCAGCTGCTCTATGATTTGTATGAAAAGCAAGATGCGTAGTATCCACGTAAGCACATCAAGCAGGAACTTAAGCACGGTGGGGTCGTGGTCGGGCCTTTTGGTAACAATCCCGGTTATAAGCCTGCGAAGGAGTTTAATAACAATTATACCACCTATAAATATTAATATAGCTCCTATAATATTAGGCACATAGCTTATCAGCTTGCCGGTAAAATATTCTACGTAGTCGTCTATTTTTATCTGTTCGTTTTTCATTTTTCTATGATATTATTAATGCAGCCAGAGCCTTGTCAGCGGTATCGTCAGGCAAGTTACACGCCTTATTCCGGCAAACATAAAACATTAAATCATCTTTAACAAAGCGGTTTTGTAAAAAAGGGATTACACTTTCTTTGGTGGTTGCAGCCACCAGCACATGCGGCAGGTAGTGTGAATTAATTTCCTTTAGGGCATCCGAAGCACCTTTTCCACAAATGGCAAGCTCGTGGTTATCGGCGGCCAGGTCCAGCCAAAGATTTAGCCAGTTGCTGAATGCTGACGGGTAATCCATAGACGGGATGATGTTATATAACATTTGCAACGCCACTTTTTCATAATGAGCGTTATCAAACAGCAGGCTTAGTTTGTACAGCACATTTGCCATTACCGAGTTTGATGCCGGTATTACGTTGTCCTCGGTTTCATAGTGTGGTGCCACCAGTTCTGTATTGTCCCTTTCTGTAAACAGGAACGATTGCTTTTTTTCGTCGTAAAAATGTTCCAGTGCATAGTCGGCCAGTTGTTTGGCGTTGTACAGCCATTGCTCATCAAGCGTGCACTGGTACAGGCTGATAAAAGCATCGGCGGTATGGGCATAATCTTCAAGGAAACCTTTAATGCGAGATACGCCGTTTTTATGGGTACGCCATAGGTAACCGGCCTCGTACCAGAGGGTATTCGTTATAAACCGTGCGTTTTTCAGGGCTGCTTCCAGGTAGTGGCTTTCGGTTGTAGCTTTGTAGGCATCAGCATAACCTTTCAGCATTAGGGCATTCCATGAGGTAAGTATTTTGTCGTCCAGCCCCGGCTTGTGGCGTTTTTCACGTTCCGTATACAGTAACTGTTCCCAACTTTTTTTCTTTGTCGAAAGTTCTTCCGGGCTTATGCCAAAACCTTCAGCCAGTGTGTCAATCGGTTCGGTTTGTATCAGCACAAATTGCCCGTTCTCCCAGAACCCGAATTCATTTATATTAAAAACTTTTTCGAATAAAGTGTAATCATCGCTCAGTAATGTTTTGAGGTCTTCTTTTTCCCAGGTGTAAAAAGCGCCTTCTTCCTTGTGGCCGGTAAGGGTAAGGCTGTCGGCATCCCAGGCACTGTAAAAAGCGCCTTCAGCTGTGGTGAGTTCAGTGCTTACGTAGAAGTGTGTTTTCTCTATCACTTCTTTATACAATGGGTTTTTGGTGCGCTTATAAGCTTCTGCATACAGGCTCATGAGCTGACCGTTGTCGTACAGCATTTTTTCAAAATGCGGTACGTGCCAGTGCATGTCTACAGAATAGCGCGAAAACCCTCCGCCTACGGTATCAAACAATCCTCCCCATGCCATACGGGTAAGTGTGAGGTCGGTAAAATCCAGCAGTTCCTGTGTTTTGGTCTGGTAGCCGTAGCGTTGCAAAAACAGGTAGTTGTTTGGCATCATAAACTTTGGGGCACGGGCATAACCGCCAAAATCCCAGTCGAAACTGCGGCTCCATTTCTCCACCAATGGTTTTATATTGGCAGGGTTTTGTAAAGCACCTTCCTCATTCGGTGGCAGTATGGATAGCTGGTTGATGCCCTCAAGCAGTTTTGCGGCATATTCTTCCATTTTATCACGGCCGTGGGTGTACAGTTCCTGTAGCTGGTCTAACGCTTCCATCCACTGTTGTTTCCGGAAGTACGTACCGCCCCACACAGGCCTGCCGTCGGGGAGCAGTACTACATTCATGGGCCAGCCGCCCTGCCCGGTCATCAGTTGTACGGCCTTCATATAGGTGGCATCTACATCCGGGCGTTCCTCGCGGTCTACTTTTATCGAAATAAAGTGAGCGTTCATCAGTTCTGCCACTTCCTCGTCTTCAAAACTTTCGTGTTCCATAACATGGCACCAGTGGCATGCCGAATAGCCCACACTCAGCACCATAAGCCGGTCTTCTTTTTTGGCTTTTGCCAAAACTTCGGGTTTCCAGGCCTTCCAGTGTATGGGGTTGTTTGCGTGCTGTAAAAGGTAAGGGCTGGTTTCGGTATTAAGTTCGTTCATCTGTTGATTTTTTAGAGGAGCGTATAATGCTCAACGCTTAAGTAATTTACGATATTTAGCCCTTGCTGCTGCTGAAGGATATTTTCGCAAGGGAGTAAGGTTGTTAAATATCAATGCGATTATGAGTAAAATAAGGCTGCCCGAAAGTACCGGGGAAATTACATACATATAGCCAAGTTCCCTTATTTGAGGTGAAGCCGTGGCAGCAATGAGTGCGGTGGCTCCTCCGGGCGGATGCAGCGTTTTGGTAATTTGCATGGCTATTATTGATAGAGAAACCGCCAGTGGCGCAGCTATCCATAGAATATCTGGAAATAATTTTTGGACTGTAACACCGATTATTGCTGAAATGAGGTGTCCGCCTACAAGATTTCGGGGTTGTGCCAGAGGGCTTTCTATAACGCCATATACCAGAACACAAGAAGCGCCAAATGAGCCGATAAGAAATACAAGGTCGTTTTTGTTTAATTGCCCGTATTGTAGATAAGCAATGATGCCTAAGCCTATAAAAGAGCCGGTAAAAGCCCAAAAATGTTCGTTAGCGTTTACAAGAGTTTCTTTATAGAGGATGTAGCGGGTTTTTCGATATGTTCTCAGGGCGGTTTTACGTGGCATACTGTTTAAATTTCAGGAGTAAGTGTATGTTGCTATAATCAGGCCGGTATTGCATAAAGCAAATTTAAGGTACAACAAGGGGTTAACCAATAATAATTATATCAAAACACTGACCGGAAGAAATGCTAACGAAATAGCTGATAAAAGGTGTAAGATTTTGATGCTGTTTACGTGTTAAAACTCTTTTAAAGCGTTATTGCTTCTGGCTTTTTTGCTTAAATTTGAGTACACATCATCAACAAACACATCTTATGGAAAAATTAAAAAGGCCAACCTACGTAAAGCCAGGTGCTGACGATTTTTTCAAAAAATTGCACCGCGAAGTAGAAGAAACCGTACTGAATGACGACCGCTTACGCCGAAAGAATGTAAGAAAATCATTAGGATTGCTGGCTGCTTATTTTATCTTTTACGCCTGTATACTGTTTTTTGGCAACAACACACAGCTGCTTTACCTGTTCTACATTTTGTGCGGCTTCAGCATGATTATTTTGTTTATCAATGCTTTTCATGATGCCGTACACGGAGCCGTTTTTAAAAGCCCGAAGGCCAATGACCGCTTTACATGGATTTTAGAAGTTTTCGGCAGTAACCGCTGGCTCTGGATTACCCGCCACATTCGCCTGCACCACCCGTACCCGAACATACCCGACTGGGATGCAGATATTAAGCAAAGCGATATGGTGCGCATTTTCCCAAACAGCCCGCTGCTTGATTTCCACAGGTACCAGCATATTTATATGTGGTTTCTGTACCCGCTGTACAGCCTTAACTGGATTTTTATTCGTGATTTTAAAGATTTCTTTGGAACAAAGGATAACTATGTGAAACGTATAGTACAAATACCTAAGGTGGAATATTACAGGCTGTTTGCAACCAAGATAGCCAATGTTTTCTATATGGTTGTTGTGCCTATGCTGGTACTGAACCAGCAGTGGTATGTAGTACTTGGGGCGTGGTTTGCCATGCATATTTGCGGAAGCATGCTCGGGGTTATAGCGCTGATAAGTACCCACGTGGATGAAGAAGCGTATTTTCCGGCGGCACCAGACGACGGTAAAATGGAAACCACCTGGGCGGTACACCAAATGCTGGTAACCAAAGATTTCAGTACCGGAAGCCCGTTAGCCAACTTCCTGTACGGTGGGTTTACCCACCATGTAGCGCATCACTTGTTTCCGGGGGTGGGGCATACGTACTACCCATACATAACGCCGATTATTAAAAAGTATGCCGCCGAAAATGATATCCCCTATACCTCCTACCCGTTCCATGCGGCGGTGCGGTCTCATTTTAATTTGCTTAAAAACAATGGTGTTAAGCAGAGTATTATGAGTATGGGAGAGATATAGGTTGTTCTTTTTGACCAAAGCAAAAATGCGTCGGGAAATCCTAAGGTTTCCCGACGCATTTTTATTTAGCTTGTAATGGAAGTGAACAAACCGTTAGCTTTATTTAATGGTAAAGTTTAAGGTAGCCTTAAACACAAGGTTGTCATTTGCATTATCGTAGGCATAAGCACCATAGCGGTAGTATACGCCTGCGCCTAATCCCAGGTAGCCTATGTTCAGGTAATTTAGCTTCAGTATGTTGTCGGCTTGCAGGCCAGTTTCGCTAAACAATTTGTTTTTTACCTTATAATCTATAAAACCGTGTGCAGTCGGATTCCGCAAATCGCCTATACTGAAATTGTTGTGGATGCTTATCCACGGCTGAAAACTGCCTGACTTAAACAGCAGCCCGCCAAAATTGTGCGTGGTAAGCAGGTTTACATAGCGGTCGCTTAAAAACTCATAAGGCAGCATGGTCTGGAACTGGTTTTTTACCACAACCTGTATCTTTTTGTCGTACCCGCCCTCACCGGTAAACATAAGCCCGTAAGGAAGTGCACGGTCGGCATAACCTGCTTCCAGGCGGTAACTGGTTTGCCCCAGGTTTTTGGTGAAGAACGACTGCTCTGCTACGGCTTCTATTTTGTTATAATTGAAATCGCCACCCAGTACGTTTTCAAGTCCGTGTGCATAAGACAGGTACAGTATAGGGTACTGGGTAGGGGTAGCTACGTTTTGGTTAAACGAGTTGATTATTTTTTCGCCATAGGCAAATCGCAAGTTTACTGCCACTTCGGTATTGTTGTACGATGTATATTGCTTTCCGTCGGTATCGGTAAAAAGGTAATCGTACATGGGCGTGGTATGCGAATGCGTAAAGCCTGCATTCCACTTAATGTAACGGTAGATACGCGACCCGAATAAAAAACGCTCTTCCTGCACACGGTCCATTTGGTACGCCATGTACGACCTCAGGTTAAGGCGCGTTGGCTGCGCAAAACCATAATTATATTCGCCCACTTCGGTAAGGTTGTCCTGGTAGCGACCACTTATGGTAAACTCGTGCCTTTTGTCTATGGTATAAATGGCTTCGCCGCCATATTTCCACTTGCCATCTTTGTTGCCATATCCAAAGAATCCGCCCAAAGACAGCTTGGGGAACAGCTTTTCATTAGTATATGCGCCCAAACCAAAACGGAATCCTTCATAGCGGTTATACACCAGTGTTTTACCAATGTCCAGGTCGAACTTGCCAATCGGGATGCGGTTTTTGGCCATTTTTTCTATGAATGACAGGTATTTGTCAAAGTTGTGTTTTTCGCCCAGGCTGTCCAGTACTTTGTAGGTGTTGGTTTCGGCGAGGTTCAGTTTTTCACGGCGCTGCCCCTGCCAAAACAGGCTGTCTTTCTTTGCGGCATTTTCATCAATCCATACCGATTCCATACTGAAATCTTTTTTGCGCAGTTGCGGGTTTATCACCACGTTGTCTATATAGCCGCGCCCTTCGGCTATCATACCGGTTTTAGGGTTGGGATAGTCGTTCAGTATCAGGGCATAGTTCAGCTGTTCCGGAAACCAGTAACCGTTTATATTGGTGTACTGCTGTTGTATGCGCAAATCCATTTTCCCCTTTTCGAAAGGCGTGGCGGTAACCTGTTGTGCGGCATATTTATTAGTATTAATGTACAGTAGACCGGTAAGCGATTCAAAGTTTTTATGCGGACGCGGTTTGTATGAAATCACGTATACAGTGTCCTTTCCCTGATAGAGTGTGTCCTGCAATGTAAAGCGGTATTTACTGATACTGCCCTTGCTTATGGGGTTGAGGTAGTTTATGTTGAGGAAATTAATATTGTCTTTGTAGAAAGAAAATGGCTGTAAATCGGTAGCAGTAGTAGCAAACGATGGGTTTTTAAACCCGGAAACCTTAGTAGCTATGATTTTCTCTTCGGTGCGGTTTGGTTTCATGTATTTGCGTTCCGTAACTGATTCCATCATGAAAAAATGCCCGCCCTTAAAGAATTTCTTTATTTTAAGACTATCAGTAGCATTGTTGTTCCTGAAGTCGTAAGAAACCTTATTATAAGAGTTGCAGGTGTAAGCAGTAAGGTTGTCGGGGTCATTCAGTTCTTTGTTGGCTATTACCTTACGCATAATGCGTTCAGCAGGATTATCTCCGGGGCTTATTACTAATTCCTGTAGCTGGTTTTGGGCAAATTGCAGTGAAATAGCAAGGTTGCGGGAGTTAGATGCTGATATAGATACCGTTTCGGGAGTGTAGCCTACATAGCTGCAGGTAGCGGTGGTAAGGTTTTCGGCGGCGCTGAAGCTGAACTTGCCATCGATATCTGCTATTACAGAGAGGTTGTTTTTTCCGTTAAAGACCAGGCTGGCAAAGGCGAGAGGTTGTTTTGTTTCACGGTCGGTAATAGTCCCTTTAACTGTGTTTTGTGCAAAAGCAACTGCGCAACACAGCAAGGCGCAGCAATAGTAAGTGATTTGTTTCATTGGTTTATGATGATGTACTGTAAAAATGAGAAAAAAAACGATTTATTGTGCAGTGCATCATTTCTCTTTAAGAAAAAATGAAGCTGTAAACCTGCGGCTGGTGTATGTTTCTGCAAATTCACAATTCTTAGCGTTTTTTTTATAATAGCAGCCTTGGTGCTTAAAGGTACTTTTGGATTACCACTAATGTTTAAAAAAGCTGTAATATGAAAAGAAGATTATTCACCCTGGTACTCATGGCTGTTGCATGGGCCGGGCACGCACAATTGCAAAACCTGGACTTTGAAATATGGGATAACCCTATAACAGAAAATCAGGTGCAGAACCGCCCTACAGGATGGTGGTGGGGCAGTGGTGTACTTACGGAGCCACAAGGCAATTTTATTTACCCGCCCGAAACACCTGCCCAAAATAATAACTATGCGCTGAAGCTTAGCGTGTGGTATACGTATGTGAAAGATATGGCTATACAAAGTGCCTATATAGACTCGCGGCCCGAGTCGCTTAGCGGATATTATAAATACACTGATAATGTGCTGACCGATGGTTCGGAACTTGTAACCGATACTGCGCAGGTAAGTATTTACCTTACCAAATGGGATTTATTCCTTGGCCAGGCCGATACTATTGGCTCCGGGGTTATAAACCTGAATGCCGCTGCCGATTATACCCAGTTTGTAGTACCGATAACCTATTATAGCGATGAAATACCCGATACCGTTAAGGTGATACTCGACCCGTCTATGGTAAAGCGTTATGAAGATGCTCCTTATTTTGCCCCTGATATGGGCTACTCATCTTATTTTACGGTAGACAACCTTTCGCTTAATGAGGCTTCGCTGGCAACTGATAAGCCTGTGGCAAGTACCATGAAAGTATATCCTAACCCGGTAAAAGATGCCGTGAATATCTCGGGCTTTTCGGGTGAAGTATCAGTGTTTGATGTTTCGGGTAAAAAGATGGCAACGGGCAGTAACAGGCTTCCCGGTATATTGTTACCGCTGGGGCATTTGGCAAGCGGTATCTATTATTTACAATTAAACGACGGAGCCAAAACAGAGTGGCGTAAAATCGTTAAACAATAGTAATTTTCCTTAAATAGTTTTCTCCAAAAACGACCAAAGCCCGCGGCGCAAAGCGGGCTTTGTGTTTTTATGTAGAATATTTATCTATAGCTCAGATACAATTTTGCTGGCGCTGCGGTATAAAAAAGTACCGTGTATGTTCCTGCGGGCAAAACGTGCCGGTGAGTCGGCATTGATCATTTTAATGTACGTAGCCTTAGGTACACCGAAATACTCATAGCTGGCACCGTCGGCAAAGTTGATGTACAGCACACTGTTATCGAAATAAAACTCGTGTATGGCCTGTGTAGTCGTAGTGGCTATGTATTCGGCTTTAGTCTTTTCAAGGGTTTCAGGTGCTATACTTACTAAAAAGTGGTATGCCTCAATTATAGCGGTACTCCTTTCTTCTGCAGCCAGCCTTTCAGCATCATCGGCTATCGTATCCGGATGATGGTCTTTCATGCTGTTACGGTAAATAGTCTTTAGCTCCTTTAGTGTTGCTGTTTTTGTAACGTCGAGCAATTTACGGTACTCAACAATCTTCTTCATATTCATAATGCTGTGTTTTTTATTCGGGGTACTTTAAAACGGCTGCAAAGGTAATGGTAAATAATTAATACCCAAATCGTTTGCTAAAAGCTTCGCGATATTTAACGCGGGCTTAATTTATTGTGTTTATTAGTAATACAAAAAAAACCGCCTCATGTTGTGAGACGGCTTCTTTGTGGTACCTCCAGGAATCGAACCAGGGACACATGGATTTTCAGTCCATTGCTCTACCAACTGAGCTAAGGTACCTTATAAGGTAATTTTCGGAATGTCTAAAATAAAAACCCCTGAGTGCTCAGGGGCTCTTTAAGTGGTACCTCCAGGAATCGAACCAGGGACACATGGATTTTCAGTCCATTGCTCTACCAACTGAGCTAAGGTACCATTCTTATTTGCCTGCAAATTCACAGTTTTGCGTAAAGCATACAGCGAACTTGTTTGCGGGTGCAAATATATACCCATTTTTAGATTATGCAAAGCAAAAAATAAAAAAAATCAATTGTTATCTTTGTCCCGTCAAAAAAATAAGGATGCTTTTAGCAATAGATATAGGGAATACAAAAATTAAAGCCGCTGTTTTTGAGGAAACTGCACTGCTGGGGCGTTTCTCATTTGCCGAAGATGAGGCCCCAAAAATACTGGAAGAAATTTTCAGTAGCTACCCTCTTATCAGCCATTCTGTTCTTTCTACGGTAGGGAAAGAGCAGCACAGCCTGTTAACCCTGCTAAAAAAGCGTACTGCCATAACCGAAATAAACCGCGATGTAGCCTTTCCGTTTGTAAATAAATATGCCACGCCACACACGCTGGGTGTAGACCGTATGGTGCTGGCAGCGGGGGCGGTGCTTCAGCACCCAGGGCACAACCTGCTGGTTATAGATGCCGGTACCTGTGTAACCTATGATTTTATTACAGCTGCGGGCGAATACCTGGGTGGTGCTATTTCACCGGGGCTGCAATTAAGATACAACGCCATGCACACTTTTACGGCAAAACTTCCGTTGTTATATCCGGAAATGCCCGAAAGCCATGTGGGAAATACTACCAATACCAGCCTGCACGCCGGTGCGGTATACGGCCTGCTGTTTGAAATTGAGGGGTTTATAGGTGCTTATGAGGGGCAATATCAGCAGCTGACGGTAATATTAACGGGTGGCGATGCTGATTTTTTGGCTAAAAGATTAAAAAGCACCATATTTGCCAATTCAAATTTCCTTTTGGAAAGCCTGAACAATTTATACATATACATAAACCACAAATGATAAAAAAACTTGTAGCCGGACTTTGCCTTTTATGTGCCACAGCAGCGTTTTCGCAGGAAAATAATGCTTCGCCGTATTCTTTTTACGGTATAGGCGATACAAAATTTAAAAGCACGGCCGAAAATAAAAGCATGGGCGGTATAGGTAGTATTACAGACAGTATACACATAAACCTGCAAAACCCGGCCAGCTATTCGCACCTTAAGTTTACTACATTTACCGTTGCAGCCACACAATCCAGCACCAAGCTGGCTACAGATACGCAAAGCGGCACGGCGGGCCGTAATACGCTTGATTATATAGCGCTGGCTTTTCCGTTTAAGAAAATAGGTTTTGCGTTTGGCCTTATGCCTTACACTGCTGTGGGGTACCGTATACAAAATACTCAGACTGACCCCGAAACAGGGCTTAACTTCCAAAGGAAGTTTGACGGTAGTGGCGGGCTTAACCGTACGTTTGGCGGATTGTCATATAAAATCACCAATAACTTCTCTGTAGGTGCCGAGTTTAATTATTACTTCGGTAAAATACAAACCCAGTCTATAGTAGATATACCAGATACAGATCCTGCTAATGGTAACAATGATGAGGCGCTGCAATACCGTACCAAAGAATCTAACAACAGTGATTACAGTGCTGTGGCATTTAACTTCGGTGCGTATTACCAAACGCTTATCAATAAAAAATATACCTGGACTGCCAGTGCCACCTTTACGCCTGAAGCTACGCTTAGTGGTGAAACAAGCCGAACCATTGCCATAATTCCGGCTGGCTCTACAGATAATGAAACGCCTATAGACAGCGATACATTTACTGTGAACTCTAATGACAACAAAATGCCTATGAAAATAGCTGCGGGTAGCGGCTTTGGTATCGTGCGAAAATGGTTTGCCGGTTTTGAATATACGTATACGGGCAGTAATGTGCTGGGTAACCGCTTTGACGGTATTACCAATGTTGCGTTTGAAAACGGACACCGTTTTGGTGTGGGTGGGTACTACATTCCTAAATTTTACTCGTTTACCAGCTACCTGGCCAGGGTAACGTACCGTGCCGGCCTTCGATATGAAAAAACAGGCTTGATTGTGAATGGGGAAAATATTAATGATTACGCATTAACCTTTGGTGTAGGCTTGCCTGTGGGCGGTGTAGGTGGCAGTAATGTTAACATCGGTACCGAAATAGGTAAAAGGGGTACTAAAAGTGCGGGCCTTATACAGGAGAACTACTTTAATGTGTACATTAGCCTTTCGCTAAACGACCGCTGGTTTGTGAAGCGTAAGTTTGACTAAAACCATAAAAAATCTGCGCTATGAAAATATACGGTAAAGCATTCCTGGTTTCGGCATTGTTTGCGGTGTCCTTTGCTTCGGCACAGGGGGCAAAGTGCGAGCCTGCCTACAAGCTATTTAAAGAAACGGTTTTTAAGGGCGACCTGAAACAGGCGTCGTCCCAGCTGGATGACCTTACCAAGGAATGTGCTGCCTATACCGAAGGGGTATACATCCTGGGTGATAAGGTAGTGTTGTATCGTGTTGAAGTTGCGCGCACTCCTGAAGACCGTAAAAAAGCGGTTGAAGGTGCACTTGATTTTTATGCCGCCCAGCAAAAGAATTTCCCTGCAGGTGATGCCATGGTAAGGAAAGCATTGTTGCTGAATACTAATGGCGGTGCCAATGCAGAAGAATTATATAAAATGCTGGATCAGGTGTTTACTACGCACCCGGAAGCATTTACTGATTATAATGCCTTTGAACTGTATTTTAAGTATGTGCATGAAAGGTATCAGGGGAAGAAAGATTCTTTTGAAGCCTTCCTGAAAAAGTATAGCGATATATCTTCCCGTATTACTGCGGTACATGATGATATTGCCCATAAAAGACAGGCCATCCAGGCCATCCAGGCTAAACAGGCCAACAGCGAAGAACTTACTGTTGACGAAAAAATATTCCTTGCGGATACTAAAGTGAGCGAAAGTGCACTTGAGGCGGTATCTGACAATATATCTAAGCAGGGTGCTGCGCTTTTTAACTGCGAAAAGCTTGAGGAATACTACACCCCGCAATACGAGAAAAACAAAGAGTCATTATCATGGCTACAGGGTATGGCTAACACGCTAAAAGCCTGCAAATGCTACAAGAGCCAGCTGTTGCTTAATGCTTCTACTGCATTGCACAAACAGCGCCCTACCTACCAGTCGGCTTATGACCTGGCGTACTTATTGCAAAAGAAAGGCGACAGTAAACAAGCGCTGATATACTACGCTGAGGCTGCTGAAAAACAACCTAACGCTTTGAAAAAGGCGGAACTTTATATGACTGTTGCCGGTTTGTATCGCAATTTTGATAAGGCCAAGGCTAAAGAATATGCGCTTAAGGCTGCGGCTGCAAATGCCAAAACCGGTAAGCCGTACCTGTTTATTGCTGAGCTGTACACTACTGTTACAGCTAAAGATTGCGACCTGACTGATTTTGACCGTAAGGCGTTGGTATGGGCAGCAATCAATATGCTGAAAAAAGCAGAAGTTGCCGAACCTAAGTTTAAGGAAACCGTGGCCACGCTGGAGCAGGAGTATAGTAAAAACATCCCAACGAAGAAAGAAGCTAAGGCTGCTAAGAAATCTAAAGGTGATGTGATAACCTACGGCTGCTGGATAAACGAAAGTGTAACCCTGCCTAAGCTTAAATAATGCGGAAAATCGGCGTACTACTTTTTTTATGCGTAGCCCTGCTGCCGGTGCTGTTGTCTTGCGAAAGTAATTTTCGTGAGGTGCAGCGCATCAATAGCGTGGGTTTTAATCCGGTAGGCGAGTCGGAGAATATCGACCTGAAGTATACTGATTCGGGTAAAGTGAAGTCGATACTGGTTAGCCCGCTGATGCGTGATTATACCAATCTTGAATACGGTTTTAACGAATTTCCGAAAGGGGTGCATCTTACACTTTTTGATACCCAAGGCAAAAAAACTTTTGTAGACGGAGACTATGCTATAGTGTATGAAGATACCGATGTAATAGACCTGCAGGGCCACGTGCATATTTATACCGAAGACGGCAAGGAACTCACTACAGAGCAATTATACTACGACCAGAAGAACGAGTGGTTTTACACTGAAAAATTCTTTAAATTTACCGATGTAAACGGAAGCTTCCTGCAAGGGCCGGGGATAGATTTCAGCCGCGATTTTAAAGTAATGAATACCCAGCGCAGCCAGGGTTCTATAAACGAAGTGAAATAAAAATGGCATATTTTAAATACATACCGTACGTGTTTTTGCTGATAGCAGCAATGTTTGTTGTAGACGGTATTATGCGTTATAACGATGGGGGCGACGGCCTTCCACAGCTACTGCTGGCCGGTGCAGGTGTAGCTTTTTTCTTCATCAGGAGAAAATCCTACAGCAGGTATAACAACTCCGGTAAGTAATCCTTATGGAGGCGGTTATAATCATAGGGTGCCTCTTGCTTTCAGCCTTCTTTTCGGGTATGGAAACGGCTTATGTGTCGGCCAATAAAGTATATCTCAGCGTAGAAAGCCGCCAGTCTTCGGTGCTTTCTCGCATCCTTACCCGCCTTACCGAAAATCCCATCCAGTTTATCACTTCCATGCTCGTGGGTAACAGCATAGCACTTGTTGTTTATGGTTACCATGCGGGGCAGGTACTCATGAAACTCCTGAACCCGTGGCTTTACGGTGTCAGTGGTTTTTGGCAAACCGTGCTTTTTGTTGCTATAGCTACAATGGTGATATTGCTCACAGCTGATTTTCTTCCTAAAGTTTTCTTCCAGGTGTATGCTAACAGGCTTATAAAGGTGCTGGCATTCCCGGCGTATGCTTTTTATATGTTGTTTTCCGGGGTTACGCGTGTGCTGATTCCTGTGGCCGATTTTATCCTTGTACGCCTGCTTGGCTCGAAAGGTGATATCCATAAAGCATATTTTACCAAAGGGGAGTTGGGTGCTTACCTGAACCAGCAACTTACCACCACGGAACAGCAGGAGGAAGTGGACAGCGAAATAGAAATCTTTAAAAACGCACTCGAATTTACATCACGCCGCGTAAAAGATATTATGACCCCGCGTACCGCTATAGCAGGAGTAGAACTGAATAGCAGTGTGGAAGGATTGCGCCAGCTGTTTATAGACACGGGCTACAGTAAAATAGTGGTGTACGGTAATACGGTAGATAACGTGCTTGGGTACGTGCATTCGTTTGCGCTGTTCAGGAGGCCCGCTACCGTGGCTGAGGTTATGGTGCCTATAGTACGAACGCATGGCGCTATTTATATAAAAGAACTTATCAATATACTCACACGCAGGCGCCGCAGCATGGCGGTGGTGTTAGATGAACATGGCGGTACTATGGGTATAGTAACGGTAGAAGATATTGTTGAAGAACTGTTTGGTGAAATAGAAGACGAACACGACATGGATGAGCCTGTTGTAAAACAGGTGCTTTCGCCGGGTGTGTGGTTGTTCTCTGCCCGTGTTGAGGTGGCTGAGCTGAATAATGAGTTCGGGTTGGGGCTGCCTGCAGGCGAAACGTACAGTTCGCTGGGTGGTTTGATGGTATATTTCGCGGGTAATATCCCCCAAAAAGGCGCTGTAGTAAGCGCGGCGGGCTATGTGTTTACGGTACAGGAAGCTTCGGGCCAGAAAGTGGAATTAATAAAGGTGGAACGACAGCAATTAAAATAAAAAATAAAAGCCTCAAAAAAATAGCCCACTATTTTTATTATTAAACAGATAATTGTATTTTCGCCCACTGAATTAAAAAAATATATTTATAAAATGGCGGTTTTATCTAAAATCAGAGAGCGTTCTATACTACTGATCGGTATTATCGGGTTCTGCCTTCTTGCATTTGTTATTGGCGACGTTGTTAAAAGTGGCAACTTCAGCACTAGTAAATACGTAGGAAGCGTAAACGGAACGGATATACCTTATCTTGAGTTTAATAAAAAAGTTGCAAACATGCAGCAGCGCCAGCCGGGTGCTACCTATGGCCAAACTGCCAACTACATCTGGAACCTGGAGGTGAACAAGGTGCTTTTTGCTGACCTTTGTGAAAAAGCAGGCATCCGTGTGGGTAAAGACCACGTGCTTGAAATCTATGCGCAAAGCGTAGGTAACGACCCGAGGTTTATGAATGCTGCCGGTAAATTTGATAAAGCCAAATTCAACGAATTCCTTGTTGGGTTAAAAACTTCTAACCCTACGCAGTATCAAATGATAGAGAGCGAAAGGCCGGAGATAGAAGCTTCTGCTAAAACGCAACTTTATGTTACTGCGCTTAAAGCCGGTTTCTTTACTACAAATTTAGAAGCTAAGCAAAAATATGCACAGGAAAGCGACAAGGCTAACTTTGACTATGTATACGTTCCGTATAGCACTGTAAACGATGAAGACCCTAAAGTAAAAGTTACTGACCAGGAGCTTATCGACTACATGAAAAAGAACGAAAAGAAATATAAAGCTGAGGCATCTCGCGACCTTGAGGTTGTTTTCCTTGATAACAAACCTTCTGCTGCTGACGAAGCTGAGGTGAAGAAAACTATTGAAGGCTTCCTTCAGCCACAGGTAAAACTTGTAGGTAGTACTACAGATACTATCCCAAGCTTTGCTACAATGCCTGCAAGTGAAGTTGAGGAGTTTGTAAACCTTAACTCAGAGATAAAATACGATACTACCTATTATACCAAAGCCCAGCTTCCGGTAGAATTTGCACAGCAAATTTCTGCCCTTGCCCCGGGTCAGGTATTTGGTCCGTACAACAACAACGGCCAGTACACCATTACAAGGATGATGGCTAAAAAACCGGGTGCCAGTACTAAGGTGGCTCACGTACTTGTAGCGTACAAAGGTGCTATGAGGGCTACTGTAACAAGGACAGAAGAAGAAGCTAAGAAGCTTGCTGAAGGTTACCTTGCTCAGGTAAATGCTAACCCAGAGGCTATCAACCTGCTTGCCAGGACTAATTCTGATGACCCGGGTGCAGTACAAAACGGTGGTGTATATGATGTAACACCGGAAGGTGGCTGGGCACAGGAATTTAAAGATTTTGCTGTTGCAAGCCCTAAAGGTAAAACCGGCATCGTGAAAACTGACTTCGGTTTCCACGTAATGAGGGTTCTTGATAAAGAAGACGGTGTGCGTATTGCAAGCATTGCGCAGAAAATACTTCCAAGCGAGGCTACTATCGATGCTAACTTCCAGAAAGCTTCTAAGCTTGAAATGGAAGCAAGGGATTCTAAGAAGCCGCTTAAAGACCTTGCTAAAGCTGCAGGCCTTACAGTGCTCCCTGCTAACCACGTTGGTGCTACAGATGAGAACATCCCGGGTGTAGGTCCTGAGCGCGAAGTAGTGCGTTGGGCATACAGTGACGATACTAAAATAGGCGACGTTAAGAAGTTTGATACTTCTAAAGGAAGTGTAATCGTTTCGCTAAAAGCCATAAACGAAAAAGGTGTGCTGCCGATTGAAGAAGCTAAAGCAAGCGTACTGCCTATCGTTCGTAACGAGAAGAAAGCAAAAATAATCAGGGAGAAAATGAAAGGCAATACTCTTGAGGCTGTAGCCCAGAGTGCAGGTGCCAGCGTAGCTTCAGCTACCGGTGTTACCTTTGCAAGCCCTATGATCCTTGGTATAGGCCCTGAGATTAAAGTGGTAGGTAAAGCCTTTGGCCTTGCTGCCGGAAAAACTTCTCAGCTTATCGACGGCCAAAGCGGTGTGTTTATCATCCGTACTAAAAATGTTGAAAAAGCACCTGCGCTTCCAAGCGATGCTGCTATAGTAAACAGGCTGAACAGCCAGGGTAGGGGCGGCTTAGACGGTAGGCTTGCACAGGCTCTTAAAGACAAAGCCGAAATTGAAGACAACAGGGCTAAATTCTATTAATAGATTTTTCCTTAAGTATACAAACAGTCCCGCCAATAGCGGGACTGTTTTTTTTTATACCCTGTAGAGACGTTTTATTGCAACGTCTCGCTTGTTGAGGTCTTTCCTTAATAAGTATTGATGAGTAATATGATGTGGCTGGTGAAATGCCGCCTTTTTTATGTGTGCAAACAAAAACGGCTGCCCTTAGGCAGCCGTTTTTGGTATAAGTAGTGTTCGGTTTAATTCAGTAGTTTTTTAAGGAAAGGAGCGAGCTGTTCGGCCATGATTTTGTCATCTTCTATTTGTGGGTGGTAGCCGCAGCCGTGTGGGGTAACATCGCCAAAAGTGAAAACTATTACAGGCTTATGTGTGCTTTGCTTGTTCAGTTCGTCTTTTACTTTATTCAGGCATTTGATGAACGTCTCAGCTTTCGGGCCGTTTACCATAGGGCTGTTCAGTAATACTACCTGTGTTTGCGGGTTGTGAGTGTACAGGTTGTTTACAAAGGCAATGTAGTTGGCTATATATTTTTCTTCGTTAAAAGGAAGCCTTGCCTTTTTGCCGTCACCATCGCTAAAATCGTTAGTGCCAAGTGCTATGCAGGTAACCTGCGGCATAAAGCTGTAATCGTATTTTTTTGCGGCGTCCTTATTCAGGTACAGGTTGTCGTATACATCGGGCATTATGGCTTCGTCTTTGTGCTCGTCGTTCCAGTTGCGGTACATACCTATGCCTGATACCGAACTCAGCAGGAAATCAGCTCCCAGTGTGCGCGCTGTAATAGGGGCGTATGAATAGTAGGCATTGTGCTGGTCGTACCATTCGCCGGTGCCGCAGGGCATTTCTTCGTTATCATTGCCCATGCCGCAGGTTATAGAGTCGCCTATAAACTCTATTTTCTTTTTAGGGCGCATTACGGGTGCCGATATTTCTCCGTCTACGCCTGTAAACAATATATTGCCTACAGAGGCTTCTGTGGCCTTATAAAGTGTTACTATGTGTGCTTTTGTCCCGGCAGATGTAGCCATAACAAATACTTTACTGCCGGCAGCGGTTACCTTATTACGGCTGTAATACTGTCCGTCTACTTCTACAACCACATAGTTGTGGTGGCTGTAGGTGTCGGCAGAGCGTACATTGATGGTGCACTGTGTTCCTTTTAGTCCAAAGCTTACCGATGACGCTGCGCCAATGAGTGTTATGGAATTGTCGGGCTGCACCTCTACGCGGCCTTTTGTTACATAAGGGTTTTTGCCTCCGGTAGCCATTGCGGCAGCCGAAAATAGCAAGGCTGTAAAAAAGCTGGTTATTTTTTGTGAGATATACATATTTTAAAATGTTTTATTGAGGATGCAAAATATGTAAAATTGACGGGAATGCTATATAGTAATCTGTCAAAATGTTTGCTGTTTTATGCAGGTCACAGCAAGATGGTTTTGGTGGTAGAATTTGCTTATTTGCATGGTTTCAGCGCTAAAGAAATCTGTAAATGTGTATATTTAATTAGCAATTATAATAAATGTTTTTCTTTATAAATCAAGACTTATTTCATAAATTCGCAGGAATATATTTTTTCAAACCATATACAAACTAAAATACTGTCATGTCAAATATTGCAATATTAGAGATTGATGGCAAAAAGTATGAGTTCCCCGTTATAGTGGGTACCGAAAACGAAGTAGCCATTGATATTGATAAACTGCGCGGCGCTACCGGAGCCATCACCTTAGACCCCGGATTTAAAAACTCAGGTTCATGTAAAAGTGCCATCACTTTCCTTGATGGCGAACAGGGTATACTGCGCTACAGGGGCTATGCTATAGAGGAGCTTGCCGAAAAATCTAATTTCCTTGAGGTTTCTTACCTTCTTATTTTTGGTGAACTGCCTACCGTTGCGCAGCTGGAGAAATTTGAAAATGACATCCGCAAACATACTTTGGTAAACGAGGAGATGAAAAACATCATCGACGGTTTCCCGAAAAATGCCCACCCTATGGGTATCCTTGCATCACTTACCAGCGCACTTACTGCATTTAACCCGCAGCTTGTAGACGTAAGCGATGAAAAACAATTGTACGATGCCGTATGTAAGGCTATGGGTAAATTCCTGGTTATTGCTACATGGACGTTTAGGAAAAACATGGGCTACCCTTTAAACTACTATGATAACACGAAAGGTTATGTAGAGAACTTTATGAGGCTTATGTTCGAGCTTCCTACAGGTCCTTACACAGCTAACCCGGTTATTGTGGAAGCGCTTGATAAGCTGTTTATCCTTCATGCTGACCACGAGCAGAACTGCTCTACGTCTACCGTGAGGATTGTAGGTTCATCACATGCAGGTTTGTTTGCTTCTATCTCGGCAGGTGTATCTGCACTTTGGGGTCCACTTCATGGTGGTGCAAACCAGGCGGTGCTTGAAATGCTGGAAGAAATACAAAACAACGGTGGCGACGCCGAGAAATATATTGCCAAGGCAAAAGATAAGGACGATCCGTTCCGTCTTATGGGCTTTGGACACCGCGTGTACAAAAACTTCGACCCTAGGGCGAAGATCATCAAAAAAGCGGCAGACAGCGTACTTAATGAGCTTGGTGTAGACGACCCAATCCTTTCGATAGCTAAAAAGCTTGAGGAAGCTGCACTGCAGGATGAGTACTTCAAGGCGCGTAACCTGTACCCTAACGTAGACTTTTACTCAGGTATCATCTACAGGGCTATGGGTATCCCTACCGAAATGTTTACCGTGCTGTTTGCTATAGGCCGCCTTCCGGGCTGGATTGCCCAATGGAAAGAAATGCGCCTTAACAAAGAGCCTATAGGCCGTCCGCGCCAGATATATGTGGGCAGCGCGCTTAGGCCTTTCGTTGAAGAAGATAAACGATAGTTTTTAATAATAGTTAAGTTAAAGCACCGCTTAGAGATATCGAAGCGGTGCTTTTTTTATTTTCAATCATTATTTTTTAAATTATCATCATTTTATGAACAAAAATTTAAGATTACGCGGCATTTTCTATATTTGCCTAAAATATAAGCCATGCTGCATTTAAATGTAAATAACGAAACATCCCGATTGCAATCTGTTATACTTGGTACAGCCCAAAGTAATGGGCCTACGCCAAAGGAGCATGAGGCTTACGACCCGAAATCATTAGAGCATATAAAAGCAGGTACCTATCCGGTTGAAAAGGATATGGTAGCCGAAATGGAAGCGCTGGATGCCGTGTTTAAAAAGTATGGCGTTACTGTGTACCGTCCGCAACTGATAGAGAACTATAACCAGATATTCAGCCGCGACATTGGTTTTGTTATAGGCGATACATTTATCTGGGCCAATATACTACCCGACCGCGAGCGCGAACAGGCCGCTATCGATTATATCGCAGAACAAATAAACCCTGCCAAAATAGTGAAAGCCCCGGAGGAGGTACACATAGAAGGCGGCGACGTTATCCTTTGGGACAACCATATTTTTATCGGGACCTACAAGGGTAGTGATTATAAGGATTACATCACGGCACGTACTAACATACAGGGTGTCGACTTTATAAAGCAACTGTTTCCGGATAAGATTGTAAAAGAGTTTGACCTGGTAAAATCACGTATAGAAGCCCGCGATAATGCCCTGCACCTGGATTGCTGTTTCCAGCCGGTGGGCAAGGACAAAGGCGTTATTTACAAAAGTGGTTTCCGTGAGGAATCGGATTACCTGTACTTGGTGGAGCTTTTCGGGAAAGAGAACCTGTTCCATATCGACAGGGATGAAATGTACCACATGACGTCTAATTTCTTTTCGATAGATACCAATGTGGTGGTTATAGAAAAAGGTTTTACCCGCCTGAAGCACTGGTTGCAGGAAAATGGGTTTATTGTAGAAGAAGTGCCTTATGCGGAAATAGCCAAGCAGGAAGGTTTGCTGCGTTGCAGTACTTTGCCGTTGGCGCGCGATTAATTATCTTTGAAACATGAAACAGATCACCGACACCATACTGATGATACGCCCGGTGGCGTTCCGTATGAACGAACAAACGGCCGTAAACAACTATTACCAAAAGGTGGTGGACAAGCTATTGCCGTCTACCGTTAATGCCAAAGCCCAACAGGAATTTGACGCTTTTGCCGATAAACTGCGTGCCATAGGTGTTAATGTAATTGTAGTGGATGATACTATCGACCCTGATACGCCCGATTCGGTTTTTCCGAACAACTGGGTGTCGTTTCATGAAAATGGCGACGTAGCGTTATATCCTATGTTTGCCGAAAACCGCCGTGGCGAACGCCGCGAGGATGTACTCGACCTGCTGGAAGACCATGGTTTTGTGATTGACAATATTATGGACTATACCAGTGCCGAGGAAGATGGTTTTTTCCTTGAAGGTACGGGCAGTATAGTGCTGGACAGGGAAAACCATAAGGCATATTGTGCGCTTTCTCCGCGTGCTGATGAAGAATTGTTTATAGAGTTCTGTGAGGACTTTGAATATAGTCCAGTTATATTTGAGGCATTCCAGACAGTAGATGGTGAACGTATGCACATTTACCACACTAATGTAATGATGTGTGTGGGTACTACTTTTGCCGTGATCTGCGCTGACTGCATTGACGATAAAAAAGAGCGCAAAGCGGTACTGGCAAGCCTTCGTGAAGACGGTAAGGAGCTAATATTGCTTACCGAAGCCCAATTGAACCATTTTGCAGGTAACATGCTGCAGGTACAGGGCAAGGATAAAAGCTACCTGGTAATGAGTGAAGCTGCCCGCAGTATCCTTACGCCTGGCCAGGTACAAACCATAGAAAAACACACCGAAATACTTTCGGTAAACCTTGATACTATTGAGGCTTGCGGCGGCGGAAGCGCCCGTTGTATGATGGCCGAAGTATTTTTGCTTAAAAAAATGTAAATTAGCGGCATGCTCAGTAAAAAGACAAAATACGGACTTAAGGCCCTTATTTTCATCGCGAGGCAGGATCCTGCCGTGCCGGTGCTTATTGCCGATATTTCGGACAAGGAGCGTATACCCAAAAAGTTTTTGGAAGCCATTTTGCTCGACCTGAAAAAGTTCGGTATACTGGGTTCTAAAAAAGGAAAGGGTGGGGGCTATTACCTTATGAAAGACCCTAAGACGGTGAGTGCTGCTACACTTATCCGCGTGCTGGACGGGCCAATAGCTATGCTGCCCTGCGTAAGCCTTAACTTCTACGAGCGCTGCGATGACTGCCCTGATGAGGATGCGTGCTCACTAAACCATTTTATGATAGAGGTGCGCAATACTACCCTGCAACTGCTACAGGACAAAACCTTGTACGACCTTACGGTGATGTAATATCAGCTTTAAATTTCTGTAATGCCCAAAAGATAGGAAACCGTTACCCTGCGGGTAGTGTTACCGAACTTTTTGGTTTCTTCGGTGATGATGAAGAGCTGTTCAGCATTGATAGTGCGGCTGTCGGGTATTTGTATTGTGTAATGGAAATAACCGGTATCTGCCGGTGCTACAGTGCCTACACTGAAGGTAGTTTTCTTCTTTTGTTTTGCGGCAAGGTCAAGCAATGCAATCAACGTAATTTCATCTTTTTTCCTGTCGAAAAAATTTACCACCATAACATTGCCGTCTTTAAATAAGGCAAGCGCCTGCTGCCTGATGTAGCTTTTCATTTCCGCATCGGCCTTTGGGTCAGTAAGTAGTTCCAGGTACCCGAAAAACTCTGTGACCTTTGATGCCGCTTTGGCTTCAAAAGCTTTTTGTGTTTTTAGCGGCAGTGCATTTTCCCGTGGGCGCGATATATCCTGCCCGGTTACTGTAACCGAACATAATAGAATCGCTATATAGAGTATCGTCCTCATTTTCCTTTTTGCATAAATTTCAGCGAAATGATTTTACCGTCGCGGTATTTCACCTCTACAACTTCCATGTTTTTTGCCACCACACCGGGCAGGGTCACCTTGTTTATAAACTCATCTTTGTTCAAAAACTCAACCCCTATATCGTCAAACATCACTTCCTGTATCATGGCGTCGTCAGCTATAATTTCCGCCAGTTGGGTGCGGCGTTTGTTCCAGTCGGCCACGTTGCCGTTCATGTAGGCGCGCAGCATCATGGCGTAGTCATCGGGCTGTAGTTCTATTTCCAGTGTATCATCGGTATCGCTGTCTATTTTCAGGGTGTCGGGTTTGTAATAGGCGCTCTCGGTTACCACCAGGCCTTTCCCTTTTATAGTATAGCAATTTTCGTCTGCTGCCAGCTTCCGCTTTTCATCTTTCTTTATAAAGTAAACGGATATACTTCCTGCCTCAACGGGCTTTTGGGTGTACTTATCCTTAAAGCAAATACTTATGTCATGGCGGTTGTTAACCACAATAAACGCCGAACTTATAGCAATAAACGAACCCATAAATGCTACCATAACACCCTTCGGTGCTTTCCTTGTTTTCGGGGTGTTGCTTTCCGGCGAATTGACAATTATCCTTGCTTCCCTGTGCTTGTGTGCAAACTCATCCCAGTTAGAATACCCCAGCCATTGGCAGAAAATATCCAGCATATCGCGTCGGGGCAGTTTGGGGTTTGTTTCGGGTTTCAGGTGGGTGTATACCCATTTTTCACTGACGCGGGTGTTGCAGTCCTGTTCTACCAGGTCTATAAGCTGTGCTATTTCGCGGTTGCCAAACTGCTGTATGCTGCCTGCATAATACGGGTACGCTTCCCGGTAGCGGGTAAGTATCTGTTGCTTCAGCAGGTAAAACAGTTGTATATCGTCCATTGGTAACCGGGTCAAATTTAGGCATGCGCACGCAGAGTGCTGCTGTAAATGTACTGTAAAACTACTGAAAAATACTTTACCCGCTGTTTACATGGGTTTTGCACTGCCTGTTTTTTGGTGGTGGATTAGGTTTGCAACAGAAATTTAAAAATCCATAACCATGAAAAGAATTTGTTTTTTATTGATGGGCGCACTGCTTGTCACGGCTACAACCACAGCCCAGGAAAGCGGAAATGTTAACTACGGGCCTAACCGCTACAGGCAGCAGCAACAGCAAATGACGAGTATCAGCGCTGATAATACCAATACACTCAGCTTTAGTATACGGGGTATTTATAACGAAAAGCCTTCACTGTTTTCGGCTACGTTCAGCATCGTGCAGGTGGGTACTTCGCTGGAGGAAATCAATACGCTGGTAAACGAAAAGGTAAATAATATTAAAGCGAAACTGAAAGCAATAGAACCGGGCGCTGAGGTAATAACCGATATGATTTCGTTTGTGCCGGTATATGAATTTGAGGTAACCAAAAAAGTATTCAGTAAAAAAACGTACAACGAAAAACCGGTAGGGTATGAGATGAAAAAGAACCTTATCATTAAATACAAAGGCCGTGTGCTGGACAAAATTATTACCGCCTGTGCCGAAGAAGAGGTGTATGATTTTGTAAAAGTGGATTATGTTATGGCCGATGTAGACAGCATAATGAATAAGCTACAGATGAAAACACTGGAGGTGTTTAACAGTAAGCTGAAGTTCTACGGCCAATTGAAAGGCGAAGACCTTACTGCAAAGAAAAAAACGTTCACGGAAAGCTTTAACGTAATGTACCCGGTGGAGAGCTATAGCAGCTATACGGCTTTTTCAAGGCACCAGTTGCCGTTTGCCAGGAACAGTGTAGTGAATGAAATCCAGAAAGCCGATACGCAGTACTACAACCCGGTGCAGTTTAAAACGCATACCTATATCATTAACCCTGAGATTACCGAGCCTTCCATACAGTTGTTTTATGATATTACCGTAACGGTAGACCTTACCAAACCTGAACCACAGCCGAAAGCGGAGCCACAACCTGTAAAACCATCTCAGCCGGTTATAGACAAGCGTATTTATATGGTTACCCAAAACGGCGATGTAAAACAATTGGGGTTATAATTTTAGTTGCCGAAGTGCAGCCCTTGCAGGATGTTTGATATTGAGCTGATAATGTATTGTACACCTATTGCAATAGTAATAAAACCCATAATACGCGATATGGCTACAATACCCGATGCACCCAGTGCCTGCGATACCTTATGTGCACCACGCATTACCAGAAAGATAACAAAGGCGATACCTGCCATTGCAGATACGGCTATTATTTGTTGGGGCATTTCTTTGTAATCCTGGTGCATGGCTATAAGCAGCGATATGCTTCCGGGGCCGGCCAGCATGGGTATGGCCAATGGGGTAAGGGCTATGTCGTTTCGTTTTTGGGCATCGGCTTCTACCTCTTTGTGTACACCGCGCCCTTTGCTAAAACGACGGTTCAGTAATGAGAAGCCCGAGTTTACAATGATAAAGCCACCGGCTATACGCAGTGCATCGATACTAATACCGAAAAAGCTCAGTACATATTGCCCTGCAAAAAATGATACAAGGAGTATGATAAACACATTAATCGCTGTCCAGAATGAAATGCGCTGGCGTTCTTTAACCGTGTCGTCTTGTGTAAGGCCTACGAAGATAGGCACGGCGCCCAACGGGTTGATTACTGAAAATATAGCGGCAAATATGTAAATGAATAGCTCCATGTTGTGGTTTTATTGTTGCAAAGGTAAAACTTTGGCAGTTATTACAGTTTTTCTAAATCATTAATTGTCCCTTCTTCATAGTAGCAGATGCTGAGCTGCGGCTGTATGGGGAACATAACGGTTTCGTAGCCGGGCTTCTGTCCGGTATCTGAAGATACGAGGTAACAATCGTTCACTATGCCAAGATAGGTAAACAATGGCGAATACAGCGTAATGCCCACTTTATGGCGGGTGATGTCGTTAATGTCGGTATTCACAATATCAAAGCGGTAGCCTGTAAACGGTAAAAAGGTAGTGCCCAGCACATCGCTCACGCGGTAAAAATTGCCTTTAAGCTGTTGTACATAACTGGCGGCAGCTATCCCGGTAAGGTAATGCAGTTTTTCTGCATTCGGGTTTTCAGAGAGCAGTTCCCTAAAGGTAGCCTTAGGGTTAGCCTTGTCGTTGTACAGTTGCTGCTGCATAAGGTATTCGCGGTAGGTGTCTTCAAAAATATAACGGTCCCAAGGCTGGGATGCCGAATTATCTATCACCACACGATAGGCAAGTTTTATTTTAGGATAGGGCATAACATCGTCTTTAATAAAACAGAAGAGGAGGGTCTGCACTCCCTCCTCTTCCAAATATACAAATAACCAACAATAAAAAACACTGTTTTTATTTACCTTACAATCATTTTTCTGCTTTCTTCAAACGTGCCTTCGGCATTGCTCACTACAGCTTTATAGATGTAGCTGCCGCTGCTCAGGCTGCCGCGGTTTAGCGTTATGGTGCTTTCGCCACCGGCAAGGTCACCGTTAAATGCGGTAAGCACCCTGCGTCCGGTAAGGTCGTATACCGTAATGTTTACCCTGCTGTCCATTTGCAGGTTTACGGGTATGGTGGTAACGTCTGTAAAAGGGTTAGGATAATTTTGTTTTATGCCAAATTCGTTTTTAGTTACATCATCGAGGCCGGCGGTAGGGCCATTTACATAAATAGTGTGTTCCAGTACGTAGCCTTCGCTAAGGCTTCCGGTTACGGTAGCAAGTTCCAGCCCTGCTGAGTCGTCGCTAAATACGTTGTCGCTGGCGTTGTAGGTATAGCCGTTAAGGGCTTTGGTATAACCATATGCGGTTGCCGAGTTTACAATGGCTACTGCGCTGTCGCTGCCTTCAGGGAATGAAATCTGCGTAATAAGCAGTGATGTACCTGCTGAGTTGTAAACGTGTACGTGTATGTGCGTAGCCCTACTGGTATACCACCCCGGGAAAATAGAGGTAAAACTCACAAGTCCGTTGGAATCGGTCGTTTGCCTGCCGCGAAGGAAGTGCACAGTGGTATAGTTTACCTGCTGCATAGAAGTACCGCCGTATTCGCTGTAGTAACCGTCTTTGTCGCAATGCCAAATGTCTACAATAGCACCTGAAAGTGCATTGCAGCTGGCATTTTTGTTTTTGATGTTAATGTTGATGGTAAACGCCACACCGGTGCGGTCGTCTGTAATGTCGGTCCGTACCAGGCTTGATGGCGTAATGGTAGGGAAGGGGCCTGCCGTTTCGCTGGGCGATACGGTACAGGTGGTCAATGTTTCGGTTTCGGTATCGCCGTTACTGCCCGCCGCCCGGAGGATGGAGGGTGCCGCTACGGCCATGCCTAAAAAGCCCAGGCTGTTTCTTAAAAAGTCTTTTCGTTTCATGCGTAGATAGTATTGCTTACTACAAAGCTACTTATAATTACGAAGGCTGTATTGTTTTGAGGTGTATGGTGGGTTTGTTGCGGTGAATGTTGGTTTTTGTTTCGATTTTGAGTCTTTTTGTGTTAAAAATATTCTGGGTGCACCAAATATTCAACACTTTAAGCCCGTTATATGTGGTGTAACAATTAACCTTGCTATTTATGAAGAAACTCTTTACCCTTGCTTCGGTACTTATCCTCTTGACGGCCTGTAGCGGGTCTGTAAACGGTGCGAGAAACGATTTTGAAAACAACCGCTGGCCCCAAAGCGAGGTGGTGCATTTTGATGTAAAATCGCCCGGTAGCTTAAAACCTGCTACTTTGTCCATTTCGTATTCGCATGTGTTCGAACCCCAGTTTACCGATATACCGGTAGAGGTAGATATTACTGCGCCCGATGGCACTAAGGAAACCCTGCCGGTAGTACTGCACCTTAAAGATAAAAACGGCAAAAGCCTTTCAGATTGTGTGGGAGATGTATGCGACCTTGATACCGTGGTTAAGGAAATAGCATCGCCGCAGGAAGGTGAATATAAAATAGACATCAGGAATAAATTCCCGTCGGCTTACCTGCCCAATACTATTGCTGTTGGGGTAAAGTTCAGCAACCTGGATTAACCAAAAAAAAGCCTGCCCGCCTGTGAGACTAAAACAGGCGGGCGGGCATGAACATGACTAACCAACTAATATTTATCTAAAAAAAAATTAACCCTCTGCGTAAATGGTGTGTGTAAGTTCGAAGCCGCTGCTTACACTGCCCGATACTGTGGCAATTTCGCTGCCGGTGGTGTCGTCACTAAAAATGTTGTCTGAAGCATTATAGGTGTAGCCGCTCATGCCTTTAGTGTAGCCATAAGCTGTGGCCGAATTTACCTGCACTACTGCACTGTTGCTGCCCTCGGGGAATGCAATCTGTGTGATGAGCAGTGAATTTCCTGCCGAATTGTATATGTGTACGTGGATGTGTGTAGCCCTGCCGGAATACCACCCCGGAAATATGGATGTAAACGCTACCTGCCCATTACTGTCGGTAGTTTGCCTGCCACGGAGGAAGTGTACGCTGGTATAGTCGGTACCCTGCATGTTGGTGCCACCATACTCGCTATAGTTTCCGTCCTTGTCGCAGTGCCAAATATCTACAATGGCATTTTGCAGTACATTACAATCGTCATTTACGTTTTTTACGGTAATGGTAATGCCCAGTGCTACCCCGGTGCGGTCGGCAGTAATATCTGTGTGTACCAGTGTCGATGGGCTTTTGGTAGGGAAAGGCCCTGCTGTTTCAGTTGGAGATACCGTACAGCTGGTATCGCTACTGCTGCTGCCCGAGCCTGATGAAGTGGTTACCGTGTCGTCGTCACTGCTGCATGCATTCAGGGTTTTTAGTCCTGCAAAGGCCAGCCCTGCCAGCCCCATTGTCTTAAAGAATTGTTTCCGTTCCATGTCCTTGCGTCATTTTATATAAGGCTAACGGCAAGGTTGAAACGGTTATTGGTACACTGCGGTAAACAGCTGCATTGTGTGGGTAAACCCTTTACAACGGGACTTCAAACAATAAAATAACAGCATTTTGCGAAAGGGCTTCCATATCGGCTTCGGTGGTTTCCCAGAGCGCCAGGCCGTCGCGTTCTTCCAATAGCCTGCCCTGCACTTCAAAAGCACCGGAGATAACAAATACGAAAATGCCGTTGCCTGCCTTTGGTTCGTAAAGCGCTTCACTACGTCCATCGAAAATGCCCATCTTGGCTTTCACAATTCCGGGAAGGGAAAAAGGATTCAGGCTGTTGCGCTCCTCAAGGTTTATGGAAATGGTGGAGGCTTCAGTGCCACAAGGTTCCTTAAATTCTATAAACAGGAAGTTGATAAGCTCACTATCGTATGGATTTTTTATGGTTATGCTGCCTTCCAGCGGAAGCCATACTGCTTCGTTTGGTTCGGCGTAGCGGGTTTCGCCTTCGTATACAAATTCCAATGTACCCACCAGCGGAATCAGCAGCAGGCATTTGTGTTGGGCAAAGCGTGTTACCTGCTGCTGTGGCCCCAGGGTTTCATCATTTACTATTTCAAGCGGCCCAAACGGTTTGCGGTGCGGGTCGGCATACGATTCAAAATTAAAGGTAGCATGCCACCGGCGGGTACTGTCTTCGTACAGGCCGCGTTGCTGTGCTTTGTATATTTGGGCTGGTGTTTGGTGTATCATAGTTCCGTTGTTTAATGCTGCAAAAATAAGCGTGCATAAAAGGCGTTATTGTAAATTATCGGTTAACGCCGCACCAAATGCGATAAAACGTTTTGAAATACCCGTTTTAAAAATGTAATTTTAGTAAAAAATTTGAAAGCCATGAGGAAACTCCTGCTTTTGTTGCTATTGCTTTGCGGTACGCTGCACAGCCAGATCATTATTTCGGGCTATGTGTATGACGAAGCCGAAAACAAACCGCTTGAAGGCGCTTATGTATATATAGACGGTACTACCTTTTCTGCGAATACCAATGATAAGGGGTATTTCAGGCTGGTGCTGCGGGAAAAGTACAATGCGCCGCTCATCATCAGTTACGTAGGTTTTGAAACCCTGCGGATAGAAGACCCGTACCAGTACGGCAAACCTTTTAAAGCCGTATTGCGTGAAGACGTTACTGTATTGGATGAGGTGGTGATAACCAATAAGCCGCCTTTTACCCGTAAGCAGATGCTGGCTGTTTTCAGGAAGGAGTTTTTAGGCCGCTCGCGTGCCGGGTCGTCCTGTACTATAGAAAACGAGGACGATGTATACCTGTACTACGATGAAGGAACCAACTCGCTAAGGGCAAGGGCATCAAAACCACTGCGCATAAAAAACAGGCGGTTAGAATATAACGTGATGTTTGAGTTGAAAGCTTTTGAGGTGAATTACAATTACCTGAGCCTGGACGATAACAATATGGTGCGCAGTTTTTATGCAGGTACTTCGGCATTTAACGATGTGTCTAAAAAAGGTTCGGCAGATAAAAAGCGTAAGGCCGCTTATGTGGGTTCGGCTACGCACCTGATGCGTACGTTCCTTAAAGACGACTGGCAAGAACAGAAGTTTACTCTGTATATAGACAAAGTGCCAACCGACCCGCACGAGTGCTTTATTTATGCTGATTCTTCGGGGTACAGAAAGGTGTCGTTAAACAAGCAGTTCCTGGATGATACCAACCCAATTAAGATAACAGGGCTACAGCCCAAGGGCAGGCCTGTAAACAGTTATTCTAAGCGTGATTTTATCATACTGCGCGATATGGATACCCGTACGCAAACCACGCTCAATTTTTACAGGGATACGTTTTATATCGATAAAAACGGACTGTTTTGGCCGGTAGATGCTTTTTTATTCCGGGGCTATATGGGGAGCCTGAAGGCGGGTGACCTGCTTCCGGCGGACTACGAGTATGTGCCGTGATGGTGGTGGGATAAAAGTGTGATTTATAAGGAGATTAAAAATTAAGATTATGAAAATTATATTGGTTTTATTGTTTCCGTGTTTTTTGTTTTCACAGAGTTATAGCTATACCAATGATTTTGTTAAAGTAGATTTGGAACTGAAGAAGGAAGTAAAAGATAGTCTTGTAACGGGAGTTGTAACTGTTCAGAACATTTCTGCAAGCGATATATTAGTGTTTAAAAATGATGTAAACAGCCTTAATAGTGTTTCTCCGAAATTCTTGATTATTGATTTCTCGAATAGAATAACAGACCCTGAAGTGATGAAGAACTATCAAATTCCTTTCTTTTATCTTAAGCCACAAGAGATAGTAACGATTGAAAAGAACAGTAGATTTGATTGGAAACAACTTGGAGATATACAGCTTAAATTCAATATGTTTGAAGTTTCTAAATTAGATAATAATCGTTGTGACAATCAATTGAAGAAAGCGCTAAAAAAACATACAAACCACCTTTCATTGGAGTGTTTTCAAGCCTATCAAGATGAAAATGGTTTAGGTGAGGTTTTTATAAAATTAAAAGCTTGAGTTTCGTAAATGTATTAAATTCATTGGTTTGTGTGTTTTACATTTATTAACATTATATTGAAAATTGTGATTTCAGGTTATGCGGTGCCGTAAAGTTTTATAGTTAACTTAATGAGTTTGTAATAGGGATAAGTAGTAAAGCTAAATATATGAGAGTATTATTTTTTCTGTTTTTTACATTTTGCTCTATTTATTCCCAGGAAAACAGGAGTAATTTGTTATTGTTTAAGGTTGAGGTGAAACGGGATTTGAAGATTGAAAAAATAAAGACGTATTATTTGGCTCTTGAATTAAATGAAGATAAGAGCCTGATAAAATTTTTACAGACCAAACTGGTTGTGTTTGATGGTTTCGCTGACCAAAATATTGTTTCATGCTTCCAGAAAGATCCCATTGAATTAGCGACATATACCACGCGGACTACATTTAACCATGAAGCCACCGGGGTAAATAATTCGGGATTAATAGATAAGAATGCGCGTATGACTGATTTAGCTACGTTAAAGATTAGTTCTTCTTTTTTTAGTAACCAAAAAATTAAAATTTCATATACCCTTATTAAAGCGCACTATTGTAAAGGGATGATTACCTCACAGGATTCTAAAATTTTAGGTGTAAGGCCTGATGTAATATTGATTATTGATGAGTTATCTATTGATAATGATTACAGGGTTTTAACATCTGATGAGCTTGAAATTATTAAAGCTATAGATTTTAACAGTTTTATATTTTAATAAGAATAAGAGGTTGTGATAATCGCGTTAATGCTGTTTTAAAATGGCTATTTATATATTGGTCTTTTCGTAACTTTATGCTAAACAAAACGCTATGGATACTAAGAAAACACTGGTTATGGGCGCAAGCACTGAGCCAACACGATATGCCTATAAGGCAGTAAAGATGCTGCAACGCTTTGGCCATCCCGTAGTAGCTATGGGAAAAAAGGAAGATGACCTCGACGGGATTAAAATAGAAAAAGGCGCTGCACCGTTTGACGGGGTAGATACCATAACCCTCTACCTGAACCCCATGAACCAAAAGCCGTACTATGATTATATCATTGGCCTAAATCCCAAAAGGGTAATCTTCAATCCCGGTACCGAGAATATGGAATTGATACAGTTATTAAAGGATAACAATATTATACCTGAAATAGCCTGTACGTTGGTGCTTCTGTCTACGAACCAGTATTAGTGCATTTAAGAGTTTGAGTGAAGCTACTCCCTCTCTATTGGAGAGGGTTGGGGAGAGGCCTGTTTCTTACTAATGCAAAGCAGCAGCACAAACGTAATTGCCGCATTTACTACAATCAGTTCGTTGTCGAAAACATAGCTGCCGAAGAACGTAGTTGAGTTAAGGCTCAGGTATAGCGTGATGAATGGCGATGCTATGCATACGAAAGGTACCAGCTTATCTTTTACGGTGAGCTTCTTCATGAACAGCCCGAAACTGTACAGCCCCAGCAACGGCCCATACGTGTATGATGCAATCTTGAATATCATACTCACTACCGATGCATCGTTGATGGCATTGAACAATACAATTACCAGGAACATCAGCAATGAAAAGGAGATGTGCACAAAGTGACGCGTGCGTTCGTTGCCGGTTTTGGTAAGGTTTTCGGGTTTGTCCATGCCGAGGAAGTCCACACAGAACGAGGTGGTAAGCGCTGTAAGTGCCGAATCGGTAGTGGCAAAGGTAGCTGCTGTAAGTCCTAACAAAAATACCACGCCCGGTATCAGTGACAGGTGATGGAACGCAATTTCCGGGAACAGCAGGTCGGTGCGCGGCTTGCCGTCTACAACCGGTACGCTAAGGCCGTTTTGGGCGGCATAAATGTACAGTAGCGCACCTACTCCCAGAAAGAACAGGTTGATAACCACAAACGTCCCTGTAAAGGTGAACATGTTTTTTTGTGCTTCGCCGATGTTTTTGCAGCTCAGGTTTTTCTGCATCAGGTCCTGGTCAAGGCCCACCATGGCTATGGTTACGAACATACCGCCTATGATTTGCTTTACAAAATGGAAGCGACTGCTAATGAAGTCTTCAAAGAAAAATATTTTGGAATAGTTACTCTGTTTTACGGTTTCAAAAGCCTGTGGAACGCTCAGGTTAAGGCTGTCGCAAATAAAGTATATGGTAAAGAATACCGACGACACCAGGAAGAATGTTTGTAGTGAATCGGTAATGATAATCGTTTTAAGCCCGCCTTTATAGGTGTAGGCAAATATCAGCAACAGCGAAATAAGCACCGTTACCCAAAATGGCACCCCAAAGGCATCGAATACATAGCGCTGCAATACAATCACCACCAGGTACAAACGGAAAGCGGAACCTATAGTACGGCTGATAAGGAATATCATGGCTGATGTCTTGTAGCTATAATAACCCAGTCGCCCTTCTATGTAACCGTATATGGAAGTAAGGTTCAGCCTGTAGTACAGTGGCAGCAGCACTTTGGCAATGATGATAAAGCCCAAAGCATTACCCAGTATAAACTGGAAGTACTTAAATTGTTCGCCACTGGGTGCGCCCACCTCTCCCGGCACCGATATAAACGTAACGCCCGACAGCGCCGTGCCTATCATCCCGAAGGCTACAAGATACCACTTACTGTTCTTGTTGGCCTTAAAAAAAGTATCGTTACTACTGTCCTTGCGGCTTACAATGCGCGATATAAGTATCAGTACGCCGAAGTAAATAATGATTATAGAGAGTATGGTTATAGGGCTCATGCGTTATCGTTTGGTACACAAAACAACTAAAAATTTTTGAAACCTCTTAGCATTTGCGCTAAATAGCACTTGCGGTTTAAATTTTATATCTTTGCGGGGTTATGGAAATGTCGTCTAAACTACTCGAAAATGCGGTTGTAGAAATATCGCAGCTGCCCGGTATAGGCAAGCGTACGGCGCTGCGCCTGGTGTTGCACCTGCTTCGGCAGCCTGCGGAACAAACCCAGCTGCTGAGTGATGCACTACAGAAAATGAGGAACGACATACAGTACTGTAAAAGCTGCCACAACATAAGCGATACCGAAGTATGCTCTATATGTGCCAATGCTTCCCGCGATACAGCTGTAATTTGTGTGGTGGAAGACATACGCGATGTTATGGCCATAGAAAATACCGGCCTCTTTAAGGGCATATACCATGTCCTTGGGGGGAAGATTTCGCCCATAGACGGCATTGGCCCCAGCCAGCTGAATATTGCCACATTGGTTGAAAAGGTGCGCAGTGGTGGGGTTAAAGAACTCATCTTTGCACTGAGCAGTACCATGGAGGGCGATACCACAAACTTCTACATTTACCGGCAGGTGAAGGAGTGGGGTGTGGTTACATCGGCCATTGCAAGGGGAATTGCGGTGGGTGATGAGCTTGAATTTGCCGATGAGGTAACCCTGGGGCGCAGTATAGTGCATCGCGTACCGTTTGAAAACTCGCTGAAAAGCATGTAGTAATAAATACATATAATAAAACTGGGTGTTTGCTGTTTATGTGTGGGGAGGTGAAACAAAACGGATAAATAACACTTTGTTAAATTTTTACTGGTTATATTTGCTGCTTACAGTATACAACCGGTCCTGATATTGATTTTTATGGAAAACTCCGAAATAAAGGTGCTTATTACCGGTGGGGCAGGATTTATAGGTTCTGCTTTGTGCGATTATTTCATTGAAAAGAAATTCCGCGTTACCTGCCTTGATAACCTGGCTACGGGTCACAAAAAAAATATAGCACACCTTACAGATAATCCATTATTCACATTTATAGAGGGCGATATCCGCAACCTTGACGATTGCCGTAAGGCAGTTGAAGGGGCGCACTATGTGCTGCACCAGGCTGCGCTTGGTTCCGTACCGCGTTCGGTAGCCGACCCCATAACCACTAACGATGTTAATGTGGGCGGTTTCCTGAATATGCTTACGGCAAGCCGCGATGCAGGGGTAAAACGTTTTGTATATGCGGCCAGCTCTTCTACGTATGGAGACAGTAAAAACCTGCCGAAAGTGGAAGATGTAATAGGCAAGCCGCTTTCGCCTTATGCTGTTACCAAATATGTAAACGAATTATATGCTGATGTTTTTGGTAAGGTATACGGACTCGAAACCATAGGGCTGCGTTACTTTAATGTGTTTGGAAGAAGACAAGACCCGAATGGTGCCTACGCTGCCGTAATACCTAAGTTTGTGTCGATGCTTATGCAGCACGAAAGTCCCGTAATAAACGGTACAGGAGATTATTCGAGGGATTTTACCTATATAGATAATGTGGTGCAGGCCAATGAAAAGGCGCTGTTTGCCACCCACCCCGATGCCGTAAATACAGTATACAACGTGGCATATGGCGAACGTACTACGCTGAACCAGCTTGTGCAGGGGCTTAAAAAATACCTTTCGGGTTTTGATGCCGCCATAGCCGATGTTGAGGTAGTATACGGCCCGGAGCGCGCAGGCGATATTCCGCATTCGTTGGCGAGCATTGATAAAGCGAAGGAACTGCTGGGCTACAACCCGCAGTTTTCTATGGAGCAGGGATTGCAGCAGGCTGTGGGCTGGTATTGGGAAAATTTAAAACCGGTTTCTTTTTAAAATGAAAATAGCAGTAATAGGCCTTGGGTATGTGGGGCTGCCATTAGCAGTGCTTATGGCAAAGAAATATCCCGTGGCCGGATTTGATATAAAACAAGACCGTGTAGGCCAGCTTAAAGCAGGTGAAGACGTAACGCTTGAGGTAGATGCAGCAACACTTAATGAGGTGCTTGTAGATAACCTTGCAGGTGGTAACGGCCTTTTTATTACATCGGATATTGAAGGCATAAAAGAGTGTAATTTCTATATTGTTACGGTGCCTACCCCGGTAGACAAGAACAACAGGCCCGACCTAACCGCGCTATACAAAGCCAGTGAAACGGTAGGCAAGGTGCTGAAGAAAGGCGATATCGTGGTGTATGAGTCTACAGTATATCCCGGGGTGACTGAAGACGAATGCGTACCGGTATTGGAACGTGTAAGTGGATTGAAATTTAATGAAGATTTCTTTGCAGGCTATTCGCCAGAGCGTATTAACCCCGGAGATAAGCTGCATACGGTAGAGAAAATCATAAAAGTAACATCAGGTTCTACGACTGAATCGGCTGATGCGATAGATGCGGTGTACAACTCGGTTATCATAGCCGGAACGCACAAGGCGCCAAGTATTAAGGTGGCCGAAGCTGCCAAAGTGATAGAAAACTCACAGCGCGATATTAATATCGCTTTCGTGAACGAGCTTTCCAAGATATTCACCCTATTGGATATAGATACCTATGATGTGCTGGAGGCAGCGGGTACCAAATGGAATTTCCTGCCGTTTAAGCCGGGGCTTGTTGGCGGGCATTGTATAGGGGTAGACCCATATTACCTGGCACAAAAGGCACAGGAAGCCGGTTATCACCCTGAAATAATACTGGCCGGACGCAGGCTGAACGACAGTATGGGGGAGTATGTGGCGTCGCAACTGATAAAGAAAATGATAAAAGGTGGCGTGGTGGTAAACGGTGCTAATATATTGGTGCTGGGTATTACTTTTAAGGAAAACTGCCCGGATGTGCGCAATACCAAGATAGTAGATGTAATCAGTGCGCTTAACGAGTATGGTGTGTCTATAACGCTTTACGACCCGTGGGCCGACCCTGAAGAGGTAATGCATGAATACGGGTTGGTAAGCCATGAAACCCTGCCTGAAGGTAAATACGATGCCGTGTTTGCAGGAGTGGCGCACAGCGAATTTAAAACGCTTAACCTGCAATCGGTATGTAATGAGGTGAGCGTGGTATACGATTTCAAAAAAATATTTTAAAAATTTCGAGTTAACTAAAATAGTCTTAATTTCGTAGACTTTAGTTAGTAAATAAGATCATTTTATAATGAGCAAAATTAAAAACATTTGCTGTATCGGAGCCGGTTATGTAGGCGGGCCTACTATGGCAGTGATAGCAGCAAAATGTCCGGATATAAAGGTTACAATTGTAGACCTTAATGCAGCCAGGATAGCAGCCTGGAACGATGATAACCTTGATAATTTGCCGGTATACGAGCCGGGGCTTGACAAAATTGTAGCCGAAGCCCGTGGCAGGAACCTTTTTTTCAGTACGGAAATAGAGAAGGCGATTGATGAGGCCGAAATGATTTTTATATCGGTTAATACCCCAACCAAAACGTATGGTGTAGGTAAGGGTATGGCAGCCGACCTGAAATATATAGAGCTTTGCGCAAGGCAGATAGCTTCTGTTGCAAAAACGGATAAAATAGTTGTTGAAAAATCAACACTGCCGGTGCGTACTGCCGAGGCCATACGCAGTATACTGGACAATACCGGAAACGGTGTGAAGTTCCAGATACTTTCTAACCCTGAGTTCCTTGCCGAAGGTACTGCTGTAGAAGACCTGCTAAGCCCGGACAGGGTACTTATAGGTGGGGAAACTACCGAGGGTGGAGCCAAGGCCATGCAGGCACTGGTAGAGGTGTACGCAAACTGGATACCGGCCGAAAGGATACTTACCACAAATGTATGGTCGTCTGAATTGTCTAAGCTTACGGCGAATGCATTCCTGGCGCAAAGGGTGTCGTCTATAAACGCGATGTCTGAACTTTGTGAGAAAACAGGTGCTGATGTAAATGAAGTGGCAAAAGCCATAGGTATGGACAGCCGTATAGGGCCTAAGTTCCTTAAAGCATCGGTAGGGTTTGGCGGCTCATGCTTCCAGAAAGACATCCTTAACCTGGTGTATATTGCCAAAAGTTACGGCTTAAATGAAGTGGCCGATTACTGGGAGCAGGTAATAATCATGAACGACCACCAGAAAAAGCGTTTTGCTGCTAATATTGTTAGGACGCTTTACAACACGGTTTCGGGCAAAAAGATAGCGTTCCTTGGTTGGGCGTTTAAAAAAGACACAAACGATACGCGTGAATCAGCAGCAATATATGTGGCTGACGAACTGCTTAATGAGCAGGCTACTATAGCGGTGTACGACCCTAAAGTGGAAGCCACGCAGATATATGGCGACCTGGATTACCTGGGTAACCGTAGTGAGGCAGACAACGCAAAAGGTGTTGCTGTACACAATGACCCTTATGAGGCGCTTAAAGATGCCCATGCCATAGCGGTGCTTACCGAGTGGGATGAGTTTAAGGGCTATGACTGGCAACGTATTTATGATAATATGAAAAAGCCTGCTTTTGTTTTTGACGGCAGGAACCTGCTTGATGCAGATAAGCTGAAAGAAATAGGTTTCTTCTTTAATGCCATAGGCAAATAGTTTTGGAGGGTATTAAATGAAAAAAATACTGATTACCGGTGGTGCCGGATTTATAGGGTCGCATGTAGTGAGGAGGTTTGTAAACAACTATCCTGATTATGAAATTTATAACCTGGATGCCCTTACGTATGCCGGTAACCTTGAAAATATAAAGGATATAGAAGATAAACCAAACTACAGGTTTATTAAGGCTGATATTACCGATGCTGCCGCGATTTCGGGGCTGTTTAAAGAGCATGCTTTTGATGGGGTAATCCACCTGGCGGCTGAGTCGCATGTAGACCGCTCTATAACCGATCCGTTGGCTTTTGTACGTACCAATGTAGAAGGTACCCTTAACCTGCTTAATGCTTTCAAAGAAATTTGGAAAGATAATTTTGAAGGAAAAAGGTTTTACCATGTAAGTACCGATGAGGTATATGGTACGCTGGGAACTGAAGGGCTTTTTACCGAGGAAACACCTTACGCGCCAAATTCACCATATTCGGCAAGTAAGGCGGCTTCAGACCATTTTGTGCGTGCTTATGGCGAAACTTACGGATTGCCGTATGTGCTTACAAATTGCAGCAACAATTATGGTCCGAACCATTTCCCTGAAAAGCTGATTCCGTTATTTATTAATAACATCATCAATAATAAAAGCCTACCGGTATATGGGGATGGTAACTATACACGCGACTGGCTTTTTGTTATAGACCATGCTTTGGCTATAGACCTGGTGTTCCATAAAGGCAGGAACCACGAAACCTATAATATAGGCGGCTTTAACGAGTGGAAGAATATAGACCTTGTTAAACTGCTATGCGGTATTATGGATGAAAAACTGGGCAGGGAAAAAGGTGAGAGCGAAAAGCTTATCACTTACGTGAAAGACCGCCCGGGACATGACCTGAGGTATGCTATAGATGCCACGAAAATTAACAGTGAATTAAACTGGAAACCTTCAGTTACGTTTGAGGAAGGCCTTAATTTTACCGTCGATTGGTTTTTAAACAACCAGGACTGGCTTAAAGGGGTCACCTCAGGCGAATACATGAAGTATTACGATAAACAATATACAAACCGGGTATAACCCATACTGCCTATGAAAGGTATTATTTTGGCCGGAGGGTCGGGGACCAGGCTGCACCCGCTTACACTTGCAGTAAGTAAGCAACTGATGCCTGTGTACGATAAACCTATGATTTACTACCCGCTGTCTACCTTAATGATGGCCGGTATACGCGATGTGCTTATCATTTCAACTCCGAAAGACCTGCCTTTATTCAGGGATTTGCTGGGAGACGGTAATAAGTACGGCTGTACGTTTCAGTATGCTGTGCAGGACCAGCCGAACGGCCTTGCCGAAGCATTTATAATAGGCGAGGAGTTTATAGGTAATGATAAGGTGGCCCTGATTTTGGGCGATAATATTTTTTACGGTGCCGGTTTGGGCAAGTTGCTGCAAAGCAATATAGACCCTGAGGGTGGTATTATATATGCCTACCACGTGCACGACCCTGAGCGTTATGGTGTAGTCGAGTTTGATGCACAGGGCAAAGCGCTTTCTATAGAAGAAAAGCCGCTTCAGCCAAAATCTAACTATGCGGTGCCGGGTATTTATTTTTATGATAATGATGTGGTGCGCATTGCAAAAAGCATTGAACCAAGCCACAGGGGTGAACTTGAAATTACCGATATAAATAAATATTACCTTGCCAATAATAAATTAAAAGTTAGTATCTTGGACCGCGGTACAGCATGGCTTGATACCGGAACATTTCAGTCGCTTATGCAGGCTTCGCAGTTTGTAGAAGTAATAGAGGAGCGCCAGGGCCTTAAAATAGGTGCCATAGAGGGTGTGGCTTATGAAATGGGATATATAACCGAACAACAATTCAGGGAGCTTTGTGCGCCGCTGCTAAAAAGCGGGTACGGTAAGAAACTCCTTTCTTTGATTGATACCAAATAAATGAATATAGTCCTAACCGAAATTGAAGGTTGCTTTATCCTGGAACCACGCGTGTTTAACGATGGCCGGGGGTATTTTTACGAAAGTTATAATAAAAATACGTTTAAGGCAGTAACAGGTATAGATGTAGATTTTGTGCAGGACAACCAGTCGTTCTCTTCTAAAGGGGTGTTGCGCGGGCTTCATTACCAGATAGGTGAAGCTGCCCAGGCAAAACTCGTAAGGGTAATACACGGTGCCGTGCTGGATGTGGCTGTAGACCTTCGCAGAGGGTCTGCTACTTTCGGTAAACACGTAGCAGTAGAGCTTAGTGCTGAAAACAAAAGGCAGCTTTTTGTGCCGCGTGGTTTTGCCCACGGTTTTGTAGTACTGAGTGATGAGGCGGAATTTGCCTACAAATGCGATAATTTTTATTCTAAAGAGCATGAAAGGGGTGTTATATATAACGATGCCCAGCTGGATATAGACTGGAAATTTGCAGAAACCGATTTGCTGGTTTCAGAAAAAGATGCTGAGCTACCGGCTTTGGCAGATTCAGACTATTAAAAAAGTTGCAATAAGTATAGTTCCTTGCGTGATATAAATTATTATAACCCATGCAGTTAGATACTAAAAAGGCATTGCAGGTATTTAGGAGTGGTTTCAGTTGTACTATAAAATATAAATAGCTAATGAGTAAAATTACACATGTTATCCTTACCGGCGGTGTAGGGAGCCGTTTATGGCCTTTATCAAGGAAAAGCAGGCCAAAGCAATATCTGGCTATCTTCGGGGGAAAATCACTTTTTGAAATGACTTCAGACAGGAACAATGCTTTTGCCAGTAACCTTATTGTGGTAGGAAGCAGGGATAACTGCCACCTTTCTAAAGAAATACTTACAGCCTGTAATACTGAATATCTTGATGTTGTAGAGGCTGTGCCGAGGAATACAGCGGCAGCTATTGCCTTTGCTGCCTTTGCATCTGAGCCTGATGATATACTTATAGTAACCCCGTCTGACCATATTATAGAAGGTGCCGAAGCGTATAAGCAGGCTATAGATGAGGCTGTAGAAAAAGCAGCAAACGGTTACATTGTAACCTTTGGTGTGCACCCTACCAAACCTGAAACGGGTTATGGCTATATAGAACACAAAGAAGATGAGGTGCTTTCGTTCCGTGAAAAGCCGAACCTTGTTACAGCACAGGAGTTTATAGACAGGGGGAATTTCCTTTGGAATAGCGGTATGTTCTGCTTTAAGGCGTCGGTACTGCTTGATGAGCTGAAAACATACCAGCCAGAAGTATATGAGAAATCGCTTGCTGCATGGAATGCTTCGCCTGATGGTAAACTTAACGAAGAGCTTTCGCTGCAAATCCCTTCAATCAGTATAGATTATGCTGTAATGGAGCGCAGTAAAAAAATAAGGGTAGTGCCTGCAATATTTAAGTGGTCTGACCTTGGGTCGTTTGATTCGGTTTACGATTACCTTAAGAAAATGGGGCATAGTGTAGACGAGTCGGGCAACATGGTTATAGGTACAGATAACTATACTGCATTCCTTGGCCTTGAAAACACCATATTTGTACATACGCCTACGGCTAACCTTATATTGCATAAAGAGCACGCACAAGAGGTTAAAAACATATACAGCCAGCTGGAAAAGTATAAGTCTAAACTTATAGATTAATCTTTACTATTGCTGCTAAAATTCTTAATAACGGGGATGCTTGAACTGGAACTGGCTTAAGACAAAAGGAGAGTATATAAACTCTGTAAAATGGGGTGCCTACGGCATTTGTGTCAGCTTTTTAAAGCAGGTATGTCTATTACCGGCTTTTATTTATGCAGTAGGTTATACGCAATACTCATTTTGGCTTGTTCTTTTTTCCATTGCATCTCTTATTGCCAGTATTTCATCAGGCCATTATCATTTTACGGCTAACCATTTTAACCTGGCCTACAGGAATGATGCCGATGCAGAGATAGCCTTAAAGCCTGTTATAACATCAAATGGTATTTACGCTACAGTTCAGGTACTGCTAGCGGCCTTAGTGTGTATGCCCTGGGTTCTGCCGCAATTTGCAGGCTTTTCTGGTAAATATATAGAAAGCTATCATGGAGGTGTGTGTTTGTTTCTTCTCTTTGTTTCCAGGATGCTGTTATTTTATTCAACCCTTTTCCTGGGCAGGCTGCTTGAGCCTTTAGGGCATGTAAAGGAAACACTGAAGATACAGGCGTTAGGAGACGTGTTAGATGTATTTGTTACACTGGTGCTGATACTTATAACCGGAAGCCTGTTGTATACCTGTTTAGTGGTTATGCTGGTAAGCATAGTATTCTATTTTGTTATAAGGATGCATGTGCAAAAACGTTTAGGGTTTAGGTTAAGGTTTTGTTTTTTACAAATTTATAAGGCTGTATCTGTAATAAAGAGTTCTTTTTTGCTTAATGCCAGTTTTTTTGTGGAAAGAGGCTATGAGCTTGGTGTTAACCTTATGGTGGTCTGGTTCTTTTCTGCAGACAGCGTGCCTGTATTTGCTACAACCAGGGTAATATCAAATGTGTTTTACCGGTTTTCACTTATTTCTATTTTGCCTCTATTCCCTGAGATACAAAAGTATTATGCATTGGGGGATTATAAGTATACGGTGAAAATAATGCAGAGGTTTTGGGTATATTCATCATTTATTATTGTGTTAATGATTGTGGTGGGTTTCCCGTTATTGCCTTTTATATATGAAATGTGGACGAAAGGCAAAATAGTATTTAATGCCGGGCTTATAACCGCATTGTTTATGGGAATTTTGTTTCAAAATTTTGCAACAATTATCTATGAGTTCTTTAAGAAAGTAAACCTTTCGTGGCAGATGCTGACACTTAATGTAATAAAGGTTGTGACAATATGTGCCGGGATGTTCTTGTTTGGGCAGGTAAATTACCTTCCGGGGCTGGGGTTTGCGTTTTTTATGGCCGAATTTATTTGTAGCCTTGCCGGTTTTGTCTTTTTGCAGCGAATATTTTTTGGGCAAATTAAAATAAGCCAAATTTTATACTATTTGGTGCCGATAATATTATTTTCGTGTACATTAGGGCTTTATATTATTTTTAAAGATTATTTAATGGTGTTTGCCGGCGGATTAATTTCGCTTGGGGTAAATTATAAACTGCAGAAAATAATTTCTGCACAAGTAAACGAATAAGTATGGTGTTGTTTGCATGTTTTTTGTGGTTGTTGCTTATATATGCAGATTCTTACATTCATGCAAAAGATAAAGATTTATTTTCACCAATACGCTTTGTAACGCTGCGGTTTATATTTCAGCATCTTCCGTTTATTTTGTTTGTGGCTTTTTTTCCTGGCGGATTTATGAGAAGGATATTAAATATTTGCCACGTAAGCATTGAGGAGGCTTTTGTAAAATATACTTTAGTGCAAACTATAGCCTACTTCAGCCTTGTTTTTGGGATAAAGGCGGTGAGTTTTAAGAATAAAATCGAAACCAAAAAAGCGGTGTACACTGTAAATATAAAGACACTGCTATACCTGGCCGTTTTTTTATATGTCATTGCACTTACAGCTTATTGTGTTTTTATAAACCGTATAGGAGGTGTAGATTACCTTTTAAAGCACATTTCTGAGAGGGTTTTGCTGCAGCGGGGGCATTATATACTTGGGCTTCTAAATTTGTTTTATATAGTGCCGCTGTTATTAATGCTTAGGCTGTCTTATACAAAACACATTGCAGATAAGGTTTTGTTATTGGTGTCGGTGCTTACTTATTTGTTTATAGCAAACTCGTTAGGGGCAAGGGAGCCTACTATAGTTTTTTTGGCAATGCTTGCAGTAGGTTATAGCTTTATAGTAAAAAGTATTAACGTTAACAGGAAGACAGTGTTGTTAACTGTTGCCTTGATACCTTTATCTGTTGTCTATATTTTAGCTGTTCCATTACTTAGAAATGATTTTAAAGATTTTAGTGCAGGTGATTTGTTAGGGTATAAAGGAGTAAAAAAATTCGTTTATCAAACCTCTTATGTTTATATAGATGTTTTTTCTTCAAATTATTTTAATAAAGATAACGCATGGAAGTTAGATGGGTATTTTGCACCGCTTGCTGCCATAAATGCCAAAGGGAATAAAAGTGAAATACCTGAAGTAGACCAGGGGGTGTATTTTAGGTCTATAGTTGTAGATAATAAATATTATAAACCGCCGATACCGCGGGGCAAAATGTCTAAGTCATCATGGCCTACAGAGAATTTCGGGTTTGCCTATGCTAATTTTCTGTTGCCCGGTATTATAATTTTTTACTTTTTACAGGGAGTAGTGTTTGGAATGGTTCATAAATTCAGGAATAGAAATCCGGAAAATGTTGTAATAATAGTACTTTATGTTTTTGTATTATTGTACTTTAATTTTAGCAGCCTCAGGCTTGCTTTTTTTGTAAAGACATTACCTTTATTATTTATTTGTTGGTTTGTTTTTAATAAATTTGTGCTGACAAAATCTAAAAATAATGCTTTGTTGTAAAGCAATGTTTTTTTGTTTTGGGGGATTAGAGCCAACTGATTTTTTACAATAATACAACCGTCGGTTTATTTTTTAAATCGATAAATTAGGAGAATTAAGGTTGATGTAATTTAAAGAATTTATAATGTTACAAGCATGTAGCAGGGTTATTGTAAAATAATTTAACCGTTTGAGTTAAAAAATCGATTAGTATTTAAAGAAATTATAAAAAAGTTTTACATTTGTTTTTTTTAACATTTTGTTTTATTGGTGTTATCCTTTAAAACTAAAATACCAATTATAATGCAAAAGGACATAAAGATATATATAGCTGGCCATCGTGGTATGGTAGGTAGTGCTATATGGAGGATACTTGAATCTAAGGGTTACACAAATCTTATAGGCTCTACAAGCGCTGAACTTGACTTAAGGGAACAGGAAGCTGTTAGGGATTTTATATCTGAAAAAAAACCGGATGTAATTATTGATGCTGCAGCGCGTGTAGGAGGCATACTTGCCAATAACGATTATCCGTACCAGTTTATTATGGAAAATATGCTGATACAGAACAATCTTATAGATGCAGCGCTGAAAAATAATGTTGAGAAATTTATTTTCCTGGGCAGTTCATGCATCTATCCTAAATTTGCACCACAACCATTAAAAGAGGAGCATTTGCTTACCGATTCGTTAGAACCGACTAACGAATGGTATGCTATAGCAAAAATTACAGGTGTTAAGGCCTGCCAGGCTATACGCAAGCAGTTTGGTAAAGATTATGTAAGCCTTATGCCTACAAACCTTTATGGCACACACGATAATTTCGACCTTAACACATCGCATGTATTGCCGGCTATGCTAAGGAAATTCCACGAGGCTAAGCTTAATGGCAATACTCCGGTAACCCTTTGGGGTAGCGGAACGCCAATGCGTGAGTTTTTGTTTGTAGACGATATGGCCGAGGGGGTAATATTTGCTCTGGAAAATACGCTGCCTGATTATTTATACAATGTGGGTACCGGTGAAGACCTTACCATTAAGGAGCTTGCCGAAACCATACAGCGTATTGTAGGCCACACCGGTGAAATTGTGTGGGACAGCACTAAGCCCGATGGTACACCGCGTAAGCTTATGGATGTTTCTAAAATGCACGAACTGGGCTGGAAGCATAAAGTAAACCTTGAAGAAGGTGTTAAAAAAACCTACGAGTGGTTTTTAGAAAACATAAAAGACATTAAAAAAGTAACTATATAAAACGAACAATCAATACGTATGAAGACTGCATTAATTACAGGCGTTACAGGCCAGGACGGATCTTACTTAGCTGAACTTTTATTAGAAAAAGGATATATGGTGCACGGCATTAAAAGGAGGGCTTCTTCTTTTAACACCCAACGTATTGATCATTTGTACCAAGACCAGCACGAAAGCAATGTGAACTTTAAGCTTCACTACGGTGACCTTACAGATTCTACTAACATTATACGTATTATACAGGAAGTTCAGCCAGACGAGATATATAACCTTGGTGCTATGAGCCACGTAAAAGTGTCGTTTGATTCGCCTGAGTATGTAGCTAACGTAGACGGCATAGGTACGTTAAGGATACTGGAGGCTGTTCGTATACTTGGCCTTGAAAAGAAAACAAGGATTTACCAGGCTTCAACTTCTGAGCTTTATGGTGGCCTTGAAGAAAATAAAAATGCACAGGGTTTTTATGATGAAAACTCTCCATTCTACCCACGCTCGCCATATGGTGTTGCTAAAATATACGGCTTCTGGATTACTAAAAACTATCGTGAGGCATATAATATGTATGCTTGTAACGGTGTGCTTTTTAACCATGAATCGCCACGCAGGGGTGAAACTTTTGTAACCCGTAAAATTACTATGGCTACTGCTGCTATAGCAAAAGGAAAACAAGAGTGCCTGTACCTGGGTAACCTTAATGCACTACGCGACTGGGGCCATGCTAAAGACTATGTAGAGGCTATGTGGCGTATACTTCAGCAAGATGTTGCTGAAGACTATGTTATTGCAACTGGTGTAACCACATCTGTGCGTGACTTTGTTCGCCTGGCATTTGCCGAAGTAGGTGTAGAGCTTACATTTGAAGGTACTGAAGAAAGCGAAATTGCAAAAGTGGCCAAATGTAATAATCCTGAATACCAACTTGAAATAGGTAAAGTGGTGGTGCAGGTAGACCCTCAGTATTACCGTCCTACAGAAGTAGATTTACTACTGGGCGACCCTACAAAATCTAAAACAAAACTTGGCTGGGTACCTCAGTATGACCTTGCCGGTCTTGTTAAGGAAATGGTAGCGGGCGACTTAAAGCTTGTGTAACTATTGTATTAGTATAAAGGCATTGTAATAAATACATTTGAAAAAGTATTATGCTTTCAAAAATTATAAATATTTCTCCAGGAAGTTTTAGGCTGCTGCTTGCGCTCCTTGTTGTAGTTTACCATTCGGTTGCGTTTTTGTCATTTGGGCATTCTTTGGTGTATATGTTTTTTGTGCTTAGCGGTTACTGGATTTTCAAAATGTATAACGAAAAATATTCTAAGTTTAATAACGCATACCTTGTATATATACAAAGCAGGTTTTTAAGGCTTTACCCTATTTACTGGCTTGTGCTTTTTTTTAGTTTGGTATGTTACAGGCTCTTTGCTGACCTGTGGAATATTGCTACGGTGAGTGCCGGTCCTGATTTTACTACTGCTTTGCTTTCAAATATAGGAGTTATTTCAAATGGCTTTGGCAAAGCTTATTGGTTTGTGGTGCCGGCCTGGTCATTAGCGGTAGAACTACAGTTTTACCTTATAGTGCCTTTATTACTTTTACTGATTAAAAACAAAGCAGTTTCCCTGATTCTGCTCATAGTTTCTTCAGTAATAATTACCATTGGGTTATATTGCGGTTGGCAGGTCTTTACAGTTGAATCTGTATTATTGTACCTTCCTTATTTCCTTGTGGGTGGTATAGTTTATATATGGGATTTAAAGGCAAGCTACACCAGTGCAAAAATTTCGGTATTTGTAGTGGCTGCTTTGTTAATTATAAGCCACGGTGTACCTGCGTTTAGGGAAGCTGTTTTAAGCCGCGATTATAAAATAATGGGTTTTGTACTGCGTGAAAGCTTTAATATACTAATAGCTATTGCTGCCTTGCCGTTTGTTATTTATAATATTCACAGGCCTGTTATAAACCGTAAAAATGATGCTTTGGCATCGTCTATGTCTTTCATTATTTATTTGTTGCACTGGCCACTGCTACAACTCTATGCACTGTCAGTAAAAAATGTAGGAGGCCTGCAAAAGTGCATTCACCTGGGTTTATATTATTTAATATGTATAGGCTTATCCTATCTTATCGGAAAATATGTAGACCAATGGTTTGAAGAAAAAAGACGAAACTGGCTTAAAACCAAAAAATATAAAGTTAACCTTGTAGATGATTATAAGGTTACAAGCTAATTTAAGATTAAAAACTTATGAAAATATTAGATTGCACAATTAGGGATGGTGGTTATTATACAAACTGGGATTTTAATAAACCACTTGTAGACCGTTACATAGAAGCTATGAACCATTTACCTGTTGATTATCTTGAGGTGGGCTACAGGAGTATACCTTTAAAAGGATATTATGGTAAGTATTTTTACTGCCCCGTTTATGAGCTTGAAGACCTTAAGCAAAAATCTAACAAAAAGCTGGTGGTATGTCTTAACGAAAAAGATATAAAGCCAGAACATATTGATATAGTTTCTACTCCTATTAAGGGGCTGGTAGATATGGTGCGTGTAATTGTAGACCCGCAAAACTTGGGCAGGGCCATAAGCCTTGCCGAAGGAATAAAGAAACAGGGCTTTGAGGTAGGTTTCAACATTATGTACATGTCTAAATGGAAACAGTACGGTGACTTTATTTCAGAACTTAAGAATATAGACGGCATAGCAGACTACTTTTATATGGTAGACTCTTATGGCGGCGTATATCCTAAAGATATTATAGAAACCATGGAAATGGTTAAGGCAAATACCAACTGCCCTATAGGTTTCCATGGACATAACAACCTGGAGCTTGCCCTTATAAATACACTTACGGCAATAGAGCATGGCGCCGAAATAATAGATGCTACCATACTGGGTATGGGCCGTGGAGCAGGTAACTTAAAGACAGAACTTATACTTACCGCGCTTAACTCTAAATATGGCCAGGATCTTAACTTTAACGCATTGGGCGATGCAGTAGCAAATTTTGAGCCGCTACTTGAAAAACACCAGTGGGGTACTAACCTGCCTTACATGATTTCGGGCTCTAACTCACTGCCGCAAAAAGATGTTATGGATTGGGTAACCACGCGTTTCTACTCGCTAAACAGCATTATAAGGGCGCTGGAGAACCAAAAAAACAAAGTGGCTGATAATCAAACGTTGCCTGTATTTGAAGCAGACCATTATACCAATGTGGTAATTATAGGCGGCGGTGCCAATGCCCGCGAACATGCCGATGGTATTATAGAGTTTGTAAAAGGCAGCGAAGATGTAGTAATTATACATGCCAGTTCTAAAAATGCGTATCTATACAAAGATCTAGATGTGCCACAACTGTTTTGCCTTGTAGGTAGTGAAGGCCACAGGCTTGAAAAGGTTTTTTCAGACCTTGGAAACTTTAGCGGCAAGTGTGTACTGCCACCATATCCAAGAAAAATGGGTACTTATGTTCCGGAGGTTGTTGCAGATAAGGCTTTTGAACTTCCTGCAGTAGAATTTACCGGCCAGTACAAAGACTCGCACACCGCGCTTGCATTGCAAACAGCCCTGCAACTTAATGCTAAGAATGTATACATAGCAGGATATGACGGTTATACTGATATTCCTATTACAGAGCTTGAAAGGGTACTGGTAGCCGAGAATGAATATTTATTTGATTTATTCAGTGCCAATAACGATGTTAATATTGCCAGCATAACTCCTACAAAGTATGCTTCGCTGGAACTAAAATCTGTATACAGTTTATTATGAATTTAGATTTTATAATTGTTATACCCGCCAGATATAAATCAACAAGGTTTCCGGGTAAGCCCCTTATAGATTTGGCAGGTAAATCTATGTTACAGCGCACCTATGAGCAATGCCTTAAGGCTGTAGATAATAAATTAATATACGTAGCTACAGAAGACCAAAGGATTGTAGACCACTGTAACGAGCATAATATGAATGTTATCCTTACGTCTGATAATTGCCTTACCGGTACAGACAGGATAGCAGAAGTGGCCTCTAAGATTAAAGCAGATTATTATATAAATGTGCAGGGCGACGAACCACTTTTTAACCCTGAAGATATAACAAAAATGTTAGCGCTGTTACCACAGTGTAATGGCGAGATACTTAATGGGTATTGTAAAATAACCGATGCAGAGCAGTATACAAGTGTTTCTGTACCTAAGGTGGTTTTTACACCATCGGGTAAGCTATTATACATGTCCAGGAGCGCCATCCCGGGGAATAAAAGCGGCAACTTTGTTAAAGCCTGGAGGCAGGTTTGCATCTACGCATTCCCGCAAGACAGCCTTGTTAAGTTTTCGCAGGCCGAAGGTAAAACACCTTTAGAGGCCGAAGAAGATATAGAAATCCTGAGGTTCCTGGAATTAGGCTACGATGTAAAAATGATAGAACTGTCTGACGATTCTGTGGCTGTAGATAACCCGGAAGATGTAGAAAAAGTAATAGCTAAACTCAATTCATAATGTTATCTAACTATAAAAATATCTTGTGGGACTTTGACGGTGTTATTATGGACTCCATGCCTGTCAGGGATAAGGGATTTATAAAAGTTTTAGAATCATTTCCTGAAGAACAGGTGGCCGAACTTGTAGCTTACCACCAAGAAAATGGGGGGCTGTCGCGCTATGTTAAATTCAGGTATTTTTATGAACAGATAAGGAAGGAGTCTATTACCGAAGAACAGGTAAATGAACTTGCGGCAAAGTTTTCTGAAATAATGCTTGATTTGTTAATTGATGAAACTTTGTTTATTAACGATAGCCTGGACTTTATTAAAAACAACCATGGATCATTTAAAATGCACATTGTATCTGGCTCTGACGGTAAGGAACTAAACCATATTTGCAAGGAGTTAGGTATAGACAAGTATTTTTTGTCTATACAGGGGTCTCCCACCCCAAAAACACAACTTGTAGAGGGGCTTTTAGAGACTTATGGTTACGATAAAAATGAAACGGTACTTATAGGTGACTCGTTAAATGATTTTGACGCAGCCAGCAAAAATGGAATACATTTTATGGGGTATAATAATGTTAAGCTAAAGGAGAAATCCAGTAATTATATATCAGATTTTAATTTCTAATTGTAGTGTTTTAAAGAGTCAGGCTGATTACTTTAAAGCCTTAGAATTTAGATGAGATTATACTTCCCTGAATATAGGATAATATTGTGATAATAAAATAAATTTAATTTACTAATGTCCTTAAAAAAGAAAATTGTAGGGAATAGTATAGCTGTTGTATTTCAAAAAGGAGTTAAGGTATTAGAACAGTTAATTCTTATCCCCTTTTTTATAACCGCTTGGGGAAAAGATTATTATGGTGAGTGGCTTACACTTACCATTGTGCCTAATATATTTGTGCTTTCAGATCTTGGTTTCGGTACAGCGGCTGCAAATTATTTTGTGCTTCGCTATGCCGGTGGCGAGAAACAGGAAGCTGCCGATATTTCTAAAAGCGGTTTCAGGATTATTACCATAGTTGTACTGTGCGGATTGTTTATAAGCACTGCCCTGATGATAGGTTTGGCAGAGTTTAATGTGTTTGATAAATCACTTATAGATAAGAATGAGGCCATATGGGCGGTTTCTATACTTATACTTGCCCGTTTACTGGCCTTTTATGTACAGTTATTTGAAGCGTATTACCGTGCAGCACGTAGGGCATCGTTAAGTATAAATCTTTTAAGTTTCCAGTCTTTTTTTAATATAGTTGCCGGCTTTGCAGTATTGTTTGCGGGGTATGGTATTATTGCTTATGCATTATCTCAACTGGTTGTAACTGTTGTTTTCCTTTTAGGATATGGTTTATATTCAAAGACCCTTATCAGTTTTGCTAAAGAAGGAATAATAGGCAAAGTAAAAAAGGATGATATTAAAGCTATAACAAGTAAGGGTTTAGGTTACCTAATGTCGCCTGTTTGGCAGGCGATATTTTTTCAGGGGACAACCTTTGTTGTACGTATAGTGCTGGGGCCTGCTGCGGTAACTGTTTTTAACACCATAAGGACATTAACCCGATCTGTAAACCAGCTTATAAATATGCTTGATACTATTATTTTCCCTGAAATGCAGTATGAAATAGGCCTCAAAAACATTTCTAAAGCGGCTATGCTTTACAGGGTGTCTATGATTGTGGCTATTGTAATAGCATTTTTCGGGGTGGTATTTTTAATGCTGTTTGGGCTATGGTTTTATGGAATATGGACCAAAAACCAAATTGAGGTTAGCCAAAGCGTATGGAATATTTTTATAATAGGTATTTTATTTAACGCTATGTGGTGGCTTGCCGGTGTGGTATACAGGGCATATAACCAGCCTTACAAGTATACCATAGCCGGAGCAATTTGCTCTGTTATATCTGTAGCGGCCTCTTATGTACTGGCGGGCTATTATGGCTTAACGGGCGTGGCTATAGGGTGTTTGCTGTTAGAAGTTTTAATGGCTGCCTATGTATTACCAAATAGTTTTAAAATGTTGAATATTTCCCTGGCCGATTTTTATCTTCAGGGTAAGAACGATATTGTACACTTGTTGTCATTTGTAAATAAAAAAATGCAAAAAAAATAAACCATGAGGAACCTGTTTGTATGTCATACGCAGTTGCATCTTATACTAGCTTCGGGATTAGCTAACGGGCGCTTTTCGGGAGATACAAACAACCTTATTTTGTTTAAAGACTTTAAGATTCAGCCTGCTACAGAAGAAATTCTTACAACGGTGTTTAACAAAGTCCTTTTTAGGGATGGTATTTACCCGGCGGTTAATAAAACCTGGAAAGCAAAAATTTCTACTATACCTAAAGACATTGAAGCGTTAGATGGATTTATATCTGATAGCTATGATAAGGTTTTTGTAGTTTGTGATGGCAACATACAGGAAATGAGGGTGCTAAAAAAAGCATTTTCGCTTAATCCATCTGTAGAATTTATTTGGCTTGAAGATGGTATTTATCCTTACTTTGTTAATACCGATAAAGTTGATGGTTTAAACTCAAATAACGTTACACGCTTTTTAAGGAAATTTATTTTTAAAGCGATATTTAGATTAGGCAGGTTCTACGATTTTGACGGGAACTATATGTCTGGCAACAGAAACATAAAAACGGCCTACCTTACGTTAAAGGGCTACGAGAGGGATATTTTCAAAAATAAGAAGATTGTAGATATAACAGTTGAAGAGTACAAGGCCGGACTAAATGCACTGTTCGGGAACCACAATATGCCTCTTAATGATAAATCTATAGTGTTTGTACTTGATAAGCTTGATACGTACGTTGATTTATCTAAGGTTTCAGAAATTCTGGGTAAAGTATTCAGTTTTGCAAAAGAAGCCGGTTTAACAATTTATTACAAATACCATCCCAGAGATGAAGAAAGGCTTGGCCTTTTAGAGGAAGCACATGAATTAGATAAAAATTTGGCGATTGAATATTATTATAATTCTAATTTTGGGAGAAATATTTGTATCGTAGGGATAAAAAGTAGTGGAGTACAAAGTGCCCATTTCTTAGGTTTTAATGCCATGTCTCTTGCCTACTTACTGGATGAAGGCGATGTAAATATGCTAAGTTTTTTTCAGAAATTAGGAATTAGCGTGCCTAAAGACCTTATTAGTGCCGAAGCCTATCTTAAAACAAATATGTCTGTATGATAATATGCTTAATAATAATATTCGTATTAATAAACCTTGAGATTATCTGGAGGTATTATAGGTATGAATATGGGGTTTTTCAGGCCCCGTTCTTAATTGCGTGTGGTTCTATTGTTGTATTTGTTCCTCAGCTTACATCATTTTATGTTAGCAGCTATTATGATAACTCACTTTTGCCCAGTCTACTCTTTATAATGTGCATTTGTAATATTGCATTTGAATATGGTTTTAGACTTGGGAAGAATTCAAAGTTGCCACAAACCGTAAGGAATATTGATTTAAAAGCCGCTAAGAATATTGTTGCAGTATTATCTATATTAGGTATGATTGCCGCGTTTACGATAAGGGGGGTGTGGATGAATGAACTTGAAAATAAAAGTAATTTTATTGTTATGGTTAACCTGGCTAATTATCAAGAGCTTGGGTTTATTTTTTTTCTCCTTTACCTTTTAAAAGTTAATAAGAAAGATAAGTTTGCAATAATTATTGTTGTTCTTGCAAGCCTCTTGTATCTCGAAACTATATTGCTTTTAGGTAGGAGAAATTTATCTCTGCGTCTTTTGTTGAATATTCTTATTATTCTTGTTTTTGCTAAACCGCAATATTATAAACACGTAAGGAAATTTTTATTGATTCTTTTCTTGTTTGGGGGGATTATTAATGCAAGTATACAAACAATACGCACAGGCCTGGGAGATAAAACATCTGGAGACATTGATTATACATCTAACTTCGAAGACTCTTTTAGCCAAACTGATTTTGATGTAGGTATGGATATTGGCAACGCCGCAATTGGGATTAACTTTTGTTATCAGAATGATTCTTATGATTACGGGCTTGGTATTTGGAATAAATTTATTTTTAATTATGTACCTAAATTTCTTGTAGGCGAAGAATTAAAAAGCGGTTTGCAGGTGCCTTTTGAATATGATGCGATAATCCCTGTTTTAACACAAAATGTAACTACCATGACCGGTTATTTTGATGCTTTTGCCTCATTTTCATTTTTTGGATTTATTGAATTCATATTTTTAGGTTATTTATTAGGGTTATTCTGGAAGTGGTCTTTTGTGTCTGATTTATATCTTCTTGTATACATGTTCCTTTTTACACAGGCAGTAAACATATTTACACATTCCCCGCAATATATATATATAAGGCTCGAATTTTTGGCCATATTTTTTCTCCCTTTAGTGGGCTACCATATTTATAAAACCAAAAAGCAGTCATACAGTTTACAATGAAAAAAGTTGTTATTTTTACTAATCTTCCTTCACCCTATAGGGTGGACTTTTATAATGAATTAGGAAAATTTGTTGACCTTACAGTTGTTTTTGAGGGCAGGCGCTCAAAGGAACTTACTTTTAACTGGAATGACGATACCATTAAAAACTTTAATGGTGTTTTTCTTGATCCGGGGTACTTAAATGAAAAGAAAATAGATTTTAAAATATTTAGTTTCCTTAAAAGGAAAAAGTATGATATCCGTATAATTTCATGTTATTATACGTTCTCCCAAACTTTTTCATTGCTGTACATGAAGCTTTTACGTATACCGTATTATTTTGAAACCGACGGAGGGATTATAAATGAAAATGAAAAGTGGATTACAAAAAAAATAAAACAATTTCTTATAGGTGGTGCAAAAGGCTATTTTAGCCCCAGTACGGCTTCCGGTAAATATTTACAGTATTATAGCGCACCTAAAGACAAAATTTATAAATATCCTTTTACCTCTCTGTGGCAAAGTGATATAGTAGACAGGGTTCTTGATAAAGAAGAAAAGAAGGCAATAAAAGATAAACTGGGTATACCCGAACAAAAAATGCTTATTACAGTGGGGCAGTTTATTAAACGAAAAGGGTTTGACGTTTTGCTGAGAAGCCTTAAAGATGTGGATACGGAAAACCTTGGTGTATATATAGTGGGAGGAAAGCCTATTGCGCTATATAAAGAGATTGAAAGCGAATTTAATCTTAAAAACATACATTACATTGATTTTAAATCAAAGAAAGAACTTTCAGAATATTTTAAAGCAGCCGACTTATTTGTACTCCCTACAAGAGAAGATATTTGGGGGCTTGTAATTAACGAAGCCATGGGGCACGCCCTTCCTGTAATTACTACCGATAATTGTATGGCCGGCATAGAGCTTATAAGTGATAAAGAATGTATAGTTCCTGTAGAGAATGAGGCAGCTCTTTCGGTTGCAATTAACGGCATATTAAACGATGAAGAATATGCAAATAAACTAAGCAACAATAATTTAGAAAAGATAAGGGAGAATACTTTTGAAAGTATGGCCCGGGCTCACGTTAACCACTTAAAATAAAAATATGCCTGTACAAAAAGTAATTATAGCACATCCCGGTAAACAGCATGTTTTTCAACTGGTAACGGCACTTAAAGAACAAGGGATTCTTTATAAGTTTGTTACTACAGTATATGACAAAGAAAGTTCATATACTGCTAAATTTAAAAAGCTACTGAAAGGAGACAGTAAGAAAAAAGCTTCTTCAAGAAAAACATCTGTACTTAATGACGATGAAGTAATACTGTTTAATGAGCTACAGGGGCTTTTCCTTCTTCTTTTAGGTAAATTAAATGTAAGTAAAAAAGTAAGCAGCTATTTTTATGATAGAGTACAGCGCAGTTTTGCCAGAAAAGTTGCCAAATACGCACTTAAGGAGCAGGTAGATGCCCTGATTATGTTTGACTCATGTGTGCACGACGCATTTGACATTATTAAAAAAAAGAACCCTAATATAAAATGTATCCTTGATGTTACCATTGCCAGCCGTCCTTACATGAAGGACATCTATATAAAGGATATGGAGGTAACAGGCGATGATAAACTGAAAACGGAACAGATTTTCCTGTGGGATGAAAACCGGATTAAAAATTACCGCAATGAGTTTATAGTGTCAGACTATTTGCTTGTAGGGTCAGAATTTGTAAAGAACAGTATTATACCGATTATTGGCAAGAGTAATAAAATTGTTAAAATACCCTATGGTGTTGATGTTTCCCAATTTAAAATGTCTGAGAAAGATTATAACCAGGGGCCTCTTAAACTGTTTTTTGTAGGAGGGGTAAACAGGAGAAAAGGTATGCACCACTTACTTTCTATTGTTTCTAAATATACAAAAGACCAGGTTACGCTTTCTATTGCCGGAGGGTATGACCCTTCTTCTGATTTATACCTTGATTATAAAGGGTATGATAATATAAAATTTGAGGGTTTTGTAACCCGCGATGTGGTTTCAGACTATTATGCAAAAAGTCATGTTTTTGTTTTACCTTCACTGGCCGAAGGACTAGCATTAGTTGGTTTGGAGGCACTTGCATCTGGATTACCCGTTATTTGTACCACAAACACCGGGGTAAATGATGTAGTGAAAGACGGTGAAAATGGCTTTATAGTTGAGGCAAGTAATCCGGAGGAATTTAAAGAAAAGATAGATTGGTTTTTATCTAACAGGGATAAAATTAAACCAATGGGAGAAAGGGCTGTTGAATCTGCCCAAAATTATACATGGTCCCGATACCATCTAAACATCATAAACTTTATTAACAGTATTTAGTAACTTATGAAGATAGCCATATTTACTTGTTCAGTGGCCCGTTCTGCGGGAGGCTTGTTAGATGCAATAAGGGATTTATACAGGTGCGTACTTGTTAGAAAGAATAATGAGATTGAAATATTTTCATATGTAGAGGAAGATACACAAGAGGAACTCCCAAATTGGGGTGGTTTTAATTTAAGGTTATTTCCTAAGTCTAATTTCTTTTTCTATTCTGCAGAGGCTAAAAAGGAGCTACTTGCTTCTGATGCCGATATTCTTCACGTACACGGGCTGTGGCGTTATCCGCATGCCTTTATTTCTAAGTGGAAATCAAGGACTAACAAGCCGGTTGTAGTTACCCCGCACGGTATGCTGGATCCGTATATTATTGCAAACCAGGGAAAAGTAAAACGTATTCTGGGTAATTTGCTTTTTGCACAAAATTCTTTTGGCAAAATAGATTGCTACCACGCTTTATGTAAAGCAGAGCTTGATGCTATAAGAGAATATGGGATAGACAAACCCGTGGCTATAATACCAAACGGCATTAATATACCTGATAGCCCGCGTGAAAGAAAAGTGCCGGAAGACGGAAAAAAACACTTACTGTTTTTAGCCCGCCTTCACCCTAAAAAAGGTGTAGATATGCTGCTTGAAGCAATAGGCGAAATTTGGTCTGAAAATCCTAAACAGCTGGAAGATTATATTATTGACATCGTAGGCTGGCCACAAGAAAATTTTGACGTTAAATTAAAGGAAATTGTTGCAAAATATGCGATTGAAAATATTGTTAAATTTCACGGGGGGCTTTTTGGAGATAAAAAATCAGATATATACGCACAAGCCTATGCATATATATTGCCATCGCATGGCGAAGGCCTGCCTATGACGGTTTTAGAAGCCTGGTCATGGGGGTTGCCGGTAATAATGACCCCGCAGTGTAATTTGCCGGAGGGATTTGAGCACGATGCGGCAATAGCCATACAAAATAATACAGCAAGTGTTAAAGAAGGGGTGCTGAAGTTAATGGCCCTGACTGAAGATGAAGCTGCTGCCATAGGAAACAGGGGCAAAGAACTGGTTAGTAAAGAATTTACCTGGCAGTTATCTGCAGAAAAAATGGATAAGGTTTATGGCTGGCTGGCCGGTAACTTACCTAAGCCTGATTTTATTTATAATTAAAGAAGAAATAATGCATAATCAAGATACATATACGGGCGCTTCATTTTCATTAAAAAACAGGATACTCCGTTTGCTTTGGAACGTTGTGTATGTGGTGTTTTTTAGATATTCGCCAAGACCTTTCCATTCCTGGAGATCATTCTTATTACGTTTGTTTGGAGCAAAAATAGGTAAAGGTGTACACATATATCCCGGTGTGAAAATTTGGGGGCCGTGGAATTTAGAGGCTAAAGATGAGGCCGGCGTGGCAGATGGGGTAGATTTATATACGCAGGGCAAAATTACCCTGGGTGTAAGGAGCATAATTTCTCAGCGCTCATACATTTGTGCAGGCACCCATGATTATACCAAAAAAGGACATCCGCTAATAACAGCCCCTATAGTAATAGGTGATTTTGCCTGGGTAGCAGCCGAAGCTTTTGTGCATCCCGGTGTAACGATTGGTACAGGTGCAGTTATCGCTGCACGATCTGTTGTTACTAAAGACATGCCCGAATGGATGGTGTGTGGTGGTATGCCTTGTAAGCCGTTAAAAGAACGTGTTATAACAGATTAGATAATGTTTGTTGTACTTAATTAATATCCCCATTATATGGATAAAAGGATTGAAGACGTAGATTTTATCAAAGGAATAATGATTTTTCTTATGGTATGTTTTCACATAAACGTGGGAGCATTAAGCAATATTACCAGTTGGATATACTCGTTTCACATGCCGGTTTTTTTGTTTTATTCGGGATTTTTTATAAGTACATCAAAACCGGTTAAAGACCGGTTGTATACATTATTCCGTACATTAATTATTCCGTATGTTATTTTCGAAATAATTTATGTTTTAATGTTGTACTTAGCTGGCGTGGCAGGATTTAAGTTTTCAAACCGAATAGAATCTTTGGATGTCTTTACCATAGTACAAAAGGTTTTTGTAAGCCCTATAGGTGCTTACTGGTATCTGCACACCCTTATTTTAACGCTGCTTATTATTTATCTGGTTGATTTGTTTAAAATTAAAAACCTTGCTTCAAAAGTTGTTTTTGTAGGATTATTGTGCTTTGCACTTTCGTTCCTGGTTGAGGGGATTTTGTTCGAAAATGAAATATTTATTGTTTTAGGGTACTTTTTTAAGCTTTTCTCTTACGATATCTTTGCCTCACTTTTATCTGTTGTTGCCATTGCATTAATTTACATATATGGAGATACAGTCCGTGGGTCTGCGTCATCATTAGGTACATCATTTTTTATGATTTCGTTTTTAAAGTATGTGTATGCTGTCCTTGTCAGTACCGTATTTATAAAGGTGTTTAAATACCTTGGTAAAAACACGCTTATTATTGTAGTATTACACCCTATATTTCTTAACGGATTTAAGCTCCTTGAAAAATACTTCTTCAAGATAGACGATACCCTGATATTATATAGTCTTGTAAATACCTCTTTTACAATAGCCCTGTCTCTTGTAGCGGCTTTTGTTTTCGATAAAGTAAAATTGAGTAACCTACTATTTGGCAGGCCTATCTATGTGCCTTATAGTCCGGTTAAAAATATGTAGGATTAAGGAGGGATGATAAAAATATTTACTGTTTAAAATTTATATATGTTAAATATAGCCACAATAATACTTACCTACAACGAAGAAAAGCATATAGAACGTTGTATAGAAAATGCCAAGCGCTTTTCCAGCCAGATTTTTCTTGTAGATTCGTTCTCTACAGACCGAACCTGCGAAATTGCCGAATCTATGGGGGCTGTAGTGTATAAAAATAAATGGGAGAATAATTATGCCCGCCAGTTTAATTTTGGGCTGGATAACCTTCCTATAACTTGCGATTGGGTTTTCAGGCTCGATGCTGATGAATATCTTACAGATGAACTGATTAATGAGATACATAGTAAATTTAATACGGTTCCTGATACTGTTTCAGGGATAATATTTGAACGTAAAATGTACTTCCTTAATAAGCTAATGAACAAAGGGATGCTGCGTATGAATATGCTTCGTTTGTTCCGTTACAAGCATGGCTTTTGCGAAGAACGCTGGATGGACGAACACATAGTGCTTACTAAAGGTACCAGCATAATGTATGATAATTATTTTGTAGACCATAACCTTAACTCCTTAGGATGGTGGACCGAAAAACATAACGGTTATTCTATAAGGGAAGCAATAGACCTGCTTGATATAGAGTACGGATTTATAGAAAAGTCTCAAAGGGCAGAACAACATGAAGTTACTGAAGATGCAAAGTATAAGCGAGAAAAAAAGCAGAAGTATGCTAAAATGAAGCTGTTTTGGCGTTCATTTGTTTACTTTGTATACAGGTACATTTTTAAAGGCGGATTTACCGAAGGTAAAGAGGGTTTCTTGTGGCATTTTTTACAAGGCTGGTGGTACAGGACGCTGGTAGATGCTAAAATCTACGAAATAAAGAAAGCATCTGATAATGACCCGCAAAAAATGAAAGAATTTATTGAGAAGAATTATAAAATTAAAATATAAGGCTGTCTTTAGATAAATATTGTAGCTATTTAAATGCATTGATTGCTACGGTTAGGATTTTACAGTAAGCTGCTTTGTTAGTTATGGTTGCCGAAAATAAAGGGAAAATAGTAAAGTTTTGCGCTTATTTATACTTAGCCGTGCTTTTTATACTTTTGTTTTTATCTCATGACAGACTCATAAAAACAGATTACAGGCGATACTACAATTTAGTGCCATTAGAAAAAATATTTTATTATAAATGGGGAAACCCTAAAGCTAAGTGGCTTTATTATTTCGAAATAGTGGGTAATATTGTGGTATTTATTCCATTTGCCATAGCATTGCTGCTTGTTTTTAAAAGAATAAAAAAGAGGGGTGTAATTGCCGCAGTGCTGCTAACCCCGGTGGTGGTAGAGCTGTTACAATACATACTGGGGTTGGGTGTATTTGATATTGATGATATTATATTAAATGTAACAGGTGGAGTGCTCGGGATTTTCTTATATTATAAAATTTTACGGCGCTCAAAACTGTTTAGTGTTTGAAAAATGCAATGAAAAAAAGAATATTAGTAACCGGGGGAGCAGGTTTTATAGGTTCCCATTTATGTGAAAGGCTCCTTAACGAAGGAAACGAAGTTATATGCCTGGACAACTATTTTACAGGAAACAAAAAAAATATAGTACAGCTGCTGGACAACCCGTATTTTGAGTTAGTAAGGCATGATGTTACCGAATCATATTATGCCGAAGTAGACCAGATTTATAACCTGGCCTGCCCGGCAAGCCCGGTACACTACCAGTACAACCCTATTAAAACCATGAAAACATCGGTAATGGGGGCTATAAACATGCTTGGCCTTGCCAAAAGGGTAAAAGCATCTATACTGCAAGCCAGTACCAGCGAGGTTTATGGAGATCCGGTAGAGCATCCGCAACGCGAATCGTACTGGGGCAATGTAAACCCTATAGGCTTGCGTTCGTGCTACGATGAAGGCAAGCGCTGTGCCGAAACGTTGTTTATGGATTATCACCATCAAAACAATGTAGATGTAAAGATTATAAGGATATTTAATACCTATGGCCCTAACATGAACCCCGATGATGGTCGTGTGGTTTCAAATTTTATAGTGCAGGCGCTAAAAGGTGAAGATATTACCATATTTGGCGATGGGCAGCAAACACGTTCTTTCCAGTATGTAGACGATCTTGTAGAAGGTATGGTACGCCTTATGCACAAGCCGAAAGGTTTTACCGGACCGGTGAATGTGGGTAACCCTAACGAGTTTACCATGCTAGAACTGGCACAGGCCATTATAGATATTACAGGTTCGGCATCTAAGCTGGCATACAAGCCGCTGCCTCAGGACGACCCTAAACAAAGGCAGCCCGATATTGCCCTGGCTAAAAAGGAATTGGACTGGGAGCCAAAAATACAGTTAAGGGAAGGCCTTGCCAAAACCATAACGTATTTTGACCAGCTTCTTAAAGAGCAGTAAAGAGAGAAAAAATCATGCACCACTCAGGGTCCCCCGGCTGTAATTGTGGTGATAACAGCAATACAATCCTTACCGCTGAAGACGGTTTTGGGTAACATAATTTTGAGGAAAAAAAGATTAGCATGAGAGTTCTTATTTTTGGTATCAATTACAGCCCTGAGCTTACCGGTATAGGTAAATATACAGGCGAAATGGGCAGCTGGCTGGCTAAGCAGGGGCACGATGTGCGTGTGGTTACTGCCATGCCATACTACCCGGAATGGGAAGTACACCCCAGCCATAAAGGTAAAATGTGGTTTACAGAAGTTATAGACGGTGCAAAAGTGCACCGTGTGCCGCTGTATGTGCCAAAAGAGGTGAGTTCTGCAAAGAGGATAATCCACGAATTTTCGTTTGTAATGGGGGTTTTGCCATACTGGTTTAAATTCTTATTCTCAAAAAAGTTTGACGTTATATTTTGTGCCGCACCGCCATTTCACCTGGGTATGCTGCCGGTTATGCTTTCTAAGCTAAAAGGAGTGCCTATGGTAAGCCACGTGCAGGACCTTCAGGTAGATGCAGCCAAAGAACTGGGCATGATAAAAAATAAAACCTTCCTGAATATTATGTTCGGGCTAGAGCGTTTTATACTTAAAAAGAGTACCAAAGTATCTACCATAAGCCTTGGTATGGAACAAAAAATAGCTGCAAAAGGCATAGCTCCACACCAGCGTATTATGTTTCCTAACTGGGTAGACGAAAGTGCTATTAAGCCATTGCCAAAAGAACAGTCGCTCCGTGCGGAGTTCGGCATAGGTATGGACGATAAAGTGGTGTTATATAGCGGTAACCTTGGTGAAAAGCAGGGTCTTGAAAGTATTATAGAAGCCGCTAAGCTGTACAAGCACCGTAATGATGTATACTTTATTATAGTAGGATCTGGCGGGGCTAAAGAAAAACTACAGCAAATGGTAGCTGAGGCACAGTTAAGCAATGTGCAGTTTTACCCGTTACAACCTTATGAAAAACTTTCGGCACTACTGGCTACTGCCGATGTACATTTGGTACTGCAAAAAAAATCGGCGGCAGACCTGGTTATGCCCAGCAAGCTTACCGGTATACTTTCGGCAGGGGGATGTGCCATTGTTACGGCAGAGCCGGGTACTTCGCTTTACACAGTTATGCACCAGCACAATATGGGGCTGCTGTGCGAGCCTGAAGACAACATAGCGTTATCTGAAACTATAGGCACCGCTATTAATACAGACCTTACCAAATACAGGACCAATGCGCGCAGGTATGCCGAACAATTTTTAAGCAAGGAAAACATCCTGAAAAAGTTTGAGCTTGATATTGAAGCAATGCGCAAAAGATAATGTTGTAAATTTAATGACAATAAAACCTGTTATATTTAACAGAAAATTTTAACCTTTGTAGTAGTAAAAGCTAAATTTTCATAACTCAATGAAAAACACAAGTATGACCCAGGTATTGTGTGTTATCATTTATCGTTAAGAAGTTTTTATAATCAAACCGACGCTAAAATGAAACAGTACCTCAATAAAATTTCACTGGTCAGGCTTATTGCTGACCTTTCTGTAGTGGCATTTACCTTTATCCTGAGCATGTATGTAGTACAGCCGGATGAGTTTTCCTACCACCTTAAGTCGAAATTTTTCCTGCTTATTATCCTGCTTTTTGTGTGGTTTTTTAGCGGTAACTCTAATAACCTGTTTCACGACCACCGTGTAAAGCCGGGCTTTTCGCTTGAAATTTACAAAACGTTTAAGGGCGTAGTTATATTGGGAATCACCATTATAGTGGTGTCTTACTTTGCACATGCATTTTTGCCCACAAGCTTTGTATTTATATACACGGCCATGCTTATGGTGTGCTTTGCTACAGAAAAGTATATCATAAACCGTTTTGTGCTTTTCCTGAGGCAGCAGGGCTATAACCTAAGGCATGTTATTATACTGGGCCACGGCAGTTCGGCAACACAGTTTAAAGAACTTATTACCAATAATCCGCACCTTGGGTATGATATTATTGGCTATTTTGATGATGCCGATTCAGACAGCAGCCTTGGTAACTATCTTGGCACCAAGCACGAAATAGCCAGGTTCCTGGATACTAACCAGGTAAATGAGGTTATTGTAGCCACACCGGGCATTACCATTGAAGAAATAGAACAAATAACCAGCGTAGTAGATAAGGCGGGTATCCGTATCAGGATTATACCGGACTTCCACTTCCAGTTTTACAACAGGTACGAGTTTAAGCAGTTTGGCAACATCCCTACCGTTTCACTGCGTAAGGAACCGCTGGAGGAAACACATAACAAGTTTATAAAGCGTAGTTTTGATATCGCGTTTAGTGTTTTTGTGCTGATTTTTGTGTGCAGCTGGCTGTTCCTTATTTTGGCTATCCTGATAAAAGCGGGGTCTAAAGGGCCGGTGCTGTTTAAGCAGAAGAGGCTTGGCCGTGACCGTAAAGAGTTTTGGTGCCTTAAGTTCAGGAGCATGTATGTAAACAGGGAGTCAGATAATAAAATGGCTACCAAAGGCGATTCGCGTATTACCCCGATAGGGCGTATACTGCGCAAAACCAGCCTTGACGAATTCCCGCAGTTCTGGAACGTGCTTATGGGGCACATGTCTATTGTAGGCCCGCGCCCGCACATGACGATTCAAAATGCACAATACCAGGAGGTGATAAACAACTACCTTGTACGCCAGCTTATAAAGCCGGGTATTACAGGGTGGGCACAGGTTAACGGATACCGTGGCGAAATAGAAAACGACCTGGATATAAAAAACAGGGTTTCTTATGATATATGGTACCTGGAAAACTGGAGTTTTTTCCTGGATATAAAAATAATTTACCTTACCGTTTGGAATATATTTAAAGGAGAAGAAAAGGCTTATTAAAGCCTTTTTTCTTGTAAAAGAATGCCTATGGCCAAAAGGATGTTTGATGTTGTCCTTGCCCTTGTGGGATTATTGCTGTGCGGGTGGCTCATAGTGCTTTTTTTTGCCCTGGCCGGTGTAAGTACCGGGCAAAATGGTATATTTATGCAAATGCGGGTGGGCAGGCACGGCAGGCTTTTCAGGATATACAAGCTGCGTTCCATGAAAGATACCCCGCAGGGAAAGATAGTTACCCCCACAGGGCGCTTTATGCGGAAGTATAAGATAGATGAGCTGCCGCAGTTGTGCAACATACTCATAGGCGATATGAGTTTTGTAGGCCCACGGCCCGATTTGCCGGGCTATTATGACATGCTTCAGGGGGCAGACAGGGAATTGCTGCTGCTTCGCCCGGGGCTTACCGGCCCTGCGAGTATAAAGTATGCCAATGAGGAAGCGCTTTTGGCAGCAGCCGAAGACCCGGAGTACCTTAATGATTATGTAATATTTCCTGATAAGGTGCGCATCAACCGTAATTACCAGAAACACCAAAGCCTTTGGCTTGATATAAAACTGATACTGTATACTGTTTTGGGTAAAATGCCCAGGGAAGAATACTTTCAATAACCACAACCCTATGCCTGTACAACAAAAAAGAATATGGCTTTCGCCCCCGCACATGGGGGGAGGTGAGCAGCACTTTGTACAGCAGGCGTTTGATGAAAACTGGGTTGCCCCGCTGGGTCCTAATGTATCGGGCTTTGAGCAGGATATAGAACAATATTTAGGCGAAGGCAGATATGTGGCGGCTTTGTCATCGGGTACGGCGGCCATGCACCTTGCGCTGGTATTACTGGGAGTAGGGCAGGGAGATGAAGTGCTTTGCCAAAGCTTTACGTTTGCGGCATCAGTGAACCCGGTGCTTTATGTAGGAGCTACCCCCGTATTTATAGATAGCGAACAGCAGAGTGGTAATATGTGCCCGAAATTGCTTGAAGAAGCCATACAGCACCGCCTGAAGCACGGTAAAAAGCCTAAGGCGATTATTGCAGTGCACCTGTACGGTATGCCTTATAAGCATAACGAAATTAAAGCCGTGGCCGAAAGATATGCTATCCCCGTAATTGAAGATGCTGCCGAAGCACTGGGAAGTAGTTATAAAGGGCAGCCCTGCGGTACGCTGGGCGATATAAGCATACTGTCGTTTAACGGCAACAAGATAATTACCACATCGGGTGGTGGGGCGCTGGTAACACAAACCAAAGCCTTAAAAGATAAAGCGGTTTTTCTTGCCACACAGGCCAAGGACGATGCGCCGCATTATGAGCATAGCACCCTTGGTTACAACTACCGCATGAGTAATATTTGTGCCGGTATAGGCCGTGGGCAAATGCAGGTGCTTGCCGAAAGGGTTGCTGCAAAACGGGAGATATTCCACAATTATGCGCGTTTTTTTGAAAACATACCGGGTATTGCACCTTTTTCATCCTATGATGAAGCGGCCTATAGCAACCATTGGCTCAGCGTTATCCTCATCGACCTTGATAAAGCAGGAGGTAAAACCTCCAATATGCTGAGGGAGGCTTTTGAAGCAGAAAATATAGAAAGCCGCCCACTGTGGAAACCCATGCATGTGCAACCGCTATATAAAGGCAGCCTGTATTTTGGCAATGGGGTAAGCGACCGTTTTTTTGCCACGGGGCTTTGCCTACCTTCAGGGACGGCAATGGGTGGGGAAGAGTATGGGCGTATTTTTAGTGTGCTTACTGATTTTTTTAAATAGTTTACGTAGTTTTGTTACGATACAAATAACCGACACATATATTTTGGACAGGAAAATAACCATAGCTATAGACGGTTTTTCGTCTACCGGAAAAAGCACTATTGCAAAACAGTTAGCCAAAAAGCTTAATTATATCTATGTAGATACCGGTGCCATGTACCGTGCTGTAACCCTGTATGCCATAGAGCAGGGTTTTATATCGCCTAACCATTTTGATGACGAAGGGCTTATAAGCCATTTGCCGCAGATTACCCTGAAGTTTGTTTATAATACTGAGATAGCCCATAGTGAAGTATACCTTAACGGTAAAAATGTAGAGGGTGAAATACGTTCTATGGAGGTGTCTAATCTTGTTAGCAAGGTAGCGGCACTACCACAGGTACGCGAAAAACTTGTAGAGCAGCAACGCTCTATGGGGCAGGAAAAAGGTATTGTTATGGACGGGCGCGATATAGGTACTGTTGTTTTCCCGGATGCCGAGCTGAAGCTTTTTATGAGTGCCGGCGCTGCTGCCCGTGCCGAACGCCGTACAGCCGAACTGCGTGAGCAGGGCAGGGAAGTAACCTATGAAGAGGTGCTTAAAAATATTGAAGACCGCGATTACCAGGATACCCACCGTAAAGACAGCCCGCTGCAAAAGGCAGCTGACGCTATAGAGGTAGATAATACCACGCTTACACTTAACGAGTTGTTTGATAAAATTATAGGGCTTGTAGAGAGTGTAAAATAAGTTGCCTGTTTTTAACCCCAAAAAAGTATGAGGCACAAAGATTACCAACTGGAAGAACTTTTAGAACGGAAACCCATTTCGCTGGACAAGACTTCGGTTTTTTCTCAGCTTAGCCGCAAAACCATATTGATTACCGGTGCTGCCGGTTCTATAGGCAGCGAAATTGTACGGCAGGTTATTAACTTCAGCCCACAGGCCATAGTATTGGCAGACCATGCCGAAACACCGCTGTTCCTGCTTATGCTGGAACTGCAAACCCTGGCACCAAACGCTGTTTTTTATGCCGAACTGGCCAGTGTAACCGATGCCGTGGCAATGGAAGCTCTTTTTGCCAAATACAAGCCCGATGTGGTATACCATGCTGCAGCCTACAAGCATGTGCAGATGATGGAAGAGGCACCCAGGCAGGCGGTACTTGTAAACATATTCGGTACGCAGGTAGTGGCAGGCCTTGCTGCGCAATATGGGGTTGATACTTTTGTAATGATAAGTACCGATAAGGCTGTAAACCCTGCCAATGTGATGGGGGCAAGTAAGCTGATTGCCGAAAAATATGTAACGGCCTTACACAATACCCTGCAACAACAACCCGATCCGGTGCAGATAAAATATATTATAACCCGTTTTGGTAATGTTTTGGGTAGTAACGGTTCTGTAGTGCCGGTAATAAAGAAACAGATAGAAGACGGAGGCCCTGTTACGGTAACGCATCCTGATATTACCCGGTTTTTTATGACGGTTAAGGAAGCTTGCCTGCTGGTGCTTGAAGCTGGAGCAATGGGTAAAGGCGGTGAAATATATGTTTTTGATATGGGCAAGCAGGTAAAGATAACCGACCTTGTAATAAAAATGATACAAATGGCCGGCTTGCGCCCGGAGGAAGATATACAAATACGCTATGTGGGGTTGCGCCCGGGAGAGAAGCTGTATGAAGAGCTTATATCTGATAATAGTAAGGTACTGCCTACATATAACAAAAATATAATGATAAGTTCTGACGGGGCTGTGGATATGGAAGCCCTTGCTTTAGCGCTGGAAGAGCTGAAAAAGCTTTGTGGACTTAATGATAACTATGCTATAGTGAGACAGATGAAGAAAATTGTGCCCGGATTTTTGAGCGCAAATTCCCATTATGAAACACTGGATAGCGGCGTGTAAGTGGCTGCTAAAATTTTAGTAATGCAGTTTATTTATTTAAACTTAAAAAATTATATTTGCCAAGCTGCATTTTTTTAAAATTTAGTGCTGAAATTCTTTTTTGCAGAAAAATTTAACAAACAAATATTAAAAGAACATGGTGAAAAAACTGGGTTTATTGTTTCTGGTGTCCGTCTTGTTTACATCTTGTGTGTCAACTAAGAAAATACATTATTTTCAAAATGTGAACACAAAAGATACTATAGGGGCAGGAGGTAGAAATTTTGAAACAACCATAAAGTCAGACGACCTGTTGATGATTGTTATTTCTGCCGAAAATTTGGATGCAGTTGAAAAATTTAACCTTCCTCCGGCGGGCTTAACGGGGTCTGTACCCGGTAACCTTGACCAGGCTGCACCACAGTTGCGCACACAAACGTACCTTGTAGATAAAAATGGGGAAATAAATTTTCCGGTACTTGGTAAGCTTAAAATAGGAGGTCTTACAAAAACAGCTTTTTTAGAGATGTTAGAGCAAAAGCTAAAAAAATATATTGATAAGCCTATTTTAAATGTAAGGATAATCAATTTTGAGATTAGTGTAATAGGTGAAGTAGCGCGCCCTGGTGCGTTTACTATAATGAGTGAACGTATTACGCTTCCTGAAGCATTAGCCATGGCCGGTGATATGACTATTTGGGGAGACAGAAAAAGTGTAACCGTACAGCGCGATGTAGATGGAGTGAAAACCTATTACGAAGCAGACCTTACCGATGCAAATATAACCAACCTGCCTTGCTATTACCTTCAGCAAAATGATGTAGTATATGTGAAGCAAAATAAAGTTAGGGCAAATTCTGCCGGGGTGGGTCCTAACACAACAGTTATATTATCTACAGCATCAATACTATTAGCTACATTAGCACTAATCTTGAGATAAGATGGAAGAAAATACTACATATGCGCCTGTAAATAACGAGGATGGCGGTAAAATAAGTTTTAGGGCAACACTGGAACAGTATATGTATTACTGGCGTTGGTTTATAATAAGCATAAGCATAGCAGTTTTGTGTGCATTTTTGTATTTAAGGTATTCAACGCCTATATATAGTGTATCTGCTACAATACTTATTAAAGATGATAAAAAGGGAGACATTTCTTCAGAACTTTCTGCTTTTAACGATTTAGGTTTACTTAGCAGTACTAAAAGTAATGTTGATAATGAAATTGAAATACTAAAAGCAAGGACGCTTATAGGTAATACTATAAAAGCACTAAACCTTAATATTACCTACAGGGTTGAGGGAAAATTAAGGGATTTGGAAGTGTATGATAACGAGTCGCCTAAGGTGACTTTTTATAACAAACCCAAAGATTTCTATAGCAGAGATACTATTTTTTCCTTTAAAAGGATTTCAATGACCGATGTAGAGCTTCGCGATAGCGAAGAAAAACTGCGTGGGGTTTACAAAATGGGGCAGGAAATACCAACTACTTTTGGTACTATGGTAATAACGGGTGGTGCCGACAGGAAGCATTCTGCTTTGGGTAGTCTTACTACCGTAAGGGTTACTACTTTAGATAATGCTATCGGAAGGTTTAGAGGGGCATTAGGTGTAGAGCCTGTTAACCAAAAGGTGAGTAGTGTTTTAAGGCTGTCTATGAGCCTGCCTGTAAAGCAAATGGGGGTAGATTTCTTAAATACGCTAATAGAGCAGTACAACAAAGATGCTGTAGCAGATAAAAATGAAGTAGCCCAGAAGACCGATGACTTTATCAACGACAGGATAAAGTCTATCATGGTAGAGCTTGATAGTGTGGAAACTGATGTAAGGTCTTTTAAGCAGGTTAATATGCTTACTGATTTTAGTTCTGATATTGCTCAGTTTTACAGTTCGGCGACTAACTACCAGATAAGTTCAGTAACTAACGATACCAAGCTTAAAGTAATAAAATCCATGATTACTTACATGGATAAAAATTCGGCAGTAGACCAGGTGATACCGACAAACCTTGTGCCTGAAGGTGATGCATCTGAACTTATACAGCAATATAACCTGCTGGTGCTACGCCGTAATAAGCTGATTGCTGATGGTAACTCTGCTGAAAACCCTACGGCGGTTGCTTATGCCGATCAGTTAGAGGGGTTAAAAATGAGTATCAGCGAAAGCCTTAAAGGACTGAAGAACTCCGTAGAAATTGCCCAAAAGGATCTTGACCGCCAGCGTGGTATTTACATGGGGCGTATAGGCGAGGTGCCAAGGCAGGAAAAAGAATTCAGGGAGAAAGACAGGCAACAAAAAGTGAAAGAACAATTGTACCTGTATCTGTTGCAAAAAAGAGAAGAGAATGCTATTTCCCTTGCAGTTACAGCACCTAATTCTAAGACTATAGACGGTGGTTATGCAAGCCCTATACCGGTTTCTCCAAAGAAGTCGTTGATATATTTTATATCTTTTGCAATAGGGTTCGCTATCCCTTTGGTTGTAATATACCTTATAGGTTTCCTTGATACTAAGGTAAGGTCTGTAAATGATATTAAGAAAACGCAGGTGCCGTTTGTAGGCGATGTGCCTAAGACTGAGTTTAACAAAGAACTGGTAAGCCACCACAGTAGGTCCAGCACTGCAGAGTCATTAAGGATTATACGTACGAATATTGAATTTATGGTAAGCCAGGTTGAAGACAGGGCTAAAACCGTACTTGTAACATCTACTATACCAAAAGAGGGTAAAACATTTATATCGGTAAACCTTGCGGCTACCATAGCACTAACCGGCAAAAAAACACTGCTTATAGCTATGGACATACGTAACCCTAAGCTTGATGAGTATATAGATGTACCAAGCAAGGGCCTTACAAACTACCTTTCATCTAAATCTGCTGATATTAACGAGTATATAATTAAGCAGGAAGGCTTTGACAGTTTCTACGTTATGCCTCCGGGTATAATACCACCAAACCCTGCCGAGTTGCTTATGGGTAAAAAGGTAGAAGAGATGTTTGCGAGGCTTAAGCAGGAGTACGACTATATAGTGGTAGATACTGCACCGGTGAGCCTTGTTACAGATACGCTTATCCTGGCTAAATACGCCGATAGTTTTGTATACGTTGTAAGGGCTAATTACCTTGATAAAAGGATGCTCAGCATTGCAGAAACCCTGTACAGGGAGAAGAAGCTGCCTAACATGTCTATACTGCTTAATGATACCGGAGGTAAAGCCGGCTATGGTTACGGCTATGGTTATGGTTACGGCTATGGTTACGGCTACGGCTATGGTTACGGCTATGGCTACGGCCCGGAAGTTGCCAAACCGAAAACGTGGAAAGACAAGCTTTTTGGTAAGTAAGAAACACACTTATATAAACAACAAAGGCAGCCATTTGGCTGCCTTTGTTGTGTTTGTATAAAGTGTAATGACTTTAGGTCATAAAAAAAGCCGTTCAATATTGAACGGCTTGCTTAGTAGCGGGAAGCACTCAATTATTGAACCCGCTTATTAAGGATTATTATATGATTATTGCACTAGCATTTTAATATATGTTGGAAATTCTTTTGAAGATGATTTTAAAAGCTTGTATTCGTTAGCGAAGGAATAGTAGAGCTGGATTTTCTTTTCTTAATCTGTTAAAATATATTTTGCAGGCAAGGATTACAAATACGTGCAATCGGTTAAGTTAATTGATGAGGAATTAATATTTTTTAGTGCGCAAAAACACTGCGCACTAAAGAAGTATCTTTGATTAATAAAATAGATAATTACTGATACTAATCAAAACAAAATGCCAGTTATGGAAAAAAATGTTGTAAAAATACAAGCTAACAATAATGAAATTAATTTGTATTGTTTTCTTGGAGAAGCTCTATTGAAAACCCAAGTGGTTGAACAAGCGTTGAGTCATTCAATTACTCTTAAAATGAATCCCACAGAAACAAAAGAACGAGTGGATGGACTTTTAAAACAAAACCAGAGTTATACTTTAGGTCAAGCTATTAAAATTGGAATTAACGAGAAACTATATAGTTCGTTATTGCAAGATGAATTAAGTGCTTTTTTGAAGCAAAGGAATTGGTTAGTTCACAAAGTTATCTGTGGAAACGAAAAAGATTTTAATGCAGGAAACATAAAAGAGGAATTGTTACATAAAATTAAAGATATTTCAGATAAAGCAGAAAGTATCCAACGTATAATAGAATATGATTTGATAGATTTTTGTTCTGCTAAAGGGAAAGATATGTCAGAAATCCTAGCATTATTAAAATTACAAGAACAAGGAATAAGAATTCGAAAGTAGCTTTTAAACTGTTGCCTGATTTTACGGCAAACAAAAAACCCACCAGTTGTACTGATGGGTCTGTGTTAGTAGCGGGAACAGGACTCGAACCTGTGACCTTCGGGTTATGAGCCCGACGAGCTGCCTACTGCTCTATCCCGCGATGTTTCGAGTGCAAATATACAACCATATTTTAAAAATACAAGCGCTTTTTTGAAAAGTTTCTAAAAAAAGTGGCTTTGTTGGTGTTGCTATTGCCTATTGTTTTGATAGTCATTAAAGTATGAAATGTGATTATTTAAATATTGCGTAATTATGCGTTATAATTATAAAATTGTGTTTTTTATACGTTATAAATACAATAAATGTTTATTTAAAGCCCCGTAATGTTTCGTAATTTTAAAAATATCGCTTAACTTTACGAATGTTAAAACTTTCTTAAACCAAAAATATAACCAATTATGGAACAAAACGATGTAACAATTACGTTCACCAAAACAATGATTAAAGATGCCATGGACTTATGGCGGGCAAAAATTGTGGATGATATTATTTATGTAGTAAAACGTTTCCAGAACAAAAGTACTTTTTATTACGAAAAACAAGATGTAGCCGATTGTGTGCAGGTGCATATGTACCCGGGTATATACAACGGCGAAATCTATTTTTTTGTAATACCCGATAAATATGATACCTCTGCACATAGCGATGACTATGACCGTTATACCCAGCCGTGTAAACTTAGCGGTGCCCTTGGCGGTAACGAGATTCCAAGTGCTGTGGCCATAGCGCGTATGGATGCATGGGCAGCTAATTACAGGACATGGCTGCCGCAGCAGGCACAGACTACCGATGGTGTTTTCCAGGTGTTTGCTGTAGACCAGATAGATTTTAACGCAGGTACTAACCAGGTTAATATGGCGCTTAATGCTACGCTGGGCAACACTACCGGCTACCTGGCCGACCTTATTGTTAGCTTTAGGACGCCTGAGTCGGTAAAAGTATATGAGGATTTTGCGCATGCTATACCTCCTATGCAGGCATCTGCATCTATTGCAAATTTTTATTTATTGACTTTGTAATTGATGGATTTATATGCTATTACGGCTTTGTTGGCGGATTTTGGAACTGGTTATTTAATACTCGGTATACTTATCTCTGCTTTCTTTTTTAAAAGTTTAGATGGATTAAGGAAGTTCATTGTATTGTATTTGGTGTTGATGGTAGTCATTGATTTACTTTCAATTTTAATAGGTCGTGCATTTGGTTCAAACCATATGATAATGCCATTATATTGCCTTATCGAATTATGTTTCTTTTTTTATCTTTTCAAAAAACATTTATTTAAAGAAAAGCATACTACGGTTACAGTTTTTGGAATTGCAGGACTTATTTATATAGCATTTGAATTTTTTTACAAAATTATCTACCAGCAGCAGTCGGCGTTAGAATATCAACCGTATGCTAAAACGGTAGATAATTTTGTAATTATTATTTTTACGCTCACCTATCTTTTAGAAAAGATGACAACGTATAACGAATCGCGTTGGGATAATTTTTCACTTAATGTGGGGCTGCTCATTAATTTTACATTAAGCACTATTTTTTTTCTTCCCTTTAATTTTCTGGTGAATGAGAAAATTGGGTTGAAATACCATTTTTGGATATGTAATGTATTTCTAATATATGCCTTTTATGCCTTCTTAATTGTCGAAATAATTATAAATGCTAAGAAAAACAGACGTTTGGCAAAGCAGGCGTAAGTTATAATGATTTTGAATACAGGGGGTAGAAAACCTGTAAGATTATGGAAATTATTGAAATAGCCACGTCGTTGGTCAGTATTTACCACTACGCACTTATTGCCGCAGTGGCAGTTTTGGTGTTTTTGTTTAAGCGGTTAGACCGTTACCATCTGTTCCTGCTTATATACCTGGCGCTTATGCTTGCTATGGAGTTCTCTGCAACCCTGTTAGGCAGGCTGCTGGGTAATAACCATATGGTACTGCCAATATTTGCACTTACCGAGCTTTGCTTTTTCGCATATTTTTACCGTCGCTTCTTTTTGCAGAAAAAGTTTAGGCGCATTTTCCTGCCTCCGTTTGTTGCAGCGTCATTGCTCATAATTATAGAGTTTATTTATTATTTCACATTGCATACGGCCAATCCACATGTGTACCAGCCTTACAGTAAGGTAGCTGAAAACCTTGTAGTACTCGGTATGGCCTTTGTGGTGCTAAATGATACCATGTCGGGCAAAGGGGCGGGCGTTACTTACGAGGGTTTTTGGTTCAATATTGCGGTAATAATGTACTTCACTTTCAGTACGGTGTTCTTCCTGCCGTTTAACTTTATGGTTAATGCGCCTACCAATGTTAAGTTTATCTTCTGGATGACCTATACACTTTCAGTGATGGGGTTTTACGGTTTTTTAACCGTGCGTATATTGCGCAACGCCGTAAGCCCGGTACATGCTAATAGTTAAAATTTAACTAAAAAGATATACTGATGTGGTACTGACAGCTATCCTCTAAAAATTTAAATTCACTATTTTTGCAGTAAGTTTCTTTTTTAAGCATACGGACGCATGGAAAAATGGCAGGACCCAAAGGTAATAGCCCTTTGGATAGCAATTGTAATGGTTTTGGTGTTTACCATAATACTTTTTGTGGTAAAGATTATGCACACGGGTTATAAGAAAATGACCGAGGCAAATTTGCGCCAGGCCCGCCAGGAAGTAGAACACCAAAAGAAACTGCTGGAAACCGGCCTCCTTGCCCAGGAAAAGGAACGGAACCGTATAGCCACTGACCTGCACGACGGGCTTATAGGGAAGCTCAGCGTGATACGTATGAAGGCGCAGCTGGCACAAACCCCACAAGAGATAGAACTGATGTTGGGCGACAGCATAGCCGAAGCCCGCCGTATATCGCACGACCTGATGCCGCCGCTTATTGAGTTTTCCTCTGTAGCCGAACTATTAGACGGCCTGCTGGAACCCTGGAGGCAAAAACTACACATAGATTTTATTGACGATGTGCGTACACCTGCCGAAGTTTCGCCACAGGCCAAAATACAAATCATCCGTATAGTACAGGAACTTATAACCAATACCATAAAACATGCCGGTGCTACCCATGTAAAGGTAGTATTCAGGCATACGCAAACCAGTATGGCTTTGCTCGTAGCCGACAACGGTAAAGGCTTTGATGTCTCTTTGCTTAAAAACGGCCTTGGCCTTGGCAGCCTTGAAATGAGGGCACAGTACCTTGGCGGGCATTGCCGCATAAAGTCAAAACCGGGCAGGGGTACAAGGGCAGTTTTATTGGCAAAAGGTTAATACATTTTTTGAGGTATTTATGCCAATTTTTTAAGAATTGGATTTGCCTGTATTCGCGAATTTGTTGATTTTCACCACTATTATTGCGATATTTTCAGTTTTCAATTCTTAAAAAAATCATAAAAAATCAACAGGGCTGTTTTTTTGTAAATGTTTAATAATGTGCGTATTTGCCCGGATTTACGTAGGAAAAATGGTGACATTTAAGAAAAATCGTCCGCAGCAGGTGCTTAGCCCCTTTGAAGCTATCATCGGTATTGTTAACTTTGTTACAATACCATCATAACCACCATGGAGAAAATACCAGTAGCCATTACCGACGACGACGCACTTATTGTAAGCCTGTTGGCCAACTACCTTGATGGTTGCCCCGATGTAGAAGTGCTGTTTACCGCAACGAGCGGGCAAGAACTTATAAATGCGCTGAAAGATGCAGCCGTACTCCCTAAAATTGTATTGCTGGACCTGCGTATGGATGGTATGGACGGTATAGCTGTAACCGAATACCTGAAGGCCGAATACCCTTCGGTGAGGGCGGTTATAGTATCATCGCATTACCAGAAAGGGTTTACGGGCTTTTTGCTGAAAACCGGTGCAGCGGCCTTTTTGCCAAAAGGGGTTTCGCCTGCCGAGCTGCTGGACGTTATACGCACCGTAAGCCGACAAGGCTACTATTTTAAAGACGAACAGCTGGAAGCCCTGCGTGGGCAAATATCGGGTAAGGCACCACGCCCTGCACTACAACAGGAAGAACTGCTGTCGGAACGTGAAACGGAAGTGCTGCGCCTTATCTGTATGCAAAAGACCGCTAAGGAAATAGGTGACGAACTCTATATAACCCAGCGTACCGCCGAAGGGCATAAGAACAACCTGTTTGCCAAAACCGGAGCCAAGAACATTGCCGGACTGGTTATCTATGCCATACAAAACCAGATTATAAGCGTAGAAGAATTGCCGATGATACGGTAGTAATTAAAACATAATTCATAAATGTGAAGCCGGTTAATCCCGGCTTTTCTGTTGTAGGTATTTTTACCCCATTTTTAAAATCAGGTAATTTCTACCGCTGTAGGGCTGTGTGTTTAATGCACCTTTGTAACGGGATATAACAATAAATGTATGGCTTTTTAGTAAAAAGCTTTCCGGGTTTCAGTTTTTAAGTGGAGTTAAAAATAGACGGTATTACAGTTTATCCTCAAAGCCGGCATGGATGTAGAATTCAGGATTTTCCGCCCGTTAAAAATTTCGCTAAATTTTTGCCAGGATTCTCACAGGTCGAATCCTGCCGGCTTTAAGATGCATCCAACAGTAGTAATTTATATATTTTGTAAAAATCCGGGGTGGACGTATGGTAGCGTCCGCCCTTTCCCTTTTTATTTACTTTGGTAATAACGAAATCGCTGTTATATATAAGATGCTTCGATTGAGTGAAGCTGCTCCCTCTCCCTTGGAGAGGGTTGGGGAGAGGCCCTAAAAAGAAAAACCCCCGCAGGACGCGAGGGTAAAATCTTTTCGTACTTTTTCTTTTTTCATTCCGGCCGTGGCCGTTACCTTTTTCTTCGTAAATTGATTTTGATGACTGAACTCAAAACAATAGACGCGGAATATCCTTTTTTGTTACACGGGCATGCAATTTTTTTAGCTAAAAAGTAATTTTACCAAAAACAAACCCATATGGAAACTATATGTCCCTGTGGTTCGGGTGGGGCTTTTGCCGATTGCTGCGAACCCTATATAACCGGCAAGGCGTTGCCACAAACACCTGAAGCACTTATGCGGAGCCGTTACTCGGCCTATACATTGCACAACGCCGATTATATTTACAATACTACATCCGCTTCAGAAAGGCGGCACCATAATAAGAAGGACATACTTGCCTGGGCCAAAAGTTGCCATTGGGTAAAGCTTGAAGTGCTTTTTGCAAAAGATACTATTGTGGAGTTTAAAGCCTATTATCTTGATGCTTCCCTTCGCCCACAGGTACACCACGAACGTTCGTTTTTCGAAAATATAAACGGGCAATGGTATTATAAAGACGGTATATATCCGTAAGCTAAGTTTTGTGTAATGTATTGGTTATTAAAAGTTTTTGCTATATTTGGTGATGGCTACATCGTTTGCAAGTCTACGTGCAGGCGAAAGCAATTAACCAATACACAAAACCTGCGGGCCTATGGATACCATTACTTATCTGCTTATCGGGGCGTTGTTGTTATTGCCCTGGGCTGTTATTTACCTGCTGAAACCCTCACTGCGCAAAATGATGCTGAAAACAAGCGTCATGGGCGGGTTGGCCGGTTTCATAGCCGAGTACTGGTATTTTAAAGACTACTGGAACCCTCCGTCACTGCTGGGTAATACCGTTATTTCCATTGAAGATTTTTTGTTTGGCTTCACCGTTACCGGGCTTTCAGTAAGTGTGTACAGGGTGTTTTTTCCCGGCATAGCAGAAAAGCGGGCCAAAAACCGCCGCAAGCTTTTCGGGGTTATGTTTTTGTGCGGTGTAGCCGCCATGATGGTGCTGAATATAGTACTCGGCTACAACTCTATAGTAGTAAGCTGTGCCTGTTTTATATTTTTTACAGCCTTTATGCTGGCCCTGCGTCCTGATTTACTGGTACAGGCACTACTCTCGGGGGTGCTAATGCTGGTGGTAATACTGCCGGTGTATGCATTTTTATTTGATTTGCTTAATACCGGCTATTGGGACCGCTACTGGCTGCTGGCACACACACCATTGGGCATACGCGTGCTGGGGCATATTCCGGTTACCGAGCTCACCTGGTATTTTACCTGGGGGTGTTTCGCAGGTATAGCGCACAGTTTTGCGTCGGGTAGCGTAAGGGTGAAACAAACGGCTATAGTACCCAAAACAGCCCAAGCCTGAAAAAAGCGTGTAACATTTTATGCGAATGATAGTCTAATACTGCAAATCATTAAAATCAACAAACAGTAAAAATGACTTCACACGAAATAGATTACCAGATTTTTGGGGAAGAAATGCAATATGTAGAAATAGAGCTTGATCCGCAGGAAGCCGTAGTGGCCGAAGCAGGAAGCTTTATGATGATGGATACCGGCATACAGATGCAAACCATTTTTGGTGACGGTACCAACCAGGATTCGGGTTTTATGGGCAAGCTGTTCAGTGCGGGCAAGCGCCTGCTTACAGGCGAAAGCCTTTTTATGACCGTGTTCCTTAACCAATGGCACGGCAAACGTAAGGTAAGCTTTGCTTCGCCTTATCCGGGTAAAATTGTGCCATTGGACCTTACACAGTTTGGAGGTAAATTCATTTGCCAGAAAGATGCATTTCTGTGTGCGGCAAAAGGTGTTTCGGTAGGTATAGAATTTTCACGCAAATTAGGCCGAGGCCTTTTTGGTGGTGAAGGCTTTATAATGCAGAAGCTGGAAGGCGATGGGCTGGCCTTTGTACACGCGGGTGGTACACTGGCGCGCAAAGAGCTTGCAGCAGGCGATGTGCTTAAAGTAGATACCGGTTGTATCGTGGGCTTTTCGCCTTCGGTAAATTATGACATAGAATTTATAGGCGGTATAAAAAATACCCTTTTTGGGGGCGAAGGTTTATTCTACGCTACCCTTCAGGGGCCGGGCGTGGTGTATATACAATCGCTACCGTTCAGCCGCCTTGCCGGAAGGATATACGCAGCCGCACCGCAGGGTGGTGGCCAGCAGCGTGGCGAAGGCAGCATACTTGGCGGCCTGGGCAACCTGCTTGATGGTGATAACAGCTTTTAATAATAGTTTTAGTTTCCTGATTTTTTTCTATGAAAGGGCTTCGGCCCTTTTTTTATTGCCACAACTTTTGAACCTGAAACTTTAAACCTGAAACAAAATTGCCTATCTTCGTTCCGGCTTTAGGGGTATTCTGTAAAGAATTGAGAGAGTCCCTTTGAACCTGACACGGCTGATACCGTCGTAGGGAAAAGCGTAGCATATACTACATCTGTCTTCTGTCCGGGAGGCTCTATAGCCATATTTTAACGTTTAAAACCATCAAAATATGAAAGAGTCACTGTGGCAATCCATCCTTTCTGTAAAGAAAAATTCACCTTTAGTACATAATATTACCAATTTTGTGGTGATGAACAACACTGCAAATGCGCTGCTTGCCGCCGGGGCATCACCCATTATGGCACATGCCCACCCCGAAGTGGAAGATATGGTAGCTATTTGCGGCGCTACCGTAATAAACATAGGCACCCTGAGCGAATACTGGGTAGAAAGCATGCTGAAGGCTGCTGCAAAAGCACATAATTTAGGCAAGCCCTGGGTACTCGACCCGGTAGGGGCGGGGGCTACGGCCTACCGCGATGAAACCGTAGCGAAGTTGCTGGATTACAAGCCAACCGTTATCCGTGGTAATGCCTCTGAGATTATGGCATTGGCAAAAGCATCACAAACAAAAACCAAGGGTGTGGACAGCGTGCACCAGAGTACCGAAGCAGTACAGGCGGCTCTGTGGCTGAACCAGACTTTCGGTTCGGTGGTGTGTATTTCAGGTGCGGTTGATGTTGTGGTTTCGGGAGAAGAAAAAGTATTCCTTACAAACGGCCATGAGCTGATGACTAAAGTTACCGGTTTGGGATGCAGCGCTACGGCACTCATTGGTGCTTTCGTGGCTAATGATGCCGCCAACCCGCTTCAGGCTACTGTAGCAGCGATGGCATTCTTAGGCGTTGCAGGCGAACTTGCCGAAAAACAATCGGCCGGGCCGGGAAGCTTGCAAGTAAACCTGCTGGACAAGCTCTACAATATTACCGAAGCAGAATTTTTAGCACACGTTAACGTTGAGCACAGTGCATCCGTTTCCGTTTAAACTGTACCTGGTAATAAGCGAAGAAGCCTGTGCCGGGCGCAACCTGCTTTGGGTAGCTGAACAGGCTGTGTTGGGCGGGGTAGATGTGGTGCAGCTTCGCGAAAAGCATAAAACCACTGAAGCATTTACCGAAACAGCACGCCAACTTAAAGCACTGCTTGATACCTATAACGTACCGCTTATCATCAATGATAATATAGAAGTTGCCATGGCAGTATGTGCCGCCGGACTGCATGTGGGTAACAGCGACCTCCCTCCTGAAGAAGTAATACGGCTGTGGCCGGAGTGCCAACATTTAGGCTGGTCAGTGGAATATTTAGAGCAGTTGGATAGCAGGCAAATGCAATATGTAAACCATCTGGGTGTAAGCCCGGTTTTTAGTACAGCTACCAAAACCGATACCGTTACCGAATGGGGGCTTGGCGGTATTGAGAAAATACGCAGCCTTACCGATATACCTCTTGTGGCAATTGGCAATATGAATGCCGATAATGCCCATGCGGTAATAAAAGCCGGAGCCGATTGCATTGCGGTGGTATCGGCTATTTGCGCTGCGGCTGACCCTAAGCTTGCGGCAATGAAAATCCGAAAACAAATTGAAAACAATGATTGAAAGAAAATATAAGTACCCAGTGGTGCTTACCATAGCCGGATCTGATTCAGGGGGTGGGGCAGGCATACAAGCCGACCTTAAGACATTTTCGGCGCTGGGCTGTTTTGGTACCAGCGTCATTACGGCGCTTACGGCACAAAATACCCTTGGCGTTACGGGCATCCACAGTGTGCTGCTCGATTTTGTAAAGGCGCAACTTGGAGCTGTACTTACAGATATCCGCCCCGATGCCATAAAGATAGGCATGGTGCATACCCCTGCTTTGGTGGAAACCATAGCTAACGTACTGGCAGATTATCAAGAAATCCCGGTGGTATTCGACCCGGTGATGATAGCCTCCTCAGGTCACAGGCTTATTGAGGAAGAAACCGTTGCGGCTTTGGTAGAAAAACTGTTTCCCATTGCCACACTTATTACCCCAAATCTTGACGAAGCTGCGCTGCTTGCCGGTATGCCTATTTCATCGGTAGACGAAATGCATACCGCAGGCGCGAGGATATTAGGCTTGGGTTGCAGGTCATTGCTGTTAAAGGGTGGACACCTCACCACTGCGCAACTGACCTCACTCTTGTATGTGGGGAGCGGTGAACCTATAGCCTATACCTCAGAAAAAATAGATACGCAGAACATGCACGGTTCGGGCTGTACGCTGAGTAGTGCCATAGCGGCTTTTTTGGCACGTGGATATGTATTGCCACATGCGGTAGGGCAGGCACAAGACTACGTACATAATGCCATAGTATCTGGTGCCGATGTGCTTACCGGTGCAGGCCACGGGCCGCTGAACCATTTTTTTAACCCTGAAAAACTCATAAAGAATGAAATGGAGTGAAACCGCCTGGCAGGCTGCACTGCCCGTTTACCATAAAATAACTGCGATGCCTTTTATTACCGAACTGGCTGAAGGGACACTTGATGTAGAGAAATTTAAATACTACCTGCAACAGGATGCACACTACCTGGAGCATTTTGCCAAAGCGCTTGCCGTAACCGGGGCAAAGCTCGATGATGTGGATGCCATGCTGCAATACATCCGTTTTGCAGAAGGGGCCGTTGTGGTAGAGCGCGCCCTGCACGATTCGTACTTTAAGGAGTTTGGTGTAGCCGGGCGTGTGCCTGTTTCGCCTGCGTGCCACCATTATATCAGTTACCTGCAAAGCGTGGCCTACGGTGCCGATGCCTGTGTGGGGCTGGCGGCGGTGTTGCCCTGTTTTTGGATTTATAAAGCGGTAGGGGATTATATTGTGAACATTGCCCAAACCGACAGTAACCCGTATAAAACATGGATAGCTACTTACGCAGGGGAGGATTTTGGGTTGTTAGTGGAAAAGGCCATAATGCTTACTGATATTGCGGCTTCTAAAGCTACGCCATTGCAACGTGAACAGATGACTGAAGCTTTTGTGTATGCCAGCCGTTTAGAATATATGTTTTGGGACAGTGCCTACAGGCTTGAAGCGTGGTAATTCTTAATTTCTGTTTAGGGCTTGGTAAACCTTATTTCGGTTTTGTATATTTGGGCAAAACAAATTACAAATTATGAAAAAGTTTATTGCTTCTGTATTATTGGCATTACCATTCCTTGCAAGCGCACAGCCTGCCCAGGACGATAAAGCGGCTGCGGCGGTAAATAACCTGCTGTACGTGCTGGATGTACCGGTGTGCAAATCTGATACTGCAATTGTGGCCGATGAAAAGGCAAAGTTTAAATACAACTCAGGTTGTGGCGACCACCTGTTCTGGAAGGTAATAAACGACCACCGCCTAAAAGCTGTGCCGTACCTGCTGGCTGCTATAGACAATACTGAGGCGACACAGGCAAAACTGCCCGACGGTAAAGGCCACTACGTTATGGGCGATGTAGCCCTTATGGCGCTTAGGGAAATAATCCACGATATGCCGGTAGATGAGTTGGCAGGCAAAAAAGTGTCTGATTATTCAGATAGCTGGAAGTTTTATACCAAAGGCCTTAAGGATAGTAAAAAGCGCAAGGCACTGAAAGAAGCACTTACCAAATGGTACAACGACCATAAAGACAACCTGATATTCGAGAAGAGTGATGTTTTTGGTAACTGTACCTGTACGGGTAAGCACCCGGTGGGTGGTTTTTACAGGATTAAGAAAGAAGGAGAAGTAGAAGAGGCTCCTAAAAAACCGGAACGCAAAAAACCGGTACAGGCAGGTGTACCCCTGAAAAAGGAAAATACGCTGCCGGCTGTGCCACAAACCGATGCTCCTAAAAAGACAGAATAGCATGAAGCTGTCACTGGTAGTACTGTTTTTGTTAAGCCTGCCTGTTTTTGCACAGCGCGAGGATAACGGGAAGCACAAAATTGATACTGAATTTGAAAGTTGCGAAGCAGGCAATACATACGAAATGCTGGAATGCAACCGCAAAAAGTATGAAGCCTGGGACAAGGAAATGAATAAGTACTATAAATTACTGATGGGGATTTTAGCTCCTGAAGCAAAAGAAAAGCTTAAGGAAGCCCAGCGAAAGTGGCTACAATTCCGGGATGCCGAGATTAACTTTTCTAATACGCTGTATAACAGTAAGGACGGTACCATGTGGCCGGTTATAAACGGTAACAACCGTGTTTCGTTTGTACGGGACAGGGCTTTGGCACTGATAGAATATTACGAAATAGAAACTATGTAATATAACAAAAGCTCCTGAAAAGGAGCTTTTGTTTTTAGTATATCATTTCTTTATAAGGCACTATGGTAGTATATCCTTTTGCAGTAAAATATTCCGTAGGGTCTTCTTCGGATGTGGCCAAAACAAAATCACCACCCCAGGCACCGAGGCTCTTTACCACCCCTTTAAAATCCGGGAACAGGCGTTCCTGTACCGGGGCTACGCCCAATACACCGCCCAGAAGTGCTTCCTGCTTTTCTAGTGCCGACGAAAACGAACTCAAATCAGCAGCGGTACTTACTTCTTCAATCAGTTTGTTTATTTGGGCAACCAGAGCAGGTTTATCAAACTGCTTTTCGCGGTAGGCGGCAATGGCTTCACGGCTGTTTTGCTTTTGGTTCAGGTAGACAAAGTACAGCTTATCTGCAAAATCAGGATTAAAACTTACAGTACGTACTGTAGGATTGCCGCCATTCATGTTAAAGATAAGCGGCTCCTGCTGTTGTGCGCAGGCAATATCATAGCCGCTGCCACCAAAGGTTTGTGCCAAAAGCGTATACGGGTCAATATCAAACCAGTCGGCTACAAGGCTTATTAATGTAGAAGAAGTGCCCAACCCCCAGTTGCGCGGGAACGTCAGTTTGGTAACTACATCAAATCCTGAAACCAGTATTTCCGGGTTTGCCGTGTGGGCTGCATGCAGTACTTTTATAAGCATGTCCATGCCAGGATCCGGGTTCGATTCCCGGCGACTCCGGACATCATCAAGGGGAACAGCAACCTCCAGCCACAGCGAACCGTCGGCATCGTAGCTTTTCCAGTTGATGCTGTTTGTACTGTTGCTTTCAAGCTCAAGCGACTGCCCGAAGCGTGTAGGCAGGGCAAATGCATCCGAGCCATCCAGCACGGTATATTCACCCATTATAAACAGCTTTCCGTTAGCGTATAAAGTCTTCTTCAATTTTACTTGGGTCGGTTTTACGTAATTCTTCCAGGTATTCTGCCACAGCCGAATGAGACACCGTATTCTTCTCGAAATGCTTTACCGTAGCTTTCTTCTCGTTGTCGTTAGCGCCCAGCTGGTTCAGTATGTTCATCAGGTGCATTTTCATGTGTCCCTGCTGGATTCCGGTTGTGGTAAGTGAACGCACTGCACCAAAGTTTTGCGCAAGCCCGGCCACAGCTACAATCTGCATCAGCTCCTGTGCCGATGGGTTGCCCAGCATTTGCAGGCAGAATTTCACCAACGGGTGCAGCGTGGTAAGTCCGCCCACGGTACCCAGCGCCAGTGGCACATCAAGCCAGAAGGTGAAAATACCGTTTTCTACTTTGGCATGGCTCAGGCTGGTGTATTGTCCGTCTTTGGCAGCATAGGCGTGTACCCCCGCTTCCACGGCACGGAAGTCGTTACCTGTGGCAACCACCACAGCATCAATACCGTTCATAATGCCTTTATTATGGGTTACCGCACGGAACGGCTCCACTTCGGCTATGTTTATTGCCGTTACGAATTTTTGTGCAAATTCTTCCGGCTTTATATTCTTATCTTCGTTAAGGTCTTCAATAGGGCAGCTCACTTCGGCACGCACTACGCAATTTGGTACATAGTTGCTCAGTATGCTCATAACAACCTGTATATGCTTTTCGGCTTCGTTGAAGGCATCATACGTAAGCGCTTCCTGCCTTAGCGTTTTGCTGAACTGCTCCAGGCAAGAGTTGATGAAGTTGGCACCCATGCTGTCTACCGTTTCAAAGGTAGCATGCAGCTGGTAATAGCCCTCAATCAGGGCCGTTTTATCACGCAGCTCAATATCAAGGATACCGCCGCCGCGTTTCTGCATGTTTTTGGTTAGGTCTTCGGTATCGGTAAAAAACTTAGGCTTTATACTTTCAAAGAAAGCAACAAGCTTTTGGGTATCGCCTTCGTATTTAAAGTGCACCTGGCCAATCTTTTCAGTATTGAGTATAGTCGCTTTAAAACCGCCGCGTTTTGCCCAGAATTTCGCTGCCTTGCTGGCCGCCGCCACTACCGAGCTTTCCTCAATAGCCATGGGTATGGTGTAGTCCTTACCATTTATGGTGAAGTTTGGCGCTATGCCCAGCGGCAGGTAAAAGTTGGTAACCGTATTTTCTATGAACTCGTCGTGCAGTTTTTGCAGGGTTTCATCTTCGTTTTGGTATTGTTTTAAAAGGGCTATGGCCTCCTCCGGATTCTGGAAGTAGGTGTGTGCCAGCCATTCTGTTTTTTGTTCTTTCCCCAGTTTGCTAAAACCGCTAATCGCCTTGCTCATTCTTGGTTACTTATGTTACATTGCGGCACAAAGATAGGGTATTGGGCAACGTATTGAAACAAAAAACCAACGTTACGATAACCGTAATTTCATTTAACAAAAAAAAGAGCCTTTAAGTCATAAAATTTTACTAAAATTGGAAGTTTTTTATCATACGCGAAATGAAATACGCCAAAAAGTCAATTTTATTCTTTTTACTTGCTGCAATGCCCGCTTTGGCACAGCAAAAAATCACCCTTGAAGAAATATGGAGCGGGGCTTTCCGCACCCAGGGCATGGACGAACTGAGTGCCATGAAAAATACCAACCAGTACACTGTGCTGAATGCCGACTGGAATGCAGGCACTGCTACCGTAGACCTGTACGACTTTGCCACGCTGAACAAGGTGGGTACGCTGATTGAGTCTAAAAACTTCAGTGAGCTAAAACAAGGCATAGACAGCTACACCTTTAGTAAAGACGAGAAAAAAATACTGATAGCTACCAACAGCGACCCCATTTACAGGCACTCGTTTACGGCTGATTTCTTCATATACGATACGGCTACCAAAAAACTTACCCCGCTTACCGATAACAAGGTGCAGGAGCCATCTTTTTCGCCTGACGGAAAAAAAGTGGCTTATGTCTTCGATAACAACATTTACATTAGCGATACTGCCGAAGGCATAGTAAGGCCGGTAACCAAAGACGGCAAAAAGAATGCAATAATAAATGGTATCTGCGACTGGGTATATGAAGAGGAATTTTCTTTTGTGAAAGCCTACGAATGGAGTGCCACAGGCGACAAAATAGCCTACATCCGTTTTGATGAAACCGAAGTGCCTGAATTCAGCATGGACGTATACGGCAAGAGCCTGTACCCTACGCAGCAGGTATTTAAATACCCTAAGGCGGGCGAAAAGAACAGCTTGGTGTCACTGCACATTTATGATGTAAAGACCAATACCGATAAAGAGATAAAGCTGGGTAACTATTCAGATTTCTATATCCCACGTATAAAATGGACCAATGATGCCCAAACACTGAGCGTACAGGTAATCAATCGCCACCAGAACAACCTTGACCTTATTTTTGTGGATGCTAACAGCGGTAGTGCTAAAGTGGTACTGAATGAAACCGATAAGGCGTATGTGGATGTTACTGATAACCTGACCTTCCTGGGTGATAACAGCTTTATCTGGACCAGCGAAAAAGACGGTTATAACCACATTTACCACTATAGCAAAGCCGGTAAGCTGGTAAACCAGGTGACCAAAGGCAAATGGGAAGTAACCGCATATTACGGTTACGACAAGAAAACCAAAGCTGTTTTCTTCCAGTCTACAGAAAACGGCAGCATTAACCGCGATGTATACCGTATAGGTATTGATGGTAAAAGCAAAGTAAAGCTTACTGCCCAAACCGGTACTAACGATGCTACTTTTAGCCCTGATTATACGTATTTCATCAATACATATTCAAACTCAGCCCAACCTACTACCTACACGCTAAACAGCAGTAAAGACGGCAAACGGGTTAAGGAAATTGTAAACAACAATGCCCTTAAAGACAAACTTGCCAAATACGGCCTTCCGGCAAAAGAATTCACAACCATTACTACAGAGAAAGGCCATGTGCTGAACGCATGGTTTATAAAGCCATCTGATTTCGACCCAAATAAAAAATACCCGGTGCTGATGTACCAATACAGTGGCCCCGGCAGCCAGCAGGTGGCTAACCAGTGGAATACTACTAACGATTACTGGTATTATATGCTGGCGCAGCAGGGCTATATCGTAGCCTGTGTAGACGGTCGCGGTACCGGTTTTAAAGGTGCCGATTTTAAAAAAGTGACCTACAAAGAACTTGGTAAATATGAAGTAGAAGACCAGATAGATGCTGCTAAAGTGATTGGCAAATATGCTTATGTAGATCCTGCCCGTATAGGTATATGGGGCTGGAGCTACGGTGGTTTTATGAGCAGTAACTGTATCCTTAAAGGTGCCGATGTGTTTAAAATGGCTATTGCCGTAGCCCCGGTAACCAACTGGCGTTTTTACGACAGCATTTACACGGAGCGCTATATGCAAACCCCTCAGGAAAATGCAGGCGGCTACGACCTGAACTCGCCTATAAACTTTGTAAAAAACCTTAAGGGCAAGTTCCTTTTGGTACACGGTACAGCCGACGACAACGTACACGTGCAAAACAGCATGCAGATGATAGAGGCACTGGTGCAGGCAAACAAGCAGTTTGACTGGGCCATTTACCCTGACAAAAACCACGGTATTTATGGTGGTAAAACAAGGCTGCAGCTTTACACAAAAATGACCAATTTCATTAAAGAGAACCTATAATGAGCGAACAATTAACCTTAGCACAAATTCAGGATTTTAAAGGCAAGTACCCGAAGCAGTTGTGGGGGCTTTTCTTCTCAGAAATGTGGGAGCGTTTTTGCTTCTACGGCATGAGGGGTGTACTCACCTATTTCATGATTACCCACCTTATCCTGGAAAACGGAGGCCACATGAGCGAAACACAAGCCAACCTGCAATATGGGGCTACACAGGCTTTTGTGTATGCCTTTACATTTATAGGTGGTTTGTTTGCCGATAAAATATTAGGATTCCGTAAGTCGCTGTTTTGGGGTGGTTTGCTTATGATTGTGGGCAGTGCCATACTGGCGTTTAACCCATTTCCTGAAAGTAACTTCTTCCTGGGTATAAGCTTCACGGTTATAGGTACCGGTTTCTTTAAACCGAATATCTCCACAATGGTAGGCTCGCTGTACAAAAATGGGGACAACAGGCGCGATGCCGGTTTCTCTCTTTTTTATTCAGGAATCAACATAGGTGCACTTTTAGGTGGATATGCTTGTATTGCCATAGGTAAAGGACAATTATTTACAAGTTTTATCCCTGCCGATAAAACATGGAATGTAGCCTTTGGCCTTGCCGGTATTGTAATGACCATAAGCCTTGTTACGTTTATCTTTACCCAGAAGAGTTTAGGGCCGATTGGTTTACCTCCAATCGGGCAGAAAAATACCGTAACCACGGCCGATGCTGTAGGTACCGTAACACCTGAACCGGCTAAGGTAACCGTAGAAACCGCCTCAGGTAAAAAGTGGCGTGAGTATGGAGTATACCTCCTTACACTGGCACTGATACCTGTAATCATGGTTATGGTGGCCAAAACCGAGTATACCGATTATTTCATGTATACCATAGGTCCGCTTACCTTGCTATATTTAGTTTATGAAATGACCCGCCATACCTGGGAAGAAAGTAAGAAGCTGATTGCCGCTTTGGTTTTCATTATCTTCTCTATTATATTTTGGGCATTCTTTGAACAAAGCGGTGGCTCACTGAGTATTTTTGCGGCTAAGAACCTTACCAATAAGGTAGCTGACGTACTTACACTCGACCCTAACGGCGTTAACAATGCCGCCAACTCTGTATTTGTTATCATCTTTGCGCCTATTGTAGGTCTTATATGGATGGCGCTTAAAAAGCTTGAGCCGAATACTGTAATCAAGTTTGGCTTGGGCTTCCTGTTCCTTGCAGGGGGATTCTACACTTTCTATACTACACGTTTTTTCCAGGCGCTTCCGGGTGTAGCCAGCCTTGATGTTTTTGTGGTTGCCTATTTTATAATTACATTTGGCGAACTTTGCCTGTCGCCTATCGGGCTTTCTATCATGACCAAACTGTCGCCGCAAAAGCTTCAGGGTGTAATGATGGGCATGTGGTTCCTGGCAAGTGCTTACGGTCAGTATGCAGCGGGTATCCTTGGGGCTGGCCTGTCTGAAGGTGGTGAAAATGATTCGCTGGAGCAAAAGCTCATTACGTATACCGACGGTTACTACCAGCTTGCCATATATGCCGTGATTGCCGGTGTGGTGCTTATAGTGATATCGCCACTGGTACGCAAGCTGATGCAGGAAGTGAAATAATTTTGTAAAAACAACTAATAACTATATATGTCATCAACAACGACAACAAACGACTTTTTTAAATCAAACGTGCTGGGGCACCCGGCCGGTCTTTTTGTGCTGTTTTTTACCGAAATGTGGGAGCGTTTCTCATATTACGGTATGCGTGCCTTGTTAGTACTTTTCCTTACAGCTTCTATCTTCGGAGATAATCCAGGATGGGGATGGCCAAGGGAACACGCTATGGCTATTTACGGTTCGTATACTGCCCTTGCATACCTTACCCCAATTTTAGGCGGTTATATAGCAGACAGGATTATAGGATACCGCTGGGCTGTAGTTGTAGGTGCAGTACTTATGACTTTAGGACACCTTAGTATGGCTATAGAGGTAGACCACTTTTTTATGTACCTGGGTCTTGTACTCCTTGTTATAGGTAATGGTTTCTTTAAGCCAAACATGACATCGATAGTAGCACATATGTATAAAAATCACCCTGAGAAAAAAGATGGTGCCTATACCATATTTTACATGGGTGTAAATGCCGGTGCTTTCCTGGGGATGCTACTGTGCGGTTACATAGGTGAAAGCCCTGAATGGGGCTGGAGCTATGGCTTTGGCCTTGCCGGTATTTTTATGTTCTTCGGTATGCTTCAGTTTTATTTTACACAAAATATTTTTGGTGAGATTGGCCTTAAGCCGGTTGTTGATAAAGTAGATATAGATGAAGACCCTGCTGTGGCGAAGCAAAACCCATTCTCTAAGTTAGACCTTGTGCTAATTGGTATTACATCAGTGCTTGGGCTTACCTGGATTATTAATGATCCCCTCTCGGTAATATCCGCAGGAAAGTTTGATGCTTTCCCTTTTACTGTGGGTAAATTAAGCGGTTCTAATTTCATTATCATCGTAGCGCTTAGCCTTTTCTTGTTTGTCCTGATTAAAAGGATAGCACAATATACCCCGGTTTTAAGGGACAGGATGATTGCTATTATCATATTGGCTGTTATAACAATGTTCTTCTGGGCTTCATTTGAACAGGCAGGTGGGTCTATGACCATTTTTGCAAGTGACTATACTGCCCGTGTACTCGAAGGAAATTCTAAATTGATATTTAATATTGTTAATACGCTTATAACAATTATACCGCTTGGCCTTATCACTTACGTGCTTGCTAAGCTGTTCTTGCAAACGTTTAAAAGGTTTGCATTAGGTAATATTATATTATCACTGAGCTTCGTGATTATATGGGGTATTGTTATTTACATGCTAAAAGAGCAGTACTACCAGGAAAAATCTGAAGTTCCGGCTACATGGTTCGGCGTATTAAACTCACTGTTTATAATCACGTTTGCACCATTGGTTTCAAAAGTATGGGAAAGTAAGTACAATCCTTTTGCTACTTTTAAAAATGGCTTTGGTATGATTTTGCTTGGTATCGGTTTTGCGGTACTTGCTTACGGTTCCAGCGATATAGAGCCAGGCGCAAAAACAGCTGCGGTAAGCATGGTGTGGCTTGTGCTGGCATATTTCTTCCACACTATGGGAGAGCTTTGCATTTCTCCGGTGGGACTTTCTTACGTTAGTAAATTAGTTCCTGGCAGGATGATTGCCATTATGTTTGGTATATGGTATCTTGCTATAGCTATAGGAAATAAAATAGCAGGTAAAATGGGAGGAATGATTGATGAAATTACAGCAGAATATTCAATGACAACTTTCTTCCTTATATTTACAATAATTCCGGTAGCTTTAGGGCTTATAATTATGGCGCTTACACCACTGCTGAAAAGACTGATGCACGGTGTACACTAAAATTTCGGCACTATTTTTGGTTTTATCCCATTAAATATAAAATATATGAAGAAAGTAGTATTTATCCTTTTTATAGCCCTGGCTTCGCTAAGCATGCAGGCACAGGAACTGGAGTGGCATACCGATGTGGCTAAGGCTACCGCGCTGTCTGAAAAAACCAAAAAGCCCATGCTGTTGTTCTTTACGGGGAGCGACTGGTGCGGGTGGTGCATGAAACTGCAAAAAGAAGTGCTTAAAACGCCTGAATTTGCCAAATGGGCAAAAGATAATGTAATCCTTGTGGAACTTGATTTTCCGCGCCGCACGCCGCAAAGCGATGCCCTTAAAACCCAGAACGCACAATTGCAGCAGTTCTTCCAGGTAAGGGGGTATCCTACAGTGTGGTTTGCTACGGGCACCAAGACCGCAGAGGGTAAAATTAGCTTCAGTGCACTGGGCAGTACCGGTTATGTAGCCGGAGGCCCTGCCACCTGGCTTGATGGCGCTAATAAGATTATCAGGAAGAGTTAATTTGGGGTTATTCGGTTATGTGGTTATTCGGTCATTCGTTTTACGCTGTTATAATGTTTTCCGCATAACCGCATCGCCAAATAACCGAATAACCTTATTTAAGAATATACGATCCCTTTTCTGCTGTGGCATGAAAAGGGATTTTTCTTTTACGGCAGGTGATAGCCCAACGGCTTACGTAGGTTTTATAGTTGGTGGCATCGGCTATTACGGCCTTTGGTTGCATTTCGCTTAGCACGCGGTCTAAATTTACGCGGGGCGATTGTGTAATGATAAGCGCATCGGGTTTCAACAGGCTGTCGTACACGCCGGTGCTGTCCATCACGAAAATCTTCTTCCCATTAAAATAAGAATAATTGCCAATCGGTTGCAGCGATGTTTCCGGATTGAAATTGCCTTTGGCGTATGCCAAAACATTGCGGTTTTGTAATGCTGTGCTGTCGGTACTGGATATGCTGAGGTGGTTGCCATTTTTATGGGCAATAATACTGTGGTTGTAGTTGTGTAAGACTACCAGTTCATTTGTGTTTTGGATGTTGTACACGGTACCCATGTAGGCCAATTGCAATACCAAAACATTTATCAGTGAAGCGATTACCCTTGGGTAGCTTTTTTGTTGCAGGCTTAGCGCTGTGGTAATAATCACACCATACAGGCAGATGCATAGCGTTAGGGTAAACGGTATGTTCTTTATCACAAAAACATCCAGCGAAGCTACCCATGCGGTAAAGTAGTTCATGATGTAAATGGCCCATTCCAGCAGCTTGCCAACCCATAGTGCGAGTGCGGGAAAAATGAAATTCAGCGCAAGCGTCACCAGTCCAAGGATAAGTACCACATTGCTGAGTGGTATTACTACTATATTGGCCAATAAAAACAACAACGGCAGTTGTCCGAAATAATACAGGCTAATAGGCAATACGGCGATCTGCGCGGTGAGCGATACCATAACCAGGTCGCTCGCCATGTTTAGTATGCGGTATTTGCTCTTTAGTTTGCCTTTGTACAATGGTTGGAACCACACAATGCCCAATACCGCAAGGTAACTCAGCTGGAAACCGGCGTCAAACAAAAAGCCGGGTTTGGCAATGAGCAGTACCAGTGCCGATACCGCAAGCGAATTGTAAATGCTTACCCTGCGTGCCATAGCCTGTCCCGCCATAAGGAAACTGAACATTACCACCGAACGTACCACTGAAGCCGACAATCCTGTTATAAAAGCGAACAGCCACATGAGGCTGAGTATAGTAATGAAGTGGCCTGTGTAGCCCAATTTTGGGATGCGTTTCATGGGAGCCAGGAGCCAGTTCAGCATGGCGAACAGTAATGTGAAATGCAACCCCGATATGGCAAGGATGTGTATCACCCCGGCATTGATATAGTTGTTGTTGGTTTCTTTGTCCATATCCTGCCGCTGCCCGAAGAGTAATGCATTTATGAGGTTTTGTACCGGGGCAGGGTAGTGGTGTATGCTGAAGCTTCCTGTGAGCCTGTCGCGTAGTTGCTGTATGCTGTAATTAAAGCCTGTTTCCGTTCCGGCAACAATGTAGTTGTCCTTCAGCTTTACCTGATGGAAAACATTCTGCTTTGCCATGTACTTTGCGTAATCAAACTGGTACGGGTTCATAGCGGGGAGTATGGGATTCAGTTCACTGCTAATGAAAAGCACATCTCCGGTATGCAGGCGGGTATTCAGGCTGTCTTTCGGTAACGAAATAAGCAGGATGCCGCTTGCCGGTTGTTTATCTATTGCAGCAACTGAAAGCAGGTACTTTTCGTTGTAGTCGTTGGGTTTTAGCCGTTCGGTTATTACGCCGCGTATGGTAGGAGTTTCATCTGTGAGGAAATGGCTGTAATGGTTCGGATTGTTTGGTGCATAGCTCAGCCATTGCGCCAGCAACCCTATGCTGAATGCCAGCAACAGGCTGCTTGCTTCAAAATACGGTTTGGGGATGAGCTGTTTCCTTGCGTAAAAGTAAGCTGCTGTAGTGGCTACCAATGCAAAAGCAAAAATGCTGACAACAATATGCAACGGCCATAAACAGGCAAAACCGGTAAAAATACCGGCTGCTATGCTTAGTGTGATTATAATAACGGGGTACTTCAATACCTTCATAAGATATTGAGCGGGGTTGGTTAGTATATGGTTTTTGGTGTATTAATCTTCAATTACCCTGTTAGCCTGTACAAACGTACGGATGTAGTAGTTGTCGTTCATAGACGATATGGCTACACCATGGCTCAGGGTGGCATGTATAAACTTCACTTCGCCTTCTGCGGTAACTTCGGTTACAAGGCCCACGTGGTTGATGCTGTTTTTGTAAGGGCTGTTGTCAAAGAAAAGCAGGTCGCCTATGCGTACTTCCTTCAGGTCTACTTTGCGGCCTGCATCGGCAGCCATAGAAGCCGAACTGCGTGGCAGTGTCCAGTCAAACATTTTGAAGGTAGTAAATACCATACCCGAGCAGTCCATACCGGCAGTGGTAGTACCGCCGCCCCTGTAAGGCACACCTTCAAAAAGAAGGGCGTTGTTTACTATTTGGCGGGCAAAGTAATTTTCGTAAGGTACAGCGCTGAAATCGTCGGCTGCTTCCTCTACTACAGTTACTGCTTTCTTCTTTTTCTTTTTAGGGACATCCGTTTTTGCGGTAGCAGCAGGTTTTGCTTTTTCCTTAACGGCAGGAGCAGGTTTGTCATTGTACGCTACAACATCGCCATCAAGGAAAACGGCTTTGTTAGAAGCGGCTACAGTAGTGGGCTCTGAATGGTCCAGGTGCATACCCTGCAGGTTCCTTGCCGGTACCGAGGTGCCGCCTTGTGCTGCTGCGCTTACAGTTAACAATAATAGTAGTAAGGTGAGTGACAGTGACTGGATATACTTCAAAACTTTTACTTTTTTATTTTATCAAATTCAAACCGTGTTTTTGCAAATATAACGGATTGAGTTTAATAATTAATTAATAATCAGTGTTAAAGTTTTTAACAATAAGCTTTGCGGTGTTTGCGCTGGCACCTTCGCCACCCAGTTTTTCCTCCAGTATATCGTACTGTTTCAGGAGTTTTTGCCTGTATTCAGGGGTTAATAACTTCGTCAATTCTGCTTTAAGATTGGCAGTGTTAAAATCATTTTGGATTAATTCTTTAACAACTTCCCGGTCCATAATCAGGTTTACCAGCGAAATATATTTCAGCGTAATGATGCGTTTTGCTATCTGGTAACTTATCCATCCGCCTTTGTAGCATACTACCTCGGGCACCTTAAATAATGCGGTTTCCAGCGTAGCCGTACCCGATGTTACCAACGCCGCATGGGCTATGCTCAGCAGGTCGTAGGTGCGGTTGCTTATAAAATGCACATTGCTGTTAGTAAGGAACTGCTGGTAAAAACTATATTCCTGTGCGGGGGCGCCTGCTATTACAAACTGGTAACCCGGGAAATCATCTACAATAGAAAGCATGCCGCCCAGCATTTTAGAAATTTCCTGCTTGCGGCTGCCCGGCAGCAAGGCTATTACGGGCTTATCGTCAAGGTTAAACTCCTTTCGGAATGCGGTTTCGTCTACAGTCTTGCGGCTATGTATGGCGTCAATAAGCGGGTGGCCCACAAAGTTGACTTTAAAATTGTGCTTCTTTTCGTAAAAATCCTTTTCAAACGGGAGGATGATGTACATCTCATCCACATCGCGTTTTATGGCCTTAATGCGGTTTTCTTTCCATGCCCATATTTGTGGCGAAATGTAGTAATGTGTGGGGATACCCTGTTGCTTTGCCCACTGTGCAATACGCATATTAAACCCCGGGTAGTCTATAAAAATGATAACATCGGGCTGAAAAGCCTGTATGTCTGCCTTGCAGAATTTTATGTTGCCCAGTATGGTTTTCAGGTTGGCTACCACTTCAGCAAAACCCATAAACGCCAGGTCGCGGTAGTGTTTTACAAGCGTACCGCCCACAGCCTGCATAAGGTCGCCGCCCCAAAAGCGTATATCGGCGGCTGGGTCGGCCTTGTACAGTTCCTTCATCAGGTTAGATGCGTGCAGGTCGCCACTGGCTTCACCGGCTATTATGTAGTATTTCATTGCAATGACAGCTTTATGGCAAAGGTAATATTTTTTAGGTTGCCTGAGGTTTCTGTAGTTTGACGATGCAAAAAGCCCCGCACTTTTTGGTGCGGGGCTATAGTCCTGAGATATGTTAATTATATCTTTCTAAAGGTAATGGTAGTGCCTTCCTGTGTAACGGTAAGCTGCTTTCCTGTTTTGGTAAATGTTACCTCTTCACCGTCGTAAGTAAGTGTTACGGTATTGTCGGTAACGGTGTACTCGCTGTCAGTTACTACCGGCTCAGTGCAGGCTACGGTACTGTTACCTTCTGTATCTTCACCTATTTCAAGGTCCTGTATGCTTACTGTGGCTTGTGCAACATCATCAGGGAACGCAATATAAGTATCGTCCAGGCAGTCTGCTTCTTTAACAAGGTCGTTGCTGGCCTGGCCATCGCCGTCAAGGTCTACCGGGGTAGGTACAATAATAGACTTCAGTTTCCAGGTGCCGGTAAGGCTGGTGTTGCTGTTATCATCATCACTGCACGATACAATAGCGAAAGCCGCAAGGGCTGTTAAAAGGATTTTTTTCATAGCAAAAATGGTTTTTTAATTATTCACTCTATTGATGCTGTAAAACCGTATAGGTTGCGTTGTTAACCTTTTTTTATGCATGCATATTTTTTAATATGCTAATTTTCCAAGATTTAGAGTGATGGTGTTTCTTTGTTTAATCTGTTACTAAAAGGTAGTAATATCAACCTCACCCCAGCCCTCTCCAAGGGAGAGGGAGTAGCTTCACTCAAGCCTAAAATGTTGCTATTTATACGTTCTTCGCTCCCCTCTCCCTTGGAGAGGGGTCGGGGGTGAGGTCAAAAAGAAGGATTATCAAGTGGTTTAAATTTATGTTTGTTAGGGTTGGGGGGAGGCCAGTCCCCAGCTGTTCAGTGTCTGCATGGCATGGTAGGCTGTAAGGTCAAACTGTACCGGTACTACCGAAATATACCCGTTTGCCAATGCCCATTCGTCAGTATCTTCGCCGTTGTCCAGGTTTACAAACTTGCCGCTCAGCCAGTAATAGTCCTTACCCATAGGGTTGGTGCGCTTGTCAAATTTCTCAGTCCACATGGCTTTTGCCTGGCGGCATATCTTCATGCCCTTAATATCTTTTTCGGGTAGTTTGGGGAAATTCACATTCAGTATCACACCTTCGGGCAGGCCTTTTTCTAACACTTGTTGCGCTATTTTTTTAATGAAAGGCTTGGCAGGTTCAAAATCGGCATTCCAGTTATAATCCAAAAGTGAAAAACCTATAGCGGGTATTCCCTCTATGCCGGCCTCTACCGCTGCACTCAGGGTACCGCTGTATATCACGTTAATGGACGAGTTGCTGCCGTGGTTTACCCCACTCACGCACAGGTCGGGCTTGCGGTGCAGTATTTCGTTTACGGCAAATTTTACACAGTCTACCGGCGTGCCGCTACAGCTGTATTCCTGCTCAATATCGGGGTCTATGTCTATTTTGTTTATGTGCAGGGTGTTGTTTATGGTTATGGCGTGCCCGGTGGCGCTTTGCGGGCTGTCCGGGGCTACAACCACTACGTCGCCCAGCTCTTTCATTACGCTTATCAGGGCGCGGATTCCGGGTGCTGTAACGCCGTCGTCATTGGTTACAAGTATCAAAGGTTTTTTACGGGTCATAGTGCAAATGAAAAATAAGAATTGTACTTTTACGTTTTGCTAAAATACATATTTTTTACCGCAGGCCGGTAATGCAAGACGGTTTACGGATTTTGGCACAGTTTTTAGTGTGTTAACAATTACGAAGAGAGATTTAAAATGAACGCCTTTTTAAAGTTTATGAAAAGAAATTATAAGATCATAGCGATTGTTGTGCTGTTGGCCGGCGCGCTGTTCGGGTTTACTATGTTGCCCGCAAAAAATGAAAATGATCCGGAGAAAGACAAGCTGCTTATAGAGCTGCTTACGTACGTTATTGAGAAAGGACACTACAGCCCTGTAGCTATAGACGACAATTTTAGCAAAGGCGTATACAAGGACTACCTTGAAAACCTGGATCCGTCTAAAAGGTTCTTTACGCAAGCCGATATTAACGAGTTTGCCAAATACGAAACCCAGCTTGATGACCAGATTAAAAACCGCGATATCAGCTTTTTTGTGCTTACGTACGACCGTTTCCAGAAACGCGTGAAAGAAGCTGAAGGTTTCTATAAAGACATTTTGGCTAAGCCGTTTGACTTCAAATCGGAAGAAGCATTTAATACCGATTACGAAAAAATGCCGTACCCGAAAGACGATGCCGACCTGCGTGAGCGCTGGAGGAAACAGCTGAAACTTTCGGTGCTTTCTACAGTAACCGATAAGGAGAAAATACAAAACGCCCCGGTTGAAGATAAGGTGAAAGACAAAGGTAAGGACAAGCCTGCAACAGGGGAAGCCTTTACACCTGATGTGGATAAAACCAAAGCTGACGGTACTAAAAAATCATTTGCTGAGCTTGAAAAAGAAGCCCGCGAAAGCACCCTTAAGTCACTTGATGATTACTTTGACTTTGTGGGCGACCTGAAGCGAGATGAATGGTTCAGTGTATACCTTAATGCCATAGCCGAGCGTTTCGACCCGCATACATTCTACTTCGCGCCTGATGACAAGGAGAAGTTTGATACCAGCATGCGCGGTTCGCTTGAGGGCATCGGTGCAAGGCTGCAAAAGAAAGGTGACTATGTGGAAATTTCTGAGCTTATACCGGGCGGACCTGCCTGGAGGGGTAAAGATTTGGAACAAGGCGACCTTATTGTAAAAGTAGCACAGGGCAAAGACGAGCCGGTAGAAATCGGCGGTATGAGGCTGGATGATGTGGTGAAAAAAATAAAAGGGCCGAAAGGTACCGAAGTACGCCTTACCGTGAAAAAGGTAGACGGCTCTATGAGGGTAATCCCTATTGTGCGTGAGGTTGTGGAAATTGAGGAAACTTACGCAAAATCGAGCATTGTAAACAAGAACGGTAAAACCTACGGGGTTATTTACCTTCCGAAATTCTATATCGACTTTGAAAACAAAGACAACCGCGATGCGGCTAAAGACGTGGCTATTGAGGTAGACAGGCTTAAAGCGCAGGGTGTAGATGGTATTATTATGGACCTCCGCGATAACGGTGGTGGTTCGCTTAAAACTGTTGTAGACATTGCAGGTCTGTTCATAGAAAAAGGCCCTGTGGTACAGGTACGCAGCCGTGCCGAAAGCGGCAGTAACGGCAATACCGAAACCCTTAGCGACAGCGACCCTAAAGTACATTATGACGGCCCGCTTGTGGTGCTTATAAACAACTTCTCGGCTTCGGCTTCAGAGATATTTGCAGCAGCAATACAAGATTATAAGCGTGGTATTATTATGGGTAGCAAGCAAAGCTACGGTAAAGGTACCGTGCAGAACATCATTGACCTGAACCGTTTTGTACGCGGCAGCAGCTTTGGCGACCTTGGTGCGCTGAAAACTACTACGCAGAAGTTTTACCGTATAAACGGTGGCAGTACACAACGCGAAGGTGTGAAGAGCGATATTGTAATGCCGGATAAATACAGCTACATAGAGATAGGTGAGCGCGACAGCGAAACCGCACTTCCTTGGGATAAAATAGCGCCATCAGACTATAAGCCGTTTAAGAACGACTTCAGCAAAGTTGTAGCTGCAAGCAGAAAGCGTGTGGCAGAAAGCCCTGAGTTTAAGCTTATGGACGAAAATGCCAAATACCTTGGCGAGCGTAAAGACGATAACGAGTACAGCCTGAACATTGATAAGTTTAAAGCTGATGCCGACCGTATAGAGGCTGCTGCCAAAAAATTCAAGGCGCTGAGCAGCTATGATAACAAGCTGGTATTCGACGCGCTTCCGGCAGAGAAAGAGCAGTTTAAGAAAGACCCTGCCCTTGCCGAGAAGAAAAAAGACTGGTACAAAAGCCTTAGTAAAGATGCCTACATAAACGAAGCCATTAATGTGCTTGACGATATGCAGGGTAAAACGGCTAAGAGTACTACTGCCGTAAACAAAAGTGAAGGTAAGATAAAAACACGATAAGCGTACATGGATAAAACCGGTAAATCGCTTACGGGCTTGGCGCTCCAAAGGTTCAGTAAAAACCTTTGGGGCGTTTTAAGTTTTGTATTTATAGCGCTGCTGGTGCTTGTTGCGGTATTTGCATACCCGCTGGCTCCCGAACAATCTGAAAATGCTAACTGGGGCGACCTGGCCATACACAGTAAGCCGCCCGGCTTTGAGGTAACCATGCTGCATTTCCCTGCGGCGGAAAGTACGCAGGGTGGGTTCTCTGAATTCTTTTTCGGGGAAAAAGAACCACAACCTAAAGTCCCAATCCTGGATTATAAAATTAAAGGCGACAGCCTTAGTTATGCCGAGTATAACAACGATGCATCGCTGGCATTGTATAAGTCCGTACCGCTTTCTGATTTCGGGAAGGGCATCACCAAAGCTTCATTCGAAAAACAATACATTTCAAAGCAAAAATTCGTGCTGGGTACCGACAGCCAGGGGCGCGATCTGCTGAGCCGCCTTATCATAGGCAGCCGCGTGTCTATAGCCATTGGTTTTGTGGCGGTATTTATATCGCTCGTTGTTGGGGTATTTTTCGGGGCTATAGCCGGCTTTTACGGTGGCAAGGTCGATGCCTTTGTAATGTGGCTGGTAAACATCATCTGGAGCATCCCTACGTTGTTGCTGGTTATTGCCATAACGTTGGCGTTAGGCAAAGGCTTTTGGCAGGTGTTTGTGGCGGTAGGCCTTACCATGTGGGTAGAGGTGGCCCGTGTGGTACGCGGACAGGTAATGAGCATTAAACAAATGCAGTATGTTACCGCGGCACGTGCCTTAGGATATAGCAATGCACGCATTATTTTCCACCATATATTACCCAACAGTATGGCACCGGTTATCGTTATTTCGGCGGCCAACTTCGCCTCGGCCATATTGGTAGAAAGCGGCCTGAGCTTCCTTGGGCTTGGCGCACAGCCTCCTGTACCCAGCTGGGGCGGTATGATAAAAGACCATTACAATTATATAATATTGGGTAAACCCTGGCTGGCTATGGCGCCGGGTATTGCCATGCTTTTACTGGTGCTTTCATTTATGATGGCAGGTAATGCCCTAAGGGATGCACTGGATGTAAAGGCAGAGTAATTTTAAACCAAACCAACCGATACGATGAACAGAATTTTACTACAGGTTTTGTTTTTTGCGTTGCTCTCAGGTGCTGCTTTGGGGCAGGGTAACGGGCTTGTTCAGGATAGGAATTCCAAATGCTCAGACCTTCGGTTTAACGGCCCTGTAAAGCTTGCTTTTTGCAGTTCAATTGTTTTTAATGGCCGCTTTAAAGAAGACCCTTCGAGGGGATTAACTAATGCTGATAACATCGGTAGCCTTGATTCAATCCGGTTTAGTAAAGAAGGGATGGTTTTAAAACGGAAAAGTTTCGTTTTAAGTTACCATAAAGACTTAATGTTTTTAATACCTGTTTTTGATTCAACGTCTTATGATAAGGATGATATTGCTAAAAAAATGCAATTTAAGCCGTTAATTAAACATGTTTACCCTCTTAATGACGAATGCCTTTTTTTTAAAACGAATGAGTTTTCGGTGTTTTTCAGGAGTGGGGTTAAAGAGGTGTACTATAATGTTTATGATTATCATTTTGACCGTGACAGAGTGGTTAAGGCGGTGAAGTATAACGCTTTTGAAGATTCATTGCAAATCCGTAAGCCTGAGAATATTGAAAATGAAATCACGTATGTTTATGATAAGTCCGGTAAAGTAATACGTCAGGATATCGTAAGTGGGCAAGCAGGCGAAAATGGTCTTTTCAACGTTTTTGATGCGGATACGCCCTACTGTGATGATACACATATCGATTATTTGTATGATAATAAAGGGCGTGTAACAGAAATTGCCTTAACCAGTTGCAAGGAGGTTGTTTTTAAAGAGCAATATTTCTATAGTGCTACAAATACCGTTTCGGCAGTATTTCAATTAAAATTGGACGTGCATTATAAAACTGTGAAAACAAAAACGTCTTTCTATAATGAGCGTGGAGATATTGTTTCCTGTTTTTTTGGTACCTCACAGCAAAAGCCTCTTGACATACCTGCCCTGAAAATTTCGGCATCAGGCCCTTCACATCGTTATTACGATTATGAATACGATAGCTATGGTAACTGGATTAAATGCCGCTTTTTCCTGGAAGGCACCCATGAGGGAGTACCGTCTATTATAGCTGAACGTAAGATTGAGTATTATAAGGAATAGCTTTAGAAAGATAACTTCCAAATAAACAAATACACGGATTTAAGCATCTACTAAAAACCTACCATTCATTCACTTGGTTGGCATCCATTTTAATAAAAATGAACAGCAGCAGGGTAAATGCCCATAAGCTCGACCCACCGTAACTGAAGAACGGTAGCGGTACACCCACTGTGGGGAACAGCCTTATAAGCATGGTAATGTTTACAAAAAAGTGCATAAAGAGTATCGATGCCACGCAGTAACCGTAGGTACGGCTCATTTTGCTTTTCTGCCGTTCGGCGCGATACATGATGCGCAGCAGCAGGCATACAAACAGGAATATCACGGTAACAGAACCTGCAAAGCCCCATTCTTCGCCTACTGTAGTAAAAATGTAGTCGGTGTGCTGTTCGGGTACAAAGCCGCCTTTGGTTTGCGTGCCTTCCAGGTAACCTTTGCCTACCCAGCCACCCGAACCGATGGCTATCTGCGCCTGGTTAAGGTTATAACCCTCCTTCTGCATGTTTACATCTTTGCCAAAAAGCACGTTGATACGGTCTTTTTGGTGGGGTTCCAGTACGTTTTCAAACACATAATCTACCGAAAACACATAAGCGGTTATCCCGACAAAAATTATGGCATAAAGTATAGGGTTCCGCATAGCACGACGTGTCATAAAATAGGCCGCCAGCAGTACTATCAGGCTGAAGATAACCAATGCTACAGGTTTTACCAATAGCGCCAGTATAAACAACGCTATAGCCGAACCGCCCAGTGCCAGGTATACACCCGGCAGGCCTTCGCGGTACAATGCCAGCGTAAGCGAAAAGAAGATAAGCGCACTACCGGCATCGGGTTGCAGCATTATCAACGCTACGGGCAGGCACAGTATACCAAAGGCGATGAGCTGGTGGTTAAAGTTTTTCAGGTTTATCTGTACGTCGCTCAGGTATTTAGAGAGTACCAATGCGGTGGCAATCTTCACAAATTCCGACGGCTGCATACTGAAGCCGCCAAACTGGTACCAGTTGGTTTGACCCTTTATGGTTTTACCAAAAGGGAAGAGGCCTATGAGCAACAACAGGCCAAAGCCGTAGAACACAAAGGCATACTTGTCGTATATCTTGGCATCTATGGTGAGGATAACAATAATAAGCGGTATGCTGGTAATGATAAACAGTATCTGCTTGCCGTAAACCTGGCCCATGTCAAACAGGGATGTTACATTGGCAGGCAGTGATGCCGAGTAAATAGTAGTAAGCCCCATTATAACCAGTGTGGCATATAAGAGAACCATTATCCAGTCGATACTATTTGTTACCTTTTGATTTTTCATGTAGCGCTTTTAAGGCTTAACGTCCCTGGTTGATAAGGAACGGCTGCCCGCTGGTTACTTTGGCGTATTCGTCTTTAAGGCCTTTTGTCATTATCCACTCTTCGCGGGCTTTTTGGGTTGTGGCTTCGCCTTTAAGATATTTTTCTATCATAAGGCTGGCAATAGGCCCAGCCCAACGTGCACCCCAATAGCCGTTTTCCACAAAAACCGCAAGGGCGATTTTGGGGTTTTCACGCGGTGCAAATGCCACAAATATAGAGTGGTCCGTAAGCTGGGTACGTACGCCGTTTATCTTGGTGAAGTTTTCGGCAGTACCGGTTTTGCCACATATTTCGATACCCTCTACACGAAGGCGGCTTGCCGTACCGAAGTTATACACGTCAAACAATCCCTGTATTACCGGAGGGAAGTATTGCTTGTCTATGGTAGTCTGGTGCTTTTTCAGGAATTTAGGGTCTATTTCCCCGCCCTGTATTTTTTTAATTACGTGAGGGGTGTAGTAGTAACCCTGGTTGGCCACCGTAGCCATCATGTTAGCCAACTGTATCGGGGTCATTTTTACCTCACCCTGCCCTATGGAGTTCGAAATAATTGTACTACTCCTCCAACCACCGTTAGGGTAGTAGTGCTTGTATAGCTTAGAATCGGGTACAAGGCCTTTTTTTCCCGGAGGCAAATCATAACCAAGGAACCCGCCAAGGCCGAAGCTCCTCAAGTGGCTTGCCCAGGCATCTACACCATATTGCGGTTTGGTGTATTTGTCTATAATAAGGCGGTACGTGCTGCCGAAATAGGTGTTACAAGAGTTGTAAATACCGTTGTTCAGCTGGTGCGGACCAAAGCCGTGGCATTTCATAAATGCGCCGCGCCCATAGCTGAAGCCATGGTGGCACATAAAGGTGGTGCTTTCATCTATAACCTCTTCCTGCAGGCCGATAAGCCCGGTAAGTATTTTGAACGGAGATCCGGGAGGATATTCTGCCAGCAGGCCGCGGTCAAACAGCGGTATACCCAGCGTGTCCTTTTCCAGCATCTGGTAGTTCTTCGACCTTTCACGGCCTACCAAAAGGGCAGGGTCGTAGCTCGGTGCGGTAACCAGCGCAAGGATTTCTCCGGTGCTGGGTTCGATAGCCACTATACCGCCGCGCTTTTCAAACATCAGCTTTTCGCCATATTCCTGCAGGTCGGCATCTATGGTAAGGGTAATGTCGTGCCCCGGTTGTGCAAGGGTATCATATTTACCTTCCTTAAACGAACCTATTTCACGGTTAAAACGGTCTTTCTGTACATATTTTACGCCCTTTTGGCCACGAAGCGCTTCTTCGTATACCTGTTCCACGCCCTGTTTGCCAATAAGGTCACCGCTCTTATAATACGGGTCTTTCTTAATAATGGCGTCATTCACCTGGCCGATGTACCCGAAGATATTAGCAGCTGCATGTATCTGGTAATCGCGTAGTGAACGTTTTACAATGTCGAAGCCTTTAAAACGACGGATTTTCTCCTGGAAGGCAGCGAACTCTTTCTTATTAAGCGAAGGCAAGAACACCGATGGGAGCCTCGGGCTGTATACCCGTGCTTTCTTCAGGCGTTCGTTAAAGTAAATGGTGTCTACCTGTAGCAGGCCACACAGGGCAAGGGTGTCGATGTCCTTCATTTCCGAAGGGGTCACCATAATATCGTAAGCAGGCTGGTTAGCCACAATGAGCTTGCCTTTACGGTCGTAGATGTAACCGCGCTCAGGGTATTCGTATTTTATTTTAATGGCGTTGTTGTCGCTCTTTTTAATGTAAGAGTCGTCCAGTATCTGCAGGTAAAAGAGCCTCGCTATAATACCGAGGGTTGCTACAATAACCAGGATAGGCAGTAAGATCTTTCTCATTGTTGTTTGCCCGGCTTAATCAGGTAAATGATGATGATACTAATAACTAACGTAAATATACCGGTACATAATGTGCGGATAAGCACATCTAATATCAGGCTGAAACGGAACAGCTCCAGCATGAAGAGCACAAAGTGGTGGGTTACCACCGACAGCAGTACGAACGTAAAACGCTCTGGCGATAAACGGTCGTTTATTTTTATGGTCTGGTATTCGTAACTAACCCCGAAAGAGAATCTCAGGAAGGCAGGCCTTATATAGGCGAGTATTACGCACGCAGTGGTGTGCGCACCGCCGCCGTCTGAAAACTGGTCCTGAAGCAGCCCCAGCAAAAATGCAGAAAGCAACAGGGCAGCCTTGTTGCCGTTTACCGGGAACAGTATGATGAACAATATGTACGGAAACGGGTTCAGGAAGCCAAAAAGGTCCAGCCGGTTACACACTACCACCTGTAAGGCCAGCAGCGCTATAAAGCGTGCAATATTTATTAATACGGTAGTGCTCATTAGTGTTGCGGTTCTGGCTTGGTTTCCTCTTCCAGTTTTTGTATCTCTTCTTTATGCTTGTTCTCTATAACGTAGATGTAGCCAAGGCTCGTCATGTCGTTAAAGAGCTTGATATCCAGCGTAAAGTTTCGTGTGGTTTTGTCGCGGTACACTTTGTCTATAACGCCGATAGGTATGTTTTCAGGGAAAATCACGGTTTCGTTACCCGTTACTATGGTGTCGCCTTTGGCAAAGGTAGAAATACGTGGTACGTCTATCAGCTGTGCGTAGCCGGTGTTTAAGCCGTTCCAGGTAAGGGTGCCGAAGTGGCCGTTCTTCTTTATTTTGGCATTTTGCTTAAACCCACGGTTCAGAACGCTGATAACGGTAGAGTAGTGCGCAGATGTTTTTTCTACGATGCCTATAACCCCCTGGCTGCTTACCACACCCATGTCTTCGCGTATGCCATCGTCATAGCCGGCATTAATGGTGTAGTAGTTTTCTTTGCTGCTGTAGGAGTTTTTTATAACCTTGGCCTCATACACCTTGTAGTTGCCCGGTACGTTTTCTGGCAATGTTTTAGGAGGTTTGTTCAGCGTGTCCTGGGTATTAAACAGCAGCCTTTTCAGGTTGGCATTTTCCTGCGAAAGCTTATCGTTTTCGCTCCTGAGGGCAAAATAGGTTTCCACCTCGTTAATCTTTTCATACACATACCCGGTTACCGCATTGGCGCTGGTTACAGAGAGGCTGCGGTGGTAGGAGTGGCTTTGTATGGTAAAGGTTAACGATATGCCCAAAAGCAGCAAAAACAGTAAGTTAATACTGTTTTTTAATAAAAAGTTTATTATTTGCTGCATTTGCTAGTGTCTTATTTTATAAGGATGCTCCTGTATTTTGGTATATTTTTTAGTGCCATTCCTGTGCCGCGCACTACTGCCCTAAGCGGGTCTTCGGCGATGTACACCGGAAGGTCGGTCTTTTGCGAAATCCTTTTGTCAAGGCCCCTTAGCATACTACCGCCACCTGCAAGGTAAATACCGGTGTTGTAAATATCGGCAGCAAGTTCGGGAGGTGTCTGGCTCAGGGTTTCCATAACCGCGTCTTCTATACGCTGTATCGATTTGTCCAGCGCCTTTGCTATTTCGCGGTACGAAACTTCAACCTGTTTCGGCTTGCCCGTCAGCAGGTCTCGTCCCTGTACACTCATATCCTCAGGTGGGCTGTCCAGGTCTTCTATGGCAGCACCTATGGTAATCTTAATTTTCTCGGCAGTACTTTCGCCCACAAAAAGGTTGTGCTGGGTACGCATGTAGTACACAATGTCATTGGTAAATACATCGCCCGCAATCTTAACCGACTTATCGCACACAATACCACCAAGGGCTATTACGGCAATCTCGGTAGTACCACCGCCTATATCCACAATCATGTTACCCTTAGGCTGCATGATGTCGATGCCGATACCTATGGCTGCTGCCATAGGCTCGTGGATAAGGTATACTTCCTTACCGTTTACACGCTCTGCCGATTCTTTTACCGCGCGCATTTCCACCTCGGTAATACCGCTCGGTATACAGATAACAAGGCGAAGGGCAGGGGTGAACAGCTTCTTTTTAAGTGCAGGTATGCTCTTAATGAACATGCTCATCATCTTCTCAGAAGCGTCGAAGTCGGCAATAACCCCATCCTTAAGCGGACGTATGGTTTTAATGTTTTCATGGGTTTTACCCTGCATCATGTTTGCCTCCTTGCCCACGGCTATAATTTTGCCGGAAACTCGGTCGCGCGCCACTATACTAGGGCTGTCTACCACAACTTTATCGTTATGTATGATGAGGGTATTTGCGGTACCTAGGTCTATCGCAATGTCCTCGGTCATGAAATCAAAAAATCCCATACAGTCAGTTATTCAGGGTTTAGGAAATATGTGTTTTATTTAAGCTTACAAAAGTAGTAAAATTAATGTTTGAAATGACGAATGCCTGTAAATACCATGCTTACGCCGTTTTCATTACAATAGTTGATACTAAGTTCGTCTTTTATAGAGCCGCCCGGCTGTATAACTGATGTAATCCCGGCATTTTTTGCCAGTTCCACACAGTCAGGGAACGGGAAGAACGCATCGCTGGCCATAACGGCGCCTTCAAGGCTGAAGCCAAACGAATGTGCTTTTTCCACGGCCTGCTTCAGTGCATCCACGCGGCTTGTTTGCCCGGTGCCGCTGGCTATCAGCTGCCCGTTTTTAGCAAAAACTATAGTGTTTGATTTTGTATGCTTACAAATTTTTGAAGCAAACAGCAGGTCGTCTGTTTCCTGCGTAGTAGGTGATGTTACAGTAACGGTCTTAAGGTGCTCTTTATTGTCTGTAACATTGTCCTTATCTTGTACTAAAAGTCCGTTAAGGCACGTACGAACCTGTTTTTCAGGTAGGGTAACGTCGTTTTGGATAAGGATAATCCTGTTCTTTTTTTCTTGTAGTATCGCTACTGCATCGTCATCATAGGCCGGTGCGATAACCACTTCGCAGAATAGTTTGTTTATTTCTTCGGCTGCTGCCTTGTCTATTTTCGTGTTGCTTATTAGCACCCCGCCAAACGCCGAAGTAGGGTCGGCAGCAAGGGCATCAAGGTAAGCGTCCTTCACGGTTTCGCGTGTGGCAAGGCCGCAGGCGTTATTGTGCTTAAGGATGGCAAACGTAGGGTTGTCGTTTTTAAACTCGCCGATAAGGTTTACCGCTGCGTCTACATCAAGCAGGTTGTTGTACGAAAGTTCCTTGCCGTGAAGCTTGGTAAACATTTCGTCAAGCCCTCCGAAAAAGTAACCCTTTTGGTGCGGGTTTTCGCCATAGCGAAGTATTTCGCCACCAGAAACACTGGCTTTATAGTAGGTTTCGTCTGTGTTGAAATAGTTGAATATCGCAGTATCGTAGTTGCTTGATACGTGGAATGCCTTAGTGGCAAATTTCCTGCGCTCTTCCAGTGTAGTGCCACCGTTGTTGGTAGTGTATACGTTAAGGAAATCGGCATAATCGTCAACCGAAGCCACGATTACAGTGTCCTTAAAGTTTTTGGCTGCCGCACGGATAAGTGATATACCACCGATGTCTATCTTCTCAATAATATCAGCCTCTGCTGCACCTGATGCCACTGTTTTTTCAAACGGGTAAAGGTCTACAATAACCAGGTCTATCTGCGGTATGTCAAATTCCTGCATCTGCTGCATGTCGCTTTCGTTGTCCTGGCGGTTAAGGATGCCGCCAAACACTTTAGGGTGCAGGGTTTTTACACGTCCGCCAAGTATAGACGGGTACGATGTTACATCCTCTACAGCTACTACAGGTATGCCCAGCTCTTTAATAAAAGCTTCGGTACCACCGGTAGAATATAGTGTTACGTTTTGCTTGTGCAGTTCCCTTACAATAGGCTCCAGGCCGTCTTTGTAAAATACTGAAATAAGGGCAGAAGAAATGGTTTTTACAGTGCTCATTTATCGCGTGTTTAGTTGTGTGTTTATCGCGGCGCAAAGGTAGTATTTGTACTTGTAACATTCAATAAGCAACAATACTTATTTTAGTTAATCTTAAATAAATATTTACTTTTATTTTTCACGTGCACATTGCGGTATCGTTTAACGGGCAAATACTGATAAATAACTAATTTTCCGGTGGTACGATTGTTTGGGTTTAACTGTAACTTTTTAGCGTTTTTGTCAACTAATACTCCATAAGTGGCCACCGCAGTTGTTGCCCTTTCAGAAAAAATACTGAATTTTACAGTTAACAATACCATATTATCATGCTGCTATACCTCCGTTTACTCAGGGAAAGCTTTTCGTTTGCCATGAATTCGCTCACTAATAACAAGCTGCGTACTTTTTTGTCGCTGCTTGGGGTTACCATAGGTATCTTTTCTATTATTGCGGTTCTGGCTGCGGTAGATTCACTCGACCGTAAAATTAAGGACAGCCTTAGCAGCGTAGATAAAAACACCATGTACCTGAAACGGTTCAGCTTTGCGCCGACCAACATCCCGCGCTGGAAGATGGATTATTTCCCCGATGTTTCATACGAGGAATACCAGTACCTGAAGAATACTGTAAGCACGGCGCAGACCATGGCTTTCCAGATATTTACTGCCGGTGAAACGATCCGTTATGAGGATAACTCTGCCACCGGGGTAAATATAGTGCCGGTGTCGTATGAGTTTATAGACATACAGTCTTTAGAGTTGCTCAGCGGGCGTTTTTACAATGAAGCGGAATCCAACTCGGGGACTCATGTGGTGGTGCTGGGCTATGAAACTGCGCAAACCCTTTTTGGGGATATCGACCCAATCGAAAAAAAAGTGAAGCTGTATGGTAAGCGCTTTACCGTAATTGGGGTGCTGAAAAAGGAGGGAGCCGGCCTGGGTGAAAGTAATGATACAGCGGCGATAATCCCGGTGAATGCACTGCGCAATATGTATGGCGACCATAATGATTTTATGACGCCGATTATTATCATCAAGCCAAAGAAAGGTATAGACGGCGAGGAGTGCAAGGCCGAAGTAGTACAAAAAATGCGTGCCATACGCGGGCTTAAGGCCGGGCAGGACGATAATTTTATGATAGATATTATGTCTGCATTTACCGATATGATAGACGGTATCATCAGCATACTTAATATAGCCGGATGGATTATAGCCGGATTTTCACTGTTGGTAGGCGGTTTTGGTATTGCCAATATTATGTTCGTTTCGGTTAAGGAGCGTACAAGCATCATTGGTATACAAAAATCGCTGGGTGCCAAAAGCCGCTTTATCCTGATGCAGTTTTTGTTTGAAGCCATAATCCTGTCATTGCTTGGTGGTATTGTGGGTATCCTGATGGTATGGGGGATAACTGTCGTGCTCACCAAAACACTGGATTTTGAATTTGTACTGAGCTTTGGCAATATCATGCTGGGTACAGGGCTTTCTGTATTCATAGGCCTGGTGTCGGGAATCATCCCGGCTATTTCGGCAGCCAAGCTCGACCCTGTAGAGGCCATACGCACGGGAATGTAGCTTTTCAGTTTTCAGTCGCAGTTTTCAGTCACGTCACACAACCTGCAAGGTTTTTAAAACCTTGTAGGTTTTATAATTCACATAACAATTACTGATAAATTTACACCTACAAGGTTCTAAAAACCTTGCAGGAGCCGGAGATGTAAAACCATAAAAAAATCCCTGCCACTATAAAAAGCGCAGGGATTTTTTATGCTGTATTACAAACGTTATCTTATCGGCTGGTTTTGTATCAAATCCAGGTACAGGTTTACTTTGTCTTTCAGTTCTTTACGGGGCGTAATGAAATCCAGGAAACCGTGCTCTAAAAGGAATTCCGAAGTCTGGAAACCTTCTGGCAGGTCTTTACCCGTAGTGTCTTTTACAACCCTTGGCCCGGCAAAGCCTATCAGTGCGCCCGGCTCGGCAATGTTTACGTCACCCAGCATGGCGTACGATGCAGTAGTACCACCTGTAGTAGGGTCGGTACAAAGCGAAATGTACGGCAGGCCTGCTTCGGCAAGCTGTGCAAGCTTAGCGCTGGTTTTGGCAAGCTGCATCAGCGATGCCGCTGCTTCCATCATACGCGCACCACCCGATTTAGAAATCATCAGGAAAGGTAGTTTGTTCTTAATGGCATAGTCTATACCGCGGGCTATTTTTTCGCCGACTACGGCACCCATAGAGCCGCCTATGAAAGCGAAGTCCATACAGGCTATAACAAGGTCTTTGCCCTTGCTTTTACCTACAGCAGTACGTACGGCATCTTTAAGCCTGGTTTTATCCATAGCTTCCTTAAGCCTGTCGCCGTATTTTTTAGTATCTACAAACTTCAGGCTGTCTTTACTGGTAATGTCCTTGTCCAGCTCTGTAAATTCGTTGTCGTCAAACAGTATCTCGAAATACTCCTTGCTTCCTATCCTTACATGGTAGCCGTCTTCGGGGCTAACATAAAAATTCCTGGCCAGCTCATCGGCATCTACAATCTTTCCGGTGGGCGATTTGTACCAAAGCCCTTTAGGAACATCCCTTTTGTTTTCAGTAGGGGTTTGTATCCCTTTTTCCGTTCTTTTAAACCAAGCCATAGTCTTAATATTAAATGAAAATGGTTGTTGGTTGCTGGTTGTCGGTTGTTGGCAAAAACCAATAACTAACAACTAACAACCAACAACAGGTAACTAAAGTGTATTTACGTTGTTAAGGTCGGCAAAAGCCTGCTCCAGCCTTGTGTTAAAGGTAACTTCACCTTCACGAAGCCACTTACGTGGGTCGTAGTGTTTTTTGTTTGGCGATTCAGGGCCGTCAGGGCTGCCTATCTGTGTTTTAAGATAGTCTATTTTACCTACCATATAATCACGGATACCTTCTGTAAAGGCAAACTGAAGGTCGGTATCAATGTTCATCTTAATTACACCATAAGAAATAGCTTCCCTGATTTCTTCAAGCGATGAACCCGAACCACCGTGGAATACGAAGTCTACCGGGTTTGGCTCAGTACCGAATTTCTCCTGTACGTAAGTCTGAGAATCGCGAAGGATGGTAGGGGTAAGCTTTACGTTGCCCGGCTTGTATACGCCGTGTACGTTACCAAAGGCAGCAGCTACAGTAAACTTAGGCGATATTTTGCTAAGCTCTTCGTATACGTGGCTTACTTCTTCCGGCTGGGTGTATAGTTTAGAAGTATCTACGTGGCTGTTGTCCACACCGTCTTCTTCGCCACCTGTAATACCAAGCTCTATTTCAAGGGTCATGCCCATTTTTGCCATCCTTTCAAGGTACTTGGCAGAAATTTCGATGTTTTCTTCAAGAGGCTCCTCGCTAAGGTCTAGCATGTGCGAGCTGAAAAGCGGCTTGCCTGTTTCGGCAAAGTGTTTTTCGCTGGCATCAAGAAGGCCGTCTACCCATGGTAAAAGGTTTTTGGCGCAGTGGTCTGTATGAAGGATTACGGTAGCACCGTAAGCCTCGGCTAGTGTATGTACGTGTTTGGCACCGGCTATAGCTCCAAGGATTGAAGCTTGTTGTCCGTTATTGCTTAGGCCTTTACCAGCATTAAATGCGGCACCGCCGTTAGAGAACTGAATGATTACAGGGGCCTTTAGTTTGGCTGCGGTTTCCAGCACACCGTTTATAGTATCAGAACCTGTTACGTTTACTGCAGGTAGGGCAAAGCCTTTTTCTTTGGCCAGTTTAAAGATCTCCTGAACCTGGTCTCCGGTAGCAACTCCGGGCTTAATGTTGTGAGCCATCAGTTATTGGGTTTTTAAAATTTACTTTGACAAAAATAGTATTTTTCAGGTTAGAACGGATAATTAATACCAACATTTAAAACCGACTTGCCGAAATTGTACCCTTTAAACCAGCGGCTGCCTTCGGCCCTGCCCGGGTCGTAGGTTTTAAAGCCCAGGTCGAACCTCAGTACAAAAAAGTTGAAGTCGTAACGGAAACCGGTACCGGTACCCAGTGCCAGGTCGCGCAGTGAATCAATGCCGTTAAAGGTATATTGCGGGTCGGTCTCCGCGTCAAATACGTTCCAGATGTTGCCCACATCGCCAAACACGGCGCCGTACAGCTGCCCGAAGATGTTGTAACGCAGCTCTGTACTGAAGGCCATTTTCATGTTGGCTTCGTTAAAGTCGTTTCGGCTGCCGCTGCTGCCCGGACCCAGGCCGTAGCTTTGCCATGCGCGGTTATCGTTACTGCCTCCGGCAAAGTAGCTGCGGGTAAACGGTATAGAGTTAGAGTTGCCATACGGCACTGCCAACCCAAAGAATGCCCGCATAGCCAGTACGCGTTTGTGGCTCAGGTCCCAGTGCTTTATAAAATCTACCTCGCCTTTAAGGTATTGTGCATATTGCACATCAAAAAAAGTACGCGAACCTACATCTACGTCCTTATTTTCGTCCATAAGCGGGCCAAGCAGGCTCAGCAACCCACCGGCGCTTTCAAATTTGGTCTTGAAAATAAAGAAGTTATTATCGGTAAGGTTTTCCTGTGTGTTTTTTGTGTAGGTGAAGTTACTGCTCCATATCAGGTTGTTTTCGGTAAGCCTCTGGCGGCGTTCTTCCAGGCGGCGTATTTCATCAAAATCGCTTTGGCTGATGCTTACACCGGTGCTGCCACTTTGTACATCGGCTATAAATTGGTTAATACCACCTTCGCCTATGGTAAGGTTATGGTCTGCGTTAAAATAGGTGTCAGACAAACCGGAGTAGGAGTTGGCTATATCATTAATCCTGTCGTAAGAAGATTCGTAAACATTAAAGTAGTTGCCTGCGTTTACATTGCGTACGTATTGCAGGTTCAGCAGGTCCAGCTTGGCGGTATGGTTGCGCTTTGGTGTCCAGTTATAGCTGAGTATACCGGTAAGGTTTTCCTTGTCGAGCCCTATGTTCTTCTGCCTGCCCACACCCACACTCAGCAGGGTGCTGGGTATCATTTCCTTTAAAATTATTTTATTGGTATTTACCGGGAACCACACACGGGGTATGGTTAGTTTGGCATCGGCACCATACTCCAGGATGTTAAAAAATGCACGGTCTTTTATGGCCATATCTCGGGATGAACCTATGTTGCCCCGCGTACCAATGTTAAGCGTTTCTGCCCCACGGAAAATATTCCGTATGGTAACCCCCATACTTCCCTGTATGCCAAAATCCTGTATGTTGCTGTGGTTAAAATCTGCCGCCACATTAAAACGGAAGTTGTCCTTAGGGTTTAGCTTTATGGTGGCAATGAGCGACTGCCCGGTTGCATCGTCAGGGTCTTCTGTATATTCTATGCCGGGGAACGAAAAAATGCCCAGCCTGCTAAGGTAGCGTGAGGTATAGCTGCGGTGCAAAGCCGAATACGTATTGCCCGGGGTTATGAAAATAGGGTCGGTAAGGGCGCGTGGCCTGTAACGCAGCTTTCCGTTTGTATATATGGTAAAGCCCTTATAGTTAGTAGTGTCTATAGCGGCTTCGGGTTCGTAAGGGTTGTTTACGTATATTTTTACCTTGCTTACTTTGTATATTTTAAAAGGGCGTGTGTAGGTAGAATCGCCCTGGCGTACCTGTTCGTTGTCTATAATTACATCTACATTGGCCTTATGCCCGGTATTCAGCGTGTCTACCACATAGCGGATGTAGTTTTGCTCAAACTTCCAGGCACCGTGGTTTTTGTAATAATTGGTTATGCGTTCGCGCTCGGCAACAAAGTCGGTCTCTTTATACTGTTTGCCCTTTTTTAAAAGTGTTTCGTTTTTAGATTTTTGGTAAAGTGTGTCCAGTGCAGGGGTTTCTATATACGCCGCAATGGTATCTACTATATAGGGCGTGCCGGTAATTACATTGTAGTTTACTATGGCGCGGTCTGTAGAAACCGTATCTATAGTGTAGTTAACCTTGGCGCGGAAATACCCCTGCTTGTAGTAGTAGGCATACAGCCTGTTTCTTGATTTTTTTATGTAGTTTTTATCTACCAGTACCGGTGGCTCGCCCGTTTTTTTCAGGAAGTTGCTCACTCCCGAAACTACAAACGACTTGCCCAGGCGGTTTACCTGCTTTTCGCTCAGCAGCCCGGTAAGGAACTTATGGGTGCCGGGTTTGCGCTGCAGCCATGCGTGGTAAGACGAGTCGGGGTTTGGCTTGGCCAGGTTAAACATGTTAAGGCGCAGATGGTAGCCCAGTATGTTACTGTTCTCCTGCTGGTACAGTTGTGCGTAGTGTTCCTCGTCGTTTTTCTTCTCGCCGTTTACGGTTACATTGTTTTCATCAAGCAGGTGTTTTCCCTGCGGAACCCTCTTGGTAAGGTCGCACGAAACAACAATCGCTGCCAGTAATGTAAATAGTGTTATTTTTGTCGCTATATTTCTCAAAACGGTACTGCCGAAACTAAAATCAAAAATACATTTTTTATGCTTAGCAAAAGCCAAATAAAGTTAATAACGGGATTACATCAAAAAAAATACCGAAAAGAGCATAAATTGTTTTTTGCTGAAGGCATAAAGGTAGTGCAGGAATTGCTGCAATCGGGCTTCCGTTTACAACATTTGTATGCTGAACCGGGTTATTTCAATACTATTCCACAATCGAAATATACAGAAGTTACCGAAGCCGAACTGAAAAAAATAAGCGCACTTACCACCACCCAGCACTGCCTGGCGCTTTTTGAAATGCCTGAAGAAACCACTCCTGTTGCTGCCGGCCTTATTGTGGCGCTGGATGATGTGCGCGACCCAGGCAACCTGGGTACCATCATCCGCCTGTGCGACTGGTTCGGGATAGAAACGCTGGTGTGCTCTGAGCAGTGTGTAGATGTGTATAACCCTAAGGTGGTGCAGGCTACAATGGGCAGTATAGCCCGTGTAAATGTGGTGTATACTGATTTGGGCCAATACCTGTCCGGAACCTCGCTGCCTGTTTACGGTACGTTTATGGATGGTGAAAACATTTATACGCAAACTTTACCCAATGAAGGTGTTATAGTGCTGGGCAACGAAGCAAACGGCATTTCTGCAAATATAGAAGCGTTGTGTGGCCAACGTATAGCCATACCGCGCTTTGGTAAGTTACAGCAAACCGAAAGCCTTAATGTAGCTACCGCCACTGCTATTATACTGAGTGAGTTTAGAAGGGCTGAGTGAAGCTACTCCCTTCCCGTTGGGGAGGGTTGGGGTGGGGCTCCCTAATGGAAAGCAAAATTTACAAACACGCCACGTGTTTTCATGCTGGCCACATTGCCTGTGTACGGACTGTTCGGGTCGTTATCGCGTATCAGCTCGTCATCAAAACTGAATACCCCGCGAATTGACGGTGAAAACTTAAAGTATTCAAAGTAAATATCTATACCGGCGCCTATTTCCCAGTTGTTTGTCCAGGTCTTCATCCTGAAATTAGTAGAAGTCAGGTTGTCGTCCTTGGCCTTTTCGTTGGCATCAAAATTCAGCGTGCGTGATAAACCACCTATAAGGTACGGCTTTATATTGCCTGTGCGCGTAGCCGAAAACTTTAATAACAGCGGAAAATGTATGTAGGTGCTTTTTACCTCACGCAGCTTATCCCAGTCTTCTACAAGCCTATAGTCGGTAAAACGCAGGTTGCGCTGTGTGTAAGCTAGCCCGGGTTCAAAACGCAGGTCCAGGTGTTCAAAAAGGCGCAGGTTCCCTATCAGGCCCACGTTAAAGCCTGTTGTCCCCGTTACCTCAATGTCTACAGGAGGAGGGGTTTTGTAGTCAAATTTAAAGTCATAGCTGTTAAAGCCCAGGTAATAACCCCAGTGTACACGTGCCTTGTCAAAGTTTTCCAGGTTAATGATAGGGTCCCTGCCAAAGATGCGCGTGCCCAGTTGAGCATGTGCAAAATAACCTGCAAACAGCAGTATGTATACTAAAAATTTCTTCATTTTATTGTTTTGAAGCCGTATAAATAGTGGCCACGCCCATGGTTTGCGGCATGTGCTTCACCTCTATAAACCCAATTTTACGCAAAATATTGTTCAGCTGCTCACCAAAGGGGAACACTGATGCCGATTCGCCCAGATACGAATAAGCACTGCCTTCTTTACTGAACAGGCGGCCTATAAGGGGTAACAGCACTTTTGTGTGGAATTTATACCCCTGTTTAAACGGAAATTTGGTTGGTACCGATGTTTCCAGTATTACAAATATACCGCCCGGCTTTAAAACACGCAATATTTCGGCAAGGCCTTTTTCCAGTGTTTCGAAGTTGCGTATCCCGAAGGCTACGGTAATGGCATCAAATGTACCATCAGGAAACGGCAGGTTTTCGCTGTCGCCGTATTGTAGCGTAATGCGGTCGCTCAGGCCTTTTTCGGTTACTTTTTTTCGGCCTACTTCCATCATGCCTTCGCTTATGTCGGCGCCTATAATTTTAGGGGCTTTAGTTTCGGCCATCAGTATGGCGAGGTCGCCCGTGCCGGTAGCTATGTCCAGTATGGTTTGCGGGTTTTTGGCCGAAACCAGTTTCAGTACTTTTTTGCGCCACTTAATATCTATACCAAACGATATTACACGGTTAAGCCCGTCGTAATTACCGCTTATGTTATCAAACATTTGTGCTACCTGCTCTTTTTTTCCTAATCCGGAATCTTTATAGGGGGTTACTTGCTGGGCCATTAGATAAAATTACGCCGCAAAGATAAAAATAGTTTTGTTAACGGGGTGGTAATATAAGGTGTAATGTTTTTTACAGCGGAAAGAAGATATTTCTTGCCACGAATTTCGCGAATTATACGAATTTAAGTTCCGTCTCATTATCTGGGTTATTAAGATTGTATAATGAACAACTTTTGAATTTGTGTAATTCGTGGTTTCGCTCAAACTCCTAATCATCATCAATAAAAGGCTCTATATATTCCATAATAAACAGCTGGTAGTGGAAATGCGTTTCCAGCGGGCGGGCGTGGTTGGCTTCCTTTAAAAGCTGTAGCAGGCTTTCTTTAAATTCGGCGGACTCCTGCGTACCCTCAGGCGTGTCTTTACCTACCGATGCATAACTGGTAAACCTGCCCGGATGGTTAAGCTTTTCGTGCATTTCGGAGGTCAGCGCAAAACCGCCTTCGTACATCAGTACAATATCGTTAATGGTGGCTTTTTGGGCTGCATCAAAAAAAGCATCGGGTACGTAGCCGTTATCGGCCTGCAGTTCTTTATCGCCGGGTATGCGGAATATGGCTTTATAGTGTGGCATGTTGTATGGCTAAATTTCTGTAAAGCAATTTAGGGATTATGCCTAAAGCGGGAAAGGGTTTTTAATTGAAAATGTTTATAGGGGTATTTAGCTGATCCATTTGTCCATTATGTCACGGGCCTCTTTCAGGCTATAAACACGACCATGTCTGATGTCGTCTTCACCTTCATTTATAAAATGGTCCAGTTCTTCTTTTGATTCATTCGTTTTCATTGCTGAGGGAATTTTACTAAAGATATAGAATTTTTATTTTTGATAAAAACACTAACTGTTTCAATATCTTAATAGGAATATTGAAACAGTTAGTTCGGAATGATTTTAAGCATTAGCTATGTCACTTGATAAATCCGTTGCTGGGGCATTGAATATAGAAACATTGTATTTTCCGAGTAGCTCAGCAAAAGCACGTTTAGTAAGCCCTGCAAGTTGCGCAGCCTGTCCTAATGAAAGTTTACCCTGCTCATACATTTTTGATGCAGCAGATATAACAAACTCATTGTTGTCTATATCAAGATTGTCGGGTATGTTGAGTGTCAGTGTTTTCATATAACCAAATATACAAATAATATCACTTCCTCACCCACGTTTCAAACACAAACTCCAGCTTGTGCTTTTCGTCTTTTTCGTGGAATACACTTTCAGTAAGCTCCCATTCACTCCCGTCTATATCCGGGAAAAAGGCATCGGCTTCCATTTCAGTATGCACACGGGTAAGCTCAATCTTATCGGCACGGCTTATGCTTTGGGTGTAGATTTCGCCACCGCCTATTACAAAAACCTCGTCGTCCTGAGGGCAGGCAGCAAGGGCTTCATCCAGGCTGTGGACTATGGCGCAACCCTCGTAAGTGTAGCCGGTTTGGCGCGTGATTACAATATTAGTACGGTTTGGCAGTGGGCCGTTCATGCTTTCCAGGGTCTTGCGCCCCATGATGATGCAGTGGCCTGTGGTAAGTTTTTTAAAACGTTTAAAATCATCGGGCAGGTGCCAAATCATGCGGTTGTCTTTGCCAAGGGCATTGTTTTCGGCAGCTGCGGCTATAAGGGTAATGGTCATTTACAGTGGGGTAGAGGCAGGGTTTTCTTTATCCAGTTTTTTTTGAAGCTCGTCTATACGGCGCTGCTGGCGGGCTACCAGCTTTTCTATCTGTTCGCGTTCCCAGGTTTTATTGATAAACGTTTCGGTAACAAATATTTTTATAAAGTGCAGTATAAATATAAATCCCCAGGCGGTAATGCCCCACAGGTACCAGTCGTACTCAGGGTACACCTCCAGCCAGCGGTTAATGATATACAGGAATATACTGCCCACAAAAAACAGTACAAAGTGCAGGTAAACCAGCTTCTTCTGTTTTACGCGTTTACGGGCATATTCGTATAATTCGTGCGGTGTGTTTTCCATTTTCTTAAATCTTAGACTAAAGATAGGAAAAATTAATTAATGGTGATCGTTATGGGCAATGTATACATTGTTGATACAGGTATACCTCTAACTGTTGCAGGTGTTGCTTCAGGAAGGTTTTTCAATTTCTTCCAAATCTTGTTGTCATAATCGTGATTGTCTCCTTCTATTTTTGTTAGTAAAAATTCTCCTGATTCATATACACTAAAGTTTAATATAAGTTTTACTATAAGTTTGCTTCCGTCAGATGTGCTAAACTTAACTTTTTTTATTTTTTCTTGTAAAAGAGTTTTTATACAATCATTTTCTTCCTTTGGGCAGTCTTTTAATGTCGGTAAGGTATCAGGTTCAAGGTATTTCGGTTTTATTTTAAGCTGGCTTAGAATGGTGCTATTTACTGTTTTGTACTTACCAAGTTTTGAATGGTATACAAATGTTTCGTTATAATAGTAAGCACTTCGTTTGTCGGTTTTGGTTGTAATTGCTGGTGTAAAATCCGGTAGATTTGCAAGGTAGGTTTGTATTGCGTTTTTAAGAGGTTCGTATTCACATAAAACATCTGTTTCCTCAGGTATAACTTTTCCATTCTCATCAATTATAATTATAAATGATGCTGATACATAATGAATTTCTCTCTTTCTGAGATCTTCGGTTATTTCATCGGTTAATAGAAGATCAATTGCTTCTTTAATTTTTTCCCGAGTACATTTTGTAGGTAAGCTATCTGCCTTGCATTCAGTAAATGCTGCTTTAATATCCTTGTTTCTGTTTTTATTCTGTGCACACAGGCTTAGTCCTGAGCATAGTAGCAGGATGCAAAATAAATTTTTCATAATTGATTGGTAAGTTGTTTATTATATTACACAGCTACAGCGCCTTTTATATGCGGATGCGGGTCGTAGCCTGTAAGTGTAAAGTCGTCAAACGTAAAATCGAAGATGTTTTTTACCTCAGGGTTCAATACCATTTTAGGCAGCGGGCGCGGCTCACGTGTAAGCTGAAGTTCAAGCTGTTCTATGTGGTTGTTGTAGATGTGCGCATCGCCAAAGGTGTGTACAAAATCACCCGCCTCAAGGCCGCAAACCTGTGCTATCATCATGGTTAGCAGCGCATACGAAGCAATGTTAAACGGCACGCCAAGGAAAATATCGGCGCTCCTTTGGTACAGTTGGCAGCTCAACTTTCCTGCTCCCCCTTCGGGGGTTGGGGGGCTTACGTAGAACTGGAAAAACGCATGGCAGGGCGGCAGCGCCACTTTACCATTGGCTACATTTTCTCCAAACGATTTACCGCCTTCCGGCAATACTCCTGGGTTCCAGGCGGTAACCAGCATGCGGCGGCTGTTCGGGTTGGTTTTCAGGGTGTCTATCAGTTCGGTAATCTGGTCGATGTCCTGCCCGTCCCAGTTGCGCCATTGTGCGCCATACACCGGACCAAGGTTTCCATCCTCATCAGCCCATTCGTCCCAGATGCGTACGCCGTTCTCGTTGAGGTAGTTAATGTTGGTGTCGCCTTTAAGGAACCAAAGCAGTTCGTATATAATCGACTTCAGGTGCAGCTTTTTAGTGGTTACAAGCGGAAAGCCCTCGCTAAGGTCAAAACGCATCTGGTAGCCGAAAACACTGATGGTTCCGGTGCCTGTACGGTCGCCTTTCTGGTTCCCATTCTCCATAACATGCTTCACAAGGTCTAAGTACTGCTTCATTTGTAGGTTATTCGTTAATGCGGTTATACGGTAATTCGATTTAGCCGATTTTACAAAAATAAGAAATTAACCAAGAGGGTTTCCGGTGGGTGCCCATGTGTTTTCCACAACGGTTGTTGATACTTTTTTTTGGTGCCCGAAAAAGGGTGAATATTCCACTTTTTGTTCAAAAAAAGCAAAAAATCTGTGGAATATTAAAAAGTTATAATTTTGATTTTCAGCGGTTTAATTTTTCGGGGTTTGAGGACGTTCCACACGCCTGTGGAATATCTTTTACTGAACGAATGCCTTCAGTACAACTTACAGGTTTTTTAGTTTGTTGTTCATTGTTTGTGGTTCAGTAATCGGCCGAATTACAGTTGCTGTTTTTGGTTTGTTGTTACTGAACAATTACGTTCAGTACTCCGGGCCGGGATATGTTGTATTTTCCCGCCGTAGAGACGCATTGCATGCGTCTGTTGATTTGAAAGTAAAAAAAAACAACCCGAAGGTTGTTGTGTATTATTGTAGGTTGTAAAATTTCTTTATGAGATTGCCACACTCCGCTGCGCTGCGTTCGCAATGACGAACATGAAGAAAGGAGTGATTGTGAGTGAAGCGAATTGTTACATTGCTACATTTTCAAATTGACTAATTACGATTCCCTCTTCGATATTTCATCACGGATTTTAGCTGCCTTTTCGTAGTCTTCGTTTTGCACGGCGCCATCCAGTTGTTCGTATAGTTCCTGTACGGTGAATTGGGCAAAGCCTTCGGTAGGGACAGAGGTTTCGGTGCCGAATGTTTCCGGTTCAGACAGTACGTCGTCGTGACTTTCTTCGCCCTGTTCCGGGTTTATCTTCAGGTAAATACCGGCTTTGTCCAGTATGTTTTTATAGGTGAATATAGGTGCAGCAAAACGCAGTGCCAGGGCTATGGCATCGCTGGTGCGGGCATCAATGATTTCTTCTATGCCATCGCGTTCGCAAATGATGCTGCTGAAGAACACGCCGTCTACCAGCTTGTGGATGATGACCTGTTTTACCACAATGTCAAAACGGTCGGCGAAGTTTTTAAAAAGGTCGTGCGTAAGCGGCCTTGGCGGCTTTATTTCTTTTTCAAGGGCAATAGCAATGGACTGGGCCTCAAAGGCACCAATTACAATAGGTAGTTTGCGTTCACCATCTACTTCATTCAATATCAGGGCGTAAGCACCGTTCTGGGTCTGGCTGTACGAAATGCCCTTAATAGTCAGTTTTACTAAGCTCATCTTGGTTTTTTAAAACAAAAAAACAGGCTATCGGGCAAAGATAATCACTATCTGTACCCGATAGCCCATTCAGGCGGCAAGTTATGACAAAATTATGAGTTTTGTGCCTTGAACGCTTTTATTTTTTCGGTCAGCTTTGGTACGATATCAAAGGCATCGCCCACCACGCCGTAGTCTGCCACCTTAAAGAAAGGAGCGTCGGCATCGCTGTTTATAACCACTTTTACCTTACTGCTGTTAATGCCTGCAATGTGCTGTATAGCGCCCGATATACCTACGGCTACGTACAGGTTGGCAGCTACCGGCTTACCGGTTTGGCCCACGTGCTCACTGTGGGGCCTCCAGCCAAGGTCACTTACCGGCTTAGAGCAGGCAGTAGCAGCGCCAAGTGCCGAAGCAAGGTCTTCTATAATACCCCAGTTTTCAGGGCCTTTAAGGCCGCGTCCGCCCGATACTACAATCTCGGCATCGGCTATGGTAACCTTGCCGCTTACTTTTTCAGAAGACTCTACTTTAACGGTGAAGTCGCCATCGTTTAGCGTTGGTTCAAAAGCTTCTTCCGTTAGTGAGGCTGCTGATTCTATCAGGCCGAATGAGTTTTTGGCTACAGCCAGAACTTTTACATCGGTGCTTATTTCAGTAATGTTGAATGCCTTGTTAGAGAAAGCGTTCCTCTTAACCTGTAGCGGCGACAGGCTTACCGGAAGCGCTACCACGTTGCTGGCATAACCGGCCTCAAGGCCTACGGCTACAAGCGGGGCAACGTAAAGGCTGTCGGTATTGCTTGAGAAAAGCACGAATTTAGCATCCTCCTTTTTAGCAGCCTGCTTCACGGCATCGGCGTATGCTTTTGCGTTAAATGCTTTCAGTTTGTCAGATGTTACCTTAAGCACCTTGTCCACGCCGTATTTGGCAAGTGCCTGGCTGTCGTCGGCATTAATGGTAACGGCAGTAACGGTGGTACCGGTTTCACCGGCTATTTTTTTGGCGTAAGAAGCAAGCTCAAACGCAGTTTTTTTAAATTTTCCTTCGGCCGATTCGGCATATATAAGTATTGACATTTTCTTTGTTGTTTATTCGGTTATTCGGTAATACGGTTATGCGTTAATTCGGTATGAGTGTTATGTTTCGTGGGTTTACGAATAACCGCATAACCCTATAACCACATAACCTCAAAATTAAATTACCTTAGCTTCAGTATGCAGCAGGTTTACAAGCTCGTCAAGGTTGTCAGGGCTTATCAGCTTCACGGCAGATTTAGGTGCCGGTTTTTCAAACTTCACAGCTTTGGTTTTGCTGTCGGCGCTTACCGGCTGCAGTATGGTAAGGGCTTTGGTGCGAGCCGCCATAATACCGCGCATGTTAGGTATCTTAAGGTCTTTTTCTTCCACAAGGCCTTTTTGCCCTGCAATTACCAACGGAAGCTTGGCACTAAGGGTTTCCTTGCCGCCGTCTATTTCGCGTACTGCTTTTACGTCAGTGCCGTTTACTTCAAGGTTGATGCAGCCGTTTACAAAATCGTAACCCAGCAGGCCTGCAAGCATGCCCGGTACCATACCGCCATTGTAATCAAGAGATTCTTTACCGGCTATAACCAGATCGTAACCACCATTCTTTACCACTTCGGCAAGTTGTTTGGCAACAAAAAAGCCGTCGGTAGGGGCGGCGTTTACACGGATGGCTTCGTCAGCACCTATGGCAAGTGCCTTGCGCAGGGTAGCTTCGGCATCGGTGCCGCCTACGTTCACCACGGTAACATTGGCCCCGGCCTGTTCCTTAAACCATATAGCGCGGGTAAGGCCAAACTCGTCGTTAGGGTTTATTACAAACTGGACGCCATTGGTGTCAAACTCGCTGTCGCCATTGGTAAAGTTGATTTTTGCAGTAGTATCAGGCACGTGGCTGATGCAAACTAATATTTTCATTATGTATTGGAATTATAACGTTTGAAATTTTTTGTTAAGAACGAAGTTAATAAAAATATCTGAATAAAAAACTATGCATGCATATTAAATATCATTTTAATCAAAATTTTATATTAAAAATAAAATACTGATAAAAATAAAGCCCTTAACAGGGCTTTTGGTGATTTGTTTCTAATAAAATTCTAAAAAGGCTGAATGCTTGCTTTGGCTTCAGGTTCGTTTATAGCGGTTTCAGTATCAGACACCTTTATATTACTGGCTTCAATTTCGTAAAAATCCTCTACGCTCACTTTTAGTATCAGCCCCGGTAACCCTGAGAACTGTTTTGGCCCGTCGCTGGTTTTAATGTCTTTGGCAAACCATGCGGTGATGGCAAAGTCCTGATAGGTGCCTGTAGCTTTGTAACATTTGTAGCCTGCTATGGTGGCTTTCTCTTTGGTTATCTTCCAGTTGTAGTTTATAAACTGGCCTGCGCGGCTTCCCGGTTTGTCCTGGGTAACATCTTCTGAGCGGATGAGGTTTTTTGCAGCGTCTTTATAATAGGTTAGCTCTGATGGCGATATTACAGTGTAGTTTTTTGCCGGGTCGCTTGATTTGCTGAAACCGCCGTCGTCTGTCATAATAGTGAGCGATTTACCATTGCAGTATACATAGCTGTAAATAGTGGGCGGGTGGGTTGATTTTTCTTTGTAACTGTCTTTTTCGTCCATGGCGCCGGTAAACACTACGTTAACCTTGTCTTTAAGGTGCCTGCCAGTATAGGTGGCGGTAATGGTTTGGGCGCGTAATTGCGCAGGGAGTGCCGCTGCAAAAAGCAGTGCGGCTGCAAAAAGTCTTTTCATGGTTTTTAGGTTTGTTTAAATAACTGGTTTGGTATGATAACGCAGGGCAGGGGCGATAATTATATTGAAGTACAATATTTGACACATATTGCCATAGAAAAATAGTATGAAATAATTTAAAATCTTTATTTTTGCGACACATTTTTAACCACGCGAAAAATTTTCACATGAAAACAATACAGTTCAGGGAGGCGATTTGCGAAGCAATGAGCGAAGAAATGCGCCGCGACGAAGCCATTTACCTAATGGGTGAAGAAGTTGCTGAATATAACGGTGCTTATAAAGCCTCTAAAGGCATGCTTGACGAGTTTGGCCCGAAAAGGGTTATAGATACACCGATAGCCGAGCTTGGTTTTGCAGGTATCGCAGTAGGCAGCGCCATGAACGGCAACAGGCCTATCGTAGAATTCATGACCTTCAACTTTGCCCTTGTAGGTATTGACCAGATTATAAACAACGCTGCCAAAATTCGCCAGATGAGCGCAGGCCAGTTTAACTGCCCTATCGTGTTCCGCGGGCCTACGGCTTCTGCCGGCCAGCTTGCCGCTACACACAGCCAGGCTTTTGAAAACTGGTATGCTAACACCCCGGGCCTTAAGGTAGTAGTACCGTCTAACGTATACGACGCAAAAGGCCTTCTTAAGTCGGCCATCCGCGATAACGACCCGGTTATCTTCATGGAGTCTGAGCAGATGTACGGCGATAAAGGTGAAGTGCCTGAAGGAGAATACACTATCCCTCTTGGTGTAGCCGATATTAAGCGTGAAGGTACAGATGTTACTGTAGTGTCTTTCGGTAAAATCATCAAGGAAGCATATATTGCTGCCGAAGAGCTTGCCAAAGAAGGCATCAGCATAGAAATCATCGACCTGCGTACGGTACGCCCTATGGACCATGAAACAATCCTGGCTTCAGTTAAAAAAACAAACAGGCTTGTTATCCTTGAAGAAGCATGGCCGTTTGGCTCTGTATCTTCAGAGATTACCTATATCGTTCAGGAGCGTGCATTTGATTACCTTGATGCGCCTATACAGCGTATTACCACTGCCGATACCCCTGCACCATACTCTCCGGTACTGCTTAAAGAATGGTTACCTAATGCAGGCGACCTTATAAAGGCGGTTAAGAAAGTTATGTACAAGTAATTTAAATATTGAAGATTTAAAGATTTAAAAATTGTGATTTAGGAATTGGGGATTGTGATTTTGTTGCAATACCATATTTCAAACACCACCCTTCAAAATCTTCAAAATATTACCATATATTTGAAACCTCATCATAATAAATGATGAGGTTTTTTGTTTTATCCCTGTATGAAAAGAAAATTACTGTTTGCCTTAATGGTTTTTGCGGCATTTATAGGTGTTGCAACTGCCCAAACGAAGGTAGGGGGAGTAGTATATGACAATACCAATCAGCCACTGCCATACGTTAATGTTTATTTTAAAGGTACCAGCGAAGGTGTAATTACCGATGAAAATGGTAAGTTTTACCTGGAGTCGGCCAATAGCTATACTCAGCTGCTTGTATCGTTTGTAGGCTTCGCTTCTAAAGAAGTAACAATAGAAAGCCCCGTAAGCCTTAACTTTAAAATTAAGCTTTCTGAAGCCACCGAGCTGAAGGAGGTAAAGCTCTATGCCGGTAAAACATCTAAAAAGAACAACCCTGCTATAGACATACTGCGTAAAATATGGGAACGCCGCCGCAAAAACGGCCTGCACATGTTTAAGCAATACGAATATGAAAAGTATGAAAAGGTAGAGTTTGACCTGAATAATATAGACAGCGCCATGACCAAAAGCAAAGTGTTTAAGGGTATGGAGTTTATCTTTGAACATGTAGATACCAGTAACGTTACCGGTAAAAGCTACCTGCCCATATTTATAAACGAAGCGCTGGGCAAGGTATACGGCGATAATAAAATGGGCCGTAAAAAGGAAATCACCAGCGCTAACCGCAACTCTGGTTTTAGCGGTAACCAGCAGATTACCGCCTTTATTAAAGACCTGTATGCCGACTACGACATCTATAACAACTACCTTAAGTTTTTTGATAAAGACTTTGTAAGCCCGCTGTCGCGCACGGGTATTAACGTATACAACTACGTACTGGCCGATACCGCTGTTATAGACAATAAGTACTGCTACAACATAGTATTTTACCCACGCCGTAAAGGCGAGCTTACCTTTAAGGGTAACTTCTGGGTAAACGATACCACCTTTGCGATAAAGAAAATAGCCATGAGCGCCAGTAAGGGTGCCAACATCAACTGGGTAAAGGATATTTATATAGAGCAGGAGTTTGATGTGCTTAACGATTCGGTGTTCCTGCTTACGCGCGACCACATGATGAGCGACTTTGCCCTGCGAAAAAAAGACGAATCTAAAGGGGTATATGGCAAGCGTACCACACTGTTCCGTAACTATGTCTTCGACCAGGAAAAACCGGCGGAGTTCTATACCAAGGAAGTAAACCAGTACGACGAAAGCATACACAACAAAGACGATGCGTTTTGGGATGAAAACCGCTTTGAGTCGCTAAACAAGGATGAGAGGGGCGTGTACAAAATGCTGGATACCCTGAAAACCATCCCTAAGTTTAAACACATGTACGACCTGGTGGCCACACTGGGCAGCGGCTACTACCAAATGGGTAAGTTTGACTATGGCCCTATATTCTCCACTTTCGGGTTTAACGATGTAGAAGGCTGGCGCGTACGTTCGGGCGGGCGCACCTATTTCGGGCAAAACGATCCGTGGCGTATAGAGGGCTACGGAGCCTACGGCTTTAAAGATGGCCAGTTTAAATACGGCATCAGCGGCAAGTGGATGGTAGACAAGCGCAACCGCATCATACTACAGGCCGGTACCCGCCGCGATATAGAACAGATAGGGGTAAGCCTTACCGCTACAAATGATGTGCTGGGGCGCAGTTTTGCCTCGTCGTCACTGTTTTCAAGCGGTAGTAACAACAAGCTTACATCGGTACATTTTACAACCTTCAGTGCCGAAATAGAACCCTGGAAAAACCTTGTACTGCGCGGCAGTGTAAACCACCGCACCCTTAAAAGTGCCGACAGGGATGCCTTTAGCCTGGACTACTGGATAAACCCTAACGACCATTCATTGGGTACAAACGGCTATGTAGACCAGTACGAATACGGTGCCATGATAGACTACACCCCCGGCCGCCGTACCATAGGCTACGGCGTGGAGCGTAATGATGTAGACTTTAACTATGCGCGCCTGTTCCTTAACTACAGCCAGGGTATAAACGGCGCTACAGATAATGATTTCGGTTACCAAAAACTGCAGTTCTATTACAGGCAACCTATATTGGTAGGGGGCTTCGGCAGGTTGTTTACCACCTTTGAAACCGGTAAAATATTTGGCGCAGTACCACTGGGGCTTATGGGTGTAATACCGGGTAACCAAAGCTGGTTCAGTATAGAAAATACCTATAACCTGCTTAACTACTATGAGTTTGTAGCCGATGAATACGTGTCACTCCACCTGGAGCATAATTTTAATGGCCGCCTGTTTAGCCGCATACCGGGCGTGCGCGACCTTAACCTGCGCGAGATTGTGGGTATTAAAGGCGTGTACGGTAACATAAGCAGCGAAAACCTGGCGCTTAATGCCAGTAATGTAATATACCGCTCACCTGAAGATATTTACTGGGAATACCATGCCGGTATAGGTAACATCTTTAAAGTGTTCCGTATAGATTTTGCGTGGAGGGGTAATTACCTTAGCCTGCCCGATGCCAATAAATTTGCCATTAAAGGTTCGTTCGGGTTTTATTTCTAAGAGTGCTTTTATTTCACAAAAAGTTGTATTTTCGTAATAATCCCAAATAAAACCAATCGTATGAAAAAGTTGCTGCTTTTGCTTGTCGCAATACTTTCCCTTGTTTCCTGTAAAAAGGAAGAGAAGCAGCAGTCCATATACCCCACCATGCAGGTTGCCATAAAAGAAGGTAGTGCTTTTAAGGTGCTTAACGACTCGGTTTTAAAGCTAGAGTGGAACAAGCAGCTGAAAAGTACGCGAACGCAGGTAGAAGGTTTTGAGGTGGAGGAAGTACCCGTAAAAAATATCAATGCCACCACCACCATTATTACGGCCTATTGTAAAGACGGAAAAACTACCGTGGGCGCATTGCTTACCGAAAAGCACGGGCACTATTACTTTGAACCCGAAATTGCCATGGTTATTTGTGCCGGTTGCATAGAAGGATGTAAGCCCGAACCGGTAAATAACAATGGCAAGCTTAGTATAAGTTGCAGTAGTTGTGATGATTGTGTAAAGACCGATTTCTTCCCCGATTTCCCTTAACACAATAATTAACATTTCGTTAGCTGGTTACAGTAGGTTATTGTATTATATTCGTAGAAGCAATCCACTAAAAAAACAGCAATGAAAAAAAACCTACTAACAACCGTATTCCTTGTGTTGCTTGTAGCCCTCGCAGGCTCATGCAGTTCAGACGAAACATTAGTGCAGGACACTACAAACACCACGGCAACTTCTAATGACGCAAGCCTTACAGCACGCGGAACCTTTTGGGGCGGCAGGCTGGCTAATATTAATTCAGACGGCTCTACAACCTTTGTTGTTGACCCTGGCCAGATTAAGGCTGACCTTGAAGAGCTGATGGCAAACAGCAACCAGGCTACTACACTGCAAACAGTGTTTATTACCAAGAAATTTAACCCAAGCGATGCCAATGATTTTACCTATGCACTTATAGGCAGCGATAACGCGGGCACCAGTATAGGTGTAATGCTTAGGCTGTCTGAGAGCGGGCTGTACTTTGAAGGCAGTGACGGCCTTGGGTTTGAAGGTACTTTGGCCGGTACTACCTGCAGGGGGTGCACCACAGGATGCAACCTGGAGTATGTAAGGATACAGGGCAAAAAAGCATTTTACTGTAATGCAAACGGCTGCGGCGAGTTTTGTACCAAAATTTATACAGAAGATTAATTTACTGAATTATAAAGATGAGAAGGCTCCCGAAAGGGAGCTTTTTTATTGGCTGTTTACCAAAGCCTTGCATACAGGTTAGCGAATTGTAAATTTGGCTGTTTTGTTGCGATTTTTTTAGTGTGCAGAGTTTGTTACTATTTTTTTTATAGTAATTTTGCCGCCGTAACGCAAAACAAATTACAATGTCAGCAACAAAAACATTTGATGTACTTATAGAGATACCAAGGGGTAGCAGGAACAAATATGAATATGATTTTGATATAAAGCGTATCCGTTTTGACAGGATGCTGTATTCTTCAATGATGTACCCTGCCGATTATGGCTTTATCCCTGAAACCCTTGCGCTTGATGGCGACCCGCTTGATGTGCTTGTGTGGTTTACAGAGCCTTCTTTCCCGGGCTGTGTGGTAGAGGTAAAACCTATAGGTGTATTCTATATGTCTGACGATAAAGGCGATGACGAAAAAATCATCTGTGTGCCGGTGTCTGACCCTATTGCTTGCAAAATGAACGACCTTAGCGACCTTAATGAGCACTTTACTAAAGAGGTAGAGCATTTCTTCCAGGTATACAAAGACCTTGAAAACAAAAAAGTAGAAGTACGTGGCTGGGGCGACCGTGCCGCTGCCGAAGCACTTATAACTGAATGCACCGAGCGTTTCAACAACCTTGAAAACAAACCGGAAGGCCTTTTCAGCATAAAATAATTTAGGTTCATCCCTAATGTAAAAAGCAACGCTAATAGCGTTGCTTTTTTTGTTATACTTTGATTTTAGATCTATAAAAAAATGTATAATTTGAAAGACATACCCCTAGCCCCTCTCAAGAGGGGAATAGCTTCACTCATATCAAAAAAAGATTATTTTTAAGGAGTTTGAATAAGCACATCTGAATTTCATTCTTGGACTATCGTGTGGAGTATCTTTCAGCAGAATGGTTTAAGGGCCTGAGTGAAGCTGCTCCCCTCTTGAGAGGGGTTGGGGGTGTGTACGTTACAATGATTTTGACAAATAAAATGATTCAACTATAAATTATGCAGAAGGAAAAATCAAATATAGCCAAAGCGAATGCTGAAATAACGGTTGACAAAAATCTTGACAGCCTGAAGGATATCCAATTTAAATCGGGAAAACCTGAAAAGATTAAAAACGCTGAATTTAAGCTAACCTTTCTTAAATAAGAAAGGTTCTATATATAAATATAAAAGCCCCAATTTGGGGCTTTTATATTTATATATAGGTTCCCAAAGGGAACTACCAACAACAAACCTAAAACAATCCGTGAAGTTCGGCGTTAATGCGGTTTATTACAGTACCCAGGTCTTCGGGGTTGCTTACAAAATCTATGTTGTCTACATCTATAATAAGCAGCTTACCCTTATCGTAGCCCTGTATCCAGGCTTCGTAACGCTCATTAAGGCGGCTAAGGTATTCTATGCTTATAGAGTTTTCATAATCGCGGCCACGCTTGTGTATCTGCTTTACCAGGTTAGGTATGCTGCTGCGCAGGTATATAAGCAGGTCTGGTGCGCCCACAAAGCCTTCCATAAGTTCGAAAAGCGATTTGTAGTTGCTAAAGTCGCGGTTGCTCATAAGCCCCATAGCATGCAGGTTAGGGGCAAAAATGTGCGAGTCCTCGTATATGGTGCGGTCCTGTATTATCTTTTTGCCGCTTTCGCGGAACTGCAGTATCTGGCTGAAGCGCGAGTTAAGGAAATAAATCTGTAGGTTAAACGACCAGCGTTCCATCTGGTGGTAAAAATCATCAAGATAAGGGTTGTCTACTACATCTTCATAATGGGGTTCCCATTTAAAGTGTTTTGCCAAAAGGCCTGTAAGGGTTGTTTTTCCGGCACCTATGTTGCCCGCTACAGCTATATGCATCTATTGTCTGGGTAAACTTATTTTATACTGTATAATTTCGCTGTCGGTAAAAATACTTAAAATTCCGTCTTTAAAATAAAAAGCCCCGAACGTTTTTTCAACTATCGATACCGGCGTACCCTTGCCCGTTTGTACATTGTACTGAATCAAAGCATTGGCAGAAGCCAGTAGTAAAGTGTCGGGTGCTATCAGCTGCGCGGTGTCAAACTGCGGCACGCTGCCCAACGGACGCACGTTGCCAAAAAGGTTCAGCGAAAACAGCTGGGCTTTATTATCTATCCAGTAGAAGTAGTTATAATCACTTTGGTACCACAGTACACCATCGTTAAAAGGCGGCGTAAGCGTACGGAAGGTATTTTTCTTAAAATCGAAAAGGCCGGTTTGCTGCGTGCTTACATCATATACCCAAAGGCGGTTTTGCGATGCCAGCCCCACGGCTTCGGCTATAACAGGGTTAGGGATTTCATTAAAGTTGATCACCACCGTTTCGTTCAGCTGGTTATCCAGTAATACTACAGTGTTGAACTTTTTGTAAAACAGTACTATTTGTAATGGGTTTTGCAGGTCGGCGCGGGTAATGTCGCCCAGTGCCACGTTACGGTATTTCAGCACACGGCCGTCTTTCGCCTTACGGAACTCGTTATCGGCTATTATGTACTGCCAGCCAAAGGCATCAGTACCCACAAAACGTTCGGGTGCGGCCTTAGGCGTAGCCATAATACGCACAGGCAGCAGGGCTTCCTGGGCAGTGGCTACGGTGCCGTAAAGCAACAGCAGTAAAAGCGTCAACAGTTTTTTCATTGGCAAAAAAGCGTTTGCGGTAAAAGTAGTAAAACTACAGCTTCAGCCGGTCGAAAAACGGCTTTTTGTACGACTCGCTTATGGGGATGCGCATGTTGTTTATCAGTATCCTGTTTCGCTGCACCGAATCTACATAGGTAAGGTTTACAGCGTAAGAGTTGTGCACACGTATAAACAGTTTTTCGGGTAGCTTTTCCAGCAGGGTCTTAAAGTTAGACAGGGTGAGGATGTATTTGCCGTTACTGAGGTTTATCTTCAGGTAATCTTTAAGCCCTTCTATGTAGGTAATTTCTGAAATGAACAGCTTTACGCTGCCATATTCTGCCTTTACAAAAACAAAGTTGTCTTCGGCGGCGGGCAGGGCAGTGGTGGTGGGTATTGCGGGAAGTACGGGTACGGCAGGCTCTTCCTTAACGGTATTCAGCTTGTTGAATGCCTTAAGGAACCGCTTGTACGATATGGGTTTTACCAGGTAGTCTACTGCTTCCAGCTCAAAACCGTCTACGGCATACTGCGGGTAGGCCGTGGTAAAAATAACCATGGGGCGGTAGGCCAGCGTGTCTATAAATTCCAGCCCCGAAAGCTGCGGCATCTGTATGTCCAGGAACACCAGGTCTACATTATTCTTATGGATAAAGCCCAGTGCTTCCACAGGGCTTGTAAAGGTTTTAAGCACGCTTATTTCGGGCAGGGTATTGCAGTAATTTTGTATTACCTCTATAGCCAGCGGTTCGTCATCTATAATAACGGTTTTTATCTCCATTAAATTTGCAGTGACAGGTCTACATAAAATTTATTGTCTTCAATATATTTGTTCAGCTTATAACTGTCAGGGAAATACAGTTTTATACGCTTCAGGGTGTTGTCTATGCCCAGCCCCGGCGTGGCGTCTTTAAATGCCTGGCGGTTAATGTCGTTAACGGCCAGCATTTGTATTTCATTGTGGGTTATGGTAAATTTTATACTGATGTCGCATCCGTGCGATGTGCTTACCCCGTGCTTAAACGCGTTTTCTATAAAGCAGATAAACAACAGCGGCGGCAGGCTTATGCCGTGCGGGTTGCCATTAACCTCATAGTGTACGGTATTGTTTGGGGTAAGGCGCAGCTTTTGCAGCTCTATATAGCTTTCTATATACGAAAGCTCGTCGGTAAGGCGCACCTTTTCCTTATCGGTTTCATAGAGCATGTAGCGCATCAGGTCGGCCAGGTTCAGTACGGCCTGTGGCGTGCTGTCCGATTTTTTTATGGAAAGCGAATAAATCGTATTCAGCGAATTAAAAAAGAAGTGCGGGTTCAGCTGTGCCTTCAGGAAGTTGAGTTCCGACGTTTTCTGTTCGGTTTCGGCTTCCTTCTGTTTTTTGTAGCTTACGTTCCATTCTTCGTATATTTTCAGTACTGCACTCATAAGTATGTGCAGTGTAAACATTACCACGTTCGGAAAAAAATGGAAACGCGGCTTCATGGGAGGCTCGTTGCCAAAATTAGGCGCAGGCCCGTGCTTCAGCCTCATCACGGCATCCCTCAGGTGGTAGGGTGCAGGCCCTTCGTAAGCAGAAAATATATATGAGAATAATGCTATAATCGCTATCATGGCCAGTACATACAGCAGCCCGCGTTTTTTTAGGAGCAGCTCGGGTACCAGTATCAGGTAATTAATATAAAAGATAGCAACGCAAAACAGCATCTTTACAAAAAAGGATGCGGGCAGCATTTCGTGCCATTTTATAAAATCGGCCACGGGGAAAAACAGCAGCAGCAGCCATAGCAGTATGTGTACGGCATACAGGCGCAGTTTTCCGGGGATGCTGTTATAAGCCTTTTTCAGCATTTTGTTTTTATCTTAAGTTGCTTTAGTTCTTCCTGGGTTATATAGGGGGCTTTCCGCTGCTTTATTTTTTCCATTACCTTATCGCATACTTTGGCCGCATCTGTACTGTCGCAAAAAGGGTGGTTGCCCTTTACGGCAGGTATTACGCCCTGCTTTATCAGCAGTTTTCCGTTTGCTTTTATGGTATAGCCAAAGCCATTGCCCGCAGGGTATACGCTACCCTGCAGGTTTGGCTCAGCACCTGGGCCGCAGCTAAGCAATACAAACGCTGCGGCAATAAAGCATATAGAATACAATTTAAAAATCCTAATCGTCGTCATCCTTCTTTTCGAATGGTTTAAATTCCCACATGTCGTCATAGTAGCTGTTACCGTATTTGCCCAGTGCTATAAAAGCACGTTCGCCATTGTATATGGCTATGGCATCCTGGCGCGATGCACCTTCAAACTGTGTTTTTTCTTCCCATAGGTCGGTAAGCGGGTTATACTCCCATGCCGATGCCTTGTCGCCACCGCTTACGTAGCCATAATTGCCTATGGCAAATGTTGTAGCGCTGGTACGTGTAAGCGAATAGCTGTCTTTATAATCCAGGTCGCGAAGGCGTGTCCAGGCTTCGCTGGCGGTATCAAATACCCAGAAATCTTTTTGGTTAATATCGTTGGCAGATCCAAAGCCCATGTATACAAGGCTGCCTATGGTAAACGACGAACCATCGTGCCTTTTGTTTCCGCCGAAGCCGTATATTTCCGTCCAGCTGTCTGCAACCGGGTCGTATTTAAAGAAGTCTTTTTTATCTCCGGTAGTGTCATACCCGGTGCCTAAATAACCGTTAGTACTGCTGCTGAAGCCTATAGCGCCCCTGCGTGCTGTGCCCTGGTATTCGGCAGCGGTTGTCCACGTACCCAGTGCGGTATCGTATTTGTAAAAATCTTTCAGGTAGTTAATGCCGTCATAGCCCGTGCCCACATAGCCGTTAGTGCCTATGGTAAATGCCGCCGCAGAGCTGCGTGCCGCGCCCGGGAAATCCTGAAGCTGTTCCCAGTAGCCGCCGTCTATGTTATAGCGCCAAAAATCGTTAAGGTAGTCATCGCCATCATAGCCGGTACCGGCATAGCCGTAGTTACCTATAGTAAATGCTATGGCGCTGCTGCGTGGTGCGCCGTCAAACACGGTGCCGGTTACCCAGTTGCCCAGCGTGGTATCATCGTCACTGCCGCAGGCCGTGGCGAGCAGGCCTGCAAGTGCCAGGCCCAGTATCATACAGGTGTTTCTTTTCCTGAAAAGTTTTTTCATAGTGTTATTATTATTTTAAATTGTATTTAAACCCGGCAGAGAGGTACACATTTTCCTTAAAGCCGAGGTTGTGCTCATTGTTTGCATAGGGTATGTACAGCTTGTTGTACAGGCTGTAACCGCCGCGTACTATAGCCGTCCATTCCCTGCCCGAGGCAAAGCCGTATTCCAGCCCTGCGTTTACATTTATCATTTCTATAGCCTGCGCGCGGGTGTTGTTTTCTATATAAACGGCATCGCTGCCGGTAATGCGGCTGTAAAACCCGCCCGATGCTACTATGGCCTTCAGGCTGTGGCTGTCGTTAAATTTATAGCCTACCCATGTGGCAGGTATACCCAGGTTAAAGTACGTTTTGCCACCCAGCCTGCCCGAATAGTTGATTACCGGCATAAACCTGTATTTGCCAAAATAGCCCTTATAGCCCGCCCCGAAGGTAAGTGTGCTTTCACTACCGCTTCCGGGTTTATAGGTAAAGCCCGCAAAAAAGTCGGGGTACAGGTCTTTTATGCCTACATCTTTAAGGTTAGAAACCAGCTGGGGTGTAAACTCACCGGTTACCTTCCATGTATCGGTAAGCGGGTAGCTGTATGCTGCGCCTACCTGTATGGCAGTAATGTTTTGCACGCTGTGGATATTAATATCTTCGTTGCTGCCATAGTCCATACCGTAGGCTGTTACGCCTGCTGTAAGGGTAAGGTTACCATTTTCATATTTATATCCGGCATTGTGCTGTATGAGCGACGTGGCATCTTTACTGTAAACCGAACTGTAATTATAACTGAGCGTACTGCCGGTTTCCTGGGCGGTGGCTACACAGGCCACGCAAAGCAATACCGCTAAAAACTTAAACATGCTTGTAAGGGTTTGGGGGCAAACGTATAGGTTAATGCACTACGGCTTAGCATGAAATATATGGACAGGCTTTTTTAACAGACAAACCAGCCTTTTTAATCGATAAGCAGGCCGGGAGGCAAACGATAGGTAAAATAGGGGTATTGGTAGTTGAAAAACGGCAGAGTATCTATATGTTTTTTACGGGGTATGCCGCCCTGTTACATTTGGCGGCAATACTTAATAATGAACCATGTATAGCATACCCCGCTTTTTAATTATTTTCGGCCTGGCGTGTCTGCTGCCGTTTTTGTCGTGCTCTCATGACGGGCTTTATGATGCCCTGGGTACCTCGGGCGATTTTACCCAAAGCAATATTAAGGTGATACAGATAGACACCTTTTCGGTAAAGATGTCTACCTTCCGCTACGACAGCATTGGAAGCAGTACCGATAGCCGCCTGCTGGTAGGCCGCTATAACGACCCTTACTTCGGTACGGTAAAATCTACCGGATATGCCAATTTTGTACCGGCACAGTATTATGTAGACAGCGATGCGGTGTTTGACAGCATAGTGCTGAACCTGCAGTACGATGGTTTTTATTATAACGATACCCTGGCTACAAAAACCATAAACGTACACCAGCTTACCAAAACACTGCGGTATAAAAGCACTGACGACGGTTTTTACAATACCTCGTCTATAGCAGCATCAGATGAGGTTTTGGGTACCAAAACCTTTACACCTTACATCAGTAAAGACTCAGTTACCGTTAGGCTGAATGATAGCTTTGGCCTGAACCTGTTTGAAAAAATACAGCACAACGATATAAACGATGCCGATGAGCTGAACGATTATTTTAAGGGGTTGAAAATTGCCCCGGGCGATAGCGAGGATGCATCGATTATAGGGTTTAACATGAGCAAATGCTATTTAAGGTTCTATTATTCGTTTGATGACGATACCACTAACGATGAAAGTGAGTATTATGACTTTGTATACTACAGCACCACTACGCCAAAATTTTTTAACCATATAGAGGCCGACCGTGGCGGTACGCTGCTTTCGGCACTGGGCGGGCAGGAAGACGAGCTGCCCTCTTCGGCTACAAACAACCTTTCGTTCATACAGTCGGGAACGGGGATTGTCACTAAGGTTACCTTCCCTTCGCTACGCAATATTTATACGGTAAACGATGATAACGGTGAGGTTTTTAAAGCCAACCTGAAGATAAAGCTGAACAGGGCCTACTACGATAAGCAGCGTTACCTGCCCGATTCGGTATACGTATACATAGCCGACCAGAACAATGACCTGGTAATGCAGCTTACCGATGATGCCGGTAATGCCGCTGTGGCCTATATAGACAAAACCGATGTAGAGAATAACGAGGTATACCTGGTGGCGCCGGTAACTACTTTTATAAAACGATCGCTATTGTATAGCGAATATATTAATTATGGCCTGGTGTTTTTCCCGAAAGGGTATAATGCACGTACCGAGCGTATGGTACTAAACGGCGAAAACAACAGCAATTACAAATCACGCCTGCAATTAACTTACACTATTTATGACGAATAAAACAGCATGGGCATGCCTGCTGCTCACTATAAGCCTGCCGGTTGTGGCACAAACCAATAACCAAACGAGTTCACCGTATTCCTTATTCGGGGTGGGGCGTTTTAACGAGGTAAACAGCGGTATTACAAATGCACTGGGCAAAAGCGGTATGGCCCTTTCGGGAGAAAATGCCATAAACAACCTTAACCCCGCAGCGTTTGCCGAGGTACCGAAGAACTCATTCCTGTTTGATATTGGCATAAAAGGCGACCAGACAGAGCACATAAGCAGCGACGATACCGGTAAAAATGTTACTACCAGTTTTTCCAGCATCAGCTTTTCTACGGCGGTAACGTCTAAGTCGGCTATAGGGGTGTCGCTTTCGCCGTATTCAGACGTGGGGTATACCCTCAGGGGGCTTACCACAACCATAGAGGGTTCGCAGGAAAGCTATGCATCATACATTACCGGTTCGGGCGGGCTTAACAATGCCGCTTTTAATTACGGTTACCGCATTACCCCTAAGCTTAACCTAGGGGTGGTGACAAACTATTACTTTGGTAAAATAACCGAATCAGAGCAGATAGCCATTGGCACAGACTACCTTGCCGTGACGTCTGAAAGCCATTATTCGGGTTTCCGTTTTGGCCTGGGTACACAGTATAAGGTAAATGATAAGCTTACCCTGGCGGCAGTGGTAAACTCGCCCGCCTACCTTAAAGGGACTAAAGACCGTAATGTAGCGACACAGGTAAATGAAATACAGGGCACAGAGATACTGGAGAGTACCAAGATAGCGGGCTTTAAGCTGCCGCTGGAAGCCGGTGCGGGTATTAAATACACCCTGAAAAGCTTCACCTTTAATGCCGATTACAAGCACACGTTTTGGAATGCCACCGATATGGCAGACAACCTGGGCCGTTTTGTAGATTCCGATTTTTTCGGGGCGGGGGTTATGTATTCTACTGTTAAGGTAAGGCCATCGTACTTTGAAAGGTTCCAGTACCGCCTGGGTTGCAATATGGACAACGGCTATCTGGAGGTAGACGGTACCCGTGTGCAAAACATGGCCCTTACCACAGGGGTAGGGGTGCCGCTGGGCGGGCGAAAGTCGTTCCTTAATATATCATACAGCTACGGGCAGCGTGGGTTGGTGTCGTCGCGGCTGCTGCAGGAAAACTACCATGCTTTTACCGTGAATATCAGCCTGGAAGACCTTTGGTTCCTGAGGCGTAAGTACGAGTAAAAAAGGCGACGTACGTTCGCAGCCGTATTTGCCCTGTTCACCTACTTTGCCCGCCCTTAAAGCGTAATTTTGGCTACTTTTGAAAAAATATAAGCAAACTGTGTAACAAAACACGGGTTTTGTAATCTAACAGCAAAAGCAACAGTAATGAAAAAAATAAGTGCCTTTATTATAAGCCTTTTTGCCATGGCGGCATCGGCCCAGGATTTCCAGGGTGTGGCGACGTACGAGTCGAAAACCACGGCGCCGGACTTCCCGAAAGGAGACAGGAACATTACTCCCGAAATGGAGAAGCAGATAAAAGAGCGTATGAAGAAAGCGCTCGAAAAAACATTCATCCTTACCTTTAACCGTTCTGAAAGCACCTACCTGGAAGAAGAAAAACTGGATGCACCCGGCGATAACGGCGGCATGCGCATGATGGCGAGTTTTATGGGCGGTGGCGGCAAGCACTACAAGAACATTAAGGAAAAGCGCTTTGCCATGGAAAAAGAAATCATGGGCAAGGAGTTCCTTATAGACGATACACTGCCGAAAATAAAATGGGTGCTGGAAGCCGAAACCAAAAAAATAGGCGACTACACCTGCTACAAGGCTACGGCTATGGTACCTACCGATAAATCTGATTTCCGTAACATGCGTCCTAAAAAGGAAGCAGCCAAAAAGGCCGAAGGCAGCGAACCGGCTAAAACAGAAAACAAGACCACTAACTTTATGGACAGCATGGAAATGCCCAAGGAAGTTGCCATTACCGCATGGTACACGCCTGACATTCCTGTAAGCACAGGGCCATCTAACTACTGGGGGCTGCCGGGCCTTATACTTGAAGTGAGCGACGGCAAAACGACTGTACTGTGCAGTAAGATTGTACTGAACCCCAAAGAGAAAGCTGTTATAAAGAAGCCTACCACAGGCAGTAAGGTTACACAGGCACAATACGAAGAGGTTGTAACCAAGAAAATGGAAGAAATGCGCCAGATGGGTGGCCCGGGTGGCCCTGGTGGTGGCAGGCCTCCACGTATGTAACCTGTTTAAAAACACCTTATTATTTCTTTTCAACCACTATCGCATGAAGAAGTTATTCTTTGGGCTGGTACTGCTATTGTGTGCAGCGGCCCATTCGCAAACCGTAAAATTTGAAGGTACCATAAAAGACTCTACCGGTACCGCGCTGGAAATGGCCAACATTATGGCGGTAAATAAGGCTACCAATGCCATGGATTCTTACGCCATTACCGACGAAAAAGGCCGTTTTGTGCTGAACCTGAAGCCCAATACCACCTACGGTATTAAAGCCAGCTTTATAGGCTACAACACTTTTGAGGAAACGGTAACTACCGAATCTGCCAACATCGTAAAGAACGTTACCCTGACAGCAGGCGTGCAGCTTAAGGAACTGGAAATTGTACACGAAATGCCGGTATCAGTTAAAGGCGATACGCTGGTATACAACTCTGATTCGTTTACAAACGGCACCGAACGCAAGCTGGAAGACGTGCTGAAAAAACTGCCCGGCGTAGAGGTAGACAGCGACGGTAACGTAAAGGTGGAAGGCAAAACCGTAACCAAGCTTATGGTGGAGGGCAAGGATTTCTTTGACGGCGATACCAAGCTTGGCGTAAAGAACATCCCCGCTGATGCACTGGATAAAGTTGAGGTACTGCGCAACTACAATGAAGTGGGCCAGATGAAAGGCCTGGTAAACAACGAGGAAAACGTGGCCATGAACATCAAGCTGAAGGACGGCAAAAAGAATTTCTGGTTTGGCGACCTTACCGCAGGTGGCGGCTACGGCGATGGTGGACGCTATATACTGAACCCGAAACTGTTTTACTACAGCCCGCTGTACAGCGTTAACCTCATCAGTAACTTCAACAACACTGGTGAGCTGCCGCTTACCATGCAGGATTACTTTAAGATGACGGGTGGTTTCCGCAACTTCATGAAAAAGGGCGGTACCAATTTTAACGTGAGTTCTAACAACCTGGGTATTTCGCTGCTGCGCAATAACAGGGCCAAGAATATAGAAACCAAGTTCGGGGCAGCCAACTTCAGCTATAACCCTACTAAGGCGTGGAGCCTGAGTGGTTTTGCCATAATCAATTCCGGCAGGAACGAATTACAGACCGAAAGCCGTAACACCATCCTTGACCCGGTGACACTGGAAACCCAGACCGTGCAGGAAACCAAAGAGCGCACATTGCAGCGCAGCGATTTCAGCCTGGTAAAGCTTAGTTCGAGCTATAAGCCGAGTACGCGTTTCCAGTTTGATTACGACGGGTTCTTTAAAATATCAAAGCAGGGCGAGGATACACAGCTGATGAGTACGGTAAGCCCGCAAACCGACCAGAGCCAGGACATCAGTACGGCTAAGGACCAGACGCCTTTTTCGTTTAACCAAAACCTGAACCTGTACTACACGGCAGACGATAAGAATGTGTTCTCTTTTGAGGGGCAGCACCTGTACCAGGAAGAAGACCCGTTTTATAAAGCGGTGCTGGAATACAATCCGTTCCCCGGCAGTGAAACCGGCGACCAGACGCTTAACCTGAACCTTGCCGATGCCAGCCTGTACAACCTGAACCAGAGGCAGCTTGTAATTACCAATAAAACCGATGCCAAGGCCGACTGGTATTACCTGCTTACGCCAAAGGCCAACATTAACCTTACGTTGGGCGATACGTATTCGTACCAGCAGTTTAACAGTAACCTGTTCCAGATACTGGATTCGGGAGAGATGGATAATCTTGACAACAACAGCAAGAACAATGTACGTTACGCCTTTAACGATGTGTTCCTGGGGCTGCACTACAAGTTTATAACCGGTAAGTTTACCTTTAACCCCGGTGTAAGCGTGCACAGCTTTACCATGAATAACGACCAGCTGGGTACTTCGGTAAGCAATAATTTTTACAGGGTATTGCCCGATGTGTACGCAATGTACCAGATAAAAAACTCAGAGCGCCTGTTGTATACCTATACTATGACAAACGAGTTTAGCGACATCTCTAAATTTGCCCGTGGCCTGGTGCTGAACAATTACAGTTCGCTGTTCCGCGGTAGCCGCAACCTGGAAAGCGCTACCTACCAAACGCACAACCTGAACTACTTCAGGTACGTGATGTTCAACTTTACGCAGATTTTTGCCAACCTAAGCTATAGCAAAAGGGTAAACGATATTAAAACCCTTGCAGCCTATAGCGGTATCAACCAGGTAAGCACGGTAGAGAATTCTAACTTTGCCGATGAAATAGTAAGCGGTATGGCGGGTTACAACCGTACGTTCGAGCGTTTCTACAAGGCATCGGTAAACGCCAATTTGAGTTGGAACCGTTACAACAACTTCAGGGCAGATAGCTCCGTAGAAGATGAGGTAACCATGGACAACGCACTACGCCAGGTAACCGAGCAGTTTACACAAAGCTACACCGGCAGCCTGGGCACCATATTTAAGGAATGGCCAAACCTGGAACTGGGGTACACCGTAGCCATAAACAGCTACACCGGTAACAAAACCTATACCCACAGCCCGTATGCCCGTATGGACTACCTGCTGCTGAATAACATAACCCTTACGGCAGATTATACGTACAACCACTACTATAACAACACCCGTACCAGCGATAACGAGTACGATTTCCTTAATGCCGGTGCCATGTACCTTACAAGGAACAAGATATGGGAATTTAAGGTAAGCGGTACCAACCTGCTTAATACTACTTCGCTTAACGATGACAGCTTTAACCAGTTCAGTACCCGTATTTCCAGGTACAGGGTACAACCACGTTATCTGTTATTTACGGTTAAATACAATATCATATAGCATAACCGGGTTTTATTAGTATTTTTGTGCAAAACATTCGGTTACTATGTCTATTGAGGTAAAAGGGATAACAAAAAGCTACGGCGAGCAGAAGGCGCTCGATGCGGTTTCGTTTTCGGTAAACAAAGGTGAGATTGTGGGTTTCCTGGGGCCAAACGGCGCCGGTAAAAGTACCCTGATGAAGATACTTACCACCTACCTTGCTGCCGATAGCGGCGAGGCCAGCGTAAACGGAAGCGATGTGGCTGCCCAGCAAAAAGCGGTGCAGAAATCGGTAGGTTACCTGCCCGAGCACAACCCGCTGTACCTGGACCTTTACGTACGCGAATACCTTGCCTTTAATGCCGATGTATACCACGTAAACAAAAACCGCATAGAGGAAGTAATACAGCTTACCGGCCTTACGCCTGAAGCACATAAAAAAATAGGTGCGCTTAGTAAAGGGTACCGCCAGCGTGTGGGTCTTGCCTGTGCACTGCTGCACGACCCTGAAGTACTTATTTTAGACGAGCCGACAACAGGCCTCGACCCGAACCAGCTTGTGGAGATACGCGACCTGATTAAGAACATTGGTAAAGATAAAACCGTATTCCTGAGTACGCATATCATGCAGGAGGTAGAGGCGATATGCGACCGCGTAATCATCATTAACCACGGCAAGATTGTAACCGATAAGAAACTGAAGAACCTGGTTAAGGAAACCAGCGTAGAGCAAGTGATAGAGGTAGAGTTTGACACCGCTGTAGATGCTGCCCTGCTCCAAGCCCTGCCGAATATCGCCAATGTAAAAAACACTAAAGGCAACCTTTGGGAACTTACCTTTAGTTCAGGTGACGATATGCGCCCTGTGGTGTTTGACTTTGCACACGATAACAGCCTGAAAACACTACAGCTGAGCCTGAAGAATAAGAACCTGGAAAGCGTTTTCCGCGAAATGACCAAAAAGAAGTAACCCATGTGCGGCGTACCGTTGCCCTGGTGGGTTGAAGAAATAGAAAAAGACAAGGATAAAGGCGAAAGCCCCGAAATTTCCGTTCCCGAAAAAGGGGAGGATGAGAAGTGCTAAGCTAATATAATTCTGGTGCAAATTTTGTATATTTGGAAGACTAACTAAAGTATAAGGTTATGGCAGTTGAAATGCAGATTGAAAGAAAGAAGCTTGAGCTTATACAATGGCTTTCTACATTGGAAGATATGGATCTTATAAATAAGATTGCAGATTTGCGTAAAAATCAAGGCGATTGGTGGGATGCTATTTCTGAAGAAGAAAAAAAATCTATTGAAAAAGGCATTGAAGATGCAGATGCGGGAAGGTTAACTCCACACAGTGAAGTAAGGAAACTATATGAAAAGTGGTTATAAGATTTCATGGACTGACCATGCCCTTTCGGAATTGCAGGATACAATTCATTACATGGAACAGCATTGGACAGAAAAAGAAATTAAAAACCTTGCTATAGCTATTGAACATACATTAGTATTAATTGCTGCGAATCCTGACTTGTTCCCTGTTTCTGAGACGAATAAAAATGTGCATCGTGCAATTGTCAAAAAATACAATACCTTATACTATAGGTTAGAGGGAGAAGTTGTTTCTATTCTTTCATTTTTTTCTAACAGGCAAAATCCCAAAAAGAAAAGCATTTAAGTATATTCCTCAATTTCGCTACGCTGCATTCGGAATGGAAAACTCCGCTACATCACGAATAACCAAATCACCGCATCACCGAATAACCCTATTCATATACCACTTTCCCAGTATACTTCCTATCAACGTCTACTACAGGAGGATGGTTCAGCAATACTAAATTCCCGGTAGAGTAGAGTGTGCCGGTAACCTGCTGGCTGGCCTGTACCCTAATATCGTTGCTGCTACGATGGAATACCTTTACGTTAGTGGCATCAAGCCCGCTACCGTCAAAACGGGCATCGCCGGCATAGAAGTTAACGTTGAGGTTTTCTACGTTTCCGGTGATAAAACAATCCAGGTTCTGGTTGTCTTCTACGGTAAAATTCTGGCAATCCAAATCAAGGCTAACCAACCCCGAAGCCGTTTCGCTAAAAATACCCGACTGTACCGAGAGATCAGGGAAATGCAGTGTACCTGCCGAACGTATGGTAAACTGCGTGGCAGTGTATATCTGGTTGAGGTTTGGTGTAGTAACCGTTATGGTAGTGCTGTTGTACTTACGTACCCAATTACAGTTGTTAGCATTGGTAAGGTATAATTTGCCATCAATCACTTCAGCGGTTATGTATTCTTTCAGGTTGGCCCCGGTTTGCACGCTTACGCTTTGTGTATCGCCTTCGGCAATGACCAGCTCTATCCCCGGCGATACATTAATACTGCTGAACTCCGGCACAGCAATGGTATAACTCACCGTATCGTCCATACTCCTGAAACACTCCTGCGCACCATCGCTGTTGCACGACACCACTATGCCTATGAACAGGCAGGCTATTATGCTAAAGGTATAATTCGTAATTCGTAATTTCCAATTCATAATTCTAAATTCTATACCCCACACTAAACTCCATTACCTCTGCCTTGGCACCGTGTGTTTTCAGGCCAATGCCGCCAAAGATGTTCTTGCAGAAATAGTATTTTGCGCTCAGGCGCTGGTACAGGCTGCCCGTGCTTTTATACGGTTCGTATACATAATACCCAACTTGGCCTTCGAGCGACATGCGGTTGATGTACAATTCGTACCCGCCGAACAACCCTACTTTGTGGTAGTCAGTATTTGGGTTGGTAGGCGTTTCAGGGTAGGCAACGGACATATAGTGGATGTACTCTTTCAGGTATTTCGGGATGAAAAACTCCGCTCCAAACTGGAACCCGCTTTTACGGCTGATGCGTTTGTCTGCATAGGCGCTAAAGGCATAGTAAGGGTATTGCTTGCTGCCAATGACATCGCTTTGGTTAATCCCGCCACGGAACACAAAGTTGAAATGTACGGGCTGCTTGTAGTTTATGATGGTGTCATATGCCATTGTCCTACGTACATTCCCGTCTTGTTTGTCGAAGGTATAATTAAGCCCTACATTCACCGCAAAAGTATTGGTGCTGGTGTTGGGCGACTTCATACTGGCATTGCTGTGGTGTATAAAGATAAGCCCCGCCTGCAGCCCGACGTTTTGCACAATATCCTCCTTTTTGTAGTTCAGCATAAAGTAGGTAGACGGCATCAGGTGGGCACCATACGCGTAGTTGCGGTAGTTGGTTTCCTTATCGTAAGGATTGGTATTATAAGCTGCACCCTGCCCGATGCGGAACATAAGGTTGCGGTTAAGAAAATAAAAGCTATAATGCCCGTACAGGCCATACATTTCGCCCAGCGCCTCGTTCTTCATGTCCTGGTAGTGGAACGATATACCAACGTCGGGGAAGTTATAGGCCGATTCCCATTCGTGGTTGCCAAACGTTTTTTTATTCAGGCTGATGACCATGCCCTCCGGGTGGGCGGTAATAAGGTGCTGTATGCTTTTGCGGTGCGGTACTATATTGCCGTAAAAGTAGTTTGCGTCCACGCTGTAGCCGCCTTCAGGTTGTTCCTGGGCAGCCATTAGGCACGAAAAAAACAGCAAAAACAAATGTATCCGCCTCATTTCATTGGTTAATGCGCCAAATATAGCAGAAATGATTTTCTGCCTGTCCATCTTGCGGTAAATATTTGCTTAAATCAGGGTTAAATGAAAATAACAAGCCCGGAATATTCATCCGGGCTTGATTCTTAATATGGTTTAAATGTTATTTAATGATAAGCTTGTGTGCTGTGGCACTGCCGTTGCCGTAAACCTGTACCATGTACAAGCCGGCGCTTATGCCGTTAAGGTTTATCCGCTCTCCCGGGATTAAATTATCTCCTTTTTTTATAACCTTGCCGGTAAGGTCGGTTATGGTGTAGTTTTTTGCACCATTTTCAAGGATTACATAATCAGTGGCAGGGTTAGGGTATATGAACGATGTGTCTTTTTGCGGTGCGGTGGCAGAAAGTGTGGTGCCTGCGTTAAACTTAACGGTCCAGCCGGTACCCGAGAAGCTACTTGATGTTAGCACATTTTCGGTATCTATAGTAAAGGTGCCTAAAAAACCTCCGCAAGCATACAGCGTGCCGTTTGCAGCCTGAAGGTCGCCTATCTGTGTAGAGCCACCATTGATGCTATAAAACTGCGATGTTATTACATTGCCGTTTTGCGGGTCTAACTGTTGCAGGGAAAAAGCGTTTCCCTCTGTAGTATACGATTGCGTTTCTTCGCCAATGCTAAAGCTGTACGTACCGAAAAATCCAAGCCCGTAAAACAATTCGTCATTGTCGTTAAATGTAAGCAGGTTGTCACTGTTAAAGTACAATACCCCGCCTATACTACTGTAGTTTGCCCCACCGGCTACGCGCGCCCATACCATCTGCCCGTCGGCAGTTATTTTGCACACCATGTTGTGGGTATACCCATAGTTTTCAGGTATCACAGAATCGCCTGTAAGGGTTAGCCCTTCGCTGCCTGCTTCAGGTTCAAGGTTTATGGTATTTTTAAATAATCCGGTAAAGTAAACCTCATTATTGCTGTCTATGGCAATAGATGCTATACCCTCGTTTGGCCCGCCTATAGAGGTGTTGTCTTCTTCATCTATGGCGGTGCGTCCCCACAGGTAATTACCGTCCGGGTCAAATTTTATAAGGGCAAGGTCAAAATCGTTAAGGTCTGAACTTTCAAACTGTGCCACTGCCGTACCCGGATCCAAGTCAAGCGGCCCTGCAAATCCGGCGCCAACGTAGATGTTATTATTGCTATCGGCTTTCATAACGTTGCATATGAGCATGCTGCCCAGCGGTACGTTAAAATTCTTAGCCCAAACAAGGCCCAGGCCGGAATCATATTTGCTCATAAAATAGTTTTCCCAGTTTACAGAAAGCACATTGCTGCCTTCTTCAGAAAAATCGAAATCCAGGTTACCGTAAAAGCGGCCTGCAATAACAATATTGTCACTGCTGTCTATGGTCATAGAGTAGAGCTCTATATAATTATCTGTAGCTACTTCATAGGCTTTGCCGCTTATGTATTCGCCATCTGCGTTTAGTTTTACAATGTAGGTAGTGGGCTGGTTCGGCCCCCCGTTTACAATCTGTGTGGCATCGCCGGGATCCAGGTCTATAGACTCCTTAAAAGTGGAAGCAAAGTACAGGTTGTCCTGCGAATCAATTTCCAGGAACGGCAGTTCCTGATCTAATGGGCTTTTCCAGAAACGTGCCCACAGGAAGTTGCCGTCCGGGTCAAATTTTTCAAGATAAACATCGCCATATTGTGCACCGGTGGTGGTATAGTCATTTGAATTGGGGTCAAACTGTACCGTACCCCTAAAGGGACCGGCAATGTAGGTGTTGCCCTGGCTGTCTGTGCGTAGTTTCGAGGCGCTGGTTAAATCTTCATTGCCGGTGGCGTTACTCCAGTCGGCAATTTGGGCATTGGTAAACGAAATGCCCAGTAGTGCAAGTAAGCAGGTTGTAATTTTCTTCATGCTAAGCGGTTAAAAGGTTTGCACCGCAATGTAAAGCTTTATTAGGTAAAACAGCATATAGTTACTCCTGCTTTTCTATAGGGCCTGCGGTAATTTTTGTTTTTTTACCCGAGGTAAGTTTCTTCAGCAGTTTACGTATGTCTTTCGGTTTGTCTTTCATGCCCATTAACTCACCGGTGTACACTATTTTTCCTTTTTTGTCAATGACAAGTGTTGTAGGGTAAAACTTGATGCTGAATTTATCGCACATTTCTTTACTGTCGGCTACAATGGTGTAATCGTATTTTACACTTTTCAGGAATTTTTCCACTTTTTCTTTTTCACTAAACGTAACCCCGAAATAAGCTACTTCATCGGTGCCAAATTCCTCACGGATTTTATTCAGTTCGGGCATTTCCTGTATGCAGGGTGCACAGGTTGTAAACCAAAAATCGAGTATAATTATCTTCCCTTGCAGGCTTTCAGAAGTATATTGGTTACCCTGTATGTCGGTCATAACAAGGTTGTTTACAGAGGAGCGCCTTAGTTGTTTCCGGTTCTTGTCGTCATCTTTAAAGTATTTGTTCCAATACTTGTTATCGGCTTTTACCTCCTCATCGCTGCGTTTGTGCAGTATTTCGTAGAAATCGTTGGTTATGGTATCACGGAACGATTTTATGGTGTAATACGAGGCATCTTTGGTTTTTGCCTTAAAAATAGAATCGGCATAAGGGCGTGTATAAGGCGTACCGTCATCTTTCAGGCGTTTTATGGTGTAGTAAATGCTGTCGTGTTTGCTTTGGGGGAAATTGTTGAGGTATTCTGTAAACTCATGTTTTTTTTCTTTTCTGGCAGAAGCCGGTAAAAAAGAAAAATTTTGAGCAAAAAGTGCTGTACTGCTAAATAACAGCAGCAATAGGGATAGTTTTTTCATGGTGTAATAATTGGTTTAGGGTATGCTGTAAAAACAGAAAAGTACACGGTTTATTATGCCTTTAACTACTGGCAAATAAAATTATTGCTTTTAGCGTTATTATTTTAATTTCCTAACCAAAACCTACAGAAAGCTATGCGCTCAATCTTCAAAAGAATAATTCATCCTGTTTTTATTTTACTTTTGTTATTTACGGGTAATTTGCTCAATGCTCAGGTAGTAGACAGGGCACCAAGCGGTCGCCAAAATGTTTTAGCTGTTGAAGGAGGGGGGATATTAATTACCCCTGATACTATAACTCCTGTCCAAACATTGATAAACCGGCTGGATGGTAAGTGGGAGTTTGAAGAAACCGGTAAAGCCTATTGGATTGGTTACACGCAAGATATGTTTTCTATTGCCTCATACAATGATGATGCAATACCTGAACTGATAAAACTTTTTAAGTCGGCGAAAACCGAAAATGGTAAAATAGGCGCAATATATACACTACATCTTATTGGAATAAACAGAGAAATTGCAGGGAGGTTCTATGAAAAATTTGTGAATCCGAACGCGCGGATAGCTCTGTTAGGGTTACTACAAGATAAGGATTATGCCGTTGATGTGATGGAACTGCTGATGCGTGATCCTTGGCAGTCTGATCTTCCTTTTCTTTTTAAGGCGCTTTCAAAACAGAAAAATAAAGATATTCTTTGGGCAATGGTTAATGCAATGAAGCGGTACGAAATTCCAGGAGTGCCAATAAATAATCAGATTCCCAAAGATATAGGAGGATTAACGGTTACAATTGATGAAACTACTGACCCGGGCACTAAGAAATTTGACGATTATAGGAAGAAATTTTTGATGCTGTTTCAACATACATTCCCCGGGCAAATAGTTGTTGAAAACGAACTATTTAAGCAGGAATTGTCAAAACACAATGTTACTGAAGGTGCGCGAACGGTGGAGATTAGTAAATTTTTAAGGGATATGAGGATTGCTCCGCGCAATACTGTTAATTATAGTAGCCTGGGTGCGAAAGTAGCATATGGCTATAAAAACGGTAAGCTATATTTTTACACTCTTAAAACAGCCGGAAAAATTTTAAGCGAATGGTGGGAAAGCCTTTCCGAACCACAAAAAGCAGCAATACTAAATTATAAACCGGACACTAATTAGTGCCCGGTTTATAATATTGTGTCAGACCATCGAACCAATCCAACAATCTAACAATCCAAATGTCTAACAATCCAATAATCTAAAAAATCTCCTTAGCTATCGCTTTGATGTTTTCTGCTTTACCCATGCTGTAATAGTGCAGCACCGGTATACCGGCCTTAACCAGCTCCTTGCTTTGTGCAATGCACCATTCTATGCCCACCTGTTTTACGGCGGCATTGTCTTTGGCCTTAACCACCTCCATAATCAGCTCGTCCGGAAGGTCAACGCTAAAGCGGTGCGGAATGGTATTAAGGTGTTTTTTGGTGGCAATGGGCTTCAACCCCGGGATGATAGGTACCGTAATACCCTCCTTGCGGCATTTGGCTACAAAGTCGAAAAACTTCTGGTTGTCAAAGAATAGCTGGGTAACAATGTACTGGGCGCCGTTTCGTATTTTTTGCTTCAGGTAATGGATGTCGCTGTCCAGGCTTGGGGCCTCCATGTGCTTTTCGGGGTAACCCGCCACTCCGATGCAAAAGTTTGTCGCTGCCGAGTTTTGTAACTCATCGTCAAGGTACACGCCGTTGTTAAGGTTCACGATCTGCGAAACCAGTTCGGTGGCATAGTTATGCCCGTCTTTTTCGGGACGGAAGTAGGTTTCGTTTTTCACGGCATCGCCACGTAGTGCTACCACGTTTTGTATGCCCAGGAAGTCAAGGTCGATAAGAAAGTTCTCGGTATCTTCCTTAGAAAACCCGCCGCACAGTATGTGCGGAATGGCATCTACCTGGTACTTATTTTGTATTGCCGAACAGATACCCACAGTGCCGGGGCGTTTCTTCACCACGCGGCGTTCCAGCAGGCCGCTCGGTAGCTCCTTGTAATCGTACTCCTCACGGTGGTAGGTAACGTCTATAAATGGTGGGTTAAACTCCATAAGCGGGTCTATGCCATCAAAAATAGACTGTATGTTTTGCCCCTTAAGCGGTGGCAGTATCTCAAATGAAAACTGGGTTTTGCCCTGCGCGTTCTCTATATGTTCGGTTACTTTCATTATTGTTTTAGTTTAAAGTTTCAGGTTTCAAGTTGGTTTCACAGTTCTGGGAGGAACTGCCTACTGCCACTGAAAACTGAATACTTTTTAATCTGCTATATTAGGATTCAGCCATTTATTAGCTGTTTCTATACTTACATTTCTTCGTTTGGCGTAGTCTTCCACCTGGTCGGCTTTTATCTTTCCAAGTCCAAAGTATTTACTCTGCGGGTTCGCAAAATAATACCCCGATACCGATGCGGCCGGCCACATGGCAAGGCTCTCGGTAAGTTTCACACCTATTTGTTTTTCTACATCCAGCACCTCCCAAATGGTGTTTTTCTCCAAATGGTCGGGGCATGCAGGGTAACCCGGTGCCGGGCGTATGCCTTCGTACTGTTCCTTAATCAGTTCGGCATTGCTTAGGTGCTCTTCGTTAGCATAACCCCAAAACTCCTTACGTACACGTTCGTGCAGGTATTCGGCAAAGGCTTCCGCGAAACGGTCGCCCAGCGCCTTAGCCATAATTGAATTGTAATCGTCGTGTTCCTTTTCAAATTCGGCAGCTTTTTCGTCTACCCCAAAACCGGTAGTAACGCAAAACGCACCCATATAATCCTGCTTGCCGCTTTCAACCGGGGCAACAAAATCTGCTAATGCGATGTTTGGAGCACCTTTGGTTTTTTGTGATTGTTGGCGAAGCGTTAGGAAAAGGCCCTCAGGGCTTAACTGTATATCATCATCATTCACCGTATTCGCTTTGAAAACCCCAAAAATACCCTTGGCCTCAAACCAGTTTTCGTCTACGATTTGTTTCAGCATTTTTTGTGCATCGGCAAATAATGATTGTGCCTGTTCGCCCACTACATCATCGGTTAGTATCGCAGGGTACTTGCCGTGCAAATCCCACGTCTGGAAAAACGGTGTCCAGTCAATATAGGGTTCCAGTTCCTCCAGCTTAGGGTAAATGGTTTGCACACCTAATTGTTTCGGCTCAAATGGCGTAAAAGCTTCCCAATCAATTTTGTATTTATTCGCACGCGCGTCGGCTATGCTTAAAAAGTCTTTTTCGCGGGTACGGTTCAGGTAACCCTCGCGCAACTTGTCATATTCTTCGCGGATGGATTTGGCATAATCAGCTTTTACGGTAGTGCTAATCAGGCTTCCGGCAACAGTAACGGCGCGGCTGGCATCGTTAACGTGTACCACGGTGTCGCCATATTCAGGGGCAATTTTCACGGCGGTGTGGGCGCGGCTGGTAGTAGCGCCACCTATCATTACCGGTATGTTGATGTTAAGGCGTTCAAGCTCCTTAGCCAGGTACACCATTTCGTCAAGCGAAGGCGTTATCAGCCCACTCAATCCTATAATGTCTACCTGTTCCTTAACGGCGGTTTCTATAATTTTTTCGGGCGGAACCATTACACCCAGGTCTATGATTTCAAAGTTATTACAGGCCAGTACTACCGATACGATGTTCTTTCCGATGTCGTGCACGTCGCCTTTTACAGTTGCCATAAGCACCTTACCGGCGCTTGATGATTTGCCATCTTTTTCTTCTTCGATGAAAGGTAAAAGATACGCCACCGCCTTTTTCATTACACGTGCCGACTTCACCACCTGCGGCAGGAACATTTTACCCGAACCAAACAGGTCGCCCACCACGTTCATGCCCGCCATAAGGTTGATTTCAATTACCTCAATTGGTTTGGCGGCAGCAAGGCGTGCTTCTTCCACATCGGTTTCAATAAACTCATCGATACCCTTAACCAACGCGTGGGTAAGTCGCTCCTGTACCGGCAGCGCGCGCCATTCCTGTGCCTGTTTTTCGGTAGTTTTTACATCGCCCTTTACATTTTCGGCGAAAGCCAAAAGGCGTTCGGTAGCATCATCGCGACGATCCAAAAGCACGTCTTCTACATGCTCCATGAGGTCTTTATCTACGTTGTCGTATACCTCAATCATCTCGGGGTTTACAATACCCATGTCCATACCGTGCTGTATGGCGTGGTACAGGAATGCCGAGTGCATGGCCTCGCGAACCCTGTCGTTACCCCTAAAGGAGAACGATACGTTACTCACCCCGCCGCTTACGTGGGCGTGTGGAAGGTTGGTACGTATCCATTTGGTAGCCAGAAAGAAGTCAATCGCATTGCGGCGGTGTTCTTCCATACCCGTAGCTACGGGGAAAATATTCGGGTCGAAAATAATGTCTTCCGGCGGGAAGCCCACTTTGTCGACCAATATATCGTAACTGCGCTTGCAAATTTCTATACGACGTTCGTAGGTGTCGGCCTGGCCGGTTTCATCAAATGCCATGATAATGGCCGCCGCACCGTAGCGTTTTATCTTTTTAGCGTGGTCTATAAACAATTCCTCACCCTCTTTAAGGCTGATGGAGTTCACCACGCTCTTGCCCTGTGCCACTTTAAGCCCTGCCTCAATGATTTCCCATTTAGAGCTGTCTATCATCAGCGGTACACGGGCTATGTCCGGCTCACTGGCTATCAGATTCAGGAACTTGGTCATGGCATACACGCCATCCAGCATTCCCTCGTCCATATTCACGTCGATAATCTGCGCGCCGCCTTCAACCTGCGCACGGGCAATATCGAGTGCTTCTTCGTATTTTTCTTCTTTGATTAAACGTAGGAATTTACGCGAACCCGTAACATTAGTACGTTCGCCCACGTTTATAAAGTTACTTTCGGGGGTAACGATAAGGGGTTCTAAACCAGACAAGCGTAAATAACGGTTGTTGGTTGTTGGTTGTTGGTTATTGGTAACTTCACTCATGCCTGCATCTTCTTGTAATAATTAATAAAACCATTTAAAAGCCTTTTGCATGATTGAATTAATCCAATAAGCTCTTCAAATTCTTTTTCATTTAAATATTTTTGGTCTAAAGCCAAATAACATTGTGTTTCAAGTTCAAATAAAGATCCTCTGGCAATATGGAGGAAATGTATCGTTTCTTTGGTGGTTTGCCTACCACATCCTTCAGCTATATTTGAAGGTACTGATACAGCACACCTCCTCATTTGGTTTGTTAGCCCGTATATTTCTTCCTTCGGAAATTGTTTTGTTATTGTGTAAAGGACATTGGTCAGTTTTCTTGCCTCAACCCAAACATCTAAGTTCGTATATACCATATAAGTTCACGTTCTGTCCAACAACTATCAACCAACAACCAACAACTTTCTGGGTTCATATTCAGACGCTACTTCAGCAATCAAACGGATGTGATCCGGCGTGGTGCCACAACAGCCGCCAATTATATTAATAAGGTTGTCGTCAAGGTATTCCCTGATGAGTACCTGCATTTCTTCGGGAGTCTGGTCGTATTGCCCAAAGGCGTTTGGCAATCCGGCATTCGGGTGTGCCGAAACGCTGAACTGTGTATTGTGCGCCAAACGTTTCAGGTAAGGTTTCAGCTGGTCGGCGCCCAAAGCGCAGTTAAACCCAACACTTAATAACGGTATATGCGAAATCGAAATCAGGAATGCTTCTACCGTTTGTCCGCTCAGGGTACGCCCCGAAGCATCAGTAATAGTTCCGCTCACCATAATGGGAATGTCAAGGCCCAGTTCATCCTTAACTTCCTCTATGGCAAAAAGCGCTGCCTTTGCGTTAAGCGTATCAAAAATGGTTTCCACCAAAAGTATGTCTGAGCCGCCATCAATCAACGCCTTTACCTGCTCTTTGTAGGCGATGCGAAGGTCGTCAAAGGTTACGGCGCGGTAGCCCGGGTCGTTCACATCGGGACTCATGCTGGCGGTACGGTTGGTAGGACCTATAGAACCGGCTACAAAACGTGGCCTGTCGGGGTTGGCAGCGGTAAATTCATCGGCAACTTCCCTCGCGAGGCGTGCCGACTCATAGTTCAGCTCATACACAAGGTCTTCCATGTGGTAATCGGCCATGCCTATGGTGGTGCCACTAAAGGTATTGGTTTCCACAATGTCGGCTCCGGCAGCAAAGTACTGGCGGTGCACGTCTTTAATGGCCTCGGGCTGGGTGAGGGTCAGCAGGTCGTTATTGCCCTTAAGCGGGTGCGGGAAATCCTTAAAGCGTTCGCCGCGAAAATCTTCCTCGGTAAAACTATGGCGCTGCAGCATGGTTCCCATGGCTCCGTCAAGTATCAAAATGCGTTTAGCCAGCGCGTCGTGTATAGGTAACATTAGTTTCAGGTTTAAAGTTTCAAGTTGCCATTGGCACTTAAAATTTGTTTCTAAAAATTATGTCATCAGGTGGGGTAGAAGGGAGGGTAAATTCCGTTTCTGTTATCTATCCGCGTTTTACTTGGTAGAATGTAGCACCTTCTTTACAGGGAAAGGGTTGCTAAGGTTTCATCGGGTCTAATCCCTCCACCTTTCGTGATAACATGTTGCAATTGTGTTAAAGAACACTGCAAAAGTAATATATAGATTTGTAGAAAGCAAATATTAGTTTTGGATGTTAGTTTGCATGTTTTTGTTAAATTTATAAAAAGATTAAAACAATCGTTTTAGTCTTTAAGATGTAATTAAGATATTGTCAGGTTTGTAATAGAATGTGTCTTAGGGCTTATATTTTTAAAATTGGAACATATGAAAAAAGATATTAATGAAAAATGTTTTGGAACATTTGGTTGGCGTCAGTTTTGGGAAAATAGAACAGGAATTTTAAATGAATATGATCGTTTAAAGAAATTGAATGTAAATAATCCTGTTCGAACATCTCATGGTGTAGCGCTTGAGGCTAAAATACGTGAATGGTTAGGAAGTTTTTTACCCAAAAAATATGGTGTTACATCGGGTTATATCATACCAGATATTGTTGTGGGTTCGTATATGTTAAGGCATTTCGATATTATAATTTATAACCAGTTAGAAGCTCCAGTGCTTTGGTTGGAAGATAATAGTGATAATTCTCCAAATGGATCAAAAAAAGCAATTCCAGCAAAATATGTTAAAGCGGTTATTGAGGTCAAAGCTTCTTTTACCAAAAAAAGCATTATAAGTTCAATAGAAAAATTACAAGAGCTTAATGAGTTTTATGGATATCTTCCTGAGAGTTTTAGTTGCTATTCAATTTTTGCAGAAATTGGTAATGACTTACAAAATAATACTATAATTTTAGAGGAGTTTGTCAAAGCAACGGGAGTTGTAGGATACAAAAGTAGTTTGGTTTTAAGGAATAGTGTGGATGAAGATGCTTCAGGGCAAATTAATTTATTTAATTCTGATGATAATGACAAAAAAAACCTAGACAGCGCTTTATGTAAACCTTTGGATGACTTGAATATATATGTTGATAAATTAGGTAATCTACAAATAACTGAGCAATTTGTAGGTGCGTCTTTGCATGTAACTTCGGAAAATACACTTTCTGTTACAAAAATGTATGCTCCATGTATAATTAAGGATAATATAGCAGTGCAATTAATGTGGTCTCATAATAGCTTTACAAGATTTTTTATTGATTTAATTAATTATTTAGAAGGAATACCTTCAGTTAAGGATAAAATGAATTTCGGGCAGATTTATGACAGAATTGAAAAGAGAGATATTTAAATCTTTACTATTTGAATAAAGTTTTTCTGTATAATTTTCAGCATTATGTGTTTAGTAGGGGTAATAAATTCCAAAACCAGCCCTAAGCTGTTTTTGCTTCCTCAACTGCCAGTTCGTATGTTGCAGGTGCCTGATGATATGATTGATTATTCTCCCTATTCTTTACAGATAACAATAATGTCTTTTTCTCCCCTGGGTTGTACGGGCAGGTTCAGCATTAAATCCAGTTCCTTAGAATACGATGGCGAACCATAACTGGGGTAAATATATTCGAAATTATATTTCTCAAAAAGCTTGTGTTCAATAGTGCGGAATGCACTGAAGAAATTACCTAAAGCCTTCTTTTCGGTTGCGTTTTCCGGCCTGAAGTGCGTAAGGGTAATGTTGTTAAGTTTAATGATAAACACCTCCTCATCTTGTGTAAACGGGTAGCCTTTTTCTATACGCTTAGCTTCCTGCAGGTATAGTTGTACTATTTCTTCGCGGGTATAGCATGCCTTGTTTATGGGGAGCAATTTGCCCATACCGCACCCTGCGCAGGTTAGTAACAGTAGTGCAGCAAATAGTATACGCATAGAGGGTTAGTGTTTGGTATGGTAAAGATATAAAACAGAAAAGCAGCCTATGCGGCTGCTTCCTTAGTTTTTCCGGCAATTTGCAGTACGGCATCATACAGCGCATCGCCTGCGGCAGTGGCATCGCCCGGTACCGATGGTATAAAACGGTAGCCCAACCCGCGGGTTTCGGTAAGGAACTTAATGCCCTTTTCGAAATTCTCAGGCAGGTACTGCACCGTTTCGTTAATCGATACAATGCTGAAGCCCGTGCGTACCAGCGTAGGGTACTCGGCAGGCAGTTCGGCACTTGGCGTGGCATCTACAAAAATTACGTTATGCAGGTCGTGCTCCAATACATACTCTACCACATCGTCTATCTTAAACGGAATGGCAAAACGTATAAAGTTGGCTTCCCATGCATAGCCGTCGGCGTCTTTCTCAAAAAAGGCCACACTGCTGTTAGTAATCACCGGAAAACGGATATCGGGCGCGGGTGTGGTAATATCCTCGCGTCCTTTTAATACTTTATTTATGAGGGCGCTCCCGGCGTTTCCGATACCGAAGAGCACTATGTTTATTGTATTTGGCATAGTATAAGTGTGTATTTTTTCTTTCCGAAGGAAAGCCTTTGTGTTCTTTAATAGTATTTTGGGTAATCATCATTGCTTTGTGAACCCTGTGAAAAAACTTAGTGTTCCTTGTGGTAAAAATCCCTCGCAAAGACGCTAAGCCGCAAAGTTTTATGTTCACTTAAAAAAGAAACTGCCTTTGGTGCCGACCCAAAGGCAGGTCTCAAACAAACAAACAAAAAACAACTTAAAACAAACTTATGAGTCGTAACTGCTTTCTCTTCCATTTCGACTGAAGCGAAGCGTAATGGAGAAATCTCTTGCTTTTCAAATTTCTGTGTCATACGAGATGTCTCCGCTCCACTGCGTTCCGGTCGACATGGAAGAACCGCAGTTTATATACGTTAATTCACCGCTGTGTATTCCTTAAACAGGTTAAGGCTTACCGGGGTGTTGCTTACCAGGGTATCATAAACCGGGCTGCGGAACTGTACTTCGTCCATCCAGCGTTGCAGGGTGGCAAGGGGTGCCGCAGCAGCCGGCCTAAGGGTTATCTCTATCTTGTCGAAGCCGGGGCGCTCTGAGGGCAGGGCGCTCATGCTGCCTGTAATTTCTACCTGTAACGACTTCAGTACAATACCCAGTTCCTTGGCAACTGTCTGGCCCAGTGCGTTGATGCAGCCTGCAAAGCCCGCCAGTATATACTCATACGGGTTTGGGGTTTGCGGTACATACTGCGTAGCGCTTTGGCTTATACGCAGGTCGGTATTAGATGTTTTTACTACAAACTGGCTGTTTTGGCCGGTGTAGCCCAGTACGTTTACAGATTGAGTTTTCATAGGCTTATATTTAAAATGGATAACCGGATTTACTGTTAAAAACAAAAGGCTCTTTCGGAAATATGTTACCAAAAGAGCCTTTGCACCTGAATTATAAACTAAGTTTATACCGACGGCCAATCCTCTGGTAACTGCATATATTTCGCCTGCATCTGCCACGATGGGGAGCAAATGAGCTGCTGCATGCAATTAATATGTTTGACTGTCGTGTTCATATCTCTTTATAGTATTGTCTTATTATCCTTAACAAAAAAGCCCCTGTATTTATTGTACAGGGGCTTTGTATTATTTATGGTTATGAAATTTAAACCGTATACAAAAAGCCCCTGAGAGTGGATTGTTTCCACATCACCTGAACCGAAATATTGCAAATGGTATGTTTCATAAACTTTTTACCCTGATTTTTATATTTTCAAATATCTAAACTATTTTTCAATTTACAAAATTATTTTTTAAACTTTAACATTTTTGTTTTGAATTTTATTTGTAAATCAGTATAAGTGTGAATATTTGTTGGTGTTAAAAAAGGCAAGAGGGATAAGGCAAAAGGCATAAGTCTGTGGGCTATCGGCTTTTGCCTTATCCCTTATGCCTTGAAGCTTATACTAATTCCCTCTCCTGCACAAACACCGGTTTCAGTATTTTGGCCAGCTGCGCATATTCTATAAGGAAAGCATCGTGCCCGTGTACCGACCGTATTTCGTGGTAACTCACCTTAACGCCTGCTGCTTTAAGCGATACATAGGTAAGCTGGGCTTCGTCATGCGTAAACAGCAGGTCGGTGTCTACCGCTACAAGGTGCACCCTGGCTTTTATTTTTTTGGCTACAGCCAAAAAGTTGCCACCCTGGGTTATGTCTACCGTACGCAGCAGGTGGTTCATCAGCTTGTACGACGGCAGGGTGAAACGGTTTTCCAGCTTTTTACCGTGGCGTTCCAGCCAAAGCTCTATCTCAAAAGTGCTTTGCAGATGCTCGCGGTTAAAGCGCTGTTGCAGGCTTTGCGGCGTACGGTACAGCAGCATGGCATGCAGGCGCGCATCGGCTATGGGGTTGCTGGAGTTGTTTAAAATCCTGTCCTGTATCAGCGTGTTGGCTATCACCCAATCCGTCGCCTTCCAGTCCGTTGCCACGGGGATAAGGTGCGCTATAGCACCCGGTTTCTGTGCCGCCATGTGCCAGGCAATGCCGCCACCCAGGCTTCCGCCAATGAGCGCGTACAGGTAATGCACGCCGATTTCGCTCAACCCATGCCAAAACAATGCGGCAATATCATGGGCGCTGATGTTCTTATAATCGTGAATCAGGTTTTGCGGCATGCCGTCGTACCCGTTCCCGGGGATGTTAAAGGCAATAACCGTGTAGTGGCGCGTATCTATGGGGCGGGCGGGGCCTATAAGGTCATTCCACCAGCCGTTAAGCCCGGTAACATTGCTGTTTCCGGTAAGGGCATGGTTCACCACAATAACGGGTGCAGTGCCTATTTTTGGCCCGAAGGTTTGGTAACTCAGCGCTACCAGTTGCAGGCTGATGCCGTTAACCAGTTGCCATTCGGTGATAATTATGTTTTTAAGCTCGGGCATTTTTTCTTTTTTTAAAGGGAATTTTAAGACCTACAAGGTTTCCAAACCTTGCAGGTCAGGAGCTGTGTGTGGCTCCTGCAAGGTCTTTAAGACCTTGTAGGTGTTTTATCAGGTTTTTAAAACCACCCCGGCTTTCAGCCACCCCTCCAAAGTAGGGGAATGCCACTCTGCTGTTCTTTGCAGCTATTCCCCTCCTTTGGAGGGGTGCCCGTAGGGCGGGGTGGTTATATTATTATCACAGATGTTGTTTTTGATATAAAACCACCCCGCCATAAGGAGCACAGGCGGGGGAGGTTTTACCACAAACCAGTAACAAACATTTATGAAGTATTTTTTCTTTTTGAAGTTATTACACGGAGATACACAGAGGTATGGAGATTCACGGAGAAGAAGCGAGCAATAGAGTGCTTATTTTTTTAACTCTGTGCACCTCTGTGCTTGCTCTGTGTATCTCTGCGTTATTCTTCTTACACATTCACCGGGGCGCCTATCTTCTCAAGCACCGCTTGCAAATCGGCTTTCAGGTCTTCAATATCCTCAAGTCCTACCGAAAGTCGGATTAAGTCGGGTGTAACACCGGTAGTTTCCTGTTGCTCAGGGCTTAGCTGCTGGTGCGTGGTGCTTGCCGGGTGGATGATGAGCGACTTGGTATCGCCTATGTTCGCCAGTAGCGAGAAAAGCTTGGTTTCATCGGCTACTTTTTTGGCAGCTTCGTAGCCGCCTTTCAGCCCGAAGGTTACCAACCCGCTTTGGCCTTCCGGCAGGTATTGTTGTGCCAATGTATTGTACTTGCTGTCTTCCAGGCCGGGGTAGTTCACCCACGCCACTTCGCTGCGGGTTTGCAGCCATTTGGCCAGTGCCAGTGCATTTTTGCTGTGTTTCTCTATACGTACCTGTAGTGTTTCAAGCCCCTGTATGGTCTGGAACGCGTTAAACGGGCTTAGTGCTGCCCCGAAATCCCTTAACCCCTCAATACGTACTTTGGCTATAAATGCTGCCGGGCCCAGTGCTTCGTGGTATACCAGCCCGTGGTAACCTGCAGAAGGCTCTGTAAACTCCGGGAACTTGCCACTGCTCCAGTCAAACTTACCCGCATCTACAATGGCGCCGCCCAGTGATGTGCCGTTTCCGGTGATGTATTTTGTAAGTGAATGGATAACAATGTCGGCCCCGTGTGCTATAGGGTTCAGCAGGTAGGGGGTAGGTACGGTATTGTCTACAATAAACGGCACCTTAAACGCATGTGCCTCATCGGCTATGGCTTTCAGGTCGAGGACATCAAGCTTAGGGTTGCCCAGTGATTCGGCAAAGAACACACGGGTGTTTTCTTTGGCGGCCGCCGTAAAGTTTTTCGGGTCGGCCGGGTCTACAAAGGTGGTGGTAATGCCTAGCCTTGGCAGGGTAACACTCAGCAGGTTGTAGGTGCCGCCGTACAGGCTGTTGCTGGCTACAATATGGTCGCCTGTCCTTAGCAGTACCAGCAGTGCAGTGGTAAGTGCCGAGGTGCCTGATGCGGTAACAACTGCGCCTATACCGCCTTCAAGGGCTGCAAGGCGTTGTTCCAGTACATCGTTTGTAGGGTTATTAAGGCGGGTGTATATAAAGCCGGGTTCGGCAAGGCCGAACAGGTTCGCGGCGTGGTCTGCGTTGTTAAAAACGTATGAAGTGGTCTGGTAAATGGGCACGGCGCGTGTTCCTCCGTTTTTGGTTACATCGTGTCCGGCGTGTAGTGCTGCTGTAGAAAATTTTTGAGTGCTCATGATTTTTGAAATTTTAATGTTTTTATAGAATTTGAACTGAACTAAGATTATTTAGGAAATAAAAAAGCCCCTTTGGTGCTGTTACCAAAGGGGCTTCTGAGTTGTATATACCTGCGTTTTTTATGCAGGCTGGCTCGTTCGCTTATGGTAATAGCGGGGTGGTGTGCACATGCACATCATACAACAACACATTACCATATTTTGAACTGACTTTGTCATTTTTTTCTTTTTTAGTTTCCCTGTTACCTCCCCTCAGTGGTTAAGGGGAGCAGGGCAGTTAAATTGAGTTAGTTAAATCTTCTTTCGTACTATTTTTCTTGTTTTGTACTTTTTGCCTTTTTCCAAATGCAGGCCAATAAAAAAAGCCTCCCGGGTTGCGGAAGGCTTTGTGTATATTTTTAAAATGAGCTTTAAAATTATGCAACGGTGCTTTCCGCGGAAACTTTCCACATCATACAGCAGCTATTGCACATTGTAAATTTCATCTTCTTTTTTCGTTTTGTTCTTCAGCAAACTTCGGGAGTATTTTTCAATCTGCCAAACAAAAAATCAAATTTTAACATTTACAGGGTTCATTTTGAAAGCTTTAAATACTATAGTATTTAAGTAGACTAATAAAATATTTCGTAACTAAAAATTAACCTGATGTTTTTTTTATTCGTTTTACCTTTATACCTTTGCAGCCGAATAATTCATGAGGACAGATTTGACTGATTGCAACCTCACAAAAAAATGCTAAAGCAGGAAATCTCCTCCCTTTAGCCGTGTTGCAGGCAGCGTATCCTGTCCCAAATTGTAGACGATACTATGGCATATTTATTTACGTCAGAGTCAGTGAGCGAAGGGCATCCTGACAAAGTAGCTGACCAGATTTCGGACGCACTTATTGATAACTTCCTTGCTTTCGACCCGGAATCTAAAGTGGCCTGCGAAACGCTTGTAACCACAGGGCAGGTAATCCTGGCCGGTGAGGTAAAAAGCAAAACCTACCTTGACGTGCAGCAGATAGCACGTGATGTAATCAAGAAAATAGGCTATACCAAGAGCGAATATATGTTTGAGGCCAACTCGTGCGGTGTGCTTAGCGCCATACACGAACAGAGCCAGGATATTAACCAGGGCGTAGACCGTGCTACCAAAGAGGAGCAGGGTGCAGGCGACCAGGGTATGATGTTTGGCTATGCTACAAACGAAACCGAAGATTACATGCCGCTGGCGCTTAACCTGAGCCACAAATTGCTTCAGGAACTGGCTGCCCTTAGGCGCGAAAACGACCAGATTACCTATCTTCGCCCCGATGCGAAAAGCCAGGTAACACTGGAGTATGACGATAACAACAAGCCCGTGCGCATAGACGCTGTTGTGGTTTCTACACAGCACGATGATTTTGCCGATGAGCCTACAATGCTTGCCAAAATCAAGGAGGATGTACTAAACATCCTTATCCCGAGGATTATTGAGAAAAACCCTCAGTATGCGTATCTTTTCAACGATAATATTACCTACCACATAAACCCTACGGGTAAGTTTGTAATCGGTGGCCCACACGGCGATACCGGTCTTACAGGCCGTAAAATCATTGTAGATACTTACGGTGGCAAGGGTGCCCACGGTGGTGGTGCATTTAGCGGTAAAGACCCAAGCAAGGTAGACCGCAGCGCGGCTTATGCTACGCGTCACATAGCCAAAAACCTTGTGGCTGCGGGTGTTGCCAGCGAAATCCTTGTGCAGGTATCATACGCTATAGGTGTGGCTAAGCCTACCAACATTTACGTGAATACCTACGGTACATCAAACGTTAGCCTTACCGATGGCGAAATAGCCAAAAAGGTAGAAGCTATTTTTGATATGCGCCCTTACTTTATAGAACAGCGCCTTAAGCTGCGTAACCCTATTTACAGCGAAACCGCTGCTTACGGACACATGGGCCGCAAGCCTGAGGTGGTTACCAAAACCTTTACTTCGCCGGGTGGTGAGGTAAAAACGGTAGAGGTAGAGCTGTTTACCTGGGAAAAGCTTGACTACGTAGAGAAAGTTAAAGAGGCCTTTGCGCTTTAATTTGAATATTTATCTTAGTTTATATAGACAGCTCCGTGAAAACGGGGCTGTTTTGGTTTTATGCGGTGAATATTTTTGCACTTCCATTGTTATTTTGCCGATAAAAAATATCTTTGGAAAAAATCCGCTTAACCAATAATGCAACATCAATACTCGGCGGGCCTGCACAAACTGCTGACCCTTAAAACCGATACTACCGATAAACTTACCGACCCGGAAGGCTTCAGGATGCTTACCCTGGCCGTGCTGCGTGCCTATGGGCTTATAGAAGTGGGGTACTCCAGCCACGTGTTTGATAACGGTAGCTTTACCGCTGCGGTATGCCTTATGGAATCGCACATCTGCATACATACCTGGCCCGAGTTTAGCCAACTTACGCTTGACGTGTACCTGTGCAATTACCTGGCCGATAACAGCGATAAGGTACGTACGGTGGCAAAAGCCTATACCGATTACTTTGGCGGCGCTATTATTAACGATACCGAAATACACCGCTAAGCCATGGAAGTTACCTGTATAAAATGCAAGCATGTAACGGTTTTGCCGGTGGAGCTTACACTGGTAGACTTTGCATGCCCTAACTGTAGCACATACAGTTCGTATAAAAAGAACCCCAATGGCGAAATCATAAAGCATTTTGATTATGGTTATGACAAGAAGATTGGCCTTAACGTAGGACAGTCGGGAGAACTTTTTGGGGTGCAGTATACCGTAACGGGCATGCTGATAAAGCGTGTGGCGGGCACCTACCACTGGAAGGAATTTATACTGGACGGAGCCAATGGCAAAAGGGCGTATTTAAGCGAAACCAACGGCCACTGGATTTTTCTGCTGGAAGAACAAACCGAACTGGATATTTCGGATATCCCCGATAAAGTAAATTATCAGGGGAGTATCTTTAAGCTGTACGGCGATGAGAAAACCACACTGGCCTATGCCGAAGGTGTTTTTGATTATGCCCTGCCGCTCAACTACCAAACTATGGTAGAATACATCAACCCTCCGTACATCATTTCGTTTGAGCGTGATGAAGAGGGGCAAACCCTTTTTGTGGGGAAACACATTCCGTGGCGCACGGTGCAGAAAGCTTTTAACGTAAGCTGGATGCCCGACAGGGGCGGTGTAGGCGTGGTACAGCCCGGTATGGTAAACTTTATAAACACGGTGCTGATTTTTGCCATAACCGCATTATTGCTCATCTTCAGCCATATTTATATTTACAAAGATAAGGTGCAGGAGAGCCTGCTTACCGACAGGCTGCCCTTCAGTACGTACAGCCAGAAGCCGTACGTTAGCCAGCCTTTTGAGGTAACTGAGGCGGCCAGTACGCTGCGGGTTAACCTTAACGCTGATGTGGATAACAGTTGGGCTTACGTAGACGTGGGCCTTGTAAACGAAACTACCGGTGCTGAGGAATATGCGGGTAAAGACATAGAATATTACCACGGCTATGAAGGCGGCGAAAACTGGAGCGAAGGTGATAACAGTGCAGAGATGAACCTGTGCGGTGTGGCCCCCGGGCGCTACCACCTGGTACTTACCCCACAAAAAGATGTGCTGGACGGTAAAACTACTGTTATAAATATAAGTGTAATGCGCAACCCGCCCAGTAAGCGCAATGTGGTTATCCCTGTAATATTCATGGCATTGGCAGCTTTCGGTATTTATAAATGGGCCGGTTACCACGAACGCAAGCGCTGGGAAGACAGCGATTATTCACCCTTTGATGAATAGTGTATGGAAATAAAGAACTCAGGCTTTTTTAAGGCCAACATTATAGCGCTGTCCGTTGCCCTGCTGGTGTACGCGTACTACCTGTACACAGCCTTTAGCGGCGGGCGCATTTGCGACTGTGAGACTACCGAAAAATATGCATCCCAACCTACACGTACGCATTCGCGTGCCGGTGGTGTGCACGGATTTTATCATAAATAAACCATTGTAAAAACAACTATAAAACAGGCTTATGGAAGTATTTTATAAACCAATAATCGCATCGCTGATATTCTCTGTGTTGGGTATCATTATATTGTTTATTGCGTATTTCATCATTGAAAAACTTACGCCCGAAAACACCTGGCACGAGATTTCAAAGAACAACAACGTGGCACTGGCCATAGTATTTGCCTCATTTATCATAGGCATTTCTATCATCATCAGTGGGGCCATCCATGGGTAAAAAGTTTTTCAGTTTTGAAATCCTGCTGCTCCTTGCTGTATTTACCATAGCCACCTGCGGCCTGGTATACGAGCTTGTGGCCGGTACGCTGGCCAGTTACCTGCTGGGCGATTCGGTAAAGCAGTTTTCATTCATCATAGGCGTGTACCTGTTTTCTATGGGTATAGGCTCGTATTTTTCTAAATTCATAACCCGTAACCTGCTCAACACCTTTGTAGAGATAGAGTTGCTCGTGGGCTTAATCGGCGGGTTAAGCTCGGCACTGCTTTTTGTGCTGTTTGAGAGTGTGGACTATTTCCAGTTGGTATTGTACCTTTTGGTATTCACCACCGGTTGCCTTGTAGGGCTGGAAATCCCACTGCTTATGAACATCCTTAAAGACCGTGTGCGTTTCCGCGACCTGGTGTCAAATGTCTTTACGTTCGACTATATCGGGGCGCTTTTGGCATCTATATTATTCCCATTGGTGTTGGTGCCAAAGCTCGGTATCATCCGTACATCGCTGTTCTTTGGTTTGATAAATATAAGCATTGCCATGGTGCTGTGCTTTGCCCTGAAAAAGGAACTGAAGCGTGTAGCCTTCCTTAAAGCCCGCGCCATTTTGTGCTTTGCCATACTGGTGGCGGTGTTTATTTTTTCGGAAGACATACTTTCGTATTCAGAGGGTAAGCTGTATGGGGAGAACATCATTTACACCCATTCCACACCCTATCAGCGCATAGTGCTTACCCATAACAAAAGCGACTACCGCCTGTACCTTAACAACAACCTGCAGTTCAGTTCCATGGACGAATACCGCTACCATGAAGCCTTGGTACACCCCGTTATGGCTGCTGCAAAAAGCGTGGAAAATGTATTGGTTATGGGCGGTGGCGACGGCCTTGCGGTACGCGAAATATTGAAATATCCCGAGGTGAAAAACATAACTCTTGTCGATTTGGATGAGGGAATGACCAATTTGTTTAAGACCAATACCATACTTACGGGCTTCAATAAAAATTCGCTGAACAACCCTAAGGTTACCGTAATAAACAGCGATGCCTATATTTGGGCCAAGGAAACCAAAAAGCAGTACGATGTGGTGATTATCGATTTTCCTGACCCATCTAATTACAGCCTGGGTAAACTGTATTCGCTGAGTTTTTATAGGGCATTGCAGCGTGTTTTAACACCCGACGCGTTGGTAGTTATCCAGACGACTTCACCGTATTTCGCGCCCAAATCATTTTGGTGCATTAACCAAACCGTAGCACAGGTATTGCCAAAAGCCGATGCCTACCACGTGTATGTGCCATCCTTTGGCGAGTGGGGTTATACCATTGCCGGTAATAATGGTACTGCCAACTTTAATAAACCGCTGCGTAAGGCTAATGAAAAGCTGCGTTTTTACGATTATAACTTCAACAGCCTTAACGGCTTTACAAAAGATATGCGGGCTGCCAATGTTGAGGTAAACCGCCTTGATAACCAAATCCTCGTACGCTATTTTGATGAAGAGTGGGGCAGGCTATAACCGCAGGGGCTTTATAAAGCTCGCAGCCCTTGGGGCATTGGCACTGCCGATACTCAAGGCTTGTGGGCAAAAAGTAGCTGCCATGCTGGTGCGCCTTACCGGTACGCGTTATGTATTGGGGCACAGGCTGTGGGCAAAAGACTTCCCTAAACCGACCGAAACACTTACTATTCCCTACCTGATTATTGGCGGGGGGATTTCGGGGCTGAGTGCTGCGCGTCAACTCACAAAGAAAGGCATAACCGATTTCCTGGTCATGGAAATGGAAAACCATGCCGGAGGCAACTCGTCTAACGGTGAAAACAAGTATTCTAAATATCCGATGGGGGCGCATTACCTGCCGCTGCCCAATCCGCACGATATCGAGCTGATTCGCTTTTTGCAGGAATCAAAAATCATTACAGGTTTTGATGCTAAAGGATTGCCCGTGTTTGATGAAGAACAACTGAGCTTCGACCCGCAGGAACGCCTGTACTACCGCAATACCTGGCAGGAAGACCTGATTCCCCGCTACGGTAATACAAAGGAACAGGATGCGCAGTTCTCCAAATTTTTCGCGGAAATGAAACGTTTCCGTGAGGGCAGGGGAGCCGATGGCAAGTACTGGTTTGATTTGCCAATCCGTAATGCTTCATCAGATGCCGAAATAAAACAACTCGATACCCTGACCATGAAACAATGGCTGGACAATAATAATTTTACCGATGAATCGCTTCAGGAATATGTAGACTATTGCTGCCGGGATGACTATGGTTTGGGCATTGCAGGCGTATCGGCGTGGGCTGGGGTACACTATTTTGCCGCCCGTAAAAACAGTGCCTACAGCAAAGACAGCGTACTTACCTGGCCTGAAGGCAATGCCCGTTTGGCGTCACACTTAAAAGAATATGTAAAAGATAAACTGCTGCTGAACTACCTTGCATATGACGTAAAAACGGATGACAAAGGTGTGACCGTATTGGCTTTTGATGCCGGTAAAAAACAATCGGTGCGCATACAGGCCGATAAGGTAATTATGGCTACACCGCAGTTTGTAAACCAATACCTTTTTGCCAATAGAAAACCATTTACAAAGAAATTTACATACGCGCCCTGGCTGCTGGCTACGCTCACCCTGCGTGATTTGCCCAGTGATGGTTCGTACCCGTTGTGTTGGGATAACGTGATTTACAAGGGTAAAGGGTTAGGGTATATCTACGACCAGCAGCAAACCGTAAACCAGCTGAACGACCGTATTGTAATTACCTATTACTACAGCTTTTCAGGTGCTGATATAAAGAAATCGCGTAAGGAACTGTACAACCGTGATGCAGAGTATTGGAAGGATTTTGTATTTTCCGACCTTGAAAAGGCACACCCCGGCCTGCGCGATTATTGCGATGAAATACAAATCCACCGCCTGGGCCACGGCATGATAAGCCCTGTACCGGATTTTGTAACTTCGGCTGAAAAACAGCAGGCCGCAATGCCGATTGACAATAAAATATTTTACGCCCATAGCGACCTCTCGGGTATTTCGGTATTTGAAGAGGCGTTCCATCAGGGCATTAACGCCGTAAACCAGCTACTGCATGGCACAACCGTGGATACATAAGGCCAAAACCGACAGCCTGTTCATCCTTTCGCCGCCGTTTGTAACGCTGGCGGTAGTGCTGTTGTGCCAGCCCCTGCTTACCCGCCTGGAAAACCATTACTCGTTTTATACCTGGCTGTTTTTTGTGGTATTTATTGATGTGGCGCACGTGTATGCCACGCTGTTTAAAACCTATTTTGTACCCACCGCTTTCCGTGAACGGAAAAGACTGTTGCTGGCATTGCCGGTTATATGCTTTGTAATCGGGTTGGTGTTGTTTTCGCTTGGCAGTAAAGTGTTTTGGGTGACGATGGCCTATGTGGCGGTGTTCCATTTCATCAGGCAGCAGTACGGTTTTATGCGGCTGTATGCCCGCAAGGAACCCAAGACGAAACTCAACCGCTATACCGATAATCTCACCATCTATGCGGCTACAGTCTACCCTATGTTGTACTGGTTTATGAGCCCGCCACGGCAATACGCATGGTTTATGCCGGATGAGTTTTTCTCGTGGCAAAACCCGCAGGTGCTACAGGTGTTTACGTGGGTGTACTATGGTATAATCGCGTTTTATGTACTGCGCACGGCTTACATTGGCTTTAGCCAAAAGTACTTTAACATCCCTAAAAATGCCATCATAATCGGTACCGTCTTGTCGTGGTATTTCGGTATTGTATACTATAACAACGATTTGGTATTCACAATTCTCAATGTGATTTCGCATGGTATACCCTATATGGGGCTTATTTACCTGAAGGAAATACAGCAGCCATTGCAGCCTGTGCCTACCGCCTACGGCTACCTGAAACGTTATTGGGGCATTATCCCGTATGTGGCGGTATTGCTGCTGTTTGCTTTTTCGGAAGAATACCTCTGGGAAATCTTTGTGTGGAACGGCCACTTTAACGTTGGCTTGGGCAGTGCCATGCAAAGCTGGCAATTCCTGCTGGTACCATTGCTTACCGTACCGCAGTTTACACACTACATTTTAGACGGCTTCATCTGGAAAAGCAAGAAAGGTTAGTTATTCAAAAACCACCGTTTTGTTTCCGTACACAAACACCCTGTCCTGCAATACCAACTGTACGGCCTTTGCCAAAACCGACTTCTCAATTTCCTTACCGGCCTTAACCATATCGGCAGGGGTAAAAGTGTGGTTTACTGAAATGGTTTCCTGCGAAATGATGGGGCCTTCATCAAGGCTGTCGGTTACAAAGTGGGCAGTGGCGCCTATAAGTTTTACGCCGCGTTCAAAAGCCTTTCGGTAGGGGTGCGCCCCGATGAATGCGGGTAAAAACGAATGGTGTATGTTAATCACACGCATAGGATAGGCCGCTACAAACGCGGGCGACAGTATTCGCATAAACTTCGCAAGGATAATGTAATCAAAGGTGTAGCCGTTCAGCGTGCCGATGATTTCCTGCTCAAAGGTTTCTTTGTTTTTCCCTTCGTGACTGACAAAATGGAACGGTATGGAAAAACGGCTGCATAAATCCTCCAGATCCGGATGGTTGCCTATAACACACTCTACCGAAGCACCCAGTGTGCCAAAATGGTTGCGTACCAGTATATCGCTCAGGCAGTGGTACTCTTTGGTAACCAGTACCGCTACTTTTTTATCGGGGTTTGGGTTTATGGTAATGCTCGCATCCTGTGGCAGGGCTATGGTAAGGTCGGTTTTAATCGAAGTATAGTCGGCACTGCCTTCGCATACAAAGCGGGCAAAGAACTGGTTGCTGTCCTGGTCTACAAATTCGCGCAGGGTGGTTATGTTCAGCGAATATTCGGCCAGTACATTGGCTATGGTGGCTACGAGGCCCTTGCGATCGGTGCATTGTATTAGTAAAACCATAATGGAGTTAGTTTTCGGCAATATAAAGATTTTTTGGTTCAGCCACGAATTTCAAGAATTTTCACTAATCGAATCTTTTCACAAATAATTTGTGTGGATTAGTGAAATTCGTGGCTTAATGAAAAACAACACTTTTTCTCAAAAAAGTTAAAAACCGCTTGCGTGTATAAAAATAATTACTAAATTAGCCCCATACACATAGTAGATATGAACAGCACGATTTTTTATAACACCTATTTTTATTTCTTCTGGAACGAGGACAGGGGTTATGTGGCTGTGTAATAAAAACAGAAATTATACAAACAGATATATAATCCCGATGCAAATCGGGATTTTTTTTTGCCTGAAAATGAATACAACAGAAACAACAGCTGCTACGGGGGTAGCCACCAAAATTGCGATACAGGGTATTAAAGGGAGTTTCCACCACCAGGTAGCCGGGGTGTGGTTTGGCAACCAAGCGCCACTTGCCGAGTGCATGTCGTTCCCTGCGTTGGTGCAAAGCCTTGTAACTAAGGAGTCAGGCCTGGGCATCATGGCGCTGGAAAACTCCATAGCCGGGAGCATCATCCCGAATTATGCGCTGATTGACAACAACAACCTGCACATCATCGGCGAGCATTACCTGAACATCAGCATGAACCTGATGGCGCTGCCGGGGCAAACCCTGAGTGATATTGCCGAGGTACACTCACACCCTATGGCGCTGCTGCAGTGCACGGATTTTTTGGGCAGGTACCCGCATATTAAGTTAGTTGAAAGCGCCGATACTGCCGAAAGCGCACGCTATATTTTTGAGAAAAACTTAAAAGGTATAGCAGCCATAGGCAGCCCCATTGCGGCAGAGTTGTTTGGGTTGGAGGTGTTGGCGGGAGGCATCCATAATATACAGAACAACCAGACGCGTTTTGTGATTGTAAAAACCCAAAACAATGTTCTTCCGGCAGAAGAAATAAACAAGGCATCGGTAAAATTTACGCTTGAAGATACGCCCGGCAGCCTGGCTACGGTGCTGAATGTTATGAACAACTGCAAGCTTAACCTGAGTAAAATACAAAGCATGCCGATAGCCGAAACGCCTTTTAAGTATTCCTTTTTTGTAGATCTGGTGTTTGAAAAATACAAGCACTACCAAAAGGCAAAATCGATTTTAGAACTGATGACTACCCAGTTTAAGGTACTGGGCGAATATAAAAATGCAAAGCTATGATAACAGCGGCCAAAAGGCTTGATGAGGTAAAGGAATACTACTTCAGCGGGAAGCTGAGGGAAGTGCGCCAGATGATATCGGAAGGTAAAAAGGTAATCAATATGGGGATTGGTAGCCCTGATTTGCCACCCTCTCAGGCGGTACTCGATGCGATTTCGGGTTCGTTTAATGATGCCAAAGCCCACGAGTACCAAAGTTATCAGGGCCTGCCCGAATTGCGGGCCGCAATGGCAGGGTTTTATCTAGGGCATTTTGAAGTGCTGCTTAACCCGAATAATGAAATCCTGCCGCTTATGGGCAGCAAGGAAGGGATAATGCACATCAGTATGGCATTCCTTAATGAAGGCGACAAGGTACTGATACCTAATCCCGGCTATCCTACCTATACATCGGCAACGAAGCTGGTGGGTGGCGAACCTGTTTACTACAACCTGAGCGAAGCCAACAATTGGGAGCCTGATTTTGAGGCGTTGGAGCAGCTGGATTTGACCGGTGTAAAAATAATGTGGGTCAACTATCCGCACATGCCTACGGGAGCTAAAGGGAGTAAAGCCATGCTGCAAAAGTTGGTCGACTTTGCCAAAAAGCACAGCATACTATTGGTAAACGACAACCCATACAGTTTTGTGTTGAATACCGAGCAATTGTCAATATTCCAGGCGGAAGGTGCGAAAGATGTGGCATTGGAACTGAACTCGTTGAGCAAGACCTTTAATATGGCAGGCTGGCGCGTGGGGATGGTTTCGGGCAACGCTGAACTTATTGATGCCGTACTGAAAGTGAAAAGCAACATGGACAGTGGTATGTTTTACGGTATTCAAAAAGGTGCCATTGCCGCACTGAACAGCAGTAACGAATGGTTTGAACAATTGAATGAAGTATACGGCAAAAGGCGCGAACTCATTTTTACCCTGGCGGATAAGTTAGGTTGTACCTATAATCGTGATACTGCTGGCTTGTTCGTTTGGGCAAAGTTACCCGAGGGCATAGAAAAAGCTGAACCCTATGTAGACAGCATTTTGTACGATAAGCACATTTTCCTGACGCCGGGTACGGTGTTTGGCAGTGCAGGCGAGGGATATGTAAGGTTTTCGCTTTGCGCAACAGAAGAAACGATAAGCGAAGCGATTAATCGATTTTAGTTTAAAGTTTAAAGTTCAATGTTTAGGACGCCCAAAACTTGAAACTTTAAACCTGAAACTTTAAACCAAAAAAAATGAATGTAACCATAATAGGTCTTGGACTGATAGGAGGTTCAATAGCTTTAGATATTAAACAGGCTTATCCGGATTGTAAAATAACGGGGATTGATGCCAATGAAAAGCATGCTGAAGAAGCGTTATTGCTTGGGATTATAGGCCATGCAGGTACGTTTGAGGATATTAAAACAGCCGATTGGGTTATCCTTGCCACGCCGGTAAACTACATAGCTACGCTTTTGCCTGAGGTGTTGGATACTATTAAGGATGAAACCATAGTGTTTGATGCCGGATCTACCAAAGCTGCAATTTGCAAAGCTGTGGAAAACCACCCCAGGAGGCGCAATTACATCGCCACGCACCCCATAGCGGGTACTGAGTTCAGTGGGCCGTCGGCGGCGATTCATGGGTTGTTTAACGGTAAAACGAACATCATTTGCGAGGTAGAAAAAACAGCCTTTAAGTTACAGGAAAAAGCATTGGAATTGTTTAAAAAAATAGGTATGCGCATCCGTTATATGGATCCGGTGTCGCATGATACGCACATCGCCTATGTATCGCACCTGTCGCACATCAGTTCGTTTATGCTGGGTAAAACGGTTATCGAAAAAGAGAAAGACGAGCGCGACATCTTTGATATGGCGGGTAGTGGTTTCGCCAGTACGGTAAGGCTTGCCAAGAGTTCGCCTACCACCTGGGCAAGCATCTTTAAAGAAAATAAAGGCAATGTTGCCGAAGCGTTGAGGCTGTACATCGCCAATTTACAGAACTTCCAGCAGCTGCTTGAAAAGGAGGATTTTGAAGGGATATTCCAGGAAATGGAAGATACAAACAGGATAAAGGATATATTGAACGGGATTAAATAAGGTTTGTAGTTCATGGTTTATAGTTTGTAGTTCTGCCTGTGCAAACCGCCCCTTCCGACCCTGAAAGGGTCGCGTACAATAGCCTCGGGCAACGCCCGTGGATAATAATGCCCCGGGCAACGCCCGTGGTCAATAAAAAATAGACAATAAAAAATATAAAATAAAGAGTTATGGAAAATAGCACCGCCCTACGCACCTGGTTAGATGATTTTAAACTAACACACCCGCTGGTTATTGCGGGTCCGTGCAGCGCCGAGACTGAGGAACAGGTTTTAAAAATAGCCCATGAGCTTAAAGATAGTGATGTAAGCGTATACCGTGCCGGTATCTGGAAACCGCGTACCCGCCCGGGTGGATTTGAAGGCGTAGGCGCCATCGGCCTGAAGTGGCTGCAAAAAGCGAAAGCCGAAACCGGACTGCTTATGGCTACCGAGGTGGCGAATGCTACCCACGTGAAACTGGCTCTGGAGCATGATATTGATGTGCTGTGGATAGGCGCACGTACTACCGTAAACCCTTTTGCAGTACAGGAAATAGCCGATGCGCTTGCCGGGACTGATAAAATCGTTTTGGTTAAAAACCCGGTAAACCCGGACCTTGCCCTGTGGCTTGGTGGGGTTGAACGTTTGTACAATGCAGGGATTAAAAAACTTGGTGTTATTCACCGTGGGTTTTCTACGTACGAAAAAACAAAATACCGTAACATACCGGAGTGGCAGTTGGCTATTGAGCTACAGAATAAGTTTCCTGACCTGCCGCTTATTTGCGACCCAAGCCACATTACCGGCCGCCGCGATATGATTCAGGAGGTAAGCCAGCAGGCACTTGACCTGAACTACGACGGGCTTATCATAGAAACGCACACAGACCCGGACAACGCATGGAGCGATGCTGCCCAACAGGTAACCCCTACTAAGCTGAAGCAGATTTTTGAAGACCTGCGTGTGCGTAAGGAAACCGAAGCCAATGCCGACTACGACAGCAAAATGGCGGCACTGCGTATTAATATAGACGAGTACGACAACAAAATCATCGACCTGCTGGGTAAGCGTATGAAGGTATCGGAGCAGATAGGTGGGCTGAAGAAGGAGTTTAACGTAGCCGTACTTCAAAACAAGCGCTGGAGCGAGATTTTGGAAAAAATGACTGCGCAGGGTAAAGAGAAAGGCCTGAATGAAGACTTTATTGTAGATATTTTCAAGGCGATACACCAGGAAAGTATCAGCCACCAGGAAAAGGTTATCAATAAATAGTATAATAATTGAAAGCAAAACGAGGTCGTCTCAAAAGTAGTAATTACTACCGGGTGTTCCATTTCGACGATAGGAGAAATCTCTTTAAATTAGAATTTTGAGATTTCTCCACTCCGCTTCGCTGCGGTCGAAATGGAACCTTTGATACGCCCTCGTTTTTCAATAACCCTTATTGAACAGAAACATTTATTTTACTACTGCTATCCGTGCTTTTACGGGGATGTTGCTGGTGTTTAGCCCCGGTGTCTGGTCGTGGAAATCAAACTGGAGGTTAACACCCGGCCTGAAAATAAGGCAGTGCGTAGACCCACCAAAATGGAAGGTACCTATCGGGTCGCCTTTTTTTACATACTGGCCCGGTTCTACAGTAATTTCGCAGCTGGAAACCTCTGCCATGCCTATGGCTACAAAGCACATAAGACCTATGGCCGGGTTGCTGCTCTCTATAAATATAAGCGCACGTGCAGCTATTTCGGCTATGTACCCCTGTGAGTCGTTTGGTCCTGCCGGATCGTAACCCTCTACGGGCGCTTCAGAGTAATAGGTGCCGGGTACGTTTTGTATTTCTACGATAGTGCCGTCTACAGGGCTGTTCCATCTGTGGTAGGTTTTGGCACAAAGAAACGCCTGGTAAACGGTGCTGTTATCGCCAAATTTATTTGCCAGGTAGTGGTTTGCCATAATATCCTGTAGTGAATAGGGCTGCCCTTTCATCCAGAACTTATCCTTCATTTTGGCATTGGTCACACAATTATACGGCGCCGATTCGCAGGCATTTACTATCACATTCCAGTCCTTATCTTCAGTAGCTACTTCCCTTATGCCCGGTTTAAACTCGCGGGTAAAAAAGTTGTCCCAGCTGGTATAGCCCAGGTTAGGTTTGGTAATATCGCACTTGTAGTTATAGATAAAATTAGCCAATGCATCCTGTGGGTCATTGCCCTGCCCACGCAGCGGATCCATAGCAGCAATGGCTTCCAGCGCTTCGGGTGAAAACCAACCTATCGGGTTGTCATAATCCGGGTTGCAGGGATAAACGGGGCCGTCTACCAGCACGTATTTTGAAGCTTCAGATTGCAGGAATTTTTTCCATTCGTTCAGTATGTTGCGCAGTTTTTGGTTTACTATGGGGTTAGTGAACGTCATATAGCCTGCGGTGGTGCCCATGGCCCAGTCCAGTATGGCATTTATGGGGAAGCCTACCAAGCCTATCTGGTCTTCAATCACGCTGTAGGCAGGTGCTTCGGTAAGCACCAGGTCCATGATTTGAAGCATGGTTTCAAAATTCTTCACCTGCTCATTATATCCTTGCGGAATCTGGTCGTACATACCGGCGAAACCCATGTATAAAATGGGGTCGGCATAAATGGCATCACGCAGTGCGGCAACTGTGGGGCTTAGTGCTGCGTTTTTGTCCTTTGCCTGCCGGGCTTTTTTTGCAATCCAGTTGTTTAGGAAATCCCTGTCTGAGGGCAACCATTTGCCCACCCTGTAGCGCGTGTGTTTCATAGTGTCAGTTAGTCATTAATGGTTAAAAATCGTTTATTTTCTGTTCTGGGAATACGCTTTTAGTGGATGGTTTGGTGTTGTTTCTTACAAAGCTACCAAACGTAAAAGGTTTATGTGAGCGTAGAATTACCTGTTTTGATGTGGCGGGAGTATACGTAAAACTGCCTTGGAATAAATAATTAAGTAAAATATAGCCTTACCCGTTTCAGGATAACTTTCATGTAGGTACGGTATTTTTTAGGGGCGTATTGCTATCTTTGTGGCATGACAGGACTGGTGTATAAATCTACGGGAAGCTGGTATTCGGTAAAAACCGAAGACGGCGCTGTGTACGAATGCCGCATTAAGGGCAAGTTCCGCATTAAGGGCATTAAGAGTACCAATCCCGTGTCGGTAGGCGACGTGGTGGATTTTGAACTTGACGAAACCGCAGATACCGTTACCGGGCTTATCCACAACATCCATGAGCGTAAGAACTACATCATCCGTAAGTCGGTAAACCTGAGCAAGCAGGTGCATATCATTGCAGCAAACATCGATAAGCTCTTTCTTATCGTTACCATAAACAACCCGCCTACCACCAGCAGCTTCATCGACCGTTTTTTGGTTACTGCCGAAGCATACGGGGTAGAGGCCATTTTGCTGTTCAACAAAATAGATACTTTTGACGATGCCATGCTCGATGAGCAGTTGTACCTTCAGTTTATATACAGCCGCATTGGTTACAAATGCCTGCGGGTATCGGCCATGAGCGGGAAAGGCATAGACGAACTGAAGGCCGAAATGAAAGACAGCGTAAGCATGTTCAGCGGGCATTCGGGTGTGGGTAAAAGCACACTGGTTAATGCATTGCAACCGGGGCTTGAGCTGAAGACCAAGGCCATAAGCGAACAGCACAGCCAGGGCCAGCATACCACTACCTTTGCCGAGATGTTCGACCTTGATTTTGGTGCAAAAATTATCGATACGCCGGGCATACGCGGTTTCGGTATCGTAGATATGGAGAAGGACGAGCTGGGCGATTATTTCCCGGAATTCTTTGCGCTGAAAGACCAGTGTAAGTTTAACAACTGCCTGCATAAGGAGGAGCCACACTGTGCCGTAAAAGAAGCGCTTGAAAACGACGAAATAGCCTGGAGCCGTTACCAGAACTACCTGAAAATGCTGGAAGGCGACGACGAGCATTACCGCCAGGATATTTATGCCGACGGTAAAAATAACGACAATACAGAAGAATAATGCGCGCCGTAATACAACGTGTAACCCGCGCCTCGGTAACCATAGAGGGCGAAAAGACAGCCGATATACAAACCGGGCTTTTGGTTTTGGTGGGTATTGAAGATGCCGACACGCAGGAAGATATCGACTGGCTGGCGGCCAAGATTGTAAAGCTGCGTATTTTTGGCGATGCCGACGGTGTAATGAACCTTTCGGTGCAGGAAGCCGGTGGCGATGTCATTGTGGTGAGCCAGTTTACCTTGCATGCCCTTACCAAAAAGGGCAACCGTCCCAGCTACATTAAAGCAGCAAGGCCAGAAGTGGCCATACCATTATATGAAGCTTTTATTAAGCAGATGGAAACGGAACTGGGCAAGCCGGTACAAACCGGACGTTTTGGTGCTGATATGAAAGTTGAATTGCTGAATGACGGCCCCGTGACGATACTGATTGATACCAAAAACAGGGAATAAAAATTCAGTTCTGAAAAAGCGTAAAAAGAAACAGGAAATATTAAACTGAAAAAGTCATAAATTTAAGCAGGGGTGCAAAAGCCCTGCTTTTTTGTTTATACCAAGTTATATGAGACAATTACTATTCCTCGGATTTTTTGTTTTACTATCAATATGTGATGTTTTTGGGCAGGTGAAACTTGCAGATTCCCGTATTGCGATTATTCGCGATACGACATCCGTCAAATGGTTATATGGTCAGAAATTTAATAGCTGGGAACCAAATAAAACGGACTTGGACAAAGTTGATGAGATTCTTAAGAAAGCAGTTGCTGAAGGCAAGTTTTATTTTATTAAAGACGGTAATTTTGAAAAAATAAGTAAGTATTACAAACAATATGTATGCTATATAAATGAAGAAGGTGAAAGAATAATTTATATAAATGCCTTATGTAAAACCTTTGAATTTAAAGATGATACCGGCAAAACCATATTAGATGCGTGGAAAACAATCCTGATTCAGGTTGCAGACGGAGGGTCTTGCTACTGGCATGTAGAAGTGAATGTGACTTTAGGTACATACACACATTTAGTTGTGAATGGATATGGTTGATTTGGTAGACGCATTTAGTAATACTTCAATCGAATAAAAGTTTAAGCAGGTTCGCCTAACTTTGTAACTTTACAACTTTTCAATAGTACAACAGCAATGGATATAAAAAACGCGCAACTCGACGTTGACAACTGGATAAAAGAACACGGCGTACGCTATTTTAACGAGCTAACCAATATGGCCCAACTTACCGAAGAGGTAGGGGAGGTAGCCCGCATTATAGCCCGCCGCTATGGCGAGCAAAGCGAAAAGGAAAGCGACAAAAACAAAGACCTGGGTGAGGAGCTTGCAGATGTGGTGTTTGTAGTGCTGTGCCTGGCCAACCAAACCGGTGTAGACCTTCAGGCGGCGTTTGACAAGAAAATGGATCTTAAAACCAAACGCGACCACGACCGCCACCACAATAACGAGAAACTGAAGTAATGGAAACTTGTTCAAAGATAAAAGTAGCCAACGTGGTTACCGCAGCCCTTATCAACTTTGGTATAGGGTGCCTTATAGAAGCGGTAACGTCGGGTGATAAGGGCTTCAGGTGGTGGTTCATTTTACTGTGGACCGTATTAATAACCGCCGCACAGGTGTTTTTCATGAAAAGGAAAAAGAAGCAGGAAAACAGCCCTTCAAAAAAGTAAATGACATGGATATAAAAATAAGTTGCCCCGGGCCGGTACAATCATCTTCGGTAAAAGTAACAGGCAGTAAAAGCGAAACCAACAGGCTGTTGCTGTTACAGGCACTATACCCGGGCATCAGCATACAAAACATATCAGAGAGCGACGACAGCATAGCCATGCAGGGCGCACTGGCCAGTACAGCCGATGTGGTAGACATACACCATGCGGGCACGGCCATGCGTTTCCTTACAGCGTATTTTGCGCAAAGCGAAGGCCGCAGCGTACTGCTTACCGGCAGCCAGCGCATGCAGGAACGCCCCATAGGTGTACTGGTAGATGCACTGCGCAGCCTGGGCGCCGATATAGAATATGCAGGCAATGAGGGGTATCCGCCGTTAAAAATAAACGGTAAAAAGCTGGCCGGTGGCAAGGCAGCCATAAAAGCCGATGTAAGTAGCCAATACATTACAGCATTGCTGCTTATAGCGGGCAAGCTCGAAAACGGGTTGGAACTTACCCTTGAAGGTGAACTTACATCCATACCCTATATAAAAATGACCCTTGGCCTGCTGGACGAAGTGGGTATAGAAAATACGTTTGATGGTAATACCATTACGGTACAACCAACAACCAACAACCAACAACCGGCAACCATTGTTGTAGAAAGCGACTGGAGTTCGGCATCGTATTTTTACAGCATTGTGGCGTTAAGTGAAATAGGTACAAGCATTACGCTATCGTCATATAAAGAAAACAGTTTGCAGGGCGATAGTGCTTTGGCTGAAATTTACAGGGAATTTGGAGTTGAGACTAAATTTTCGAGGAATGAAATTACACTGAGTAAGCAAAACTTTAAACCTGGAACTTTAAACTTTGAACTAAACAACACACCCGACATTGCACAGACCATAGCAGTGACCTGTTTTGCATTAGGTATCGGTTGCCACTTAACAGGGTTGCATACCCTTAAAATAAAAGAAACCGACAGGCTCGAAGCCCTTAAAACCGAGCTGGGTAAATTCGGTGCTGAGGTAACGGTTACCAATGACAGTTTGAGCCTCACCCCCGGCCCCTCTCCAAAGGAGAGGGGGGAGAGCTTCACTCAAAATCCAACAGACAGAGAAGGTTTGAGTGAAGCCGGCACCCCTCCTTTGGAGGGGATGGGGGAGGCCGTTGCCATCGCCACCTATAACGACCACCGCATGGCTATGGCGTTTGCACCGCTGGCACTGAAAGTACCTTTTGTGGTGAAGGATGCCGGGGTAGTGAGCAAGTCGTTCCCTACGTTTTGGGAAGATATGAAGAAGCTGGGGTTTGAGGTTAAAGCTTTCAGCCATTAGCTTTCAGCTTTTAGCCTATTGTGACGGGTTGCTAGCTGAACGCTATAACTAACTGCTAAAAACATGCTTTACAAAAGAAAACGGAATTACATTTATTACAGGTTTGCTGTAGCTATTGCATTTCCTTTAATTTTTATAGCTTTTATTGCTAAAGAATGGATTTTTACCCCCTTTTTAGTAATGGTATTATTCTTTGTTTCGGCTCAGGAATTTTATCTTAAAAAACTAAGGGCTATTTATTTTAAGGAAGACGGTATTACTTTTTACTACTGGGAAAGTTTTAAAAAGAAAGCCATGTTTTATAAAGCAGAGTCCTTGTCTTATTACAACGATCCGTATGCTACAGGGCTGAAATCCGGAACCGAACGTATGCTGTCTTTATATTACAGGGGCGAGCGGATTTTTATGCCTATAGGCAGGACTTTTGACGGTTGGGGTAATGATGAAATTACGCAAATTGTCAAGGATTTGGAGCAGGCCGGTATCAGGAAAGAAAAATATCTTCAGTTTTAAGCTGACTGCTGATTGCTGAAAGCTGTCCGCTAAAAGCTAACCGCTAAAAATAAATCCCAAAACACTTGACAACGCCTGTTTCACGATAGTATATTTGCAGGCAATTTAAAATAGAGAAATGAAATTATCTAACTTCAATTTCAACCTGCCGAAAGAACTTTTGGCAGAATTTCCGGTAGAAAACAGGGACGAATCAAGGCTTATGGTGGTAGACCGCAAAACGGGTACCATAGAGCACCGCCTGTTTAAAGATATTATTGATTATTTTGACGAAGGCGATGTTATGGTGCTGAACAACACCAAGGTATTCCCTGCACGCCTTTACGGTAATAAAGAAAAAACCGGCGCCCGTATTGAAGTTTTCCTGCTTAGGGAACTTAACAGCGAGCAGCGCCTTTGGGACGTGCTGGTAGACCCGGCCCGTAAAATACGTATAGGTAACAAACTGTACTTTGGCGATGACGACAGCCTTGTGGCAGAAGTTATAGACAACACCACCAGCCGTGGGCGTACACTACGTTTCCTTTACGATGGTAGCTATGAGGAGTTCCGTAACAAGCTTACCGAGCTTGGTGAAACACCGATACCTAAGTACATTAACCGTGAGGTGGTACCTGAGGATGCTGAGCGTTACCAAACCATTTACGCTAAGGAAGAAGGTGCTGTAGCGGCGCCTACTGCCGGCCTTCACTTCTCTAAGCACCTGCTTAAGAGGCTGGAGATAAAGGGGCTTGATTTTGCCGAGATTACCCTGCACGTAGGCCTTGGTACTTTTAACCCGGTAGAGGTGGAAGACCTTAGTAAGCACAAAATGGACTCTGAAGAGCTTATCATTACACAGGAAGCCTGCGATATTGTAAACAAAGCCAAAGTAAGCAAGCATAAAGTATGTGCCATAGGTACTACTACCATGCGTGCTATGGAAAGCTCTGTTTCATCGTCTAAAACGCTTAACCCGTATGTGGGCTGGACGAATAAGTTCATCTTCCCTCCGTATGACTTTAGCGTGGCCGATTGTATGGTTACCAACTTCCACACGCCTAAGAGTACCCTGCTGATGATGATTTCGGCATTCATGGGTCACGACCTTATGAAAAAAGCGTACGAAGAAGCGGTAAAAGAAGGTTACCGTTTTTATACGTATGGCGATGCTATGCTGATACTGTAATACCGTTTATCGACGAATAGCAAAAAGGCTGTTTCCTACATGGGGGAACAGCCTTTTTTCTTTGGTTTTACTGGTGTTTTGTGATATTTCATGTGCTGTTAAACGGTAATTAAATATTCATTTTGTAAGTATAATTCGGGTTAATTTACCGTTCGTCGACATTTACCGTCGTTTTGTCGGCACACAATACCTGCTTAGCCGAATATTTCCCCAAAAGGCGCATTGGCGGGGTACTTTCGCAGTGTAAATAGTCCACTAAAAATTACCTTATATAATGAAACTTCTACCTAACAAAACAAACGGAAATTTATTCGCATTCCTTTTTGTTGTTACAATGCTTTTTGGTTTTAATGCAAATGCACAGTGTACAGCAGTAGGCGATCCGTCGGTGTTCGGAAGCAACACCTGGAACGTATACGGCTACAGCGGCGCTAACATTAACCTTAGCGGCGTTACCTACAAAGGCTACTACACACAGAGCGGCCTTACTTTCGACTCTACTACAGCATGGGGCAGCGATTACTCTCCATCATCTGCATCTAACTGGCAGGGCTGTACTATAAGCAATGACAATTTTACTTTTGTATATAAGCGTAAAGGTTTCCCATGCGGAAGGTATACCCTTGCCATGACCCGTTGGGATGACGACGCAGTAGTATATGTTAACGGCACCCAGGTATGGAGCAAAACCGGCTGGAGCGGTGGCGTTACTAATGACGTAGTAGGTACTTACGACCTTGACGAAAACTCTAAAGTAGAGGTAAGGGTACGTGAGGCAGGCGGTGGCGCTAATGGTGCGCTTAAATTTACCCCTACAGCTGCGCCTACATCTATAACAGGTGTTACTAACCTTAGCTGTGGCGTAACTTCTACCACGCTTACCGCAGCAGGCGGCTACGCAGCCGGAAACACCGTGTACCAGTGGGGTACAGGTACTGTTGTAGGCCAGGGTATCATTTCAGGTGCTACTGCTTCTACACTTACTGTAAGCCCTACAGCTACTACTACATACTGGGTAAGGCTTAACAACATGAATAACTGTACTACTTACAGCGATGCAGTAAGCACTACAGTACAGGTAACCCCTTCGCCTGGTGACCCAACTACTTACGGCAGCTACAAATGGAATGCTTATGCTTACACAGGCAGCAATATTACACTTTCGGGTGCGGCTTATATGGGTTACTATACACAAAACACTTTAGGTTTTGATACTACTACAGGTACTAACAACTGGTCTAAAACACTTTCGCCATCAGCGGCAGCAGGTTATTCAGGCTGTACAGTGACTAATGATAATTTCCTACTGGTATACAAGCGCCAGGGGTTTGACTGCGGTTCATACAAACTTACCATTACACGTTGGGATGACGATGCTGAGCTTTACATAGACGGTTCTAAAGTATGGCAAAAAACAGGCTGGAGCGGCGCTAATGAGGTAAATGAAGTGGTAGGTACCTATACACTTGGGCCAACATCTACTATAGAATTCAGGCTTAAAGAAGCTAACGGCGACAGCTGGGCTACCCTGGTAATGACACAGCTTACTACCCCAAGTGTAGCACCATCATCTATAACAGGCCCTGCATCTACACAGTGTGGCGGCAGCGCTACCCTTACAACACAGGGCGGTACCCTTGGCGGTGGCGCAGTATACGAGTGGGGTACTGGTAACAGTGCAGGCTCTAACATTATAGCAAATGCTACTACAGCTTCAATATCTGTAGCACCACAGGCTACAACAGTTTACTGGGTACGTATAAAAAATACACTTTGCAACAGCTATACATCAGCGGCTTATTATACGCTAAATGCTGTAAACACTGTAGCAGGTACACTATCTACAGCTAACGCTACAGTATGTAAAAACAGCGTTCCGGGTGCCATAACACTAAGCGGCTACAGCGGAAGCATCATAAAATGGCAATCGGCTACCGATGCTGCCTTTACACAAAACGTAACAAACATAGCCAGCACTAACGCTGTGCTTACACCGGCCGAAATAGGTATGCTTACTGCTACTAAATACTTTAGGGCTGTAGTACAAAACGGCAGCTGCAACCAGCTTAACACACCTGCACTTGCACTAAACGTACCTGCTGCTGTAGTATGGAACGGTAGCTGGAGCAGCACACCAACAGCAGAATCTGCAATTGAAGTACAAGCAGACCTTACCCTTGAAACAGATCTTAACGTATGTTCTTGCCAGGTAAAAAACACAGCGGTATTTACGGTAAACACTGATGTAAACCTTACTGTAAAAGGTAAAGTAACAGTAGATGCCACTGCACAAATGGTACTGCAAAACAAAGCTGCCCTTATACAAACTGATGATGTGGCTAACGAAGGTAACATAGTAGTACACCGTAACAGCTCTAAGCTAAAAAGGCTGGATTACACCTTATGGTCTTCGCCGGTAGACAACCAGCAGCTGCTTGCTTTCTCACCAAATACGGTAACCACCCGTTTTTATGAGTACAACACTTCAAACGGTTACTACCAGCCGGTATCTTGCCAAAACAACTTTGAACTGGCTAAAGGTTACCTAATCCGTACACCAAACAACCACTCTGCTACAACAGCTACCGTGTTTGAAGGTACATTTACAGGTACACCGCACAACGGTACCATTACAAAAGCGCTGGCTTATGATGATACCTGGAAAAACTATAACGCCATAGGTAACCCTTACCCATCGCCAATAAGTGTAAGTGCATTTATAGATGCTAACGCAAACAACATAGAAGGTACACTTTGGTTCTGGAGGAAAACGAACGACGCTACACAAAGCACCTACACTATACTTACCAAGTTTGCTTATGTGGCAAACTCTGCCCCGGGTGGTGAAAATGATTTTGCAGTAAACCCTAACGGTTACCTTAACACAGGACAGGGCTTTATAGTAAAAGCTAAAAACGGCGGAAACGTAGTGTTTACTAACAGCATGAGGCACGGTAACAGCGGTAACCAGTTCTTTAAGTCGGCAGCACAAACTGTACAGTCTTCTAAGTACTACCTTAACATAACCGATACTAACGGTGCGTTTACCCAGGCTGCAATAGGCTACACTGCCGAAGCGACACTTGACTATGACAACGGACTTGACGGAAAATCGTTTGTAGATAACAACATCAACATCTACTCGGTACAAGGCGAAAACAACCTGGCTATACAGGCACGCCCTGAGTTTGAAAACCTTGACATAGTACCTATGGGTATTAAGGCAAACACTGCAGGTGCATTCACCATATCGCTTGCCGATGCCGATGGTATCTTCGCCGGAAACGAACAGCCAATATATGTTTGGGATACTGTAGAAGGCCTTGTATTCAACCTTAAAAACGGTGCTTACACTTTTACAACAGAAGAAGGTGTTTTCAACGAGCGTTTCAAAATGGTATACAGCGCACAGGCACTGGGTACAGATACGCCTCAGCTTACACAAAACAGCGTAATCATATACGGTACAGACGGCCAGCTTAAAGTAGTATCTGACGAGCCTATAAAATCAGTAGCTGCTTATGACATACTTGGAAGGGAACTGCTTAACAAAGCTAACGTAAACAGCACTACTTTCAACGGAAGCGTAACAGCAAGCCAGCAGGTAGTTATCGTTAAGGTAATGCTTGAAAACGGCAAAACTTCTGAGAAGAAAGTGATACTTAAATAATACACACTACTTATTATAGAAACGGAGACCCCTGTACCGGAAACGGACAGGGGTTTCTTAGTTTTTTGTATTTGGCAAGCGGAGACAGGGTTTTATAGCAGCATCATAATTTATTTCTCTATTTTTGCACCGTACACAAACACAACAAAATGGACTTTCAAAATACACGCGACTACGCAAAACAACTCGACGCACAGGATAAGCTGGCCAAATACAGGGATGAGTTTATCTTTCCGCACGTTAACGGCAAACAGGTTATTTACTTTACCGGGAACTCACTGGGGCTGCAGCCAAAACGCACCAAGGCTTACGTAGATGAAATTATGGAAGACTGGGCAAATCTTGCCGTAGAAGGCCATTTCTATGCCAATAAGCCGTGGTGGGATTACCAGGAACGTTTTGCACAACCATTGAGCAAAATTGTAGGCGCACTGCCAAGCGAGGTTACCGTAATGAACACCCTTACCGTAAACCTGCACCTGCTTATGGTGTCGTTTTACAGGCCTACGGCAAAGCGTTTTAAAATCCTTTGTGAGGAAAAAGCGTTCCCGAGCGACCAGTACATGATACAAAGCCAGGTGAAATTCCATGGGTACGACCCTGCCGATGCCATAGTGGAAATAAAGCGCAGGCCGGGAGAGCACAACATCCGCCTTGAGGATGTACTGGCTAAAATAGCCGAAGTGGGCGATGAGCTTGCCCTGCTGCTTATAGGTGGTGTTAACTACTACACCGGTCAGGTGTTTGATATGAAAACCATAACCAAGGCTGCCCAGGATGCCGGTGCATATGTAGGTTGGGATTTGGCACACGCTGCGGGTAACATACACCTGGAGCTGCACAACTGGAACGTAGACTTTGCTGCATGGTGCAGCTATAAATATATGAACTCAGGCCCGGGTAATGCATCGGGTATATTTGTACACGAAATGCACCATAACGATACCGACCTGCCGCGCTTTGCCGGATGGTGGGGTCACAACAAGCAGCGCCGTTTCCTTATGGAGCCGCAGTTTGACCCGGTTCGTGGTGCCGAGGGTTGGCAAATAAGTAACCTCCCGGTGATATCACTGGCACCGTACCTTGCATCGGTAGAAATGTTTGATGAGGTGGGCATGCCTGCACTTATAGATAAACGCGACCGCATAACGGCTTACCTTGAGTTTATACTGCACGAAATAGACCGCGAGGTTAACGGCCATTTCGAAATTATAACCCCGGCAGAACCTAAAGAACGTGCCTGCCAGCTTTCGGTATTCCTGCACGGCGAAGGCCGCCAGCTGTTTGACTACCTTATGAAAGCAGGTGTTATTGTAGACTGGCGCGAACCGAATGTTATACGCCTGGCACCCGTACCATTGTACTGCTCGTTTGAAGATATGTACGAGTTTGGGCAGGTGCTTAAAGCCGGTATTTTATCGCATAAGAAGTAACATGGAAATCCCCGAAAAATATTTTTCGGGGATTTTGTTTTTTATAGCCGTATTATATCATTTAGTTTCTACCGAATAATCTATCCCAAAAACCTTTTTTTTCCTCCTTTTTGGTGATATTGATATCAAGGTGTACATTACCATTTGTATTGACTGTTATAGGCTCAGGTATGTTAATCTCAGAGATATCGCCGGTTAGCTTGCGTATACTGATATTAAGGGGCAGTGATTCTTTTGTAAGATTAGAAACTGAATCTAATGGGTAAAACCTGTTATAGCCGTCCATTCCCACAGGGAAATTTGTCCTCTCAACCCAAAATGGCTCCAATAGCTCTTTTATGGGCTCCATGTCTATTTTTGTATCGAAACTTAGCCTGGCTTTTTTTATAAAATCTTCATCAATATTTGATGTTACCTGGTTAAAATACTGAACAGCCTTAGCCGGTATGTGCAGTAAAAATATCTGGGTTTTTCCTTTCAGTTCATATATATCAAGTATCTTAAAGTAGCCATCTACATTAATACAGCAATGACCATAACGTGTGTTGTCCGGATTCACTTCATAGAGCTTTGCAGCTTTAGATGATGCAATTAAAAAACGGGTATTAAATACCATGCCGCCGCCAAAAGAACTCATATCAAGGAAATAGCCGTTTCTCAGTATACTTCCTGTTTTAAATTGAGTTAGTACAGTATCGTCCATGTCACAATCTTTGTAGTATAAGGTTGCGCCCGGATATGTCCAGTTCATAATTTCTTCTGTATTCTCAAACAGCTTATTATCAGTCATGATGTATTGGTTATAAAGGTTGTATTTGTACTTCATCAAAAATAGGAAAATATGGCTAAATTAATTTACCTGCCAAAAATGAAATAGCCCTGTTTTTCCTTACATTACCATGCCAAAACAAACACCGTATGCGAGACACCACCGCGCTTGTTTTTCTTATCATTGTGTGCCTTATGTTTATAGGGCTTGCACTGTTTTTGTTTGCATACCTGTTGCGCGATACTTTAGAAACCCTGTGGGTACGTATGTTTGGCAGGCCGGTGTATGTGCATTTTTATTTAGTGAAAAAAGGTTTGCCTGCTGATTTGGAGCAAATGTTGCAGGAAGAGTTTTCTTTTTACCGCAACCTGCCCGAAAAACAGAAGAAATATTTCCGCCACAGGGTACACGGCTTTATGGATAAGTACGAATTCCACGGGCGCGATGGGATAGCAGTAACCCCCGAAATGAAAGCTAAGGTAGCCGCCACCTGGGTGATGCTTACTTTTGGCATGCGGTATTATTTGCCGAATGTATTCCAACACATCATTATCTTTCCTGATGTATATGAAAGTACTGCTACAGGGCTACGCCATAAGGGCGAGTTTAACCATCCGGCTGCTGCCATAGTGTTCAGCTGGAAACATTTTGAGGAAGGCATTAAATACGGTACAGACAACCTGAACCTGGGCCTGCACGAGTTTTCGCATGCGCTCCATGTATGTGCTACTGCTACTGATGAAGGCGGTGCTTCGGGAGAGCTGTACGCTACAAAGTTTGATGAGGTTATTACCTACATCAGCCAGCCCCATATACTGCACAACCTGGCGCAACTGGGCTACCTGCGTAATTATGCCTTTACAAACCAGCACGAATTTATGGCTGTAACGCTTGAAAGTTTCTTTGAAACCCCGCAGGAATTTCGCGAAAAATTACCCGAATTGTATACCATTATTTCCAGGATGATAAACTATAAACCCGTGTAGCATGATAGTAGTAGTAATCGTTGTTTTACTTGTAGCCGGTGTTATTTTTTACCTCATTGGCAGTATTGCTGATTCGGCTTATATGATGGTGTTTAAAAAACCTGCCTTTGTACATTATTACCGTACACAGCTCGATATTACTGCTGAAGAACGCGATGTGCTTGAAAAGCATTTTTCATTTTACCAAAGGCTTGATGAAAAGCACAAAGCCTATTTCAGGCACAGGGTAAAGTCGTTTACAGATAAGTATACCGTAGCCGGGCGTGGGGTAGAAGTTACTACGGAAGTAAGGATAAAAGTTGCCGCCACATGGGTGATGCTTACCTTCGGGATGCGCAGTTACCTTACCGATTATTTTGAGGCGGTAATACTTTACCCGGATACTTTTGAGACCGCAACCGGCGACTGGCGGAACAGTGAATTTAACCCAAGGGCGGGGGCTGTGGTGTTTTCCTGGGCCGAGTTTGATGCCGGGTTGGAGTATGATAACGACAATATAAACATAGGTCTGTACCAGTTTGCCCGGGTGCTGCATTTATGGTATAGGGTAGAAGATGAGTCTGATGCTACGGCTTCCCTTTATTCTACCCTGTACGACAAACTTCAGGTGTATCTTGATAATCCCCGCCACCGTGCCAGGATTACGGAATCGGGTTATTTTGACTATGAGGGCTTTAGCAGTAACGAAGTATTTATGGCTATTGCACTGGAACATTTTTTTGAAACCCCCGAAAAATTTAAAAAATCACTGCCGGGGCTGTACAGGCATATTGCCCGAATGGTAAACTACAAGCCGGTATAAGGCAGTATACTAAATTAACACCCTATGCGTTAATTAATTGTAACCCATATTCGGGTAAAATGTTTATCTTTAGAAATTAATATCTTGTACAGTGCTTGCAATTGCTACTTCACAAATTATCGGCCTTGTCTTTGTAGCCCTTATGGTGGGGCTGCTGGTGTTTTATTTGTCTGCAAAGTTTGCAGAATCGGCCTATTTACTGGCATACCGCAAGCCTGCCGTGGTACACTTTTACCCCATAAAAAGGAAACTTCCGCCTTACGCACAGATAGTGCTTGAAAATGAATTTAGGTTTTACAGCGAACTTTCTGATGAGCACAAACAGTACTTTCAGCACCGTGTTTCCACATTCATGAAGAAATACAAGTTCATAGGCCGCGACGGGCTGGATGTTACCGATGAAATGAGATTGAAAATAGCCGCTACCTGGGTGATACTTACCTTTGGGCTGCGCCATTATATTACCGACCTGTTTAATGTGATTATACTCTATCCTGATGTGTACCGTTCGCGTATGGCGGGCAATTACCATTTTGCCGAGTTTAACCAGCCGGCAGGGGCAGTGGTGTTCAGCTGGCCGCATTTTGAGGCAGGGCTTGATTTTACGGCCAATAGTGTAAACCTGGGCCTGCACGAGTTTGCACACGTAATACATACAGGTTCGCTTAATAAGAATTTTGGGGCAGGCGGTGATATGTATGCCGATATGTACCGAAAAATTGTGGAGTATATACTGGTAGAAGAAAACCTTATTGAAATAGTGAATGCCAACTATTTCAGGCATTATGCCTATAAAAACGAACAGGAGTTTATGGCCGTAACGCTGGAATATTTCTTTGAAACCCCTGACGAATTCAGCCGTAAACTTCCTGTGCTGTATGGTATGGTAGCCACTATGGTAAACTACCGCAAAGCAGCCTAACGTTTAGTTCAGCAGTTCCTTAATCTTTTCTATCTGCCTGTTGTGCCGTATAGTATGGTACAGTATAAAGTGTGCTATTTCCAGTTTGGTGCTGCCTTTTAGAGGTGTTTCGTCGCCTATGGGAGCCAGCTCATTAAGGTTGGCAGTGTCAATAACGGGCAGTATTTCACCTTTCACTTCTTCCAGCGCGTTGATAAGCTTGTCCTTATCATACTCCTTCTCTTCAGGCACAAGGAAATCAGGCGACTCCATTTTGTGCTCGTAGTTGGTAAGTATCTCCTTGTAGTTTTCAATACGTTCCCCCGGGTCCCTGCCTGCCTCACCTGCCGGTTGCAACATCATGGCATCGGTACCTTTTTGCGATTTGTATAAATGCCTGGCTACCTGCGCGGCTGTCCAGCTGCCTGCAAACGGCGCTTTGTTTATGGCATCTTCACTCATGCTGCTCAGCAGGTTTATGGTTTGGCTCAGTGCGCCGTCCAGTTGTTGGGTTAAATTTTCCATGGTAGTATCTTTTTTGGTTTAAAAAAACAGCCCCCTCTTTTTTACAAAAGGAGGCTTTCCACTCTGAATGATGATTGAATTGCTGGTTACTAATTATTTGTTTTATGTATTCTTTAATAACTTGATTTATTTGTATATACCGTCGTCTTCGACAAGCCAGACTGTATATCCAAATAAATTTTCATTGAAATTAAAAGGAGGTAAAAGTCATGCTGAGCGTGTCGAAGCAGGCTTTTATCTCCTTTAATAAATGATGTTAGTCCCTTGGCGGCTGGTGGCCTGTGCTGTGGTTTACCATCCACTGGATGCCAAACTTATCCGTAAGCATCCCGAAATAATCGCCCCAAAACATGTCGCCCAACGGCATGGCTATGCTTCCGCCTTCGCTAAGTCCTGCAAAAACACGGTCAGCTTCTTCACGGCTTTCCACATGTATGCTCAGCGATGTGTTGCTTCCGGTAACGGCTTGTGCCATGTGGCTTGGTACGTCGCTGCCCATAAGCACGTTGTTGCCTATCGGCAGGGCCACGTGCATTATCAGGTTGCTTTCGTCTTTAGATGGCTCGCCTTCTACGCAGCCGTCCATAGGCACATCGGCTGGGACATCCTTAAAGCGCATCAGCATGGCAAATTCTCCGCCCAGCACGCTTTTGTAAAAGTTAAAAGCTTCTTCGGTGTTGCCGTTAAAGTTCAAATACGGGTTAAGTGCTTTCATAACTGTTTGTTCTTTTTTGTTTGATATTAATTGTTTGTTATATGTAGCAATGCAGTGTGTAGCCTGTCGAAGTTTTCCTCGTTTTTTTCCAGACAAAAGCTCCGCAGGTTCCCGGCGGCTTCGGGTGTTTCAAAAACCATTTTAAAGGTAACGAGCGTACTTCCCGGTTCAGTTTCGGTAAACGAAGCATCAATCTGGAATACCGGCGGTGTAATATGGTTCCAAACCAGTCGTTTGCCCGGTTCAATCAAAACGAACTCACTCAGGTTTTTATAGTCCTTCCCGTCAGGGCCGTGCATGGTAAAATCCCATTTGCCTCCCACACGCAGGTCGTATTCATGGAAGGTGTTGGTAAAGCCTTCAGGCCCCCACCATTGGGCAAGCCATTGTGGTTCTGTCCATGCCTTGTACACCGGATCAATCCCAAATGGAAAGCTACGGCTGCTAAGTATAATGCATTCCGCAGGTTGTGGCAAAAGGGTAGCTTCCATATTATTGTTCTTCAATTTTAGCTTTCATATTGTCAAGGTTCTGCTGTATATCCTTACCCAGCATACCATCCATCATAAAATTCATGATGTTCCACGGGAACGGGCTTTCGCCGGTACAGCCCCATACCAGTTTTGTTTTATTCGGATCAATGCTTTCGGTTAAGGTATAGCCCTGCATGGTGCTTTCAAACGGCTTTTTAAAACGTACTTCCACATCCATACGCTTGTTTACGTCTACGGCTTTTATTTCCTGTTCGCCTTCGCCCACTTTATCATTGCCTTTCCAGCCGTTGATGAAGCCCACTTCGCCGTCGGTACCGCTAAAAGTCTGTTTTTTATTCAGGTCGCCCATGTTCCAAACGCTGTATTCGTCGCCGTTTTTCAGGTGGCGGGCGTAGTCAAACACTTCGGCTACGGGTTTGTTCACCACCACTTCACGCTCCACTTTGTATTCTTTTGGCAGTATCAGCGCTATAACCAGCAGCAATACAATGATTACAAGTATAGCAATCCCGATTTTCTTTAAAATTTTCATGATGTTATGTTTTTGTTTTGTGTGTTTTAGTGTGCTGTTGGGTTATAGGCTATCAGTTTCTTTTTTCTTAAAGATAAACGCATCTACAGAGTATTTCCCGCTTCCGTTTATAAAGATGATTACCGAAAGTATCAGGTACGTAAATGCCGGTATCTTATCGGCAAACGGGTCTTTGCCATGGGCTATAAAAAAGGCCACCACCATAGTGATAAAGCTCGGTATAACCGAAAAACGGGTAAGCAGGCCAATGGCTATAAGCAGCCCGCATACAAATTCGCCAAAGATTACCAGGTTAAACGACAGCTTTGGGCCAATGCCGATGATGTCGCCAAACTGTGGCAGTATCACATCATAATTTTCAATTTTACCCCAGCCGTAATAGGCGAACATACCACCGAAGAACAGGCGCAGCAGCAGTACGCCGAGGTCGGTATCGAGAGGGGGCAGGCTTAATAGTTTTTTCATAAGAAGCAGTTTTAAGTTGTTATTATTATGAAAGTACTAATTTTTTGGCTCAGATACAAAAGTATCTATACCATTTGTAACCCTTGCTGTGCTAAAAAGTCAATCGCAGGGGGTATTCAGGACAAAAAACGTGTACCTTTGAAATCAACTGATTAACGTACCCCTTATGAAAGTAGGCATATTGTTGCTAAAAGACTACCGGCTGCTGAGTGTAGCAGCACTAATGGATGTATTTGAAACTGCAAACAGCTTTTACCGTGAAGCAGGTGAAAGCGAGCCTTTCTCCATTACATTACTACGCCTGCCCGGGCATGAGGGAAACGATTATGAAGGTTATACGATAAAAGATGTTTCCCATGACGACACTTATGGGCTGCTTATGGTGCCCGCCTTTAAAAACGATGCCCTGCCCGATGGCCTGAGGGCAAATGCGCAGTGGTTCCCGTGGTTGGTGGCACAGCATGCCAAAGGTGCTGCCGTAGCCAGCTTTTGTACTGGGGCGTTTGTACTTGCCGCAGCCGGATTGCTGGACAACAGGCCGGCTACCACACATGTTAATGCGGGCGGTAATTTTGCACGACTGTTCCCACAGGTACAGCTAAGGCCGGATGCCGTGGTAACCGAACAGGATAAGGTATTTACAAGTGGTGGCGCTACCAATACCTTCCACTTGCTGATGCTGTTGCTGGAAATTTATTGCAGTAAGGAAGTAGCGGTAAGGGCAGCAAAAATGTTCAGCATCGACCTGGACCGTAACCGACAAACGTATTTTGGGTCGTTTACGCCTTATGAAGGCCATGGCGATGACCTGGTAAAAAAAGCGCAGGAGGAGATAAAGAAAAATTTCAGCCGTGCCAATACGGTAGAGGAAATTATAACCGCAGTACCGGCGAGCCGACGCAACCTGGTGCGCCGTTTTAAGCTGGTAACGGGTATAACACCTATAGAATACCTGCAAAAAACCCGTATAGAAGCCGCCAAGCAAATGCTGGAACAGTCACGCTACAGCATAACCGAAGTGATGCTGGAAAGCGGCTACAACGACCTGAAAACGTTCCGTACGTTGTTTAAGCGCACTGTGGGCATGACTCCGACCATGTATCGCGAGAAGTTTAGCGGGCAGGTGGTGTAACTGTTCATGGTTTGTTGTTCATGGTTTGTTGTTCATGGTTTATAGTTCCACTCCGGTCGGTTTGGTGTTGGGAAGGTTGCTCAGATATATCACGTCAGGAGTATCTGGTGCATAATAAATAAACTGAGCTTCTAAACGGCTTAGCAGCTAAGAAGCTCAGCGTCTCAGTAGCTTTATTTAGAAATATAACCAATCAGGTCAATAATCCTCGACGAGTAGCCAATCTCGTTATCGTACCAGCCTACTACCTTTACCATTTTACCAATTACCGATGTAAGTTGCGCATCAAACAGGCACGAATTGCGATTGCCCAGCACATCTACCGATACTATCGGGTCTTCGGTGTAGGCCAGTATGTCTTTCAGGTTGTATTGCGCTGCGGTTTTAAACGCGTTGTTTATCTCGTCTATGCTTACTTCTTTACGTACATAGCAGGTAATGTCGGTAAGTGAACCGTCCGGCACCGGCACACGGATACCGCCACCGCCTATTTTGCCCATAAATTCCGGGAATATTTTGGTCAGTGCCTTAGCGGCACCGGTAGTGGTAGGTACTATGCTTTGTGCAGCGCCACGGGCACGGCGCAGGTCTTTATGCGGCTGGTCGTGCAGGCTCTGGTCTGTAGTATACGAGTGTACGGTGGTAATGTACGCCTGTTCTATACCGCACAGCTCGTTAATCACCATCATCATTGGGGCGGCATTGTTTGTGGTACAGCTGGCGTTAGATAGTACTTTTTCGGTACCGTCCAGTATATCGTGGTTTACGCCCAGTACTACCGTTTTTATGCGGTCGTCTTCAGGTGGTGCAGACAGGATAACCTTTTTAGCGCCCGAAGCCAGGTGTTTTTCGGCATCTTCCAGGGTCTTGAACTTACCGGTAGCCTCTACCACAATATCCACGTCAAACGAAGCCCAGTTAATATCAACTGCATCTTTATGGCGTGTAAAAGGATAGGAAACACCGTTGATGATAATAGAATATTCGGTATGCGAAACCTCATAAGGCAGGGTGCCGTGTATGCTGTCGTATTTAACAAGATGCGCCATGGTACGGGCATCGGCTATGTCGTTTATAGCTACCACCTCTATGGCAGGGTGGTTTAGCAGCAGCCTGAAAAGGTTACGGCCTATGCGTCCGAAACCGTTAATGGCTATTTTTGTTTTCATGGTTACCTGATGTAAATTTTAGGAAATTGTAAAGATAGTTCGATGCCCAACGACGCAAGCAATGCCGGATATCCTGAAGCATTACCCCATAACCCGTATTTGCTGAATTCCCGGCAATATTTAACCACGACTACATGCGGTATTTCGCTAAGAAGCGTGATCAATTGGTTTGACAACTGGGCATTTTCTTCGGTATGTTCATCGTAGCGTATGTAGATGCAAATGCGCCCGTCTTTTATTTTACTGCTTAATGCACGTACAGTTTCAACTATATGCTGTATTGTTGCCGCATCTTTTATGCTTTCGGCAGGGATGTTGTAAAGTAAATCTACCGCTTCACGCTGGAATATATCCATAAACCTTTTGTACCTGCGTGTCATTTTCTCCTGTGCTTCTTTATTACCCGCAAGTTCAGGCTCGTGGATAAATTCGGCATAAGGATAGCGAGACGCTACTACATCGCCTGCCCTGTTTTTACCAAGGCCTTGTATAAAATGCGTAAAACCGGTTTCTATATTGTCCAACACATATTCTATAGCATTTTCCGGCTGGGTATTCAGCCAGTCAAACGGGTAGCTTTGTTGCCTTATGTGCAGCTTTTGCAGGCAGTATGCAGGGTGGCAGTCACAGCCAACAGATATAACCGGCCTTGAGGACCTGTAATTTTTTTCGATGTGCAGGAAATGTTTAAACCGCGTTTTCGGGATGTAAATTAATGGGATTCTCATCGGCCTGAAAATTCGTGTTTTAATAACGAAAACATAAGCGAATCTTCCATTTTGTCGCCTACAAGGTAATGCTCGCGCAGGACGCCCTCCTGTACAAAACCGAATTTTAAAAGCGTTTTAATACTTGCAGTATTGTAAGTAGCGGTCATGGCTTCTATGCGGTGCAGGTTCATATCGCTAAATCCAAAAGCTAATATCGCATTGAGTGCTTCAGTCATTATGCCTAGGCGTTTATAGTCGTCGCTGTACAGGTCATAAAAAATTTCAGCCCTGTTGTGCTGGATGTACCAGGTATGAAAACCACAACGGCCAATTACAGTACCCGATTTCTTTTCGGTAATGGTATGGTACAGATATGATTTGTTGAACGTAACCAACCCTCCATTGTACTTTGCTTTTTCCTTTGCCAAAGCCTCAGCATCAAGCCCCAGGAAGAACATGAGTTGGGCATCGGTAAAATTGGTGTAGATATAATTATGCACCTCCGGATTTATTTCCCGGAGGATAAGCCTTTCGGTATGTAGTTCGGGGAAATCCAGCTCGTACTTTTTTAGGTGTTAACGGGCAACTTAATATTCAGGTCAGAACGGTGTTTAAATTCTTTGGTCAGGTACCATGCCAGCATATCGCCAAAAGTAAGGTCTTTAATTTTTCTGTCCCAATAACCTGCCGGAGGCAATAGGTTAATCCTGCCAAATGAAACGGCCTTTATGATATAAAGAGGAGACAAAAGGAGGTACAGAAACATACTGCCCATGCCAAAGATTTCACTTTCAGAACGAAAATGTTCGTCATATTTGAAACCGCTATCGTTCAGGTTATATTTGTCCAGGAACTTTATTAGCATATAATAGTTATCATCACCATATAAGCTCAAATCGCCTTCAATAGTTGTAGACAAAGAGGTAACAGCATCTCCGGTTTCTTGTTCCAAAAAACTTTTTACGTCACAGTACGCCTCACGTAATGTAGAAAAACTAACAACTAAATCCTGCTTTTCCATAACCTGAAACTTTAAACCTGAAACAAATTATAAAATATGCTTCTGTGCTTTGTATGACGAACGTACCAGTGCACCGCTTTCTACATGGCGGAAGCCCATTTCAAGGCCTATTTCTTCATATTTCTTAAACTGGTCCGGGGTAATGAACTCCTTAACCGGAAGGTGTTTCTTACTCGGTTGCAGGTACTGGCCTATAGTGATTACGTCAAGGTTTACGCTGCGAAGGTCTTCCATGGTTTGCAGTACTTCGGCTTCGGTTTCACCCAGCCCCAGCATAATACCTGATTTAGTACGGTTAATGCCGGTATCTTTCAGGTAGCGCAGTACTTCAAGGCTACGCTCGTATTTTGCCTGTATACGCACTTCGCGGGTAAGGCGCTTTACGGTTTCCATGTTGTGCGATACCACTTCGGGTGCTACTTCCACAATACGGTCTATGTTGCGGGTTATGCCCTGGAAGTCCGGTATAAGGGTTTCCATGGTCGTACCCGGACTCATGCGGCGTACTGCTTTCACGGTTTCAGCCCAAATGATAGAGCCGCCGTCCTTAAGGTCGTCTCGGTCTACGCTGGTAATAACTGCGTGCTTTATGTTCATCAGCTTTATAGAACGCGCCACTTTTTCGGGTTCGTCCCATTCCACCGTTTCAGGCCTTCCGGTTTTTACACCGCAAAACCCGCACGATCGTGTACAGATGTTGCCCAGTATCATAAACGTAGCGGTGCCTTCGCCCCAGCATTCGCCCATGTTAGGGCAACTGCCCGATGTGCATATGGTATGCAGCTTGTACTTGTCTACAAGACCACGCAGTTCGGTATATTTTTCGCCTGTAGGTAGTTTTACCCTCAGCCATTTTGGTTTTTGTGTAAGGAGCCCGTTTTGTGCAACAGGCCTGGTAGTGTCTAAAACTGTTTCCATGTAATCAAACTCTCGAAATCAGGATACAAAGATACGGTATTTATATATACGCACACCCCATGGTTTTTGCAAATAAGATGCTGTAAATACCATAAAAAAATGGCCTGCGTTTCGGCAGGCCATGCATAGCTTAACTAACTACTAAAAACTTTTTTATCGCTTAAATGGTTTTGTAGCTGTATATACAGTTTAAGCCCCAAATACCCTACCTGCGAATGTTTAAAATAGTAGAAATTTATTTTTTTATCACCCTTAATGTTGTACTGCTGTTGCCGCTGTATACCTTCAGCAGGTACACGCCTGCCTGCAGGTTTTGTATATCCAGCGTTGTCCCGGTGCTGTTAAGGTCTTTGCTTATTACCTGCTGGCCTAATATGGTGTACAGCTCGGCACGGGTAAGGGCAGCCGTGTTGCTTATGTTCAGCTGGCTCTCGGCAGGGTTAGGGTATACCTTAAGTGAACCGAAAGCATTATTTTCTATACCTGCCGCCGTTTCTACCGAAAGGGTAAGCAGGGTACTGTTGCTACAACCCGTTTCATTATCAAAAACTGTAACCATAAGGGTTTGCGGGTTTATGATGTTGGTATAAGCTTCAGGGTTTTGTATTGGCGACCCTAAAGTGTCTGTAGTGTCTGAAAAATATACCTGGTAGTCGTCCGGGTTTGTTCCCTCACCTAATACTTCGCTTATGGTAGTAGTAAGGTCGAAGGTTGCTACACCGTCATAATTTGTTTCGGTTATGGTATATGTGTCAGGTGTGTTAGCAGGTGGCAGCTGTAGCGTTGTAATTTCCACGCCGGTTACTGCATAGCAGCCTCCCACAGCGCCTGTGTTTGTAACGCGCAGCCATACAACTTCGGTTTCTCCTGTGGTAATATACGCCTGTGGGCTGGCTATGTACCCGGGTGCGGTAACATCGCCTACATTGGCGGCATCTGTGCTGGTAAAGTAGCCTACACTGTATACGCCGGGTAGCTGCGAACCCAGTAGCTCCGGTTGAATAACAGTAAGGTCTATCACCGTGCTGCCATCGTCTGTGCCATCGTTGTCGCAAACGGTTAAAGACGTTACAGGGTTTGCTATGGCGGCATTTTCCACATACAGGTTAAACGGGCTTACCATGGTATTTTCGGGTATTGCCGTTTCCCATACTTTAAACAAAATTTGCTGATAGCCTGCTGTGGTATTTGTATACAATCCGGGTAATGGAGTATTCGCTGCAAGGGCAGCGGCATCAAGGTAGAAAGCATGGCTGTACTGTTCCCCGCTATATCCTGCCTGGGTAAAATAAAAGTATCCTAATCCGGCTAAGTTAAATTCTAAATGGCCGTCAGTGTTTTCTTCGCAGGCAAATTCGTTGTAAACCGATTCTAAATTTATAGGGGTATAGTTTTCTACGCTTATGGTTACCGGTACTATTGCAGTACACCCTGTGGGGCTGGTTACTAAGGCATACAGGGTTTGCGTACCGGCTGTATTGGTATAGTTGCCTACAATAGGCTCTATGTTGTTTTCTGCATAATAGTAGTACTGGTGAAAAGTTACACTATACCCTTCCAGTCCCGGCATCTGCAAAAACTGTTGTGCAAAGGCCTCCATGTCAAATTGTGCAGTAGTGGTGCCGGCAGGCTCATATAGTATGTAAGGAGGGATTTCCATATTGTTGAAATCGGCAATCTGCCCACTGCCTAAGGTAGTGCTGTATGTAGATGTGCAGCCTTCGCCCCATGATACGGTTACGCTATAGTCTCCGGGTTCGTAGATGTACGCGAAGCTACCTGTTTCCGGCATGGGTTCGCCATTATATTCCCAGGTGTAGGTTAATGACGATGGCAGGTTATTGCCCAGGGTCAGTGCAGTGCCATCATTGCCGCACAGTACATCGCCTGCGGTAGATTGCAGTGATACTGCAGCGGGGTTAAACTGCCCAAAGTTAAGGCTGTTGCCGTCTATAAACACTGCGGAGTCCATTACCGGGTCAATGCCGTCCGCAATAACAAGCTTTATGTGGTAGTTGTGTCCGGGTTCAAGGTATCCGGTTGCGGTAATCGGTACAGTATATCCGTTGTAAATTGACGGTGCTGTAAGGTCGTCATTGCTTGGTTGGTACAAGGTGTCAAAATACGCTGAATTTGCACCCCCGCAAGCGGTATTGTATATGTAGTCTCGTACCGTGCCGGTAGTTATGGGTATAATAGTATCGGGTACTAAGGCGATATTGAATGTGTAATCATAAGTGAGGTCGGTAATTAAAAAGGCAAAAGCATCCTGGAAATTACATTGAAACATCGGATATTCTTCTGAAGCAAATATAAAATCGAGTGTAAATATTTCAGATACGGCCGTAAAGTCAAACTCCAGTTTTGTAGTGTTATGGTACGTCCAGTTTGCATTGGTCAATGGGATATACTGTGCCAGGTCGGCGTCGTTACCTGTACCATTGTCACTGCTGGTTCCGGCAGTAGTATTGGGGCCGGGCGCATTGGTTAGTAAGCCCGTAGAAAGTATAATACCGTTTTCAAATGCAAAATCTGAAGGGCCTTTTTCAAAATAACCGATGCTTTCCATAGGCGATGCCGTAATATTGGTAACCGGGGTACAGGTGCTGCCGCCCAATACCTGGGTAACCAACGCTTCGGCGGTGTAGCTTGTGGCATCTATTGTTATGGAAGGCAGTGTAAGTATACAGATGTCAAATTCTGCTGCTTCGGTAAGCGTGTATACTTCTATATAATAGGTTTGCCCGGGTATTATGTTTTTTACTACCGGGGCAGTAGCGGTACTGCACAGTTTTAGCGTAAGGTTGTCGCAGGTGCCGCTGTATACTGTATAAGCCACGTTAGATGATGTGGTTATTTTATACGATGAGCTGCTGGCAACAAACGAAAACCATACATCGCCACCTGTGTTATCGGTACTGCATGTGTTTGTAATGCCCGAAGGCGTAGCATCGGCCAAAGTACCGGTATAGCTGTTGGTGCAGGTAGCTGCAGGGCTTGGTGTTAGGGGTATGGCATTGGCACAATCGTCGTTGGCAGGCTGGGCTATTACATTGCAAAACCACAGCGCTCCCATAAAAAGGAAGAGTTGTTTCATAATAATTGGTGATTTGGTTCTAAATGTAATAAATTAAATCGTAACTATTTAAGGTACAGGCAAAAATCGTTATAATCTACTATGGCTTTTCCTTTAAGCAATATGTCGGCACCTATAATGCCGTGTACGGGTTTGGCTTTATACTGGCGCAGGGCTTCGTTTACATGGCTCATGTCAAAGATTACCAGTCCCAGGTTGTTAGTAGCCCAACGCCCCAGTTTTAGTGAATTTTGCAGTGAAGTCTGTGTAAGCATACCGGTGCCACCCGCCCCGGCTGCTCGTGTGTCTGAGTCTGTTGCGTGCAGCGCAAAATACTCAATCCCCTCAAAATCTACGCAGCTGTTGCTGGCACCGGTGTCCAGTATAAAATTACCGGCTATGCCGTTTATCTTGCCCTTAATAAGCAGGTGCTGGGTATTGCTCAGCTTAAACTTAATACGTTTATAGCCATCCTTCCTCAGGATTGCGTGCAGGTCTTTCATGTAGGTGTGTTATAGCTTTATTGATGGTTATGGTAAAATTAGATTAAAAATCGGTACTACAAAGCTAAATTTTGCATCAACTTTGTATTTTTGCTGCCGATTTATTGCAGATAATGATACTTACCGATACGCATACCCATTTATACTCAGAAGAATTTTCGCAAGACCGCGATGCCATGGTGCAGCGCGCATTTAATGCAGGGGTTACCCGCCTTTTCGTACCGGCCATAGACAGCACGTATGCTAACGGTATGTATGCCGTGCAGCAGCAGTACCCTGATAATGTGTTCCTGATGATGGGGCTGCACCCTACGCATGTAAAGGAAAACTACGAAGACGAACTCGCTTTTGTGCAGCAGGAGCTGGCCCGGGCTGATAAAAAATTCTATGCTGTGGGCGAAATAGGGGTAGACCTGTTTTGGGATAAAACCTTCCTGCCGCAACAGCAGGATGCCTTTGCCCGCCAGATACGCCTTGCCAAACAATATGGCCTGCCTATAAACATACACTGCCGCGATGCTTTTGACGAAACTTTTGAAGTGCTGGAAAGTGAAAAAGGGGAGGGGCTGTACGGTATTTTCCATTGTTTTACCGGGACTCAGGAGCATGCCGAAAAGGCCATAGGCTATGGCATGAAGCTGGGTATAGGCGGCGTGGCTACCTTTAAAAACGGTAAAATAGACCAATTCCTGAATGAAATAGATATAAAAAATATAGTGCTGGAAACCGATGCGCCGTATCTGGCACCGGCGCCGCACCGCGGCAAGCGTAATGAAAGCGCTTACGTGGCGCTAGTAGCCGAAAAACTGGCTGCAATTTACGGCCTTACCGTAGCCGAAGTAGCACGCATTACCACACAAAATTCGGCAGATGTGTATGGTATTTAACGCGTATTTACGGTTTAAATCCAATAAATTTTCGTTCATTTGTAAATTCACCTTAAAACCCTGAAAAGAGACACATGCAGAAGTTTGATCAGATCCGGCCTTTTTATGACAGCGAAGTAAATGAGGCCCTGGGCAGTGTGGTACACCACCCGATGATGAAAGCCCTGATGAGTTTCACGTTCCCGGAAATGCCCGAGGAAGAATGGAAGGCGCAACTACTGCGTACCCATTCCAAGCGCGATTTCCAGGCGAATTTCATTTATAACGCCATTCAGGAAGTACTTAAAAAGAGTTCGGAAGGGCTTACCACTTCGGGTTTTGAAAACCTTGAGACGCATACTTCGTACCTGTACATAAGCAACCACCGCGATATTATACTTGATACGTCGTTGCTGAATGTTACCCTGCTTGAAAAAGGGCTTACCATGACCGCCAGCGCCATAGGCGACAACCTGGTGCAGAAGCCTTTTTTGCACATACTGTCGCGCCTTAACAGGAACTTTTTGGTACAGCGCAGCCTTTCGCCGCGTGAAATGCTGCAAAGCAGCAAGCTGATGAGCGAATACATATACCACCTTATACGCCGCGAAAACCGTAGTGTATGGATAGCCCAGCGCGAAGGCCGTACTAAAGACGGCAAAGATGCTACCCAGCAGGGTGTGCTGAAAATGCTGGCTATGGCCAATGAAGGCCAGTCGCTTACCGAGTTTTTCCGTAAGCTGAAGATAGTACCGGTTTCCATTTCGTATGAATATGACCCTACCGATGCACTGAAAATGCCGCAGCTTTTGGCTAAGGCTAACGATGAGGTGTATGTAAAGGAGAAAAACGAAGATTTTACTACGCTGCTTAGCGGAATCATAGGCCAAAAGAAACACATCCACCTGCATGTAGGCACCCCGCTTGATGCTGAGCTGGACATCATAGCCACCGAGAGCGACAGCGCTAACAAGCAGTTGCAATCATTGGCACAGGTGATAGACCAGGCGATTATTACCGGCTATAAATTATGGCCTACAAACTATATAGCGTATGACCTGCTGCACGGTACTACGCAGTTTGCCGACAGGTATACCGAAAAAGAAAAACAGGTTTTTGAGCGCAGGCTGGAAATGCGTATTGATATAGAAAACCCTATACTGCGCGAAGGTTTCCTGGCCATGTATGCTAACCCGGTGGTAAATAAAATGAAATACCAGGATGCATAGGCCCCGTATACTGCTCATATATACCGGGGGTACCATAGGCATGGTGAAGAACTTTGACACCGGCGCCCTTAAGGTATTCAACTTTAGTAAACTACTGCAACGCATCCCGGAGCTAAGGCAACTGGACTGCGATATAGAAACTATGTCGTTTGAAAAACCCATCGATTCCAGTGATATGGACCCGGCGAAATGGGAGAAGATGGCGCGTATCGTTTCAGACAACTACAATGATTTTGACGGTTTTGTAATCCTGCACGGCAGCGATACCATGAGCTATTCGGCATCGGCGCTGAGTTTTATGCTGCACGGCCTGAAAAAGCCGGTGGTATTTACGGGTTCGCAATTGCCCATAGGCGACCTGCGTACCGATGCCAAGGAAAACCTTATTACCGCGATACAGATAGCCTCGCTGCACGATAACGGACTGCCCATAGTGCGTGAGGTTTCCCTTTATTTTGAATACAAACTGTACCGTGGCAACCGTACCACTAAGATAAGCGCTGAGCATTTTAACGCATTTACGTCGCCCAATTACCCTGCGCTTGCCGAAAGTGGCGTACACCTGCGTGTACACAGGGAACAACTTTTGCCGCAAAACGGCGAGGAGTTTGAGCTGCGTTCGGGGTTTGACGGTAATGTGGCTATTGTAAAAATGTTTCCGGGTATTACAGCACAGGTACTACGCGCCATAACTGCCATAGACGGCCTCAGAGGTATAGTGCTGGAAACGTATGGCAGTGGCAATGCACCGTCGGCAGAGTGGTTTATTGGTATATTGCAAAAGGCTATAGAAAGCGGCGTGCATGTGGTAAACGTAACCCAGTGCAGCGGCGGCCGTGTAAATATGGGCCAGTATGAAACCAGTACCCTGCTTAAAGAAATTGGTGTAATAAGCGGCGCTGATATTACCACCGAAGCCGCCATTACCAAAATGATGTACCTGCTGGGTATGCAGGTGCCTGCACACCGTTTTAAGCTGCTGTTTGAAGCGCCTGTGTGCGGGGAGCTTACCCAATAATTTTGCCGTTTGGTTTTTTAGAGTATTTTTGCCAATATACAGAAGGGTGGCCGAGTGGTCGAAGGCGCACGCCTGGAAAGTGTGTATACCTCAAAAGGGTATCGAGGGTTCGAATCCCTTCCCTTCTGCAAATTTTATTATCCCAAATCTTCCAAACTAAAGCCTGTAATTATTATGACAAAAGTAAAAGTGCTGTGTACGCTGATTGTATGTTTTATAATTTCTAATAGTTACGCGCAGGTTGTTGTAAAGCCGGGTAACAAGAAAATCTGCTACACCGGCAGGGTAGAGGTTAAGGCTGACTCAACGCAGTTTTACTGGCCGGGGACTTCCATAAAAATAGCTTTTAAGGGTACGGGTGCTTCGGTAAAAATGAAATCACTGAAAGAAAAAGCCGATTTCTATGCCATTGTAGACAATGATGCTGCCAATGCGTTCAGGTTCCAATCGGATAGCGAAGTAAGGACTTTTACTGTAGCCAAAGGACTTAAACCCGGTAAGCATACTCTGGAAATTTATAAGCTGACGAACAGTACCTCTAAAAATATCTTTTACGGCTTTGAGCTGGAAGGCAAGGCATCACTTTTAAAATATAAAGATACCCGTACAAGGAAAATAGAATTTTACGGCAATTCCATAACTGCCGGGCATGGCGTAGACGTACCTGAAGGCGGTGTGGATGCCGGTACGCCTGAGCAATTCAATAATTACTATACGTACGCAGCCCTTACCGCACGCCATTTTAATGCCAATGCATCAATAGTAGCCCGTAGCGGTATAGGCATCATGGTGAGCTGGTTCCCTGAAATCATGCCGGAAACCTACGACCGCACTGACCCGCTCGACCCAAAAAGCAAATGGGATTTTAATGCATTCAAGCCCGATGTAGTGGTGGTTAACCTGTTCCAGAACGATTCATGGCTGGTAAACCTGCCGGAACACGAACAGTTTAAAAACAGGTTTGGTACCACTAAACCAACGGAAGAGTTTATCATTACCTCATACAAAAACTTTATCGCTTCTATCAGGCAGAAACACCCGAAGGCAAGTATTATCTGCGCCTTAGGCAATATGGATGCCACGAGGGAAGGCTCTGCGTGGCCAGATTATATCAGGAAAGCGGTAGGCCAGCTGGAAGACGACAATATTTACATTACCATATTCCCCTACAAAAACACTGGTTCTCACCCGGTAAGGAAAGAGCAACAAGCCATGGCCGACCAGCTGATTGAGTTTATTGAGGGGCATATACAGTGGTAAGATTTTCTTATAAACTCTTAAAAACCATTTCTATATCGTCGCCACATTTCGTACCATCCAGTATAATTAGAGTTCGTGAATTGTATGGTCATGGATGGTTCATTTTTTTCATCTAATTCACATGAAGAAACATATATCGTGTAATCATTTTGATTGGTTGCTATGTATACTTTACAAATCTTGTATTTAGTAGAAGGATCATCTACACTCAATTCTTCAATAGTCCATTCGTCACTTTTACGGTATTCCCTTTTCGTAATAGTTAAGGAGAACTTATCACCAATATTAACTTTATTCGTTTCGACAATTACTTCAAAAGATTTATCCATCTTTTCACTATTTTCTTCTCCGTTTGATTTAGCCCTATTTACAAGGTAAGACTTGGTTGGGGAGTATTTTAAGCCTTGTGAGTAAGTCGAAAAGCATATAAGCGTTATGAATAAGTGTAAAAAGAGTTTCATTTGTAATGATTAAAATTTGAGATAAAAAGGAATTCAATATTTGCTGATTACGCGCGATAAAGTTAAAATTTTAACCGAATTTTTTGCTATAGAGTTAAGTAAAATTATCTTTTACCTCAATAACGTAACAGCCATCAGCCCGATAATAACCTCATTGGCTACGGCTTTCCACTGTATAGATTTTAGTTCTCTGTGTTTATCAAGAGGTATGTCAAGGATAACACCTGCGCCACCGTCTATGGTACGCCCGTATACATCGGTGGGTTTTATACCTGCGGCAGTCTCCATATCACGGCTTATGATCCCCGTTTTAAACGCCACACGGTAAGGACGAGGGGCATTCAGTTTAAAGGCAAATCCGTCCGTATAAAAATCCTGCTCTATAGGGCACCAGGTATCGGGATTTGTCAACTCAAGTATAGTCTTTGTACCGTCAGTATAAGTTATGGTAATAAGCCCATTGGTTACCCCGTATTGCATCGGGTTCGTAGTACCCGCCATAAGCAGGTAAGCATGCTGTGCCCTGCCGCTAAGTGGTACAGAAAGCGAATCGGGGTAGTTGTCCCACAGTGTGGTAAAGGCTATGTTATGCTTACCCTTCGGCATACGAAACGGTACGCCAAACGGGGTTTCCAGCACTTCATTTTTTATGGCGTTCCGAAGCCCGGTGTCGTCAATCTCATACGTAAGTTTTGGGTGGCACCATTCGCCTACGCCCTGCACCGGGGTTTGCATGGTGGTGTATGGAGAACGCGGCGTAAGGTAGCGGTTCTTAAAAATATCGGTTACTGAGGCATTGAGTGCGGCGTCCATGTTTACGGTGGCATATTGCTGCTTCACTGCATTGCTGAGGTTGATAGAAGCATTTTTGGAAGGGATAGGGTCAGGTTCTTTTTTCTCGTGAGATTCCTGCGGTACCCACCAGCTCATTTGCCCCTGTTCACGTTTTTCAAACTGGTTGAAATCGCGTTTTGGCCTCAGGATTTCGGGTTTTATTTCGTTGCCGCTCCATGCGATTTCTATTGTGCACTTTTTAGTGAAATCACAGGTGATTTCAATTAATGGGGCTTCAATTCCCTCTTTTAAAACCCAGCTTGTTTTTTTACCGTTGACTTTTATCCATTCAATGCTGTCTTTCGGGGCCTTAACCTGTACATGCAGTTTAAGTGTTTTGCCAAATGTATTGGTAAATACATACACATCTTTACTGCCTTTCCGCTTAAAGGAATACCCCATATCCGGGTGCTGTATTTCGGCAAATTCCCAGCCCGCAGGGAAACCGGGGCGTACCGTTACTTCCCCGTGGAGCAAGTCGGGCGCTATGCCAAAAAGCCCCTGTACCACGGCACGTGAGTATACGCCTATAGGGTCGCCAAAATCGCGGTAGCACTCACCACGGGCAGCATCGTAGTAGCTGATTTGTCCTATATTCCCCGGCGAATTACCCAGGTACATGCCGTCTAAAACGGCACCTTTAAATAGTTTGTAGGCTTCATCGGCACGGCCTGCCTGCCAGTAGGCAAGCGCTGTGTGACCTGTTTCGGCGAAAGCTACATTATTGGTACTCCAGCAATAAGGCATCCATGATGAGGTGGCAATGGCACTGTACTCTCCGTCTAAATTATCAGCCTTTATAGGGATGTGCGGAATGTATCGGTCTACATAGTTTGTAGCGTTGTAAGCCTTAAAAGGATTGTGTATACCGGAATCTATAGCGGTGTAGATGGACCACACACCGGCGTAAGGGTGCACCATTTTATTACCCATAAAATCTACATACTCTGCCCACCAGCCACCATTTTCCAGCCATAGTTTTTCGTTTATAGCCGAGAGTATTTTCTCTGCTTCATCGCGGTATGGGGTGGGGTCTTCGCCAATGAGTGCCGCAATTTCAGCAGCCATAGCATTGGCGCGGTAATTATATGCCGAACCCACCGTAGTGCCGCCGCTGTTGTACATAACACCGTCGCTGGCCCAAGTGGCAGCATAGGCTTCATACAGGCCGTCACCGTCCGGGTCGAAGTTGCGCTTTTCCCACGCCAGGCTACGCTGTATTACAGGGAATATCTTTTTGGCGTAAGCCAAATCACCCGTCCATTTCAGGTGCCACAACAGTTCGTCTATGTACACTAGGTTCATGTCGTAGTGGTGCATCTGGGTATTGTTGTTCGGGTTGCGGCATATATAGCCGTTGCTGTACATGGGTGTGCCCCATTTTTTCAGTGCGCGGGTGAGGTTTAGTACCGAGTCCTGCTGCGGGTGCGGATATACCGGTTCCACATCAGTAACCTGAGATGCCGCATAATTGTCAAAATGCGTACGTGCGCGGTCGTGCCAGCCCAGGGCATCGCCTGTATAGGCAGCCCGCCAACCGTTAAGCTGCATGCGCCAGCCTATGGCACCGTGCAGCCACACCTGTTCATCCCAAATGCCATCGGCAGCCATAGAAATGGTAGCGCCCAGTGGGTTCAGGTATGGGTCGGGTGTGGTTATTTTCAGGGTTTGCGATAGTTTTTTACGTGCAGATTCGGCAGTGTTGTACAGCTTTTCTCCAAGGGTATTGTCAACTTGCTTAAGCTCCCCGTTTTCGTATACCACATATATCGTGGGTTGTATTCCTGCCTCCAAAGTCTTCAACTGTTGCGGGTGTTCCGGCATTTCAAAAGCATCGGGCGGGTCGGCACCCATGTCGCCGTTGCGGTTCAGCTTGGCCGACTTAATTTCCGAGGTAAGGCACAGCAGCTTTATGTTTTTACCTACCATGCTTTTCGGGAATGTGAACTTCCAGATACCGCCCTCTTTATCATAAAATGCCTGTGCCGAAACGGAAAATACATCCTTCCCCAGCCGGGTGTCGTTCAACTCATAATCGCGCCTGCCGGGTTTGTATACCGATTTGCAATACACCGAATCAAGCGCTAGGGTATCGTTGCCCAATTTTATTTTAAACGCAATATGCTTTTTGTTTTTTTTTGAATAAATGGCAAACACAGGCCTGTCGCTTGTTTCTATCCGGAACTCGGTGTGGCTGCCGTAGAGCGCACGGGTAAAACGGTTGGTGCCGTTAACGCATACAAAGTCTTCCCCCTCGGGAGTGTATTGCAGTACACGTTTGGCACTGCGGTCGTTTTTGCTATACGAAGTATTTTCTATGAAATCGCCTGCCCCGGTTTTGGTTTGTGCCGATGCCAGATTAGCGGTTATGAATAACGATAGTAACAGAAGCCTGCGCAGGTGCAGTTTCACGGCGGTTTTGTATGGTGTATGGGTGTGCATGTAATTGTAAATGTAGGTTTTGGGTGTAAATGTTTTGTCCTGTACTATCCTGTGTGATGGGTTTGTGTAGGTGTTATCCCGTTGTTTTATAGTGGTTTAACCAACTTTAACCCTCGTTAACACAACTTAACAGTCTTTACAAAACCTGCAAGATACATTTGCAACATAATCTTAAAAACAATTATAATGAAAACAGTAGTACTCATAGGTTTATTGCTTACAGGCAGCATTTCGCTGGCACAGCAAACAGTAATTTATTCGCAGGATTTTGAAGACCTTCAACAGCTCCAGGATGAGGAGTGGGGCGGAGTAGATGCAGATGGGCAGGACGATGTAACGTTTACCATAGCGCAATCCCAACCCGTATTGGTGCAACTTGGTTTTACGGGTAATGTGATGCTGAGCAGCAACTTTTACATTGACGATGAAAACAACCCTGTGGTTGTAGAAGGGTCAGACAACATCCTTTTATCGCCTTACGTAGAGCTTCCTGAAGAAGAAAACATCAGTTTTTCATTGAGGATATGCGGTATTGGTACCGAACCTGCCGCAGTATCATCGTACCAGATATATGCCATTGTAGCCGATGCTTTTAGTGCTGTAGGTACCATACAGGACCTTATTGATATTGTAGACGAAACTACCCCGCTGGCGCAGGATGGCGTAAACGGACTGTCGTCTGTAATCACTATAGATATATCGGACTACCAGGGGCAGGCTGTTTACCTCCTTGTAAGGCACAGCGGCTCTACCGGGGTTACCTACCTATTTGTGGATGATTTTACCATTGCTTCGGGCGAACTTGCCGGTACCGATAACAACCAGCTACCTGCTTTCACGGCCTATCCTAATCCGGTGACAGATGTGTTGCACCTTAACACCGCAGGCACACCGGTAAATAAAGTTACCGTAACCGACATTAACGGACGTACCGTAAAAACACTTATCCCGCAAAACGGTACCGAAGTTAACATCGACCTTACAGGCTTACAGTCGGGTACCTACCTTGTTGCCGCAGAAACCGATAAAGGCCGCGTGGTGAAACAGGTAATAAAACAATAAGCACAGGAATTAGCAAAACCCAATATCACAATCCCAAAAACACCCAGGCCATGAAAAATATTGTATACCTGTATATTACGGCAGTGGTTTTGATTACGGCATCACTGTCTGCACAGCAAAAGAGCGCTTTGGTTCCCTGCTTTTCAGAAGAGTACAGCAGGCTGCATAAACAACACAACAACACTCCTGCTTTTGAAGGCTGGATGGCTTCAAAACTGCGGTCATCGCGCAAAGCCTTTTCGGTTAACGAAGAGAATGTGGTTACCCTGCCGGTAGTAGTACACGTTATACACGATGGCGACGAGGTAGGCGTAAGCGAAAACATACCGGACGAACGCATCTTTGCGCAGTTGCAGGTGCTTAACCAGGATTTCAGGCGCATGCAGGGTACGCCCGGTTATGCCGAAAACACTGCGGGTGTAGATACCCACATACAGTTTTGCCTTGCGCAGCAGGATCCTGACGGTAACCCCACCACGGGCATTGACCGCCAAAACCTTGGCCTGGCTACATGGAATACTATGGAAGGTGTAGATACCAATATGAAAGGCGCTACCCAGTGGGACCCGGAGCGATACATAAATATATGGGTATGCCGTTTTGGCGGATCTATGGCGCAGGTGGGCGGATATGCCTACTTCCCGGAAGCATCGGGGCTGGATGGGCTGGAAGGCGCTGAGGCTACTGCCGAAATAGATGGTGTGGTAATGTCCTTTAAGGCGTTTGGCAGTTCCGATCTTTTCCCGGCTACGACGTATTTCCCTGAGAATGACAAAGGGCGTTCGCTTACCCACGAAATGGGACACTTCCTTGGCCTGAGGCACATTTGGGGCGATGAAAATTCATGCACCGCTACCGACTATTGCGAAGACACCCCGGCATGTGTGGGACTGCATTTTGACTGTACTGCTGTAGATACCTGCCCTGAAGATGAGGTATGGGACCAGATAGAAAACCACATGGATTACACGCCAGATGTTTGTAAAAGCGTGTTTACTGCCGGGCAAAACGACCGTATGTGGGTAGTACTGCAAAATGCACCGCGAAGGGCTTCGCTTTTGGAATCTGATGCGTGCCAGGCACCAACGGTGGGAGTAGGGGAACATTGGCAAAAACAACTGAAACTATATCCTAACCCCGCACAAAACAGCATTGCCATAAGCGGTGAAGGCCTGGATAATGCCCGTTACCAGATTTATACGGTACAGGGAGTGCGCGTGGCTGAAGGTGCATATACAACACAAACACAAATTGATATACAAATGCTTACCGCCGGTGTGTACATAGTAAAACTGGAGGATGGCAACAAAACGGCTTCACTACGTTTTATAAAACAGTAGTTTTTCGATGGAGTTTTTTAAGCGGCTGATTGCGCAAAATCAGCCGCTTTTTTTGTATTATTTCTGTACCTTCGCCCTAAAACCTTTTACGATGTACATGCAAAAACTGTTACCCTTACTTGCTATAATTATTCTGTTTTCGGGCTGCAAACCCGAAAAACCTAAATCCGGTAAAACACCCGAAGTATACACCGCAACCTTTGAAACCCTGAGGGGCGATTTTGAAATAGAGGTAACCCGTGCATGGGCTCCTGTGGCGGCTGACAGGTTTTACCAACTGGTAAACAGCGGCTTTTACGACGGTGAACCGGCCTATAGGGTGGTAGAGGGTTTTGTGGCGCAGTTTGGCAGTATAAGCGGGGCTAAGATGAAGCCGTGGAAACAGAAGATAATGCCCGACGAACCGTTGCTGCAAAAGAACAAAAAGGGTTTTGTGAGCTTTGCCCGTCAGGGTAAGGAATCCCGCAGTACCGATGTGTTCATCAACCTGAAGGATAACGGGTCGCTTGATACCCTTATGGTAGACGGCCTGCGTGGTTACACGCCTTTCGGCAGGGTGACGGAGGGTATGGAGATTGTAGAGGGATTGTACTCGGGTTATGGCGAGTTGGTAATGCAGCACCCGGAGATGTTTGGCGCAGAAGCCAAATTTAAAAAAGCATTCCCAAGCCTTGATTATATAGAGAAGGCGTACATTAGTTCGGGCGAGTAATTACTTTAGAAATATCTTAAGGGTATTTCCACATTTAATTTCTAATTTTACGCCCTGACAAATCAAAACACCTAAAACTCCTTATGGCATCAGGCTTTTTTGCAATTTTAGACGACATAGCTTCATTAATGGACGATGTGGCTGCAACCAGTAAACTGGCCACCGGGAAAACCGCTGGCATACTGGGCGACGACCTTGCCGTAAACGCTGAAAAAGCTACCGGCTTTGTTTCCTCACGAGAACTGCCTGTACTGTGGGCGATTACAAAGGGTTCGCTGCTGAACAAGGTTATCATCATTCCGATAATATTGTTACTTAATGCGTTCTTTCCGGTTGCTATAAAAGCGGTACTGGTTATAGGCGGTTTTTACCTGGCATATGAAGGTGTAGAGAAGATTGTGGAATATTTGTTCCACCACGGCCATGATGCACATGAAGAAGCCGGTGAGGAAACCCAGACCGAAGCAGAGGCAGAAAAATCTAAAATAAAGTCGGCCATTACTACCGATTTCATTCTTTCGCTTGAAATAGTAATCATAGCGCTTAGCACTGTTTTAGACAAGCCGCTTAATATACAGATACTAACCGTTTGTGTTACAGCGCTACTGGCTACCATAGGCGTGTACGGCATAGTAGCACTTATAGTACGCATGGACGATGCCGGTTTAAGGCTAATCAGGGTTTCAAAAAATAAAGGCTTCTTTTCTAAGCTGGGCAACCTGCTGGTAAAGGCGCTGCCATGGGTTATAAAAGCACTGGGTGTTATAGGTACTGTGGCGCTTATTATGGTGTCGGGCGGTATATTTGTACACAGCATCGATTATTTGCACCATCTGGTGCCTACGTGGCCACCAATAATTAAAGAAGTAATTGTAGGGCTTGTAGGCGGTATCGCTGCCCTGCTTGTTATTACTGCCGGTAAAAAAGTAGTAGCCCTTGTAAAGAAATAAAACCAATACTGCATAAAACAACAAAAGCCCGTTTACGGGCTTTTGTTGTTTTATGTAAATATGTTTACGCCTTTTTGCAGCAACCGTCCAGGCCTTCGTAGGCAGTTGGGTCGGCTTTTAGTTCATCGGCGTCGTACCCCAATTTTGTAATGGCCTGCTTTATTTTGGTCAGGTCTGTTTTCTTGCTGTTGTACGTTACCTTAATGGTCATGGCTTTTTCATCGATTGCCACCATCTGCACACCCTTTTCCTTTAGCAGGGTTTGGTTAAACCGTTGGCCGCAGGTTTCGCAGGCCTTGCAATGGTCACAATAAATTTTTGTTTTGATTACTGCGGTCTGCACCGTTTTCTGTTTCTGCTCCTGTGCCTGTGCTGTTGTGGTAATAAGCAGCAGCGTACAGGCAATGAATAATGTTTTTAGTATTGCTTTCATAATGTTGTTAATTGTTATGGGCAAACATAGGTAATTTTTTTATAAATGCTTTCGGCTGTTTCGCGCGCACCTGTCTCATTCCTAAAATGTATCTCATTTTGGAATTTAGGCCAACTGCCTGTTTTTTGTCGTATCAGGAAAACCAATTCGCCTTCTACTGCCTGAATAAAATCACGTTTATGCTTAGGATCATAGGTTTCATTAAAAATAGCAGCATATACTTTAAGCTGTCTTACTTCATTTTCTTTACCTAACCATTTATAGCCTTTGTATCCTTTGCGGCCAACATTATTTTTAGTGTAATAGTTATACAATATACATCCTCTCTGAAACCTTGTCTTTAAGGATGTAGCTGCTTCACCTACATATAAAATCTTATTTGAATATATGATATAAACTTTTCTTCGCTTAGCCGACAATTTTTCATTGTTTTGATTTTCATCTGATAAAAGTTTTACCGAGCAGGTATTGTCAGGTCGGTCTGTAATCTGTAAAGTATATTCCTCAAAATCATAGTTCACTGGTGTATCTGCCATTATTTTTTAAAATACAGGTTATTAAAAATACTCCGGGCAACCCTGGCATTTCTTCTCCCAGTCAAACTGGTATAGTATAGAGAACTCGTGCACACCGCCGTTTCTACCCATGCCGTTGCTTATTACATCATACGAATACCCGAATTTAAAATGCTCGTACTGTATGCCAAGGTATGGGTTAACCGAAGTAATAAACGGCGCATTCGGGCTGTTTCGTGCCGGGTTGGTAGCGGCATTGGCACCAAAGAAAATGCGTTGGAATACAAAACCGGCACCCAAGTCGAAACGGTTAAACTTCGACTGTTGCATGTAGTTTGCCGTAATAAGTAATTTGGCATCTGACGTGAAAAACACATTGGAAAACAAAAACTCATAACCGGCATTTACCGAAAAGAACATGTCCAGCGGTATATCGCCTGCCTGTGTAAAGGAAATATTCGGCTTGTTCAGGTGGCGTAGCGAAGCCCCTGCCCAAGCATTCCTGTTGTTAAAAAGGAAACCCGCACCAATATCAAAATACCCTGCTTTGTTGTTCAGGCCGCCTATAGTAGGGTCGCCACTCACAGGGTCTACGGTACCGTTGCCTATGTTCAGCTGGTCTTCAAGCACCAGGTTCTGGAAACCGTACGATTTCCTGCCGTAGCCCGCTTCAAGTGCCGGGTGGAAATACCAGTCGTCTGATACTTCTACGCGATAGGTGTAACTCAAATTAAACTGGAATAACTCATACCCGGTGAATGATTCGCGCTGGCTCAGCAGGCTTCCGCCAAAACCGCTGTTCATATCTTCAGACCACGTATTCAGGAAAGCATAGTCGCTATTAATCTTCAGCTTGGCATCGGGCCACTGGCTGCGGTGTATTACCCCGGCGCTGGTGGTTTCCATAAAGGCAGTAAAGGCAGGGTTCATGGTTTGCGGTACCATAAAGTACTGCGTAAAAACCGGGTCTTGCGCATGGGCAGCAAGTGCGGTAAGTAACGTAAATATAGCGGTGATGTATTTTTTCATTGTTGTTGTCTTGGTTGGTTATCGTATCAGTACAAACGGCCCTTCGTATTCCACAATTTGCCCGTAAAACGTTTCTGCCTTAATGCGGAAGTAGAAGTTTCCGTTTTCAGACGGGTTGCCGTTTACATCGCCGTTCCAGCCGGTTATTACATCGCCTTTTTCAGAATAAATTACCGCACCCCAGGTGTCAAATACGTTCAGCTCTATCGACTTCAGCCCACGGTGTACTGCGTTAAAGGTATCGTTATGGCCATCGGCGTTTGGTGTAAAGGCATTCGGCACCATTACTTCATAGCCTTTGGTAACCACCAGAAGCATGGTGTAGGTGTCGCTACAGCCGTATGGGTATACTACGTGCAGGGTTACAACATAGTTGCCCTCGCGTACGTAGGTGTGTTCCGGGTTCAGCTCGTTAGAACTTCCGCCGTCGCCAAAATCCCAACCCACCTCGGTATAATCGCCAGTAGAAAGGTTGTCAAATAACACCGGATCCATAATAGAATACTGCTGGTAGGTGGTAAAGGCAAACGAACCTGCGGTAAAGTTGGCCTCGCCCAGCTGCTGGGTATCGACTTCAAAAGTGGTGGTAGCGGTACAGCCCGAAGCATCTGTAGCCGTAACGATTACAGTACCGTTCTGGTCGGTATTCATGTACTGCCCGAAAGGCCCAGAAGCGGTGCCGCTGCTCCATGTGTACTGGAATGGCGGTACCCCGCCCGAAGCCTGTGCCACATTGGTCTGGCTTACATAATGGGTGTCGCAGTTGTGTACTACGTTGCTGCTTACATTAAGCGTAAGCGGGGCAGGGCGGGTTATGGTATACGTACCCGATGCCGTACAGCCCGATGCATCGGTAACCGTTACAGCATACGTACCCGAAGTTATAGCGGTTAGGTCCTCTACTGTTTGCCCGTTTGTCCAGTTGTAGGTGTACGGTGGTGTACCGCCCGCTACCACAAGGTTTATGGCACCACTCTGTGCGTTGGCACAGTCCAGCGCATGGGTAAGGTTTGCCCCTATAGTAAGTGCTGCCGGTTCTATAATGGTAAACGTGCGGATGATTTGGCAGGGCGTACCGTCGGTAATTGTGGCGGTGTAGGTGCCTGGGCCAAGGTTGTTCCTTGTGGTACCCTGGGTAGAACCGTCGCTCCATACCAGTGTTACCGGGGCTATACCGCCTACAAGGTTCAGGGCTATGCTGCCGTCTTGTGCGCCGTGGCAACTGATGTTGTTATAAACAGGTGTTACGGTAAATATCGGTGCTTCCGGAATTACTACGGTGATTTGTTTCACACAGTTGCTTTCATCGGTCACCGTAATTATATATGTGCCCGCCGAAAGGTTATCCTGATAAATGCCTGTGGCAAGGTTGCTCCACTGGGTGTCGTAAGGTGCATCGCCACCGGTTATGGTAAGCGATATGCTGGCATTATTGGCACCATAACACGTTATAGGCGTGGTGGCAGCGGTGATGATGATTTCGGGCTGCTGGGTTAGGGTTACGCTCAGCGGTATGGTACAGCCGTTATCGTCTGTGGCAATAAGGTTGTATATACCTGCGGTGATGTTTACCAAGTCTTCGGTAGTAGCTGTAAAACCGTTAGGACCGCTCCATGCATAGGTATACACACCCGATGCGTTTGGCACACCACCCGTTACGGTAACATCTATAGCGCCTGTAGCTGCGCCAAAGCACAGCACGTTTACATGGGTTTCGGTAATGGCCAGTGCTGTGGGCTGGGTGAGGGTAAAGCTCTGTGCCGGTGCTGTACAGCCGTTATTGTCGGTAATGGTAAGTTCGTATGTACCTATAACAAGGTTGCCAAGGTTTTGGGTCGAAGCCGTAAAACCGTTCGGGCCTGTCCATGCATAGGTATATACGCCTGTACCGCCGGTAGGTGTAATGTTTATGCTGCCGTTGTTTCCGCCAAAGCAACTTACTTGATAACCGTTAAATGTCGGTACTGTACCCGTAAAGGTTACGGGCTGCGGTTCGGTTATGGTAAAGCTCTGCGTTACAGGGCAGGCATTTGTAGTGTCGAGTATGGTTACAGTATACACACCCGGGGCAAGGTTGGCAATGTCTTCGCTGGTGGCAGTAAAGCCGTTTGGCCCTGTCCAACTAAAGGTGTAGCCCGGATAGCCACCACCCACAGTAAGGTCTATGGCACCGTTTTGCGCGCCGAAGCAACTGATGCTAAACCCGTTGAAATCAGATACTGTACTGCCTGTTATGGCAAGGCCGGTAGCAGGCTGGGTTATCACTATGCCGTTAAGGTATTTTACGGTGCCGTTAGCATCGGTAACACGGATATTGTACGTGCCTGCAAAAAGGTTGTCGAATACATAGCTTGTAGCGGTAAGGTTGTCCACGTTTTCTACTATAGTACTATCAGGTAGCAGTATTGCATAGTCATACGGTGCGATGGATTCCTGTGTTATTTCAACTTCTATAACACCGGTTGATTGCCCGAAGCAATCCACATTTACATGGCTGGCTATTACTTCCGCTATCACCAGCGGAAGCGGTTCTACAATGGTAAATGGAATCGTGATGTCCTGGCAAAGCCCGTCGCTTATGGTTACGGTATAGTTGCCCGGGCCTATATTGGTAATGTTTTGTGTCGAAGCCGTAAAACCGTTCGGGCCTGTCCAGCTGTAGGTGTATGTGCCTGTGCCTCCTGTAGGTGTAAGGTTGATGAAGCCATCGCCTGCACCTGCCGAGCTGATCTGGAAACCATTGTAATCTGATACAACCGACGTAACATCAAATTCGGGGTTTACATTCACCGTAAGGGTAAAGGCTGCGCCGTTACAGTTGCCTTGCGGCGAAACAGGTGTTACTGTATACACCACTGCCTGAACGGTTGCTGTCGCATTGGCAAGCGTGCCCGAAACGGTGGTTTGCGCAGTGCCTGATGCTCCTCCGGTTACATTGCCCGAAGGCGCACTCCAGTTGAATACCGTACCTGCCGGGAAAAGCGTAGCCACGGTAGCCGGGTCAAAGTTAAATGCCGTGCCGCTGCACAGGGTAAGCGAGGCATTTGGTACAATAGCCACGGGGTTTATGGTGACTTCAACGGTGAACGGCACGCCGTCGCAGCCGTTGAAGTGTGGGGTTACTGAGTAGGTAGCTGTTACCGGTGCATTGGTAGTATTTACCAACGTTTGGTTAAGGCTTGTTTGCGGAGTACTTTGCGCTGAACCTCCTGTAAAGCCGTTTCCGGCAGGGGCATCCCAGGTAAAAGTAACGCCCGCAGGCATGTTGTTTCCGCTGCTATTGGCAGGGATATAATTTAGTGCCGTGCCGCTACATGTACTTGTTTGCAGGTCGCCATTTACGTACGGAACCGGTGTTACGGTAATCGTATACGTTGAAGTTGCCCCCGGACAGGTAGCCGTACCCGAAGTAGTGGCTGTTGCAGTATAGGTTACCGTAAGTGGTGCGCTTGTGGTGTTTATAAGGGTTTGTGCCGGTATGGTAGTAGTGCCGCTTGTTGCCGCACCGTCTATGCCTGCAGGTACATTTGCCGTCCAGGTTATGGTAGTATTTGGTGTAAGGCTGGTTAACGTTACTGCTGTACTGGTAGTGTTAGAACAGAGTGTTTGCGGACTGATGGAGAATGCTGCAACCGGCGCAGGGTTTACCGTAATGGTAAAGGTTTGCGCTGTACCGAAACAGCCGTTTACCTCGGGCGTAACAGTTATCGTGGCCGTTATAGGCGCATTGGTGCTGTTAACCGCCTCGAATGAAGGGATATTCCCTGTACCGCTTGCACCAATGCCAATGTCGGTAGTGCTGCTTGACCAGTTAAAAACGGTATTGGCTACATCGCCTGTAAAAATGGTAATTGGGAGAGTGTCGCCGTTACAAACCGTTTGGTCGGCTACATCTGCTACAGTAGGGGTAGGGGCTATGGTAACATCCACTTCAAATGTATCGCCGGTACAACCGTTAGCTACCGGGGTAACCACATACGTAACGGTTACGGCAGCATTGTTTGTATTGGTAAGGTTCCCCGAAATATTGGTGCTATTCGTTCCTGCTGCAAGGCCGGTAATGCCCCCCTGTGCCGCAGGGGCAGCCCAGGTGTATACTGTACCTGTAGGGACTATACCGTTTGTAGGTGTTATGCTAAAGGCCGTACCGCTGCAACTGTTTTGGGCAATGTCTGTAATATCCGGTTTCGGGTTAACGGTAACGGTCACTGTAAAAGCATCGCCCGTACAGGTTTCGCTACCCGATGTCCATACCGGTGTTACCGTATACGTAGCCGTTTGCACGGTGTTAGATGTATTGGCCAATGTGCCGCCTATCATTGTGGCATTGGTGCCTGATTGTTCACCTGTAATGCTGCCGCTCAGTATTGGGGCGCTCCAGGAATAGGTAGTACTTGCCGGAACAATGTTCCCGCTGCCGTTAGCCGGTGTTATACTGAACGCCTCCCCACTACAAACGGTAACCGTTTGCGCCGTTACAAAAGGTTTCGGGTTAACCGTAACCGTAGCGGTAAACGGTGTGCCGGGGCAATTGTTTGCCACAGGTGTTACCGAATACGTAACCGTAACCGGTGCATTGGTAATATTGGTAAGCGTTTGGCTGATGCTGTTTTGTGGTGTGTTTTGGTTTGCTTCGCCAGTAATGTCGGCGCTTGTGGTTACCGTCCATGTGTATTGCGTACCTGTAGGGATGCTGTTTCCTCCGGCAGTTGTCGGTGCAATGTTAAACGTACCGCCACTGCATATCGTCGCTGTCTGGGCTGTGGCAATGTTAGGTAAAGTGTTTACGGCTACAGCCACAACATTAGAAGTCAGCACACTACACCCACCCGAAGGAAACGTTATCACGACATAGTAATAGGCAGTGCCTACGGTAGCTGCGGGCTGGTAGGTGTTGGTTGTGGCATTGGCTATTGCAGTGCCACCTGTGTTGCTGTTAGTGGTATTGCTGTACCATTGGTAGGTAGGCGTGCCTGTGCCGTTTTGGTAGCTAACGCTGAATTGAGCAGGGGTTTGCCCGTCGCAAAGGGTTTGTGGCTGTGGCTGTGTGCTGAATACCGGCGCGGCAATCACTACCACCTGAGATGTTGTACTTGTATCATTACACCCGGCTTCTGTTCCCGAAACAATGCAGTAATAGTATAACGTACCTACTGTTGACGTAAGTGGTGTATAGCTTGACGAGGTACTATTGGCCACAGCCGTACCGCTTGTAGTATTGTTTGCGGTATTGCTGTACCACTGGTAGGTAAAGTTACCACCTACAGGCGTAGCGGTAACCGAGATGGTTTGCGCTGTAGAACCTTCACACAGTGTTTGTGTGGCGATAGGTTCCTGGGTTATGGTAGGCGGTGTGGTTAGAGTTATGTCGAGTACATTAGTGTATTCGCTGCACTGCACGCCGTTTAGTGTGCTTATAGTAATACGCCTGTACCAGGTGTTTTGGGTAACTACAGGCGGGTCATACGTAGCGGCTGTTGCCCCTGAAATATCGGTAAACGGCCCGGTGATAGCCGTGGTACTGCTTTGCCATTGATAGCTTACAGTACCCGTGCCGGTAGCAGCTGCATTTATTGTGAAAGCCGACGGGTTACCGCCCCCGCAAATGGTTTGCGAACCGATTACACTACCGGGGCTAACCGTGTTTATGCTGACTGAAACCGTGTTACCGGTTTCGGTACAGGCTACGCTGTTAAGGGTTCCGGTAACCTTCCTGCGGTACCAGGTATCTTGCGTAAGCGCAGCCGGGTCGTATGTGCTGCTTGTGGCTCCCGCTATATCTATGAAAGGCCCTGTTGATCCTGTAGTACTGCTTTCCCACTGGTAGGTAAGGGTGCCGGTACCTGTTGCAGCGGTGGTTTCTGTAAAGGCAACAGGGTCGCCGCCGGGACATATGGTTTGGTTAGCGCCGATGCTTCCCGGTGTAATGGCGTTTTTGTATACTGTAACCTGGTCGGTGCCGCTGCATCCGCCGTTAGTTACGGTAAGGGTATAAGTGGTAGTAACCGACGGGTTTGCCGTAGGGTTTGCAATATTCGAGTTAGAAATCCCTGTGGCGGGCGACCAGCTGTATTGGTACGTACTGCCCGTACCGCCTGTACCGCTGCCCGAAAGCGTAACCCCCAGCGTGCTGCATACGGTTTGGTCTGCACCGGCATTGGCTACAACGGCCGGTGTTACGGTAAAGGTTTCGGTATCGGTGGTAGTGCCGCATTCGTTAGTAACATCAAGTGTTACAGTATAGTTGCCCGCAGCAGTATAAGAAATCCCAGGCGGTGTTTGCCCGGTATAGCTTGAAGGCGTACCTCCTGTAAAAGTCCATTGGTAGGTAGGTGTGTTAGTACCACAGTTTGTAACCGTTGCCGTAGGTGTTATGGTAGCCGATGTGCCTCCACATACGCTTGCTATACTGCTGATATTTACCGTTGGCGGCGCTTTTACGGTAACGGTTTGAGAGGTAGTTTTGCTACCGCAAGAATTGCTGGCCACAAGCGTTACAGTATAAGTACCCGGATTTGGGAAACTGAATGATGGGTTGGCTGATGTCGCCGTAGTACCGTTAGTAAAATAGTTATAACTGCTTGCTGGTGGTGTGCCACAGTTTGATGTTGAATAACCGACACTCCAGTTGTAAGTAATATTACATGAGTTTCCTACAGGGGCAGGCGTAGTATTGGCTGCCTGTGCAGTAAGTGAGCCGCAACCTACGGTGTTGTTTAATGTAAAGGAGGCTGATGTAAGAGGATTTTCAATACAAATGTTATGTGAAGATGTGGTAGTTCCACATGGATTCGTAGTTGTTAAGGTTACTGTATATATTCCTGGAGAGTTAAATATATGACATGCATCAGGTGTATTAGTACCATTAGCATTTACTATGTTTGTTGATGAAGTTGGGTCACCAAAATTCCATTGGTAAACGGTTAATGCTGAGCAATTAGAACCGCTAGAACCTACAGTTGTATTATTAGTAAAACAGATATTTTGTCCAACACATCCTGAAGTTGGTGAAGTGAATTCTGCCTCAGGTTTTATGCGTACTTGAATATTTCCTGCAGTATAAGGAGTACTGTCACATGAATTAACTACAGTAAGTATAGCAGTAAAACTTGATTGGGGACATGAACTGATATTATATGTATGATTTATTGTGCTTGATGTTAGAGGATGGTCGAAAGTTTCTGATGTCCCATCTCCATAATTTAAAATATACTGTGTTCCGGGTGAATTCAGTTCCCAGTTCCCTATTGTAAATGGTACTACCGCTGGAGCACACAACCCAGTTGTAGATCCAAGTGTTCCTAAACTTCCGGCAGGATTACTTTGGTTAGCTACGATATATGTTATAGTATTGTTACAATCATTTTCCCCATAAGCAGTTAATGTGAGTGAAAATGCGCCTAATTGAGTATAAGTATGCGTGAGTGGAAAATCACTTAAATGCAAATTAGTAATTGGAGGCCCATCTCCCCAGTTGAGAGTGTAACTATCTATACAAGAGTTACTTGGTGAGGTGTTGTTGACAGTAATAGTAAAATTAGGATTATTTACTGTAGGATTATTTTCGCAATTACTAAATGGAGAGAAAATGTTGGTGTCTTGAAGTTCTATATGTGGTTTTCTTTTAACAGTAACAGTTTTCGTGACGGTCCTTGTGCATCCATGAGAATCGGTAACTATAACTGTAGCGGTGAAGTCTTCGGTGCCACACCCTATCGAAACAAACGAGTGGGAAGGGTCGGCAGCAGTGGAAACACCTCCATCACTAAATGTCCAGTCATATTGGTAGGGTGCAGTTCCTCCTGTAACAGTGGAATCAAATGTGATTGAAGTGCCTGAGCATACGTTTTGTGCTGGTTCTGCAATTGAAACCGTAGGTCTTTCATACACGGTCACTACAACACCTTCGCTAACTTCATTATTAGCTTTTGCGTAATAGGTCGTAGTGATAGTTGGAATTATGGACAAAGTATTGCCTGTCCCAATTTCTGGGTCAGAACCATTAGCAGTTGTATGCCAAGTTATTGTACCCGTGCCGCCCGTAGCTGTAAGAATTACGGGAGTACCCGAACATACTGAATTATCATTAACGGTAACGGTAGGCGGATTTATAAAATCCTTCAAAGTTCCTGCGGCTGAGGCAAGGTTTATAAAAAGTACAAAAAGTACTACAAGCTTGTAGTGGTGTTTCATACGCTATAAGGTGTTGGTTTTCGCAAAGATAGCATTAAAAACAAAAAATGTTAAAATTTTGTTAGAGCGCGTGAAATTAAGCAGCCAAAATTTTACCCACAATACCCAACAATAGGTATTTTTTAATTACGGTTAGCTTGTATAGGTGGTTTGTAAGGATACGATTACGCTATTGGCTTGCTGGGATTGTTATATTGTGAATATGGAAATTATAAGCATAATATATTCCATATTTATAAAATTAACGTCCATTTTATTGAGGATGCATGCGCCTAAATTTGATTTAGCAAGCCCGTGCCCAGTGCCGGTCGCTATAACCATAACCTCATTAATTCAAACAGTAAATGCAAATGAAAACAAAATTACTTACGCTATTCGCTGCCTTTTCCATGGCCTGCATGCCTGCTGCCCTGCACGCCCAGGACACCATGCTGAACGATTTTGAAAGCGGCTCGGCAAACGTTACCGCCAGCTATGGCGCAGTGTATACTAATGTACCTAACCCGCTAAGCACAGGGAATGCTACGGCCAACTGCGGCCAGATAAAACGCACATCGGGCAACTGGTACGAACTGGTACGTATAGACAGTCCTTTTACCGTGGCGGCTAACGAAACCAAATACATCCACATGCTGGTTATGTACAGTGCGGCTACAGTGCCAAACATGTCTATCCGTGTAGATGCAGTGGGCGGAAACGACGGGACTACCGATATTTACCCACTTAACAGCTACACTACACCCGGCACCTGGCAAGATATGGTGTTTAAGGTTGAAGGCGGCGAGTTTGGCGTTAACGCTACACAGATATTGTTTTTTGCCGACTTATCTGTAAACGTTTTGAATGAAACCGATTCGTTTGCGCATATTGACCAGATATTGCTTAATGCCAGCAACACACCGATAGGCAGTGAAACCGGTGATTTGCTGCTGAACGATTTTGAAGCCGGTTCACCTGAAGTTACCGGATACTACGGTGCTGAATATACTAACGTACCAAACCCGCTTGCTACGGGCAACCCAACTGCCAATACCGGCCAGATAAAACGCACGTCGGGCAACTGGTACGAGCTGGTACGTTTTACTACTTCATTCAGTGTGGCGGCTAACGATACCAAGTACATCCACATGCTGGTAAAATACAGTTCAGATGTGGTGCCGAACATGTCGGTACGTGTTGATGCTACGGCAGCCGATGACGGCAGTACCGATATCCACCCGATAAACAGCTATACCACGCCGGGCGAATGGCAGGATATGGTGTTTGCTGTAGAAGGCGGCGAGTTTGGCATCAATGCCACGCAGTTCCTGTTCTTTGCCGACCCTTCGGTAAACGTGCTTAACAATACCGATTCGTTTGCTTACATCGACCAGATATTGCTAAACGACAGCGATACCCCGATAGGCTATGAAGCCGAAGACATGGTGCTGAACGATTTTGAAGAAGGTGCTCCTACCGTTACCGCCAGCTACGGCGCCGAATATGCCACTGTAGACAACCCACTGCAAAATGCTGCCAACCTTTCTGCCAAGGTGGGTGAAATTAAACGCACTACGGGCAACTGGTACGAGCTTATCCGCTTTGGGACTTTCTTTGTTATCCCGGCCAATACCACACGCTACATACATGCGAAGGTGAAATATACCTCTGCTTCGGTACCAAACATGTCGGTAAGGGTTGATGCGAATGCAGGCAACGATGGTAGTGTAGATATACACCCTACATTAGAGTATACAAGTACAAACCAGTGGCAGGATATGGTGTTTACCATAGAAGGAGGCGATGCAGGTATTACCGTTACCCAATTGCTGTTTTTTGCCGATGCAGGCGTAAGTGCGCTTAACAATACCGATTCGTTTGCTTATGTAGACGATTTTATCCTGAACGATAACGAAACTCCGGAAGACCTTACTGCTGCAACTGAAGGCTTCTCAAAAAACAACGTGATAGTATATCCTAACCCCGCTTCCGGTGTATGGAATTTCAGTACTAAAAACGGCAACCTTTCGGCTATTGAAATTGCTGATGTTACGGGCCATGTGGTACTGCGCCAAAGTGCAGGTAGCGCTACTGCTACGGTTAATGCTTCAGGGTTTGCTTCCGGTGTTTACTTTGCAAAAGTAGCTTCAGGAAATACTGTACAATACATAAAGCTGGTAAAAGAGTAATAGTGTTTTAAGATAGTTTTAGAGGTTAAATTTCCTATAAACGGACAGCACCCCGGCATTTCGCCGGGGTGTTTTGTTGTAAAACGATTGCGTAAATTCCTGAATCCGTCATTAAAATAAGAATTAACTTACAATCATGTTACTGTTTTTCCTCAATTAACATTTAGAAATAAGTGTAACACTTTGTAAAAAAATGTTAAATACTTACGTTTGCAGCATCGTACTTAACATTTCCAGCCTAAAAGAAAAAACTTTTACCAATTCCTTGCATGTAACATGCGCCAACCAGAAAAGTTTAAAGTGTGCCTCTCAACCGGGCACACTTTTTTTATACGAAAAATTCAGGTATTGGGTTTTAGTTGGCAGTGTTTTTCAGCTCGTGCGATACCTTTCTTATGTCCTTCATCGTTTGTACCAGCTCACCCGATAGTTGCTGTTTTTTATCTTCCTGCAACGTATGAAGCTGCATCAGGTTAAACTTAATGCCAAACAGGTGGTTTATTACACTATCGTGCAGTTCCATGGCTACGCGGTTACGTTCTTCAGCCTTTGCCTTTTCGGTACTGAACTCCGTTTCGCGCAGCAGGCGGTACATTTCGGCATCGGCCAGTTGCAGTTGTTTCAGGTGTTCCAGCTTGCGGTTTTTTGCCCTTAATAGTATTAGCAGCGTTATTACACCTGCCAGCAGAACAAGTAGTACAGTTATGGTTATAGTATAATTTATACTGCGGCCCAGTTTACGGTTTTGCTTTTGTATGGTTTCGGTTTCATAGGCTATACGGGCAAATTTATCGTGCATGGTACGTTCGGCCTGCAGTATGCTGTCATTATATTGTTTATACATGCCAAAGTAACGATGGTTGTTTCGTGTGTCATACTTTGTAAGCGCTTTCAGGTTTTTCAGTGCCTCGTTGGTAACACCATACACGTGTGCGGTGTCGTAAGCCGTTTTAAAACATTCCAAAGCCTTCACGGTATCGGCATCGTGCATTAGGTGGTATTGTGCTTCACTATATTTTACCAGGGGAAGGATGGTGGCAAAACCTCCGCTGTCAGTAATGTGCAATGCTTTTGTGATATCTGCCAAAGCAAGCTTATCCGCTTTGTTTATGTTCAGCCGCGTTTCGGCACGGTTGGCCAAAGCAGCAGCTTTTATATACGGGTGTACACCGGGTACGGTAAGGCATTTGTTGAAGTAATAGTTCGCTTTTTTATAATCCTTCCTGTCGAAATACAGCGAACCAATATTATTATACGTGGTGGAGTAGAGGTCGGTTTTCCAGCTTTCGTCTACCTGGTTGGGGTCGGCATTGTCCAGCTTTTCCAGTACACGGTTATAGTAATAGGCACAAAGCTCCTTATCAGTGGTGCTGTAATTATCTGCCAGCAGTGTAGACGCTTCTATAGCCAGCCGTTGTGAATCATATTTTTCAAAAATACGTAGGGTTTCCGTGCTGCCTATATCCATAGCTATGGCATTGCCCGCGGTATAGTTGGCATAATGCTGGCACATGGCCATGGCAAGCGAATCATTTTTCAGGGCAAAGAGGTTCTTGGCTTCTATCATGTAGCGGTAGCCGCGTTCCTGTGCACATTGCATAAAGGCGGCATGGCCCATTTTATAGCGTGCCATAGCCATGGCTGTAGTGTCTTTGGCAGCAGAGGCTAACCGGTAATATTTTGTGGCAAACTCCTCGTATTTGGGCAATGCACCTATTTTTCCGTAGCTTATGGCAAGGTGTGCTACTGTACTACGCTTCAGGTTGTTGTTAGGGTAGTGCTGTATGGACTTATAAATGCTGTCAAAGGCTTTTTCTGCCGCCTGCGGCGGCAATGCCATACCGATACTGTCGGTATAGTACATAATGCCGTGTGTAGGCTTTACCGTGCAGAAACGGCTACCCGTTGCAAACAGGCAGATGAGCAATAAGGCCGAAATGTAATATAAAAGCCGTTTTGGCATAGAAAGAACCTTTTACACAATCACCTCAATAACGGTGCCTTTGCCTTCGCCTGAATTGATATTTAACGTTCCGCCCAGGGCTTTAACGCGTTCGTCTATATTGCGCAGGCCTATGCCTGTACGGGTCTTTTTAATATCGAAGCCCTTGCCGTCGTCCCATATGCGTAATTTTACGGCGGGACCTTGCGCCATAAGTGCTATGTTACAATTATCGGCACTACTATATTTTCGGGCATTGGTACAGGCTTCCTGTACTATACGGAACAATGCCACACGGGTTTCCGGCGATACATTGGCCCAGTTGATAAATTTATCCACATATACGTCAAAAACCGGCCCTGTGGTTTCCTGCTGCCTGCTTACCAGCTGTTTCAGCGCTTCGACATAGCTTTCATCGCCCGTAAAGCTTTCCTTCAGGTCGTGAGACAGTTTGCGTATTTCATCCTGTGTTTCCTGAAGCTCATTAACCAACAGTTCCTTTTTCTGGCCCTCATCGGTCTCCAGTTGCATCAGGTTAAAACGCGTGGTGAAAATGCGGTTTATAACCCCGTCATGCAGTTCCATGGCTATGCGGTTTCGTTCCTCCATTTTGGCGTTTTCGGCACGGCTTTCCTGCTGCATTAGCAGGCTGTATATTTTTTCGTTGGCTTCCTGCTGCTCCTGTATGTAAAGGAGTTCCTTGTTGCGTGCCCTCAGCCTTATGATTGCTACAGTACCTACAGCAAAAAGCAGCAACGCCACAGCTGCCCACAGTGTATAGTTTACGCGGCGGTGCAGTGATTTGTTTTGGTTTTCTATATTTTCTGTTTCGTAAGCTATACGGGCAAATTTGTCGCGCATGGTACGTTCGGCCCGTTGCAGGCTGTCGTTCAGCTTAAAATACAATTGCGAATAGTGCGGCCCTTTATGGTGGTCGTTTATTGCCAGTAACGACAATACTTCCAGCTTATCATCATTACTTTGTTCCTGTACTGCTTCGATATAGGTTTTGCGCAGCAGGGTTACAGCACGCAGGGTATCTTTTTTGCGGAGGTAATGCTTGGCAATGCTTTTCTCGGTTTCCAGCTTAAAGTAAGGTTCCTCCATACTGTCCAGTATTCGCAGCGATTCAAACAGGTCTTTTGTGTATTCCTTTTCCTTGTACCCGTTCATCATTTTGGCATAGCCTATATTGCCTAAAAAAAGCGCTTTGTTTATCTTATCGTCGTCAGTATTAAGTTCCATGGCCATGGTGTAAAACTTAATTGCGGTAGCATAGTCACCCTTTTTATCGTACATAACACCCATGTTATTGTAAATGTTTTGCCTGTCGGCCAAAACGCTTTCTTCAGGTACATTTGTCTTGGCCATTTCCCTGGTTTGCTGCAGTGCCTTTTCCAGGTAACTGAGTGCCTTGTCATAATGCTGCATGTTAGAAAGGTCGTTTGCCAGGGCCACGTAGGCGTCATTAAGCGCTTCCTTGTCATTTGCTTTACGCAGCACGCGTATGGCTTTTATTTCTTCGGCTTCAGCTTCAGAAAAGTTGCCGTGCAGGTACAGTACCCGGGCATTGCCATGCAGCGACAACCCGTAGTTTAGGGTATCGTGTAGTTTGTCATAAATGTTCTGTGCACGCAGCCTGTAGTGGTAGGCACTGTCCAGTACGTTTTTGGCTTCCATGTTAGATGCTATGTTATATAGCGAGAATGCCATGGTAGCCGAGTCTTCCCTTTTCTCTGCCGATTGGTGCAGGAAACGCATAATGCCCAGGTGCTTATCCAGCTCGTCGTCATAATAATAACGATAGGCTATTACCTTCATAATTTCCTGGTTCAGGCTGTCTTCGGGGCGGGTTTTGGTTACAGCATACATGCTGTCCAGCACGCGGGTACGGTCTTCCACGCTCATTTTTTCGGTCCTTTCCAGGTATTCCAGGTCACCCAGTGTGGCTTTGCCGTTTTTCCTGCGGGTACAGGCCGAAGCAAGTACCAGAAGTATAAGTATAAATAGGGTAAAGGTTTTCCTCATACGCATCTAAAAATAGGGGCTGCACAGGTACCTGCCTGCACTACAGCCAAATAATTTGAGCCAAAGATAATTAAAGGTTCTAATTTATACCTAAAGTATAATCTGTTAAATGCCGAATGTATTTTTTCACTTTTAAGCAATATATTGTTTCAAATTGTGGCATTAGGTGAAAACCTTAGGATTTACGGGAAAAAAATACTAATTTGGTGCTGGGGAAAAATTTTTAGGGGTAAGCCCTTTTCACTTAAGGAGGCGAAGATGGAAATATTGCTTGTAGACGACCACCCTTTTACTATAGAAGGGTATAATACCGTAATGAATAATACCTTTGTGCCACAACCGGTTATTACCGTGGCAGGAAGTTGCGAAGATGCATGGGAAGCCATACAAAAGGCATTGCCAGCAAAAAGCTTTAGCCTGGCGGTTATAGACCAAAGCCTGCCGCCAAGCCCGCAACACAAACTGCATAACGGTACCGATATAGCGCTGCTGCTGCGCAAAACCATGCCCGGCTGCCGTATTATTATGGTTACGGCGCATAATGAGATACTGGTATTGTACGATATTTTTAAAAAAGCCGAACCCGAAGGCTTTATTACCAAAACCGAACTTACACCACAAAAACTTAGCGAAGTAGCTACCCGCATAACCGCAGGTGATACCTATAAAAGCCCTGCTATAAACAAAAGCATCAACCAGGTGTGGATGAAGGAACTGATGGTAGACGATACCAACAGGCAAATCCTGTTTTTTATGGCGAAAGGGTATAAGGCTATAGAGCTGGCCGACCTGGTGTTCCTGTCAGACAGCAGTGTGCAGAAACGCATAGCCAGCATGAAAAAGGCATTTAACGTTACCGATAACAACTCGCTGGTTAAAGAAGCCATACACCAGGGATTTTTGTAGCATAATATATCACGATTATATTTAAACCTACAAGGTTTTCAAACCTTGCAGGTTGGCGTACTACAGGTTATTCGTTCCTACAAGGTCTTTGAGACCTTGTAGGTATTTAAAAGCATTTTAGTTATCGGTTTAACAAGATAATCTAACAACAAAACCCTGCCTATTGGCAGGGTTTCCGTGTTTTAAAATATGGACTGATTAATGGATATTTATGGTGATAGGCAGGCTGTAAGCGGTACGTACAGGCTTACCGTTTTTAATGCCCGGTTTCCATTTGGTTTTCATTTTTTGCAGTACCCTAACGGCTTCTTTACCCAGGCCAAGTTCGGGTTTGGCATCACGGGTTACCTTAACATCGGTTATGGTGCCGTCTTTTTCCACTACAAATGACACGAATACTTTCAGGCTTTGTGCTTCATTGCTCTCCGGTACGCGGTAGCTGCGGGCCACATCGTTATAAAAGCTTTTAAGCCCACCGGGATATTCCGGCATTACATCTAATGCACCTATAGACAATGGACCTTCCTCACCGGTATTTACAACTGGTGATGTGCCTGTGCCGCCTATTTCGCCGGGGCCGGTGGTGTTTATCGGGTCGCCTGCACCGCCTGCGCCTTTAGTATCTACCTGGCCGGGGTTTTTGTCTTTAAAGTCATCTGTGTTAGGAGTGTCAATCACCGGATCAGATGTTGCTACAATAGGAGTAAGGCGTTTTACATCTTGTGCCGGTGGTGCAGCAGCGGCGGGTTGTTGTTTTTGTACCGGTTCGGGTTTTGGAGGTTCTGCCTTAAAGATGGGGTCTTCTTTAATTTCGGTAACCACAATTACTCCTCCTCCTTTGTTTACCACTTCGGCTTTTTCCCCGTTAGAAAAATAGTTTACCGCTGCCGGTATACACGCTGCTGTGGCCAGCAGGGCTATACCGCCAAAAAGGGCAATCATGGTGTTGCGTGATTCCTGTTTACGGAGCTGGTAGGCGCCATATTGCTGGTTGCGGCCTTCAAACACAAGGTCGATCCAGGCATTTCCAAATACATCTACTTTAGACATAACAAATGGTGATTTTAGGTTTGTAAATTATTTATACTACTACAACGATATAGTAGGTGTGCATATTATATGCCACTTTATTGTGTAGTTGTTTATAAATACTTAAAATCAGGGTTTTATTGCAAAAAGGTATGCAAAATTAAATAAGTGCACCATAAAGCACACCGTTTTGGTTTGGGAGGGGAAAATTTTTATGAAAAACGCACCTATTTTTTTTTCAGGATTTCCAGCAAAAGCTTTTTGGCACGTAGTATTTTTACCTTTACGTTATTCAGGGGTTCATGGAGTTGGGTGGCAATTTCCTGGTAACTAAGCTCCTGGAAAAAGCGCAGTTGGATTACCTCCTGGTATTGCGGTTTCAGCTGGCGGATGCATTGCAACAGGCTCGACAGGTTTTGTTCGCGAATAAGAAGGTCTTCGGCAGTAGGGGAGCTGTCGGCCACGTTTTGGGCACGGCTGTCTTCATCATCGGTAATTTCCACAAATATGGCCGATTTCTTTTTGCGCAGCATGTCTATGTGCACGTTTTTGGCAATGCTTATCAGCCAGGTATTAAAGGCATATTCGGGATTGTAGGTGCTTATGCGGTCAAAAGCCTTGGCAAAGGTTTCTATAACAATGTCCTCGGTGTCCGTTTCGTTCTGGGTACGTTTCAGCATAAAGGCATACACCTCGTTCCAGTAAAAATCAAGCAGGGTAGTAAAGGCTACCTGGTCGCCTGTTTTTGCTTTTTCTATATTTTGCTGTATGCGCTGGGAATTTATTGCCAATGTACCTTTTTTGAAAACAGGTTAGCTGCAAACACCTGCAGTTGTGTGAAGATAAGCATTATTTCCATAAAAGGGAACCAGTATACCGTATCTTTTTCGTTTAGCTTGGCGGCGCTTTGTGCCATTACTATCCAGCAGATAAGGTAGCGGAATACAATAACCGGCACAAGGAACATCCAGTTAAACTGCATGGCTATAAGCGCTATCATAAAAACGAAGAACAATGCCTGAAGCCATACAAATATCTTTAGCCTTACCTGGTCGCCTGTTTTAAAGAACGATGTGGTATAGGCGGCCTTACGCTTGTCCATAATCCATGTTTTGTAGGCGGCAGGGGCATCGCTAAAAGTAAAGCTTTCAGGAGTGTAGCATACGGCAGTATTTTTTCCGGTGGCGGCCTCGTTTACAAACAACGAATCTTCACCGGTGCGTATGTTCATGTGGTTGATGTAGCCGTTTCGCTTAAAAAATTCTTCCTTTTTATAAGCCAGGTTACGTCCGTCTCCACTAAAAGGCAGGCCATTCTTTGCCCATGCAAAACGCTGTGTGGTATTCACCAGTGCATCAAAACGTATAAGTTTATTTACTAATGAGTTTTTTACCAGCCTGTAAGCACTAAAGCCCAGTACTATGGTTTTGCTCATGGTAAATTGCGATGCCATGTGCATTACCCAGTCAGGCCCGGCGGGTTGGCAGTCGGCATCTATAAACAGCAGGTATTCTTTTCGTGCGGCCTTAATACCCAGGGTAAGTGCGTATTTTTTATTGCCCCAAAAAGCTTCGTTGTTCTCTACTTTTACCAGCCTTATGTTGTGGTATTGCTTTTCAAAATCTTCCAGCAGGTCTATACTTTCGTCGCTTGAGGCATTGTCTATAACCACGAGCTCAAAGTCGGGGTAGTTTTGCACAGCCAGTTTCGGTACCAGTGTTTTCAGCTGTTCGGCATTGTTCTTGGCAAGTATAATTACCGATACGGGCAGTTTTTTCTGGGTAACCTGTTGTGGTGCCGCAAAAATAAACCTGCCGAACACGCCAAGGTAATAAGCAAGCTGTAAAACAATTATACCAACAAAAGCGTAGAAAATAATTTCGGGCATCAGGGTCTCAATTTTGCGGCAAAATTACTGCTTTTAAGATTATTTTATCATAAAAAAATCAGAATTTAAAATTCCGGGAGGTAGGTACTTCTTCTTTATTTTTCAGCACCACAAAGCCACGGCCATAAGTGGCTATAAAATTTGTGTTTACAATGTACGAGCGGTGGCATTTTACAAAATTCGGCGGAAGCTCCTCTATAATCTGCGATATTTTGCCGCGTACAAGGTGTTTCTTGGCATCGGCGTTAAACAGGTGCAGGTAGTGGTCTTCGGCCTTTATGTACATCAGGTCGTTAAGGTATACTTTGGTGTTGTCCTTCAGTATTATAGATTCTTCAGTAACAATGTTTTTTACCTTTTCCAGTTCCACCACGGTTTTGTGGTGTATTTGTTCTATAACCTGTTTTTCTTCCTGTACCTGTAGTTTTTCCTGTTCGAGGGTACGCTTGTGGCGGTCCAGTTTTTTCCAGCGCACAAATGAATAAAGCGCCAGCAGGAACACAAGGAACAGCAATATCCCGAAAACAAGGCGGTTTTTGTAAAACTTCTCTTTAAAGTTTTGTAATGCGCTTATCTGTTTATCTTTTTCATCGGCATTGTATTTTTGCTCGGTTTCGTGTATGGCTATGTTTTGTTGTTCGTCGTTTATACGGGCTTCCAGCTCCATAAACAGCTTTTGGTACTTGCGTCGGTTTTGCTGGTCGTTTACGGCATCGTAGCTTTCCATAAGCTTTTTGTACAATACCCGTTTCGTTTTATCGCGGTAGCGGGGAATAGAAATGGACTCTGCCTGCTTAAACCAATTGATGGCATTTGTATAATTTTCTTCAAAAAAATAGCTCATTCCCATGTTATAATGATGGGTATATATGTCGTAAGCATCACCGCTTCGTTTGGCATACACTAACGACAGGCCAAGATAATTACGTGCAACGGTATAATCTTCATTATACAATGCTACGGCAAAAAGGCTATTGTAAATCCTGCAAAGTGCTACAGGATTTTGACTTTTCAGGGCAAAGCGCAGCCCGGTTTCAAATATGGTTTTTGTAGAATCAAGCCGGTGTTGGCTGGGTATACTGTCACTTTCATAAACATCATACGCATTTTTTCCGAATTCATTATAGGCAAGTGCCAGACGTTCGTTTGAACCGGTTTTTTTGGCAAAGCTGAAATACTCGGTTATAAAGTTATCATCATACGATTTATAATGTTCCTGAGACGATATAACGTTATGTATTTCCAGCGAAATATCTTTAGAGGCAGTGGTAAGCCCGCTATATTCAAATAGTTTTTTTGCATTAATAAACAATGTGGCAGCCTTGTCTTCACGGTTAAGGTGAAGGCAGCAGCGGCCTATGTTATATAGTATTCCGGCGGCCTCTGCAGTGGTCGCCGGAAAATTTTGTGATGCATCGGCCAAATACTCCTCAGGGCTCTTCTCTACCCGGGGGTCTGCAAACTGTTTTAGCCCCTGTCCGCGTAAAGGGGTACAAAAGCTGCATAAGGCAAGTATAGCCGGGAGTATTATTTTTTTCATCGAAAAGCTGAGATGGATACCAGTATGTCTTTTTTAGTAAGGCGTGGAGGTGGCATTAAAGCTGAAGGTTCAGAAACTGTTTTTAAAGTCTCTTCAATCTTGTACGCGTTATTTTTAGGAGTACCGGGATACACTTCCGGGAAGTTTATTACCGGTGGTGCACCTGCATTAGCCGGTAAGCCGTTCCAACGGTAGTTAATGTCCTCCAGGTCTTCCTGGGTGCAGGTACGGTCTTGTAAATATTCCAGCCTTTGGTTAAAATAATCGGTAAGCCCGTCAAAACTGGCCTGCGTGTCTTCGTTAAGGCTCATCACCCTTACGGCATCGCCTACTTTCCATTTATATATATTGTCCAGTTCAAAATATACCGTCATTGGGTAACTTGTCCCGGTATCGTTAGTGCCGTTTGTAGCATCATAATAACGGTATGCTATGCCTTTAAAACCCGAAGCACTTTTGTAAAGTTTGCCCGGGGTTATAGCCCTGAATTTGTCAGAGGCTACATTTAGCGTCACCGAAATAATAAGCTTCCCGGTGGCAGGATTTAATCTGATTGTGTCCATAATTGTAAGGTGGTTTAAAGAATTTAGTTCAGGGCCTAAAAATAGTAAGAATGGATGTTTGAAGCATCATAATGTTTGGTTTGTTAAAAATTATTTAAAAAATTACCCGGTAACTATCCAGCGGCTTGCGCCGGGGGGTGCCGGTAATGGCCGGGTCATCATCGCGATTTGTAGGGCCAAAACAACAACAAACCAGTAGCATATAAAAATAAATGTCGTGAATGGCGCGAAATGCAACGCGAAATGTGCCTGTTTACGGCCAATGGCAAACTAAATAGGTGAGCCGGGTAAATTTAAATTGTAATTACACGCCACCCGGAGGTGGCGTGTATAGTTTATTAAAGAGAGGTGATGGATAAAATTACATCGCCTTTAGTGAGTTTTGGTTTAAAAGGTTTTTCCACATTTGTTAGAATATAAGTATCAACCTCTAAATTTCCGTTTCTGGTATTCCAATCATTATTATATGATTCCAGCATTTCCGAGGTTATAGTTGCACCATCTTTGAAATAAGCTAAACGTTCGTGGAAGTAAGGTTTTAAAGAACGAAACACAAGAGGGTCATTCTCATTCATTGTCATGATGCGGATAACCATACCCGGTAGCCAATCTGTTTCTAATACTGCCGCAGGAATATTGAGCGTTAATTCAGTTACAACATTGTTCGCGTCGTCAATGACACCTGTATTATTTTTATACTGTACGGCTATACCGATATAATCTAATACTTTAAACACATAGAACTCTTCTAAGCGATAACTTGTGGTTTTAGTATTAAGTTTAAGTTCAATTGTAAGGGAATTGTTTGCGTTAATTTTGGCGCTTCCTTCAAGGAAACAAATAGGTGTTGGCATAATTGTAAGGTGTTTTGGTTAATAAAAAAAGTATTGGTAATTATTTGATTAACTGGTGTTTGTTATTCAAAGTTATATGTAATATTTAAAAAACCAAACAGGTTAGCGTTATCCGGGTCGTACTTTATTGTAAATGGTAACCACAGGTCTTCTGCAAGCCTTATCCTGATATCTGCATTAGCAAGGAAATTAGTTTTGTCCTCATCTGGCGCTACATCGGTTAATATCCTGTTGTATTCTCCGTACCCTTTAATTTCTAAGCGGCTTCTGTCGTTACTGTCTTTCCAGGCTTTGAAGTTAATCCCGGCTTTAAAATTAAAAGAAGATCTTGTTGCAGTGGTATTTGTTTCTAATAACCTACCGTCAATAGGGGGAGCCGATGGTGAAATTGTATCGGCTATTACCAGTTTTGCCCTTAAATCAATCTCGTTCCATGCCTCTTTGTTGCCTTTAAGAAAAATCGATTCTATTTCGGCCTTGTGTTTACTGTCTTTTAGTGCTGTGCCAACTGCAGAAATGGTCCAGAGAGGTTTACTTTCTATGGTTTTAAAAATTTCTTTTTCTCTCTCTTCAAGAAGGGCTATGTAAGCAGTGATATTAGTTTCTTTCAATCCTTTTTGTTGTGCTTTTTCTTTAAAAAGCATTATTATCTTATCATAATACGGGTTAGATTCCCTGTCATACGTTGTACTGTTATTAATCAGATCCTCGGTGGCCTGATTAATCTGATTAATTATAAAGGCCTCTTCTTTGTTTTCCAAGGCTAATTCAGCTTGAACTTCAGACATTATATGGCGCATTGTGTCATAATTTTCGCCATATACAGTATTTGCCAAATCAACAACCTGCTTGTCCCTTTTATTTACAATAGCATAGGTTACTCCCACAGAGGCACCGTTATAATTGTAAGAATCATCAAAATTCAATTTTAAATTCAACTGGAAGTCTCTCCATCCCCCTTGTTTAATAAAATTACGGTCAAGATTAAGGCTGTCATTAAATGCTGATTTAATACCGAAAATTGTGCTGTTAAACTCTACACTGTTGCCTTCAAGTTCAGAGTTTTTCAATGCAAATTGTATAAACTTAGCAAAGGCATCTTTGTAATTGCCGGATTTGTTGTTTTCCGACTGCTCCATTAACTGTTTGTTCTGTGCAAAAGTGACAACAGTCATGAAAATTGATAAGCATGTTACTAACTTTTTCATGGCTAAAGATTTACTATAAATACTGCTGAATAGTTTGAAACAGTTTTTACCTTACGAAGGTTAATAGGGGCGCCATTTGAGTCAGTGCCGGTAATTGTCATTTCTGTTTTACCGTTTAATGGGTTTTTTCCGGATATAACAATTGCGTAAGTCCCGGGGCCAAGGGGTACAATTTGCTTAAAAGACAATGGGCTTCTTATAATAATGTCATCATCATGCGAGTTTGAATCCCGGTCAATAAAAACTTCAATAGGTACGGGGGCAACACCGCCGGATACCTTTACTTCGATTGTTATCATAACTACAAACATTTAAACTTTTACGCCTACTCTTACATTCCGTTTTCGGCTTCCCGGCAATCGCGATTTGTTATATCAAAGCAACAATAAATCAATGGGTTACAAAAAATAATGTCGTGAAATGCGCGAAATGCAGCGCCAAATGTTAAAAACGTTTTAGTAAGAATAATAGCTAACTGTCATAACTTCAGTTTTTTAATTTCGGGAATAAAAAAAGCCACCCTAAGGTGGCTTGTATAACGGCTGCAAGTGTAAGTTTTAAACTACATTCACTTCGGCTTCTATCTCTATCCCGAAATTCTCTTTTACGGTGTGCTGTATTTTTTCAGAAAGGTTCAGCAGGTCCTGGCCGGTAGCGTTGCCGTAGTTAACCAATACCAATGCCTGGCGGGCATGTACACCGGCATCGCCAAAACGGCTGCCTTTAAAACCGCTCTGCTCTATAAGCCAACCGGCAGGTACTTTTACTTCGGTATCACTCACTACATAATGCGGCATGGCAGGGTGCTTTACGTACAGCGTGTCAAACTGTGCCTTGCTTATTACCGGGTTTTTAAAGAAGCTGCCACTGTTGCCCAGTTCTTTCGGGTCGGGCAGCTTGCTGCTGCGTATTGCAATTATGGCATTGCTTACATCTTTAATGGTAGGGGAGGTGATGTTTTTCTGCGTAAGCTCGGCTACAATATCGCCGTAGGCTGTATGTATTTTATGGTTTGCCTTAGTAAGCCCAAACGTAACCGATACTATAATATACTGCCCTTTCAGCGCGCCCTTAAAAATACTTTCCCTATACCCGAAGTGGCATTCGGCAGTGGTAAAGGTGCGTAGCGTTTGCGTGCTTATTTCCAGGGCTTCGCAGCTTACCATGGTGTCTTTTATTTCTACGCCATACGCGCCAATGTTTTGTATAGGTGTAGTACCCACATTGCCGGGTATAAGCGACAGGTTTTCTATGCCGCCGTAGTTTTGGGCAATGCAGTACTGTACAAAGCTGTGCCAGTTTTCACCGGCCATGGCTTTTATATTTACGGTGTTTTCGTCTTCGCTTACTACAGTTATACCCTTAAGGTTTACATGGATAACCAGTGCATCTACATCCTGCGTAAGCAGCATATTACTGCCGCCGCCCAGTATAAACAGCTTTTTGCCCTGGTTTTCTTTCAGCACGGCAGCCAGTTCCTCAACGGTGGTTACCGATACAAATTCTTTTGCATTGGCGGCTATGCCAAAGGTATTCAGGGTTTTAAGCGGATAGTCTTTTACAATCTCCATTTCGGGGAAAACATATTAATTGGTGCTGCAAATGTAGGGTTTTAACCTTCGGTAGTAAGCGCACGGTTTAAAAATTCTATCAGCGGCTTTAGTACTATCAGCTTTTGGGCAGTGTCTTTTACAAAGTTTTTGCTTGTAAGCTCCTTTTGCGGGATTTTTGTGGTAGCCAGGTAGCTCTTCAGCTTCAGCAGCTCTATGGCCGGGTGGGTTTTGTCAAAATCCTTCGGAGCCGATTTAAGCGCCACATCTGCGCCGCGCTCTAAGTCACCGTATATTTTCTTGAACTCAGACTCTGCGAGTATGGCGTCCAGTTCCTCGTAGAAACCGTCTATCTCACGGCGTACCTTTTTAAGGTCGGCTGCTTCAGGCCAGTACAACCCGCCACCTGCAAAGGCTGCACCCGGTTCTATATGAACGTAGTAACCTGCAAGGTTGGTGTTCTTTTTGCCCTCGCACATCCAAATACCGGCATGGGTTTTATACGGTGTTTTGTCTTTGCTGAAACGCACATCGCGGTGTATGCGATACGAACAGTCTTTAAATTCAAGCTGTTCCAGTGTATCGTCCAGCGGCTTCATTTCATCCAGGAAAGCCTCTATGGTTTCACGGTATTCGTCTTTATAAAGTTCGTAGCGGTCCTGGTTCGCCTGGAACCACTCGCGTGTATTGTTTTCCTTAAGGTCGGCCAGGAATTGGAGTGTTTTTTCTGTTATCATAGATAATATGAATTTCAAATTTAAAGATACGAATAACCAAATAACCACATCACCGCATTACCCAATAGAAAAAATCTTATAGCTCTGGTGGGTGTCCTTTACTATGGTTTCGGTACGGTCGCTATGGGTGTCGCTTATAAAAATCTGCCCGAACACCTTATCGTCTATCATCTGTACGATGCGGGCAACACGGGTTTCGTCGAGCTTGTCAAAAATATCATCAAACAGCAGTATGGGCAGTACGCCGCTTTGCTTTTTCATGAACTCGAACTGCGCCAGTTTCAGGGCAATGAGGAAGCTTTTTTGCTGCCCCTGCGACCCAAATTTCTTTATCGGGTGGCCGCCAATTTCAAACAGCAGGTCGTCTTTGTGTATACCTACACTGGTGTATTGCAGTACGCGGTCGCGCTGCAGGTTTTCGTCGAGCAGGGTAAGTAAGTTGCTGTTGTGCAGGTGGCTGTCGTATACCAGCGCCACATCTTCGGCGGCATCAGTAATGGCCCGGTGGTGCTTGTTGAATATCGGCACAAACCCGTCTATGAACACTTTACGCTTTTCATAGATGTGCTGTGCCATGCCGCTCAGCTGTTCGTTGTATATATATAAGGTGTCGCGGTCGAACGTGTGGTTCAGGGCAAAGTACTTCAGCAGGGCATTGCGCTGCGACAGTACTTTCTGGTAATTGATAAGTTCCTGAAGGTAAGCGGCATCAAGCTGGGAGATAACACTGTCAAGGAATTTACGGCGCGTTTCACTGCCTTCTATAATAAGGTCGCTGTCGTATGGCGAAATCATTACCAGTGGTATAAGGCCCACGTGTTCGCTAAAGCGGTCGTAAATTTTGCCGTTGCGTTTCAGTACTTTTTTAGCGCCCTTTTTCAGGCTGCACACTACCTGTTCGCGGCGGCTGTCTTTTTCAAAGGTGCCGTCTATTACAAAAAACTCTTCGCCATGGCGTATATTCTGTACTGCCAGTGGGTTAAAGTAGCTTTTTCCGTATGCAAGGTGGTATATGGCATCGAGCACATTGGTTTTACCCACGCCGTTGCGGCCGGTAAAACAGTTTATCTTTGGGTCAAACTCATAAGCCGCCTCGGCAATATTCTTATAATTAAGGAGTGATAAGCTTTGTAGGTGCATTATAAACGGTGCTGAATATGAAAACTTTCTGCCAAAAGGCGCGGTTTTTTTCACATGCTGCAAATTATTGAAAAATATCCATAAAAAGGTATTTTAATTTTCAATAAAAATTTTATTTTTGCGCTCACTAAAATAAAATAAATGGCTACATACAACAAAAGAGGATACAAGGCGCCGAAACCCGAAGAGGAAAAAGAGGCAGTAGAAGTAGAACAACAGCCGGTTGAAGAAACATTTGACGGTAACAGTACTACGGCTAACGTATTTAACTCACTTGATGCGGGCGCTTCTAAAACAGAAGAATGGGTGGAAAAGAACCAGAAGACTATCTATGTAGTGCTTGCCGCCCTTATAGTTGTTGTAGTGGGCTACCTTGCCATAGACAAAATTGTTATAACCCCTAAAGAGGAAGATGCTGCTAACGAAATGTTCCAGTCAGAGCAATACCTTAACCAGGCGCTTGTAGCAGAAAAGTCTAAGGATTCATTATTTAACCTTGCGCTAAACGGTGGTGAGGGTAAATTTGGATTCCTTAAAATTATTGAAGAATACGATGGTACCGATGCGGCTAACCTTGCACATTACTTTGCAGGTACAGCCTACCTTAATACAGGTAAATACAAAGAGGCTGTAGAGCAACTTGAGAAATTTGATGCTAAAGACGACGGCCTTAAAGCTTCGGCTATAGGTGCTAAAGGCGATGCTTACGTACAGCTTGGTGGTAACGCTAACCTGGAGCAGGGCCTTAAGTTTTACCTTGATGCTGCTCATGTAAGTGATAACGATTTGTTTACACCACGTTTCCTTTTTAAAGCTGCGCAGGTTGCTGAAGCACTTAACAAGAAAGCCGATGCGCTTAAATATTACACTGAAATTAAAGACAAATACAGCAACTCACAAGAAGGTATGCTGATAGATGCCTACATAGCGAAAGCAGAATAAGCATGGCTACAGAAAATAAGAATTTATCTAATTACGATAAAAACACAATCCCAAACACGAACGGACTTCGGTTTGGGATTGTTGTTTCAGAGTGGAATGAGAACGTTACAGGTGGCATGTATAAAGGCGCTGTAGCGGCCCTGCTGGACAATGGCGTGCCGCAGGATGCTATTGTAACCTGGAACGTGCCGGGCAGCTTTGAGCTGGTGTACGGCGCTAAGAAAATGATAGAAACCCAGAATGTAGATGCTGTAATAGCTATAGGCAGCGTTATACAGGGCGAAACCAAACACTTCGATTTTGTGTGTGAGGCGGTATCCCAGGGCATAAAAGACCTTAATGTACTTACCGATGTGCCGGTGATATTTTGCGTGCTTACAGACAATACTATGCAGCAGGCTATAGACCGCAGTGGGGGTAAGCATGGTAATAAAGGTACTGAGGCTGCTATTGTGGCTATACGCATGGCACACCTGCGTAACTCGGTGTTGTAATTTTTGGCAAGAAAAATTACGGTTTACGCTGCCGTAAGAATTTTAACCAAATTGTTATATTAATATTTATCTAAAATATAGATAAACGCTCTATTGCTTGAGTTAGAAACTTTTGGAATTTTGTCAGAAAATAGTATTTAATTGATTTATTTTTTGAAAAGTACATACTAATATCCCTGAATAGTAGGATTTTGCATAAAAATCTTACATGTTAATAAGAAACGTAAAAATACCCCTCTGAGGGTATTTTTTTTTAGCCATTCTTTTAATAAGTTTATCCTGTATAAAATGACGTCAAAAAACCACAAATTTAAATGGGCGGATCGATGTCTTCACATGGGGGTGTGATTTATACAATGACCATATTCAATTTATTGTTACACGTTGTTCTGAAAGAGTAGCTCTTTAGGGACAGGTCTTTTACAGGCTTGAGTTCCTTACAGGGGAAAAGTACGCGCTTACCTGAACGGTGAAACTGTACCCATCTTTTTAAACAAAACCATTTTTGGCATGGGATAATTACGTCCTGTTTGTGCCGGGGGAATGGTCTGCTTTTTTGCAACAGCTTGTAATAAACTAAACGGATAAACCGCCGGTGTAATAGCATTACACTGCGCGGGGTGGGAATTATTAGTTTTTACAAAAACAGAAACCATGATATTTAGAAACTTTAAAACGTCAAATGCATTTGGCAGGCACGTAGTGCTGCTATTTATGCTGGCCATTGCATGGCCTTCCTGCGCGCAGGTAATTGTAGACCAACAATCTTTTAGCGGAAGCACCATCCCATCTGGGTGGACCGGTAACAATATTATTGTTTCGGGCGGCTACGCTAAGTTTGCCACAGTAGGCTCATCGCTTACAACGCCCTCTTATAACCTGTCTGTGTACGGCAGTGTTACGCTTTCCTTTGAATTTGCCAATGAAACCGCTACCGATGGTGGCCCTATCAGTATAAACGTATCTGCCGACGGTGGTGCCAGCTGGAATGCCCAGACTATGGTAACGCCATCTGCAACAGGGGTGTTCTTTGTAAATTATTCAAGCCCTGTTAACGTATACAGTAATGATGTGAAGATAAACTTCAGCAAACAGGGAGGTACGGGCCCGCTGAAATTCCGAACATTTAAAGTTCAGGGTGTATACCAGCCACAAATGTTGCTTAGTGGCAGCCTTGCCGAAGACACTGTGGCTGGTGCTACGTTTGTGGCAGAGCTTACGGTAGGCAACTACGCACCCACACTTAATAAAAACTACTTTTCACTTGTAGGTGCCCCTTCGGGTGTGAGCATAGCAAGTGTTAACAGGGTTTCAGATGTGCAGGCCATAGTAACACTGGCTACTAACAATGCCGATTTTGATATTAACCAAAACGTAGGCCTTAGTATTGCTGCAAACCAGACAGTACAGGGATTTGCTACTACATCGTATAACACAATACCACTACTGGCACACCAGGAAAGTATATCATTTACCCCTATAGTACGTAATGCGCTAAACTATATAGAAGGTGACGGGCCTTCTGTAGCCAAAACGTTTTCTATAGCCAGTGCCGATGTAACACCGGGGCCGGGTACACTTACCATTTACGGTAATACCTATTATGAGGTTTCTACAGCCGGGCCTACTACGGGCTTTGGCAGTACAGCCACATTAACTTACGACAGCAGCAATACGTTTTCTACCAATGTGTTTTATGTGCGCCTGAAGGCCGGCCTTGCTGCCGGTGCCTACAACGCCCAGTCTATAGCCGTGGTAGGTGGAAAAACTAACGTGCAAATGGCGGTAAACGGTAAGGTAATAGGCAGCAGTATTACTAACGATACCTGTGCTTCGGCAGAAACACTGGAATCTTTTAACGGTAATATAACCGGCACACTTGCAGGCAGTACGTACACTTCGCTTACTGCCGGAGATGGTGCCAAGGATGTTTGGTATAAATTTTATGCCTCATGCCCGGGTAACTACAGCATAACGCTTACCGGCTCTAACGGTAATGCTGATTTATTCCTTTTCAATACGGCTTGTCCTTCATCGCTGCTAAGTGCGGTAGCTTCGGCACAAACCACGGCGCAGACCGAAACCATAGAATATTTTGTGCCACAATCAGGCAACTACTTTATAAGGGTAGCTGCAATGGACTCGCAGGCAGAAGAAGACTTCCTTTTAGATTTCCATAAGTTTATGGAAGCGCCCCTTGTTAGCGTGGGCGGTACACTAAGCGATATTACTACATCATCGGCTACTATACACGCGGCCCCACAAGTAAGCTGCGGTACATTTGGCTACGGTGTAGAATACAGCCTTGTAAACAACTTTGCCGAAGGTACAGGTGCAATAGTTACCGCTACCGGCCTTACCGGTGGTAGTTATGCACTGTCGCTTACCGGCCTTACGGCAGGTACAACATATTATTTCCGTGTGTGGGAAACCGGCCAGTACGGTATAGGCTACGGCCCGCTGCAAAGCTTCACCACGGTACAAACCACACTGGGCCAGCTGGAAATCCCGGCACCTATAGCGCAGCTGCCTACAAACGTAACCATAGGTTCGTTCAGGTCGCGCTGGTTCTATGCTAATGATTATAACTTTAAGCTCGATGTAAGCACTTCGCCTACATTTGATACTACATTACTTTCAGAAAACTTCAGTGGCTTCTTCGGCAGCGGTACCGTGCAGGTAAACCTACCCGATGGCTACTTCCAGCAAAACGGCTGGAATGTGGAAAACGTATTCAGCGGCCCGGATAAGGCTATAGTGGGTAGTGAAACCCAAACAGGTTCGGTAACTACTCCTTTGTTAGACCTTTCGGCAGCAAGTGGCGATACGTTTGTTACATTCGATATACAGCGCTATGCAACTGAAATTACAAAAGTACAGGTGTTGTATTCTATTGATGGCGGTACTAACTGGCAGCAGTTGGGTCCGGATCTTTCTGTGGCCGATGCAGCACAAAGTTTTGTATTGCCAATAACCGGCGGTACAAATGTTTCTAAAATCAGGATACAAAGTGCAGGCTCTGCGCCGGGTAAAAGGTTTTACCTGGACAATGTTGTGGTAACTAATTTTACAGGTACTACGTATAATATGACCTATGCCAGCCTGGTGTCTACTGCGCAGAGTGCAGTAGTAGGCGGTGCAGATGGGCTTATATTCACCCGTTCTGTAAATTCGCTGCCTTCGGGTACGGCGTTCTTCTACAGGGTAAGGGCCGAAAAGCAGGGATTATATTCGGTACCGTCTGATGTTATTACCATAAACACACTTGCATACAACATACAAAACGGAATCCTTTATGTAAGGAAAGGTGAAACCGGTACAGGCGAAAGCTGGACAAATGCCGTGGGCGAACTTGCCGATGCGCTGTATACTGCAAAAGTACTTAACGAAGCTGCCCCAAATACCGTAAGGCAGATATGGGTGGCTACCGGTAAGTACAACCCTATGTACAGGCCGGATAACTTTAGCAATGCCGACCCTGCCGACAGGGACAATGCCTTTACGCTTGTAAAAGGTGTGTCTATCTACGGTGGTTTTGAAGGGTATGAAACCTCTATAAACAACAGGCAGCACATGCCGTTTACCAGCACAAGCGGCGAAGCCATACTTAGCGGTAAAATAGGCGAGGAGGGTGATTTTGACAACGCTTACCATATTATAGTAGCACCGGGTCTTGGAGCCGATTCGGGTGTGGTGGTAGATGGTTTTGTAATACGCGATGCCATGACAAACGGTACCGGCCACATAACCAGTAACGGATACGACCTGCAACGCTACAACGGTGGCGGTGTATATAACATAAACAGCGGCTACGAACTGAAAAACAGTATTGTGGAAATCAACATAGCTACCGGAAACGGAGCGGGTATCTACAACGAAAACTGCGGAAGCAGCATGGTAATAAATACCGTAAGGGTGAAAACCAATACGGCCACATCGGGTGCGGGTATTGCAAACGTAAACGGTTCGCCGGTAATAAAATCGTCTGAGGTAACCGGTAACGTAGCTTCGGCTTCGGGTGGCGGTATATATAATGAGTCGTCATCGGCAAACATAACAGATACTTCGGTTTCTCAAAACACAGCCATTTCGGGTGGTGGTGTGTATAACATCCATACGGGTGCTGTACTTACTAATGTAGTTGTTTCTACAAACACAGCTGATTATGGCGCGGGTGTATACAACGCGGTGTCTAACCATACCCTACTAAACAGGGTGAGGATTAAAAATAACTCAGCCAGCCAGCAGGGTGGTGCACTATACGTAGAAGGCGATGGCGAGTTGCAGGCCAGCGGTACCGATGCTTTTGTTAACTGCCTTATTACAGGTAATAACGCAACAGACAAAGGTGGTGCGCTGTATTATGTAAGTGGTAACGATGCTCAGTTTTCGGGTATTACTGCCGGTCCTGTGTTTACAAACTGTACGTTTGATGCTAACACTGCCGGTGCGGCAGGTGGTTTCTACTATTACGATAACCAGGGTGCTGCTGTAGCCCCGGCGGTTTTCAGGAACTCTATAATTATAAACGGTACAGGCAGCTTTGTAGATGCCAATGCCAGCAGCGGTGTAGATGCCACCATATTCAGGGATGTGCTAACAGACCAGGATTCATTAGGGCATAACTATAATACAGGTAACAATATGTTATCGTCTAACCCGCTTTTTACTAATGCATCGCTTGAAGTTTATGAGCTTGATACCGACAGCCCTGCGGTTAACGCAGGTACTACCGAGTATTATGCAGGCGGTATAGTGCCAAACCTGTATGATATTACTACAGACTATGCCGGTAACGAAAGGGTATACGATGGTTTTATAGACCTTGGTGCCTACGAGTGGCAGGATGAAACACCATGTCTTTACGAAACCGTTTGGGATGGTACCTCATGGAGCAATGGCGAGCCTGACTCTATAGCATATGCTGCCATATTTGAGGGCAACTTTACATCTACCGAAAGCCTTACAGCATGTAGCGTTACCGTGAACACCGGTATTGTAAACATACAGCCGGGCCACAACCTTAAAGTAAAAGGCGCCGTAATTGTAAATACAGGTGCGCAACTTAACATACAAAATAACGCTGCACTGGTACAGGTAAACAACGTAAACAACACCGGCGCTATAAGCCTGGTGAAAAATACCACACCACTATACAGGCTTGATTATACTATGTGGTCGTCTCCGGTAGAGGGGCAAAGCCTTAGCATGTTCTCTCCGCTAACTTCGCCAAACAGGTATTACGAATATAAGTATGACTTTGACGGTACCGAATGGAATGAGGCCTACTGGCCGGTAACCGGTGGTACTGTCTTCAGTAAAGCTAAAGGTTACCTTATAAGGATGCCAAACGTTTTATCTACGCCGGGTTATGTAGAAGGTACTGCTTCGGTGGTGTTTACAGGTACATTTAACGGTAAGCCTAACAATGGTAATATAACAGCTAACCTTTCTACATCGGCCGGGCGTTATACTGCTGTAGGTAACCCTTACCCATCTCCTATAAGTGTAGCCGATTTCTTTGCGGCAAACAGCACTGTGCTTGATGTGGCTTCGCCTATCTATTTCTGGAGGAAAAAGAATGATACTAATGCTACCAGCTATGCTACGCTATCGCTTGCGGGCTATGTGGCAAACCCTGCATTAGGTGGTGGTGCCGGCCAGGCACAGTTTTTCACCGGGCCTACTAATACCTGGGTGCTTTCGCAGGGGCAGGGCTTTATTGTAAAAACCAAATCAGGCCTTGCTACGCCGGTGCTTAGGTTTAACAACAGCATGCGCCGCCAAACGCCGGGTAGCGTACAGTCATTCCTTAAGTCGGCACAGCAGGATGCTACAGTTGCAAAAGTATGGCTTAATATTTTTGCCGAAGACGAAGTAACAGCAGCACAAACAGCCGTTGTATACATGGATGGTTTAACCACAGATATTGATTATGGCTATGACGGACGTTCGTTTAACGAAGGTAACGTACAGTTGTATTCTATTGCAGCTGCCGAAAACCTTGTTATACAGGGCAGGCCTTCGTTTGAAGTTTCTGATATAGTGCCGCTGGGATACAAAGCAGCCACGGCAGGGCAGTATAAAATAAGCGTAGACCATGCCGAGGGTATATTTACCCAGGGGCAGGCGGTGTACCTGAAAGACAACCTGCTTAACAATGTACACGAAGTAAGTGCAGGCGAATATACATTTACTACTGAGGCCGGAACATTTAACGACAGGTTTGAGATTGTATACTCGGCATCGGCGCTTAGTGTAGATGATGTTACCGCACCACAGCTAAACGGAGTTATTGTATACAATAATAATGGAGTGGTGAGTATAAATGCCGGTACACTAACCATACAGGATGTAAAAGTCTATGATATACGCGGCAGGGTAATACATACTGCCAACAATATTAATAATACACGTGCACAGCTACAGGGGCTTGCTGCACAGCATGAGGTGCTGCTTGTAGAGGTAGTAACCGATAAAGGTAAGACGACGAGGAAAATAATTTTTTAAATAATCGTCCGTTCTGTTTTTGTTAAATACCGGCTCCCCGTAGGCCGGTATTTTTTTTGTTTTTAAGTTAAATTTAAGTTTAATAGCTGTTTTATAGAGTTTTATGTGTTTTGGGTATGTTGTAAGTGTTAAAATTTAGATCCTTTAAATTGGTTATATGTTAATTTTAACATATTCATTTTTGAGATATGTTAAAATTAGTAATTTCCGAAAACGATTTAGTTATAAAAAAAGTAAAAATCAGCGACTGAGTTAAATTACTGTGTTTTATTGTTATTTTTAAGTTAAATAATCAAAATAATTTAGCTTAATGGAAAAAAACTACAGAAAAACACATTGTTTTGGGCGTTTTCGGGCGCGACCGGGCAATGTGCTCAGTAAAAAGATTCCCTGTTTTGGGAATATGTATGGCTTTTGGGTAGCCTTATTTTTATTGTGCAACCTTGCAGTTAATGCACAGGTTTCGTACAACCAGGCTTTTACGAGTGGTGTTGCCTCATGGACTGGGGCCAGTGCCGCCCCTACCGGATGTACCGGTGGAGGTTTAAGGGTTAACTTGTATAGTTCAGTTCCAAGTGCTACGTACACTTCACCTTCGGTAGGTACCTCTAACGGGGGGCTTATTACCATGAGTTATAATTATAGAGTAATTAACTGGTCGGGTGGCGGTGCTACGCCTGCTAACTTTGGTACATTTAATGTGCAGTATGCATCTTCGGCATCAGGTCCGTGGACAACTGTGCAAACCATAGGAGGCAGTGGGGTTGCCCACGTTCCGTCTACTTCATGTGCTGCCAAAACGGTTACATTTACACCACCAACAGGTGCGCTGTTTGTAAGGTTTGCTGCTGCATGGACTGCCGGGGATTATTACCTTATTTTTGATGATGTTGTTTTGTCGCAGGGTGCTGCGCCAAGCTGCCAGGCTCCTACTTCGCCTACCATTACATTAACTTCGCCTACGGTAGGTAATGCAAGCTGGACTGCGCCTTCAGGTTCGCCTTCCGGGTATGAATATTTTGTAAGTACTTCGGCTACACCGCCTGCAAGCGGCACGCCAACCACAGCTACATCTGTAACAGGTATCAGCCTTACGCCATATGCTACAAATTACCTGCACGTACGTACAGATTGTTCGGTTACGTTTAGTGCATGGAATACCGGCTCATTGTATGTAGGTTATTGTACGCCGGTTACTTCGGTATCCGGGTTTTATTACCTTACCAATGTTTCAACCAGTAATGCCATGACTAATATCTCTAACTCCAGTACCTATGGTACAGGGTATAGCGATTACAGTGCCAGCCAGGTGATAAGCCATTATGCGGGCGGTTCTTTCAATATGACATTAACTGCATATTATAACAGTTATAACTTTTTTTATGTATGGATAGACCTGAATGATGACTTTGATTTTAGTGATGCCGGCGAAACACTTGTTAATGGAGCCAGTGTTGCCAGTAACAGTACCACCCAGGCTATTAATATACCTGCCGGCTTAGCGGTAGGTAACCACCGTATTAGGGTGGCTTACAGTTATTATACTACAGGTCCCTGCAATACCTCAGGTGTGTATGGGGAGTATGAAGACTATACACTTAATGTAGTTGCACCGCCAAGTTGTGCACCTCCGGTAAGTTTAAGTATAGCTGCAACATCTACAACTACCGCTACGGTATCGTGGGCTGCGCCCGCAATAACTTCGCCGGTGGGGTATCAGTATGTATTAAACACAACGGCTGCAGACCCGGTTTCGGGTACAGGTACTACAGCTACTTCTGTAACCGGTGTACCTATTACTTTTGGGCAAACGTATTACCTGCATGTGCGTAGTATGTGTTCGGGGTCAGAGAGTACCTGGGCTACATATTCTACATACTTAGGGTATTGTGTTCCTGTTATCTCTTCAGGTTGTACAGACGGCGACGTAATAGCGCGTGTAATACTTAATACGTTAGATAATAACTCAGGTACGGGCTGTCCCGGTGGCCTTTCAGGATATTCTGATTATACAACAAACGAAGCTTTAAGTACAATACTACAGGCAGGCGCTTCCTATAGCTGTACGGTATATGCCGGCCAGTACACTGAAGGCTACGCCGCCTGGATAGATTATAATGACGATGGTATTTTTGATAATGCTACCGAACGTATCGGCTACTCAAATGGACAGGTAACAGGTAGTGGTTCCGTAGGGGTTTTGGGTTCTTCGGCTTCATTCCCTATCGTATTAGCCTGTAACCCACCTGTGGGAGAACACAGGCTAAGGGTAAGGGCGGTATTTGCTACAGATGGTGTAAATATTACTCCATGTGGTAACGTTACTTATGGTGAAGTAGAAGACTACAAGATAAAAATTTCTGCTGCAGATCCTTGTCCTGCACCTACGGCGCTTTCAGCTTCGGGTGTTACATCGTCAACTGCAACGCTTACCTGGAATATCGGCTGTGCCGAAACCCAGTGGGAAATAGCTATACAGGCTGCGGGCACAGGTACGCCATCAACAGGTACACTGGTTAGTGCTAACAGTTATGCGGCTTCATCGCTAACACCGGGCACTGCTTATGAGTATTATGTGCGTTCGGCATGTACACCGGGCAGCCTTTACAGTACATGGGCAGGGCCTTATGCCTTTACCACACTGCCACCGGCACCAGGCTGCTCACCGGCACCAATTTACCCTACCGATGCTGCTACTGCAGTGCCGGTTGTAGATGGTGTTATTAACTTACAGTGGCAGGTACCATCAGGCACTGTAACATCTTATAATGTGTATGCAGGTACTACAGCGGGTGCGCTTACCTATATTACTAACGTAGCTACAAACAGTATACAGCTTACGGGGTTTGCATACAGTACTACATACTACTGGCGTATAGTTCCTGTAAATACAGGTGGTACCGCTACAGGTTGTAGTGAATGGTCGTTTACAACCCAGGCTATGCCTGCGAATAATGTATGTAGTGGCGCTACATCGCTTGATGCGTTAACGTCGCCATTAATGTCTACTACAGCAGGGTTAACCCATGATTATACCCTGAGCTGTTATGCGGCTTCTACAGCACCCGATGCTTTTTACACTATAACAGTTCCGCCATACTATACGCTTAATATAGGGCAAACATTTAATTCCTACGACTCTGTAAACGAAGTGTTCTACGGAAGCTGTGCATCGCCTACACTTATACAGTGTTTTAACGATGGTGATTATACTACTGTTACGTGGCAAAATACTACAGGTACAACGCAAACTGTGTATTGGGTACAAAGTGGCTATGGTGCTACTTCAGGCCAGTTTACACTTGCCTGGACCCTTACAGCCCCGCCTGCGTGTGGTGCCCCTATAAATGTTGTTGCCGATCCGCAGTCGCTTACTACAGCCGATTTAAGCTGGGCGCCTTCAAACGGTACGGTAACAGGGTATGAGTATGCCGTAACCACATCGGCTACACCACCGGCTTCGGGTACAGCTACTACAGATACCTCTGTAACAGGATATACAGGTACTATAGATACTATGCACTATCTTCATGTAAGGGTGGTGTGTGATTCGGGCAACAGTGCCTGGACTACGGTTTCATTTTATCTTGGATATTGTATACCGGTTACAACCTATGGTTGTGCTGATGGCGACGTAATAGCACGCGTAGTGCTTAATACGCTTGACAATGATTCGGGTACGGGCTGTCCGAGCGATCCTGACCCTACTGATCCGAGCTGGGCCGGTGGCGACCAGGGAGGGTACTCTGATTATACAACAGACCCTGCTTTGACTACTACCTTACAGGCAGGAGGAAACTATGCATGTACGGTATATGCAGGCCAGTATGATGAAGGTTATGCTGCCTGGATAGACTATAATGATGATGGTGTTTTTGATAATGCTACAGAGCGTATCGGATATTCTGACGGTATGGTTGAAGGTAGTGGGGAAGTAGGTGTGTTAGGTTCATCTGCATCGTTCCCTATATACCTGTCGTGTACGCCACCTGTGGGCGAACACAGGCTAAGGGTGCGCGCTATGTTTAATGTTCCGGGTGTAAACGTAACACCATGTGGTAATAATGCCTATGGCGAAGTAGAGGATTATACTATTACCATTTCTGCACCAGATCCTTGCCCTGTACCGCATAACCTTGCTGTAACCGGTACGTCAATCACCACAACAGCAGCTACACTTACATGGACGCAAGGCTGTGAAGAAACCGCATGGGAGGCTGCCATAGTGGCCTTTGGTGCCGGTGCGCCTACAGGTGCAGGTACTGCGGTTACTGCAATGAGCTATAGTGCTGCAGCACTTACGCCAAACACTACTTACCAGTTTTATGTAAGGTCGGTTTGTGAAGAGGGAGTAAGCTACAGTACATGGGCAGGCCCTATAAGCTTTACCACAAGGCAGGTTAATGACGTGTGTAGCGGGGCTATTTCTCTAGATGCACTTACATCTCCGCTTACAGGAAATACAACCAATGCTTCAGATAACTTTACGCCTGGTTGTACTTTCTTCCCAGGAAATGACCTGTTCTATTCTGTAACGGTACTTCCGGGATATACACTTGATATTTCTCAGGATAGTGACTTTGATACTGTTATTTCGGTATTCTATGGTAGTTGTACTACACAGACTTCAATTACATGTTTTGATGATCCTAACGATACGGTTGTGTCATGGACAAATACTACCGGCATAGCACAAACGGTGTACTGGGTAGAGGATGGTTACGACGGAGAATCAGGAGATTTCACTCTTTCGTGGACGCTTACTGCGCCGACCTGCTTTACCTGGACCGGTGCTACCAGTACTGACTGGAATACAGGTTCTAACTGGTGTGGCAGCGTAGTACCTACAGGTGCAGACGATGTTGTTATAGCAAACGTAACTAACGACCCTGTAATTACTTCAGGTGTTGTATACGCCCATAACTTAACACTGGGCGCCGGTGCTACCCTAACAGTGAGCACAGGTGCTACCCTTAGTGTAGACAACATACTGTCGGTAAACCCTACAGCAACGTTAACCGTACAGAATAATGCAGCGCTACTACAAGGCGAATCAACCGTAACCAATGCAAACAGCGGTAACATTACCCTGCACAAAACAAGCAACCCGTTGTACAGGTTAGACTATACACTATGGTCATCACCGGTAACGGGCTGGACGGTAGGTAATTTCTCTCCTGCCACGTCAACAGGACGTTTCTATGAATACCTGTACACTACAGCAGATGTAGGCGCTTACTCGCCGGTACTAGGTACAACAGGCTTTACTGCGGCCAAAGGTTTCCTTATCCGTATGCCAAACGTACTGAGCGGCAACGTAACAGGTACTACAGGAGATTATATCACTACCCCTGCCGAATACATAGCAGGCAGCGATAACTACCTCTTCGACGGTATCTTTACCGGTGCGCCAAACAACGGTACAGTAACCTACCCGCTAAATAACGACGGAAGGTTTACCGCCATAGGTAACCCATACCCATCGCCAATAAGCGTAGTGGAGTTCTTTGACGGAAACAACACGGTAATTGATGTGGCATCGGGTATCTACCTGTGGAGGAAGCGCAACAACAGCGCAAGCTCATCATACGCCACGCTAAGCCAGGCAGGTTATGTGGCTAACACAGCAACGGGCGGCGGCTCAGAGCAGTCTGTTTACTTCAGTGGTAATGAAAGCGGCTGGACACTGGCAGCAGGACAGGGCTTCTTTGTGCAAACGGCATCATCTGTAACATCAGGTTCGGTAACCTTTACCAACGCTATGCGTACCACATCGCCGGGTGCTGCACAAGGCTTCTTTAAGTCGGCCGGAAGCAGCGCATCGCGCCTGTGGCTGAATATGGTAGCTGAAAACGGCACTACAAGCCAAACCATGGTAGGTTATTTTGACGATGCCACCCTGGGCCTTGACTATGGTTTTGACGCGAAGAAATTTACCGAAGGCAATACCGTAGCGTTCTACTCATTAGCCGAAACTACACCTCTTGCCATACAGGCAAGGCCGGGCTTTGAAGTGGCCGATGTAGTGCCGATGGGCTTCACTGTGCCAAGCGCAGGTAGCTTTACGGTAACCCTAGACCACGTAGACGGCCTGTTTGAAGACGGACAGAAAATTTACCTTAGGGATAATGTGGAAGGCATAGTGCGCGACCTTACCCAGCTGGACTACACCTTCAGTAGTGAGGCGGGTACCTTTGAAGGGCGTTTTGATGTAATTTACACCACTACAGCCCTTGGCACAGACAACCCTGTGCTTGATGCCAACCAGGTAATTGTATACACCGAAGGCACAACAATAGGCATCAACAGCGGTAACGCCATGATGGAGAATGTTACCATCTTCGATATACGCGGACGCAAACTGTTCAGCCAAAGCGGCATCAACAACACAGAGCTGAAAATAAGCAGCCTTACTGCAGAGCAGCAGGTACTTATTGTGGAGATTGATACTGTAAACGGCAAAGTGAGCAAGCGTATCGTGTTCTAAAAACGGCTGTTTTTTAAGTTAAGCATTTATACCCAAAAAGTGGGCCTTCCCTGCAACAGCAGGGGAGGCTTTTTTTGTGTCAAAAGTTTAGTCAGGGGAATATTATGTGATTTTTAAGAAATTTGTGTTAAATCAGGTAGGATTGTTTAGAATATACTTGTTCTATATGCGTTAATACCTTTGTGTGTTATATATATTTAACATAATTTTAGCGCAAAATTTATCCGGTTGATGAAAAAAGTTACCTTGCTGTTTGCTTTAGTTGCTTTGGCCCAGTGTTTTACGGCCTTTGCAGCAGAGATAAACCCACCTTCCCCCGCCAAAAAAAGAGTTGTTTACGCCCCGGTAAACGACGATTGTGCCAATGCTACAACGCTTACCGTAAATACCGGTGCGGCTTGTACATCGGTTACTACGGCATCATTTACTGCTGCCACCTCTTCTACAGAGCCGCTTACGTCGTGTTCTGCCATAGACGGAAAAGACATTTGGTACCAGTTTACTGCTACTGCTAACTACCACAGTATAGGGCTGTCAAACTTTACAGGTACAGCACAGCCTGTAATTATGGCGCTGTATTCCGGCGATTGCGGTTCGCTTACACAGTTGTATTGCAGCGCTAATAACGTTATTAATGCTACAGAGCTTGTTATTGGGCAAACCTATAAACTAAGGTTGTTTTTTAACCTTGCATCGCCAAGCCTTGCCACTACATTTAGTATTTGTGTAAACACACCTTCGGTTTCAAACAACCAGGATTGTTCCATCACCACTATAAACTACAGCTTTGAAACGCCTACACTTCCTACAGGTAACGGGCCTTCATTCTTTAACCACAACATAGTACAGGGATGGCGTACTACCGCTAACGACCAGATTATGGAGTACTGGCCATCACCAAGCTACGAAGGTGTTTCGGCATACAACGGTACACAATATATAGAGCTTAATGCCAATGCTAACCAGGGTACCATGGGGGTATACCAGGATTATGCTACGCCGCAGCCGGTGGTATTTACCTGTAAGTTTGCCCACCGTGGCCGTATGGGTACCGATACCGTAAAGCTATTGGCCGGAGATGCATCGCAGCCTATTACAACATATACTACGGTTACCCAAAAAAGTACAGGCAATACGGCCTGGGCATTTTACGGTGCCGATGGTACAATTACCTATACCGTACCTGCGGGCCAAACGGTAACACGTTTTTATTTCCAGGCGGTGTCTACATCAACGGGAGATACCAGTGTGGGTAACTTCCTTGATAATATAGAATTTACAGCGACTAACATCATCATCACCCAAAACCCGTATTACATGGGTTGTGGCGAACTTGCGCTGGATATAGAGGCTACAGGTTTCGGTACATGGAGCGCCCATGCCGACAACCCTTCGGCTACTACTTTTGCCGACCCTAATTCACAAAATACAACCGTTTCAGGATTTTCTGTACAGGGTACCTACTATTTCGATTGGGGTACCAATAACTGTATTAGTACCCTGGAGGTAGAGTATACCGGTGCCGAACCCGCCGAACCACAGGTTACAAACGTAACCTATTGCCAGGGACAAACCGCTGTACCGCTTACCGCTACCGGAGAGCCGGGTGCTACCATTACATGGTACTACGGAGGAAACCAATACGACGGTACCGGGCCTACGCCAAGTACTGCAAACCTTGGTACACAAACCTATTATGTATCGCAAATGAATGCTGCCGGTTGTAGCAGCGTACCGATACCGCAAACGGTTACCATTACATCGGGCTTCAACGCGGTTACAGGTTTTACGCTTCCTGCCAATGCCTGCGCAGGCGGCAATAACGTAACGCCTACAACTGCATCGGGCTTTACTACAGGCGGTACCTACACGGCAACACCTGCCGGGTTGTCTATAAACCCTTCAACAGGAGAAATTACTGTGGGCACCAGTACGCCGGGTACGTATACCGTTACTTATTCGGTAGGCTCAGAATCGTCAACCTGTATTGTGGGCGGAAACAGCAGCGACACCATAACTATAGATGCCGCACCGGCACTGGTTAATGCTACCCCGCTTGAAGTATGCGACAATGATTATGACGGGCTTGCGGTGTTTAACCTTACCACTGCAGGTAACCAGGTGGCAAACGGAGGGAACTTCACGCTTACCTATTATACGTCGCTTACCGATGCACAGGCGGGTGGCAATAACAACATAACTACCCCTGCTACGTACACTTCTACCGTTGCCAATACACAAACGGTATATGTAAGGGCGGTAGAAACCGGTAACACTACAAACTGCTACGCCACAAGGCCGATAGAGCTTATAGTACACCCTAAGCCTGCGGTGCCTGTAATGACCAGTTATGCACTGTGCGACGACCCTGCAACTACAGGCAACGTTACGGTGTTTAACCTTACTACAAAAGATAATGAGGCTACAGCCGGTGTAAGCGGGCTTACTGTTACATACTATGCCAGCCAGGCTGATGCCGAGGGGCCTGCTAATGCTATAGGCAATACCACTACATATACCAATACAAGCACACCACAAACCATTTGGGTAAGGGTACAAAACAGCGAAGGGTGTTTCAGCATCGGTTCGTTTAACCTTATTGTAAACCCGCTTCCTGTGGTTAATACTGCCGTTACAGCCTACAGGCTTTGTGATGACGGTACAGGCCATGCTACTTTTACGCTTTCGAGTAAAAGCAATGAAATTACGAACAACGCATCGGGCTATACGGTAACGTATTATGCGAGCCAGGCTGCTGCAAATAGCGGAACGCCACAGCTTGCTGATAGCTATTATTCTGCCAATGCTACTATTTATGCACGTGTGGTAAATAATAGTACCGGCTGTGTTAACACTACCAGCTTTGCCATAGAGGTTATTGCAAGCCCTACGGCTACGGCCCCTGCCGATGCATTTATTTGTAGTAATGATACCTATACGCTTCCTTCCCTTACAGAAGGTGATTATTACACCGGCTCAGGCGGTACAGGAACTATGCTTGCAGAGGGAGATACTGTAAATACCACTCAAACTATATATGTATATTCACAGGTTGGTACAGGAGCTACTGCATGTTCTGCGGAAGACAGTTTTGTGGTAACGGTATATCCACAACCTACAGCCCCGGAGATTGCCGACGTAAGTTCATGCCAAAGCTATGTGCTGCCTGCTATCACCGGCGCGGTTTACCGCACCGCTACAAATGGCTTAGGCATCCAGTTATTCCCGGGTGATATACTGACACAAACCCGTACGGTTTATGTATGGGCACAGACAGGCGATGCCAACGTAACGTGTACA
>NZ_JBUYSX010000005.1:0-409555 GCF_055231775.1 Flavobacterium niveum
GCCAAGCGGAGAAGGCTGGGACGGTACCTACAACGGAGCGGCACTACCGAGTGACGACTACTGGTTCACCGTTGAGTACACCTACAACGGGCACCGCCTGGAGTTCAGGGCGCACTTTGCAATGAAGCGATAAGCTGATAGCTGTCAGCAAACAACAATAGATAAACAAAAGGCAGCCATACGGCTGCCTTTGTTGTTTGTTCAATATCCCTCGCCAAGGCGCAGAGAAGGAACGTTTACCGGTAAACAAACGGTGTATCCCCTTAGCCCCGATGGGAGCGGCATCCTGCAAGCCATTCTCCCCCTTTGGGGGTTGGGGGGCTGGCTTGCAGATACAGCGGACAGCGGGTACGACGATGGCAAGAGGGCGCTTTGTACGCGGCTTCTGCAATAAAATAAGGCGTTTTGGAGTTATATATATAGGTGTTTGGTGCGGTTTTGTAGGCAGAATTAGATAATTTTTTGCCCTGTTTTGTGAAGATTAGTTAAAATGCAGGGATTAATGTAAAACTGCGGTAAACTTAACTGCAATTTTTCTAATATTATTGAGATATTGTAACCAACCTAACACAAAAATTTATATATTTGACCGCTAAGGAAAATTACTGTAAAGTAAGCATGAACGGTAGGGAAGACGCCTGTGGTTATGATAAAAGTATTTTAACATAATTGCCAAAAGGTCTAATAATAAAGAGCACGTATTTCATTAAAACGATCAATGGTCAACATGAATTTTAAAAAGGTTTACCTCATTTTTGGTTTATTTTTAGCCCAAATGTCTTTTGCTCAGGAAGGCGTTGCGGTGTACACAGATTACCTGTCTGATAACTATTATCTTATCCACCCTTCAATGGCGGGTGCGGCTAATTGTGCCAAAATCAGGGCTACAGCACGCCAGCAGTGGTTTGGTGAAGACGATGCGCCTCAGTTGCAAACGTTAAGCTTCAACACTGCACTTGGTGAGCAGTCTGGTGTGGGTGTTATTGTCCACAACGATAAGAACGGTTACCACTCACAAACCGGTGCTAAGGTTACGTATGCCCACCACATCAGGTTTTCAAGGAGCGATTATGATTTGAACATGCTTTCATTTGGTATGAGTGCAGGTTTAATACAAAGCCGCCTTGATGAGACAGAATTTGATCCAACTTTTGACCCAATCGTAGACGGTGGTATGAAGCAAAAAGATTCATACTTTAACGTAGATATTGGTGCATCATACCACTTCCTTGATTTCTATGCGCACTTTACTGCGAAGAACGTTATCAAGAGCAAAAGGAACCTGTATACTGATGTAGAAAGTTCTAACCTTACTTCATTCTTGTTTTCAACAGGTTATGTGTTTGGCCTTTCTAATGATACTTGGAGTTTAGAGCCTTCAATTATGTTCCAGGCAATTAGCGAAACAAAAGAGAAAACTATAGATATTAACCTTAAAGCCTATCGCGAACTTGACTTCGGGCGTGTTTGGGGTGGTCTTTCATACAGGAGGAGCCTTGATGGTGCACAGTACCAGGCTTCGCCGGGTGTTAGTATCCAGGAACAATATCTTCAGTATTTTACCCCGATTGTGGGTATAAACTATAAGAACTTCATGTTTGCTTACACGTATACATACCTAACCGGTGACGTGAAGTTTGATAACAGTGGTTTCCACCAGATAACCATTGGTCTTAACCTGAATTGTAAGAGCGACAGGTACGAGTGCCACTGTCCTGCCGTTAATTAATTATAAAGCAGATATTATTAATTCCGTCCCGATATAGTTATTATCTCGGGACGTTTTTTATGTGTATAACCCAACTAAAATTATTTAGCTATGGCTTTGATTAAAGCAGTAAGAGGTAAGGCTCCTGTAATACCTGAAGATTGTTATGTGGCCGAAAATGCCACGATTGTGGGTGACGTTACTTTTGGTGCCGAATGTAGTGTGTGGTTTAATGCTGTGGTGCGGGGCGACGTGCACTATATAAAAATTGGCAACAAAGTAAATATACAGGATGGTGCTACGATTCACTGTACGTATCTAAAACATCCGACGGAGATAGGTAATAATGTCTCTATAGGGCATAATGCCATAGTACATGGCTGTACAATAAAAGACAATGTGCTTGTGGGGATGGGGGCTATTATAATGGATAATTGTGTTGTGGAAAGTAACTGCATTATTGCAGCCGGCGCCGTAGTGACCCAAAATACCCATATAGAAAGTGGCACTATTTACGCCGGTGTCCCTGCAAAAAAAGTTAAAGATATTAATGCATCTGACTTTGCCGGGGAAATAGGACGCATTTCAAACAACTATGTTATGTATGCTTCGTGGTTTAAGGAAGATTAAAAATCTTTTTGCCTTACCTGAAAATTTGGTACAAAACTTTGCAATACTGCCGGGTCATGGTTAGTATAAAATAGCTGCGTGCCTTCATGTGGGATAGTGTTCAATAAACTATTGATCTCCAATACAGCTTTGGTTTGTCGTGCCACAGCTTCGCCGGAATCGATGATTTTTACATGGGGGGGTACTATTTTTTTTATCTGTGGAACAAGATAAGGGTAATGGCTACAGCCCAAAACAAGGTAGTCTATATTTTCATCTACCATAGGCTGCAGGTATTGCTGCAATAATGAAAACACTTCGTCAGATTCGGTTTTGCCGTCTTCTATAAGTTGTACAAGGTTATAACCAACCTGTTCTATGACTTTTATGTCTTTAAAGTCTGCTATCGTTTTGTGGAACAGTTCACTGCTCAGGGTGCCCTTGGTGGCCAGGATGCCTACGGTGTTGGTCTTGGTGTTGGTTGCGGCAGGTTTTATGGCAGGCTCTATACCTATAAACGGCACCTCATATTTTTCGCGCATTTCCTTAATGGCGTTTGTGGTAGCGGTATTGCAGGCTACTACAATTATCTTGGCGCCCTGCTCTAAAAGATAGTCAACATTCTTAAAGCTAAGTGCTACGATTTCGTCTTTGCTTTTAGGGCCGTAAGGCGCATTTTTACTGTCGGCAAGGTATATTGTGTCTTCATTGGGCAGAAGGGAGTGTATTTCCCTCCATATAGAAGTACCGCCTATACCGGAGTCGAACAGGCCGATGGGTTGTGTGCGTTTGCTGTTATCCATAGGGCAAATATAAAAAAAACGGCCGTATAGGCCGCTTTCTGTAGTATATTGTAGTTGCTTTCGCAGTATTTCTTATTTAAAGCCAAGCTCTTTTTTTACGTCAGCAAGAAGATCCGGGCCGTCAGCCACAAGGACACCACTGCCTACGGTAGCATCAAGTACATACTGGTAACCTTTAGCTTTGGCTACTTTCTGGATAGCAGCTTTAGCTTTTTCAAGGATTGGCTTATAGATAGCTTCCTGCTTTTCGTTAAGCTCTTTAGAAGCATTTTGCTGGTAGCTTTGTATCCTTGATTGCATATCCTGAAGCTCTTTGCTGCGCGTTTCATTTACAGCATCAGTTACAGTAGTAGCTTCTTTTTCGTATTGCTGCACTTTTTTCTTGAACTCTTCTACCATGGTGTTGTATTCGGTAGTATACGTTTGGTTAAGTTTATCAAGCTGTGCATTCGCAGCCTTCATATCAGGCATGTTGTCCATTAGGTCCTTTACATTAATGTGGGCCACTTTTGCCTGGGCTGAAACGGCCTGGCTGGCACCTACAAAAAGTATGGCTGCGATTAACAGAGATTTCAATTGTTTCATCATTTACGTTATTAAATATTAATTTTTGTTTTTAGTTTCTCTCCAATTAGTTTGTGCCGTTGCCCTGAGCAGGAGTTGTTGGCGCATCGTCTTCTCCGCCTGTAGGGTCCGGGGCAGTTGTACCGCCTTCAGTCCCGCCTTGTTTTTCTTTTTGCTTGTCTTCGCGTGCTTTTTTGGCGGCATCACGTTTATCCTGTGCTTCCTGCCTGCGTTTAGCAGCGGCTTGTTTACGCTCTTCGAGGATGCGTTCACGTTCCTCTTTAGAGGCTTTAGCAGCGGCTTCCCTGTCGGCTTTTATTTCATCGGCTGTTTTAGTTGCCGGAGCTTCTTCTTTTGTTTCGCCCTCTTTAGTAGACTCCTCTTTTTTGTCGGTAGCAGCAGCTTTTTTGTCTGTAGTACCGGGTGCATCGTCTTCTCCTGTAGTGCCGTCTGTAGTTTTTGCTGCAGGGGTAGTGGCAGGTTTGGTGCCATTTTTGGCGGCTTCGCGAGCGGCCTGGCGTTCTTTAAGTTGTTGCTCTTTCTTATCCAGCGCTGCTTGCCTTTTAGCCTCAGCAGCAGCCTTGCGGTCATCTAACAGTTTTTGCCTTGCAGCCTTTTTATCTTCCTGTGCTTTTTCGCGCTCAGCAATGTCCGGGTCACTTTTACGTTCGTCTTCTTTTTCCTGCTCTTCAAGTTGTTTTGCTTCCTTGCTGTTCATCTTCTGCTGTTTGGCAGTGCGACTCAGCCTTTTTACAATAAGGTCGCTTATGTCGTATTTTTTAGCAGCAAACAGCATGGTAAGGTCAGACGATTTGTCAAACACAAAATCATACTTACGCGTAGCTGCAATATCCTGTACTATGGTGAACACCTGATCTTGTATTGGCTTTACCAAAACTGATTTTTGCGTTATCAGTTCGCCTTTTGGGCCAAATTTCTTTTCCTGGTATTCGCTCAGGTCTTTTTCCAGCTGCGCTATTTCTTCCTCGCGTTCTTCTATAAGTTCTTTGGTCAGCAGGGCTTTTTCGGCCTGAAGGCTTTCCTTAAGCTTGGTTATTTCATTGCGTTTTGCGTCCAGCTCTGTTTTCCATTTTGCGGCACGCTGTTCCAGCTGGCTTTTGGCTTCGGCAAAATCCGGAACCTTATCCAGGATATATTCCATGTCTATGTAGGCTATCTTAAGCCCCTTGGTCTGTGCACCGGCTATAAGCGAAGCACAAATGGTAAACAGTAAAACAAAATACTTTTTCATAACCTCTTACATTTATGCATTAGAAAATATCATGCCAATTTTTTTAGAACTGCTGCCCGATGATAAAGTGCGTTTCCCATCCGTTTGGCTGACCGGTTGTAATAGGGTCGAAACCGTAACCGAAGTCGATACCCAATAGGCCGAATGCCGGCATGAATACCCTAAGACCGAAACCTGCCGAACGTTTTAGCTGGAACGGCTCGTATTTACTAAACGAGTTCCATGAGTTACCTGCTTCTGCAAACACAAGCGTATAGATAGATGCCTGTGGTTTAAGTGTAATTGGGTAACGTAGTTCTAATGAGAACTTGTTATATATCGTAGCACCGGTTTGCTGCCCGTACTGGGTGCTGTTAGTATCTTCAATTATCGGGCTTAGCGACTGATCAGGGTAACCCCTTAGCTGTATGATTTCGCGTCCGTCAAGCGAGTAGTTTGCCATACCGCTACCGCCAAGATAGAACCTTTCAAATGGCGGAAGGCCACGGTCTTTGTTGTAAGCGCCCATCCAGCCAAACTCGGCAAGTGAACGCAATACAAGCGCATGTTCTTGTGTTCCAAGGAGCTTGGTGTACCAGTCTCCTTTAAATTTAACTTTATAGTATTCCAGCCAGTTAAACCTTTTTTGGTCGTACTTGGAATTATCTACAGCGGCTTTGTCAAAGGTGTTTACCCTGTTACCATCAGTACCTATATAGTCACCGGTACGTATATACACACCATTAGGGCCTTTGTAATCCTCGCCGTTATTTTTCAGTTTATACTCTTCCTGATTTTTCAGGGCGGCATAGTCTATACCGTTAACCCATGAATATGGGAAGGTAGTCCTGAAGCTGGCGCTGAAGAACGAACCGTAGATAGGGAATATAGGGTTTCGGCCCCTGTTATCGCGGGTAAGTTCTATAGTATAGGCAAAGTTTCGGGCAACACCGTTACCAAAGGTAAACAATCCTATGTTATAATTGCTAAGCGCATAATACTGGAATGTAGCCGAATGTGAAAGCCTCATGTTATAATCAGGCTCACTTAACCTTTTAGATACACCTATTGTAGCTGATGATATGGTAAAGCTCCTGTCGCGGTTTACGTCGCGGTTACTGTAGTTGTACGAGTATTGCTTACTGTGCGAAAGCGACCCGAACAACTGTATCGGTTTTTTACCGCCAAACCAAGGTTCGGTAAACGAAAGGCTGTACGTTTGGAAATAGGTACTACCCTGTAACCTTAGCGAAAGCTTTTGTCCGTCACCCATAGGTAGTGGGGTGTAGGCATCTTTCTTAAATATGTTAGAAATAGAGAAGTTGTTAAATGAAAGCCCCAGCGTACCTATGAAGCCACCGCCACCGTAACCACCTTGTAGTTCTATCTGGCTCGAACCTTTTTCGGTAACGTGCCACTCTACGTCTACAGTACCTGATGAAGGGTCGGCGTTTTTCACGTCAGGGCGGATGGTTTCCGCATCAAAGAAGCCCAGCGCACCAAGTTCCCTAACAGTGTTCACCACATCTTCCTTATTCCATTTTTGGCCCGGCCTTGTACGTAGTTCGCGGTAAATTACCTTGTCGTTGGTTTTGTCGTTACCCACAACAGTAATTTTATTAAAGTAGGCTATAGGCCCTTCTACAATACGTATTTCGAAGTCGATAGTGTCGTTTGCAGTTTTGGTTTCTACCGCGTTTACGTTACTAAACAGGTAACCGGTATTTTGGTACAGGTTAGTAATGTCGTCGGCATCAGGGTTTTTGCTGTCAGCAATACGTTTTTGAAGCAATACGCCGTTGTACACATCGCCTTTTTTGATGCCCAGTACCTGGTTCAGCTGCGAATTAGTGTATATTGTATTCCCAAGGAATTTAATGTCGCCAAAGTAGTATTTGCGGCCTTCTTCCACCTGTATATCTATGGCTACACGGTTAGTTTCAGGGTTGTATACCACAGTGTCTCGTACTATACGGGCATCGCGGTAACCTTTTTCTTTATACTTGTCTATAAGTTTTACCTTATCGTCCTTGTATTTGTCGGCTATGAATTTACTTGGCTTAAAGATGCGTAGCGGGTTAGGGAAAGCTACCTGCTTGGTGTCTTTCATGGCGCGTTTCAGTTTACGTGCCGAAAGCTGCTGGTTGCCGGTAATGTTTATTTTGCTGATGCGTACTTTTTTACCCTTATCTATATTCACCACCATTTTCACGGTGTTAGTGCTGTCAGGGATAATATTAATATGCACCTTGGTATTGTAGAAACCGTCTTTGCGGTACTTGTTTTCAATGTAATTTTTGGTGTTGGTAATAAGGTTCTCGTTTACATACTTACCCTTTTTTAGGTCGGTATCTTTAAGAAGGCCTTCTATTTTACCCTTTTTTACACCTTTCATTTTCACATCGCTAAGCTTGGGCAGCTCATTAATGTGCAGGTCTAAGAAAATACTGTCGTTACGCACTTCGGTAACGTAAAAGTTTACGTCACTGAAAAGCTTAAGCCCCCACAGCTTTTTTATGGCAGCACTTATTTCCTCGCCGGGTACATTTATGTACTGGCCTTTTTCAAGCCCGGTAAAGGTAACTACGGTTTGCTCGTTATACGAAAGCTGTCCGCTTACGGTAATGCCGCCCAGTATGTATTTTCCGGGTTCCTGCATGTTAGGATTGCCATCTTCCTGTGCATGTGCTGCAACAGAAAAAAATACGAATCCGAAAATTAAAGCAATGTTTCTAAGAAACATCTTTGTGTTATTTAAGCTGTTCACTGGTCTTTCCAAATCTTCTTTCTCTTTTTTGGTAACTGAATATGGCCTTGTGCAGGTCTTCTTCCCTGAAATCCGGCCACAATACTTCGGTAAAATAAAGCTCGGCATAAGCGGCCTGCCATAGCAGGAAGTTGCTTATACGCTGCTCGCCGCTTGTGCGGATAACCAGGTCGGCATCGGGCATGTTGCGGGTGTACAGGTGGCTTTGTATCACCGTATCGTTTATGTCAGCTATATCAAGTTTGTTTGTTTTTACTTCTTCGCAAATTTCCTTTACAGCGGCTACAAGTTCCTCACGGCTTCCGTAGCTCAGTGCCAGGGTAAGGGTCATGCCGGTGTTGTCTTTGGTTTGCTCTATAACTTCAAAAAGCTGTTTGCGGGCCCTGTCGGGCAGCATATTGGCATTGCCTATGGTGTTCAGCTTTATGTTGTTTTTCTGCATGGTAGGCAGCTCCTTTTTAAGGGAGTTCATAAGGATGCTCATTAGTGCATCTACCTCCAGCTTGGGGCGGTTCCAGTTTTCGGTACTAAACGCGTACAGGGTAAGGTAACCTATTTTAAGCTTGGCGCAGGCCTCTACGGTTTCGCGCACCGATTTCACGCCGTTTTCGTGGCCAAAAGCGCGTAACATGCCCTTCTGCTTGGCCCAACGGCCGTTGCCGTCCATAATTATGGCGATGTGCTGTGGCAGGTTTTCGGTATTAAGCGTAAAGGTGTTCTCCATCCAAAATATTTTTAATCAGCACAATAACATGGCTTGTCGCCAAATGTATACGTAAGCGTAACTCCGGTAAATACATACCAGTCATTACTGTTGATGTTAGCAAAACGCAGGCCCGGGTATTTTTTTCCGTCGGGGTTGCTGCCATCAAGGTTGTCGGTAAAGCTATAGCGTGGGCCGGTTTCTACACCCACCGTAAAATCGCGGGCTATATGTGCCTTAATGCCTACAACCATAGGTATGGCCAGTGTGCCTCCAGTGTCATAATCCTTGCCTTCGTCTCCGTCCCGGTACAGCTCGTCATACCATGTATAGCTAAGCCCGGTGTATATATAAGGAGTCCACTTAAAGTGTTCCTCGTGCAGGTTAAACTCAAAAAAGTTAAATTCAAGCCCTAAAGATAGTTCTTTTACCGAATTTTTAAAGGAATATCCACGCGCTTTCCTGCCGTTTACATCACTGTCGGCATCGTCTGATTTTATTTTGCCATACGTAAACGAAGCCCTCCACGAGTGGCGTGGTGAACGGTTCCACTTATAAAGGACGCCCAAAGCAAGGTCGTTAGGGGCTATGTAATCGGTAGGCCCTACATCGCCTATGTAATTGGCGCCGCCGGCAAAAATACCCAGTTCATTTATCTGGGCTTCAGCCGAAAAGGTTATAGTAGCCAATAAAATTATATACAGCAGGCGTTTCATCTAAACAAAAATTGGGTGCAAATATAACAATATAGATTTTGTAATTCGCCTAACAATTAGACAATTTACCGCACCTTTAGCGCTATATTCCGAATTTATCTGAGTTGAAAACGGCAGAAGTGCCGATGTAGTATGTGTGCCGGTAAATATTTGGGAAGCTTAATTGCGTTTATCCTCACCCCAAAGCAGCTTTTTACGCAGAGTATCAAGGAATTTCTCCTGAGCAAATTCTACAAGGTTTATTTTAAAATTTGCTTTTTTAACAGTAAGCACCGTTTCTACATCCAGCCTTATAATACGCGAATCCAGCGACACCAGGTGTTGTTCCTCACGGCTGCTTACGCGCAGCTCTACCTCGGTATCATCGGGTATTACCAGTGGGCGGGCGTTAAGGTTGTGTGGTGCTATGGGGGTAATTACAAGGCTGTTGGCTCCGGGTATCATTACCGGTCCGCCGCAGCTTAGCGAGTAACCCGTACTGCCGGTAGGGGTGCTCAGTATAAGCCCGTCTGCCCAGTAGGAGTTAAGGTGGTCGCCGTTTAGCTTCACTTCAACGGTAATCATGGAAGTGGTGTCGCGGCGGCTTACGGTGATTTCATTCAGGGCAAAATCAAGCCCTTCCAGCTGTTCGTTGCTGCCTTCGTATTGGAGGGTAAGCAGCGTACGCGGTGAAACTTTATATTCGTTTGTAAAAATCAGGGGGAGCAGGGTTTCTATGTTTTCCTGCTGCACGGTGGCCAGGAAACCCAGCCTGCCCGCATTAATACCTATAATAGGAATGTTTTTACTGCGTACATACGTAGCCGCACGCAGCATGGTGCCATCTCCGCCTATGCTTATAAACAGGTTAAAGCCGTCATTCAGCTCTTCTTCTGTAGCAAAGGTAGGGTACTCCTGTGGTAACAGGTTATGTGCGGTAAGCACCTTGTAAAAATTAGCCTCAAAGGCCACTTCGGGATTATGGTCCCCAAATACGCGGAGCATTTTCCGGATGATGTCATCCGTGTTGTCTTTGTAATACTGGCCGTAAACAGCTATTTTCATAACTATATATTAAGGTACTTATCCAGGTAATCCGATCGGTCTTTCAGCGTGTTAAGGTACGCATCTTCCTGGTGCTCTGTAACGATATCATAATTGTACCTGCGAAAGGTTTGTATGATTTCGCTCAGGCCGCCCAGGCTTATCTTTACAGTTATTTGTACACGGCCGCCTTCTGCCTCACTTATAAAAGCGCCCAGCAGCCTGCCGTTGTTACTTTCTACAATCTGTGCTACCTCGCTCATACTGTACTCAGTAAGGCCCTTTTCCACTACCAGTATACCGCCTTCTTCCTTGAGGAACGGTGTTTCATCAAAAAAGCGGATGATGTCGGTTATTTCATAATAGCCCAGGTAAGCGTTTTCGGCATCCAGCACCGGTACCAGGTTGGTTTCGTTTTTGGCAAAAACCTCCAGCACGTCCAGCCACATGGTAGTGTTACGCACAAAAAAACGCTCAAAGCTGTAGCGTGTTTCGCCCATGGTTTTGTCTATGTCCATAAGCTCGGTATCCTCGCTTATGGCACAGCCTATGTACACACCGTTTTCCAGCACGGGAAAGTGTGTAAAAGGGTATTCCGCAAACAGGTCCTGGGCGTCGGCCACCGTATCGGTAGTGCGCAGCGCCTTAATATTTGTGTTGAGGAAGTCAGTAATTTCGTTCATGGGGCATGAGTAAATAATATGCAAAATAATCAAAAATAAAGATAGCTTCCCCTATATACTTTGTATTTTTGTGCAACTGTTAACTTTTAACAAGTAAAAATGACGAAACTTAGCGTAAACATCAATAAAATTGCCACCCTACGCAATTCACGCGGGGGCAATGTGCCCAGTGTAACCCAGGTAGCTGCCGATGTACAGAAGTTTGGCGCACAGGGTGTAACCATACACCCGAGGCCCGATGAAAGGCACATCCGCTACAACGATGCCCGCGAACTGGTGCCGGTTGTTTATACCGAATACAATATAGAGGGTAACCCCGTGCCAAAATTTATAGACCTGGTGCTGGAAGTAAAACCCACGCAGGTAACCCTGGTACCCGATGCCGATGATGCCATAACCAGCAATGCCGGTTGGGATACCATAACCCATAAAAGCTTCCTTCAGGAAGTGATACAGGAATTCCAGCGCAATGGGATACGTACATCGATATTCGTAGACCCGGTACTGAAAATGGTGGAAGGCGCCAAAGCAACAGGGACCGACCGTATAGAGCTGTATACCGAAGGTTTTGCGCACCAGTATGCCCTTGGTAATTATGACGGGGTGAAGCTGTATACCGAATCGGCACTGCTTGCACAGGAACTTGGCCTTGGCCTTAATGCCGGACATGACCTGAGCCTGGATAATATAAAGTTTTTTAAAGAGAATATCCCCGGATTGCTCGAAGTGTCTATAGGCCACGCGCTGATAGCCGAATCGCTGTACCTGGGGTTGGAAAATGTAGTGAATATGTACCTCCAAAAACTTAAGTAATATGTTATACAGCAGGATAGAAGGCGATAGCGGTAAGCCGCTTATCATTATACACGGCTTTATGGGCATGAGTGACAACTGGAAAACCCTTGGCCTTAAGTATGTTGAAAAAGGTTTCCAGGTACATGCAGTAGATATGCGTAACCATGGCAAGAGTTTCCATAGCGATATATTTACGTATGATGCTATGGTAGACGACCTGGTGCAGTACATTAATACCCACAACTTGGGCAAAGTAGATATTATAGGCCACAGCATGGGCGGTAAGGCAGCAATGTTTTTTGCTATAAAACACCTGCAATTGCTGGACAGGCTTGTTGTAGCCGACATAGGCCCGCAATACTACCCACCGCACCACCAGGACATACTGGCCGGGCTTAATGCGGTTGATTTTAGTACAAAGCCCGGACGTAATGATGTGGAGGCCACCCTGGCGCAATACATAGATGAGCCGGGTACGCGCCAGTTCCTTATGAAAAGCCTGTACTGGGTAGAGCCGGGGCAACTGGGCTTCAGGTTTAACCTGCCGGTGTTCAATGCGCAGGTGGAGAATATTGGAGAAGCATTACCTGAAGGCAGTAGCTTTGCCGGCCTAACATTGTTCCTTAAAGGCGACCGCTCTAAGTACATACGTGAGCAAGACCTTGCACTTATAGAAAAACATTTCCCTAACTACGAACTGAAAACGGTAGATAATTCGGGTCATTGGCTCCATGCTGATAACCCGCAGGAATTTTTAGAATATACGCTTGAGTTTTTGACTAAATAAAACAATAAAGACCGCTAATTAGCGGTCTTTATTGTTTTTATAAGATTGCCTCTGTCACCTGAATGACAGCGACGTGAAAAATCTGTGTAAATCCGGTTAGTGAGTGTTTCCTCCGAATTAACAAATACACCAATCAACAAATCCACATACTACGAAGCCGCTTTCAGCCTTTTAAGCAAGGTTTTGTTCAGGTGGTGCTCCACATAGTCGCGGTCTATATGCAGTTCGCGCTCATCGCTGCCCGGCAGTTCATACATGGCTTCGGTAAGTATGGCTTCGCAAAGCGAGCGAAGGCCACGCGCACCCAATTTGTACTCAAGCGCCTTGTCTACAATATAGTCCAGCGCACTGTCTTCTACCGTAAGAGCCACATCGTCCATTTCAAACAGCTTTACGTACTGTTTTACAAGGGCGTTCTTAGGCTCGGTAAGTATGGCGCGCAATGTTTCCTTATCCAGCGGGTCCATATGGGTAAGCACCGGAAGACGCCCTATGATTTCAGGGATAAGCCCAAAATCCTTCACATCTTTAGGGATAATATACTGCAGCAGGTTGTCCTTGTCAATGTTATCTGTATTCTTAGATGAGCTATAACCCACCGCCTGGCGGTTCAGCCTTTTTGAGATGATGCGCTCTATACCGTCAAAAGCACCACCGGCTATAAACAGTATGTTTTGGGTGTTTACCTCAATAAACTTCTGGTCGGGGTGCTTGCGCCCACCTTTCGGCGGAACGTTCACTACAGTGCCCTCCAAAAGTTTCAGTAACGCCTGTTGCACACCCTCACCGCTTACGTCGCGTGTTATAGAAGGATTATCGCTCTTGCGTGCTATTTTGTCTATCTCGTCAATAAACACTATGCCGCGCTCGGCTTTCTTTACATCATAATCGGCAGCCTGCAGCAGGCGGGTAAGGATGCTTTCTACATCTTCGCCCACATAACCTGCTTCGGTAAGTACAGTGGCATCTACAATGGTAAGCGGTACATTCAGCATACGGGCAATGGTTTTGGCCACCAGGGTTTTTCCCGTTCCGGTTTGGCCCACCATAAGGATGTTGCTTTTTTCAATCTCCACTTCATCTTCTCCCTGCTGTTGCAGCAACCTCTTGTAGTGGTTGTACACCGCTACCGAAAGTACTTTTTTGGTTTGGTCCTGGCCAATAACATACTGGTCTAAGAAAGCGCGGATTTCTTTCGGCTTTTTCAGTTCCAGTTCACCGGCCAGTGATACCGATCCGTTCTGCTTAAGCTCTTCCAGCACTATGCCGTGCGCCTGCTCTATACACCTGTCGCATATATGGGCGCTTATACCTGCTATAAGCAGGTTGGTTTCCGGCTTCTTCCTGCCGCAGAACGAACATTCTAAAATCTCTTTTGCCATTGTTTAGTATATTATAACAACAGGGAGGCAAAACGCCGTCCCTGCTATTATAACGTAAAATTTTAAATTTAGTTTCTTCTTAAAACTTCATCGATCATACCGTATTCTTTGGCCTCATCAGCTTTCATCCAGTAATCACGCTCGCTGTCTTTGTATACTTTGTCATAAGGCTGTTTAGAGTGCTGTGCTATAATGTTGTACAGCTCCTCTTTCAGCTTCAGCATTTCCTTCAGGTTGATTTCCATATCGGTAGCTACCCCAGAGGCACCTCCCGAAGGCTGGTGGATCATCACACGGCTGTGTGGCAGTGCGCTACGCTTTCCATCGGCACCTGCACAAAGAAGTACTGCACCCATAGAAGCCGCCATACCGGTACATATTGTAGCCACATCGGGCTTTATGTATTGCATAGTATCATACATACCAAGGCCTGCATACACGCTGCCGCCCGGTGAATTGATATAAATCTGGATGTCCTTGCTGGCATCGGTACTTTCCAGGAACAGTAGCTGCGCCTGTACTATGTTTGCCACCTGGTCATCAATACCTGTACCCAGGAAGATGATGCGGTCCATCATAAGGCGCGAAAACACGTCCATTTGCGCCACATTCAGCTGGCGCTCTTCCATAATGTACGGTGTAAGGTTGGTAGGGGTAACCCTTGTTACCAGTTTATCGTAGTATAAATTGTTTACGCCATGGTGTTTTGTGGCGTATTTTTTAAATTCTTTACCAAAGTCCATAGTCTGATACTTTCTTTTTGTGGTTATTTAAATATAAAAACGCCGGCTCACTAAAAGCCGACGTTCAAATATACTCATTTTTTACGAGATATTATTCTCCGTACATTACCTTGATAAAGTCCTGATATGTAACTTCTTTGGTTTTGTATTTCACTTTTTCCTTAAACAGGTTCAGCATTTTTTCGCTCATAACCTGCTCGCTAAGCCTCTTAACCTCATCCTGGTTAGTAAGTACGCGGGCAGCAATGCTTTCCACTTCCTCATCGGTAGGGTTAAGGTGGCCAAACTGTGCCATTTGTTGTTTGATAACCTTACCAGCGTATGCTTTAAGGTCGTCAAACGTAATCTGAAGGCCGTTTTCAGTAATTACCTTACCTTCTATAAGCTGGTAACGCAGGCCGTTTTCAGATTTTTTGTATTCTTCCTCAGCTTCTTCAGCAGTAAGTTGTTTTTCACCTGCAGTCTGAAGCCATTTTACAAGGAATTCAGCCGGAAGCTCAAACGAAGTGTTTTCTATAAGCGATTCCGTAACATCGTTAAGGAATTTCTGGTCTGCCTGCTGTGCAAATTGCTGCTCGGCATCCTCTTTTATTTTAGCTTTAAGCTCTTCTACCGAAGTTACCACACCTTCGCCAAACAGCTTATCGAAAAGCTCCTGGTTAAGTTCAGCTTTGTCGTGGGTGTTTACTTCTTCAATAGTGAAGTTTACCTCAATGTCAAGACCGTGTACATCGTCATGGCCTACTTTAAGGTAATCCATAAGTTTGTGGTCGTCATCAAAAAGGCCTTTTGTAGAAAGGGTAACTACATCACCTGCTTTTTTGCCGATGAATTTTTTACCGTCTTTCTTGGTTTTGAATATATCGGTAGTAATTGTGGTGCGGTTGTTAATGCCTTTCTCTTCGTTTGTAAACGTACCGGCAATATCATCGCCTTCTTCTACAGTTTCTTTAGCTACCAGTTTACCAAATTGCTTCTGGATGCGCTCTACCTGCTCGTCAAGCATTTTATCGTCGGCTACGATATCGTATTTAACCACTTTGTTCTTAGCAGCAAGGTCTACAGAGAACTGAGGGGCAAGGCCAAGTTCAAACTCAAAAGAGTAATCGTCGGCATCCCAGTTGAAATCTTCCGTAACTTTAGGAAGCGGGTTGCCCAGTATGTCTAGTTTTTCTTCTACAAGATAGTCGTTCAGTGAAGTCTGAAGCAGCTTGTTCACCTCATCAAGCAATATGGCTTTACCGTATTGTTTTTCGATAAGGCTCATAGGCACAGCACCTTTCCTGAAGCCGGGAATATTAGCGTTTTTCCTGTAGTCCTGAAGTACTTTGTCTACTTTCGGCTTATAATCGTCTTTGGTAATGGCCACTGTAACAACAGCATTTAGTGCATCTACCTGCGCTTTAGTAATGTTCATCTGTGAAAATATTTTGTTTCAAATAATGGGTGGCAAAATTAATGCATTTTTATTTTGCAAACAACACTTTTTAAAGTATTGAATTTCAACACCGGAAAAGCACTAAATTTTCACCTCTTTTACTGTATTTTACTCTTCCTTAATACTGCTTAAATCCACACCCAACGCAGTAAATCCTTGCTCTCCAAGTTCGGTTATGTAGTAGTGTTTATCAGCTGCATTGTCTTTGGCAATCCACCCTTTTTCAATGAAATTTTCCAAAAGCAGGGCACCCAACTTACCACCCAGGTGCGAATAACAGGTTTTTGCAGGCTTCTTCATGGCTTAACGTTTTTCCTTTTTATCATCGGTAAGGCTCGATATAAGCGCCTGCCCGAACGACAGCACAAGGCTGAACAGCAGCGCCTGCCAGAAGTTGGCCACATCAAACCCTTTTACGAGGTAATCGCAGATGAGTACCAGTATAGCATTTATAACCAATAGGAACAACCCGAACGTGAATATAGTAGCCGGCAGCGTAAAGAATACCAGTATGGGTTTGACGAAAATATTCAGCAGGCCCAGTACCAACGCTACTATAAGTGCAGTATATGTATCTTGTACATGGATGCCCGGCATAAAGTGTGCCAGTACCAGTACAAAAACGGTAGTAAAGAAGATATTGATAAGTGTTTTCATAGCTCGATTTGATTAGTATAAAGGTACGAAAAACGTGCAAATAGTGATTGTTTAGCCACGAATTACATCAATTGAACGAATTTAGCCGCTATAGCTCCTGTCATACAATGCTCTAAAAATCCAACCTTCTAAAAATCCAGTAAAAATCTATTCCGCGCATTTCAAAGCACACTTTTCCCCATCTATAGCAGCAGAGATGATGCCCCCGGCATAACCGGCGCCTTCGCCGCACGGGTACAGGCCTTTTATCTGTAAATGCTGTAATGTTTCAGGGTCGCGTGGTATTCGTACGGGTGACGATGTACGTGATTCCGGCGCGTGCAGTATGGCTTCGTTTGTAAAATAACCTCTCATGGATTTGCCAAATTCACGGAAGCCCTCACGCATAGTCTGCGTAAGGAAGCCCGGAAACACCTGCCCAAGTTCCACCGAAGTTGTACCGGGAACATAAGAGGTTTTCGGAATATCTGTCGAAAGTTTGTTTTGCGAAAAATCTACCATACGTTGCGCAGGTACACGTTGCGTTTCGCCTGCCACACGCCATGCCTGTTGCTCTATTGCCTTTTGGAATTCCATACCTGCAAGCGGCCCGAATTTGGCAAACGGCTTAAAGTCTTCCAGCTTCAGCTCTACCACTATACCACTGTTTGCGGTTTCCTGGTCGCGTTTGCTGGGGCTCCACCCGTTGGTTACCACCTCACCGGGGCTGGTCGCGCACGGGGCTATAACCCCGCCCGGACACATACAGAACGAGTACATACCCCGCCCGTTTACCTGTTTTACTATAGCGTAGGCAGAAGGCGGTAAAAAATCGCCACGCCCGGTTTCAATACTGCAACTGTACTGTATGCTATCTATAAGCGCCTGTGGATGCTCGGCACGTACGCCCAGGGCGAACGGCTTTGCTTCAATAAATATCTCTTTTCTGTGGAGTAACTCAAAAATATCCCGCGCCGAGTGGCCGGTAGCCAGTATTATCTGTTTTGCGTGGATGGTATCGCCGTTTTGGGTAACCACACCTTCCACAGCACTGTTTTTTACAAGGATATCTACAACTTTAGTATCAAAAAGCACCTGCCCGCCAAACTCAATCACCTTTTCGCGCATGGATTTGATGATCTTTGGCAGTTTGTTGGTGCCAATGTGTGGGTGCGCCTCTATCAGTATCTCCGGCGAAGCGCCAAAGGCTACAAACAGCTGGAGTATACGGTCTACATCGCCGCGTTTTTTACTGCGGGTGTACAGCTTGCCGTCGCTATACGTGCCGGCACCACCTTCGCCATAGCAATAGTTGCTTTCGCCGTTTACAATATGGTCGCGGTTTATGGCTTTCAGGTCGCGGCGACGTTCCTGCACGTCTTTACCGCGTTCCAGCACTATTGGCTTTAAGCCAAGCTCTATCAACTGCAACGCCGCAAACAAACCTGCCGGGCCTGCGCCCACCACAATAACCTCACGGGCATGGCTCACATCCCTGTAATCGGGTAATGGTACGGTTGTTTCGTGATATTCCTCATTTTGGTATACCGCCACCTTAAGGTTTACCTTAATGGCACGCTGGCGCGCATCGATACTGCGCTTTAGTATGGCTATGTGCTTAATGTCGCCTGGACTTACGTGCATCAGCTTTGCTACATATTGCGTAAGCAAAGGCATCTGTGCAGCCACCCCCGGCGCCACCTGAAATTGTAGTTCTCTCGGCATGGGGCAAAGTTAAAGTTTTTTGTTCCATGTTTCAAGTGTAAGGTTTCAGGTTATTAGGTGGGGTTATTTAGAGGTATATACAATAGCCGGATTAATTTTCTGTAAAGCTGTTATAAACCCAACCTTATCCTTTGGCGATACCAGCAGATAGCCTCGGCTGTGGGTTATCTCCATACGGTCTATAGATGCGGCTGGGGCACTCAGCGGATTGTTAGTATCTTTTATTGTGGTTATGGTGTTTATGTCAATAGGCCTGTAACCGAAAAACCATACATAAGCCCGTAGCGTGGTACCGTCTATTTTGTAACGGGTAGTGCGCATCAGCCATAATATCAGCACAAACAATACCGGTACTACAAAAATGGCCTCCTTGTCTTTTTCGTCGCTGGCAAGCACGGTGATAAATCCCGGTAGCATCCCTACAGACAGGAGTATGATAAGCTCAGGGCCTACCTTCGAACGGAAAATCTGTGCCATTTTATTTCTTTTGGTTGAATATAATACCGCGGTTCAACTGCTGTAGTTGTTGTACAAATTGGTCGCGGTTTATGGGTGAAACAAATACATACGCATGGTTGCCGTACAGTATTTCAAGCCTGTGGTATGAGGTGGTAGGGGCATTGATAACACTTACAACCTCGTTTATTTTGCTTATTGATGCAATATCGATATGCCTTTTGTAAAGGCTGCCTACCTGTACAACCAATTTCCCATTTTCAATGGTATAAAGGGTGCAGGTTGACACAAAAACAGCATAAGACAATACCAGGGCCAGCACAGCGGCAAACATCCATTCCTTGTAATATACTGATGTAAAGAGTAAAATTGCGCATAGTAATACTGTGGGGATTATAAAAGACAACCCCACTTTAGATTTATATGTCGTTTCCATAATTTATTATTTGGTTTGCTGCGCTATCCAGTCGCCTACCACTTTAAGGGCAGCCGGGGCAAAGGTCTCCTCTATTTCACCATATTCGGTGGGGGCACCTGTAGTGCTGGTCTGGAACAGGTGGTTAAGTCCCGGCAGTTCCTGAACAGTTACTTTTTTATTGCCGCTTTTTATCGCAGCACGCTTTATAGCGTCGAGGTTGGCCTTAGGTGCTACCTGAACGTCTTTGCTGCCGTTTATGGCCAGTAGCGGACATTTCACTTTTTCCAGTGTAGGGTAGGGGTTACAGCGGATAAAATTCAGGTACCACGGTGAGGTTAAGTCGCCTATCTGCATTTCTATGTATTGCGATGCCTGTGCTTCGGGTATACCTTTCGAAATAAGCAAAGGCTTCAGGTCTTTGTTAAACGCTGCCTGAAGGCGGGTTTTTAGTATTGCGGTATTTTCTTCCTGTTTTACGAGGTCATAACCGGCGCGGTTTATGGCGCCAAGTTTTTTAAGTTCTTCCTCAGGCATACCGTTTGCCTTGCCTATAAGATAGTTTTGCAGCATCATCAGCTCATCGCCGGGTATGGCGGTACCGGCAAGCAATACTACAAAAGCCACATCGGGATTGTTTACGGCAACTATAGGGGCTACAATACCACCCTCACTGTGTCCGGCAAGCCCTATTTTTTTGGCATTAATCTCCTTACGTGTTTTCAGGTAGTTGAAGGCTGCTTCGGCATCGGTGGCAAAATCCTGCGTGGTGGCAGTGGCATACTTGCCGGTGCTTTTGGCAGTCCCGCGGTCGTCGTAGCGTAGTACGGCTATGCCTTGGCGGGTAAGGTAATCTGCCAACACCAAAAACGGTTTGTGGCCAAGTATTTCCTCATTACGGTCTTGTGCGCCGCTGCCGGTAATCAGTATTACAGCCGGGTAGTTGCTGCCACCCTGTTTTGGCAGGGTCAGGGTTCCTGCAAGGGTAAGATTTGCTTTGTCATTCTTTATGGTGACTTCTTCTTCATAATATGGGTAAGGTTTTACAGGCTCCTGCGGGCGTTTTGGCGGTACGGCCTCTACTTTTTCACGACTGAAGTTAAGGTCCATAGGGTAGTTGTTCTGCGTAAAGGTACCTTTTATGGTTTTGCCTTCCACTGTGCCCTTATAGTTGATACCACCTGCGGGGATGCCCCACACCAGTGTGTTGTTTTCTAAATCTATGGTGGTTACCGGTATGCCATTGGCGCCCTGGTCAGGACTATCCATGGTGGCGGTGTAGCCTTTTTCAGTTTTGGTAATGTGCAGGTTTATATGCAGCTGCCCACCCGGGAAGCTAAGCAGTGAAAACCAGTCGCCCGTAATGTCCTGGGCCTGTAGTGCGGCACTAAGCATAAGCACTGCGGCAAGTAAAATTTTTTTCATGTTGAATTAGTATGGAATGTTGTATATCAATAGTTTCGAAATCACCTCGGCTACAATTACTGCCGCTACAAATGCCAGTATTTGCGGGGTGGTCTTTACATTAGCCGCCACACGGTAGCCGTGGTACAGCAGCGCCATTGCCCACACCAGCAATAATATGGACAAAATACCCAGTGCCGACAGTAACCCTAACGCTATTGGGTCTATTTTTGTTATATCGGTGCCTGCTTTAAGGATGCTATCGGTAGCCCGGCTTAGATATCCGCCTATGTTTGTAAGCGGCAATATATAGAAAAGCGACCGTGCTACCAGTGTGGCATTTAGCATGTCTACAAAACGGGTACGTTTATTTACATTTTTGCCTAAGGCAAATAACAATAGTGATAGTACCAGTGTATTCAGCAGGTTGTCTGTAAGCGGTTGCCACCATGCTACAGTATCAGACAGGTGCATGTCTATAATACCATCAAATCGCGCGGCAAAAGGTATAGCTATGGCACTGCCTGCCAATAAGGCTATACTGCCAAAAGCTAACAATTGCTTTTCAGAAAATTTTTCAAAAGGATTGTAAATCAGTTTGTTCATGGCGTGCAGGTTATTTATTGGCTTTTATTTTGTTTATGAGGTCGTCCAGGCGGTTGCGTACGGTAGGGTAGCTTACGCCTGTAAGCGCGGCCATTTCCTTAAGGCTGCCGCCGTTTATAACAAACTGCACAATAAAATCCTGCTCTTCGGCGCTTAGCCGTGCCAGTGGCGGCAGGCTGAATATACCCGATACCTGTGTGCTGCAATCAGGGCAGGCCAGTTGAGATACATGCAGCGTACCTTGGCATCCGGGGCATTGGGTGGGGAGTTTTGGCGTTGTCATTTTAATTTTGTTTATTCAAAGGTAAATAAAATTAAAATATAGTTTAATAAAAATGAAATAAAATTTATTATTGGAAATATAGATAAAATGGATAAGACAAAAGAGACAAGTGATTAAATAAAAAAACTCCCTTACAGAAGGGAGCTTTTGGCTTGTTTCGGGTTTTTAAAATCTTCGGTTAAAGTAATACCTGGAATCGAGTTCGTCGTCTTCGAGGGTATTTATGGGTTTTGGCTTCGGCTTTTTGGCCGCCGTTTTCTTTTTCCACAGTTCAAAACCATCGTGAGACAGCCTTGCTTTCATAATGTCGGTTACTTCCTTTTCAGAAAGGCCGTATTGGGCTTTAATTTCCTCAAAGGGTTTTCTTTCTTCCTGGGCCAGCGTTGCTATCCTGTCTAACGCTTCCCTGTCCAGTTCGGGACGGCTACTCTTTTTCATCTCGTGAAAAAATTAAATCAGGTAATACTTATTATACTTTTAATAGATTGACTATTTCAATATTAATAAAAAAACCGATTGCCGCGCCGCAGGGTATTACTTTTTAAAAAATGCTAAAAACTGAGGTTGCTGCCCGCAGGTTTTTAAGTTTCTTTTTGTAAGCAGGGGTATTTTAAGGATAAAAAATCAGTATTTTAATAATTGAGATGCGGTGTTAAATTGTTTTATAACTAACAATTACATAGTTTTCGCATCACTTTCCGGTAACATTCATCATGTAGAGACGTTGCATTGCAACGTCTCTACAATATCTTGTCAAACCTATCTCCGTTTAACAGACACATTCATCAGTACTATAGCGGCAAGTATCAGTGCTATACCTGCCCACTGTGAGCTAGATACTGTTTCGTGCAATATAAAGTAGGCCATAGTAACCGATACGGGTAGCTCCAGCGCAGAGACAATACTGCCCAGCCCCATGCTCACCTTCGGGAAACCGGCGTTCATAAGTAACGGTGGCAATAACGTACCGAATACTGCCAATGGTATGCCCCAGGTGTATACAATAGTAAAGTTGAAGCCGCCCGGCCATGTTATTGCCGTGAAAACTGATACTACAACACCTCCGCCTAACAGCATGTACAGGCTGCGCTGTACGCTGGGCAGGTGCGTAGCTATTTTATTGCCGGCATACATTGTTACAGCATAGCTAATAGCGGCCAGTAATCCCCAGGCAATGCCCCTCCAGTCCGGGAAATCGGTACTCTTGATAAGATTGGTGGCCAATACGGTGCCGGCCAGTACCACGGCTACAGCCAGTAATTTCTTAGGTTCTGGGGCTTTGCGTTCCAGTGCCCACTCGGCTAATACGCCCATCCACACACTTTGCATCAGCAGTACTATGCCTACCGATACCGGTACAAACTTTACTGCGAGGTAGTAAAACACACTGGTAAACCCTATAGAGGTGCCTGAGACCAGCAGGTACAATTTATTGCCGGTAGTGGCAGCGGCCTGTTGCGGCTTTTTATTCTTTTGGAATATATGCAATAACCCTACAGCTACTATACCAAGCAGTATTTGCGATGCAGTGACCTCGGCAGTAGTATAGCCTTCAACATACGCCAGTTTTACAAATGTAGCCAGCATGCCGTAGCTTGCAGCGCCCAGCCCTACCAGCAGTACACCTTTTACAGTATCATTGTTTTGCATAGTGCTAAAAATTTAAAAAGCGGGCAAATTTAAGGCTCATAAATGATTCTTTGTTTAAAAAATGGATAAATTTTAGTTTTATTGTTGGTTTTGAAACATGGGGTTAAAAGCTTTGGTTTGAAAATCAAGTCAGTATACAATATTTAACTATAAATATAGTTTATATACAAAACCTTACTAACATGTTCCGGCTGACCTTATTTATTTGTTCTGTTTTACTGGCCTGCGGTAATGCGCCTGACCCAAAAGAAGCAGTAGTTACCCCTAAAGATTATTCCCAAAAGCATAGTGAAGCCCTGGCGTATTGCAAGGTAAACGGTTTTAGTGCCGAATATTATTTTTTGATAGACCTGAGTGTACATTCGGGACGCAACCGCTTTTTTGTGTACGACTTCGCTCAAAAGAAAGTAGTAGCACAAAACCTGGTTACCCACGGTGCCTGCGATGCCTTTCAGCCTAACGATACCAAATACGAAAAGGTGAAGTTCAGCAACCGTGTAGACAGCCATTGTAGCGCGTCGGGTAAGTATAAGGTGGGCAGCCGCGATTACAGTTCGTGGGGAATTAATGTGAAGTACTGGCTCGACGGGCTGGAGGAAACCAATGCCAACTCAAGGGATCGTGTAATAGTATTGCACTCCTGGGATGCCGTGTCTGATACCGAAGTCTTTCCGAACTATAGCCCGCTAAGTTGGGGGTGCCCGGCTGTAAGCGATAACTTTATGCGCAAACTTGATGCCCGGCTACAGGCCACTAAAAAGCCTGTGCTGTTATGGATAGTAGATTAGGGTGCGGGTAGGTTTGTGTGATGGTATTGAAATATCCGTGCAGTAATACTAAAAATACAGGCTTAATAAAAAAACGTTGTAGCGATTATGCAATACATAATTTTTATTACTTTGCGCTGGTTTTTTAACACACAGATACAAAAATGAAGAAGATACTTGCTATAGTTGCTGCCCTTACACTTTTTACCGCTTGTAAAAAGGAAGACCATGGCGATACAAACGTACATATTACAGGTAATATTAAAGGCTTTAAGCAGGGAAGGCTGTTTATAAGGCAATACAAAGACTCATCATTGGTAACGATAGATACCATAGCTGTAGACGGGGATTCTAATTTTGAAAGCCACCTGAAGATGGACGGACCCGATATGCTGTATCTTGTTATAGACCGTGGTACTACCGAAAGTATAGACGATAACCTGATGTTTTTTGCCGAACCGGGAAACGTTACCATAGATACCAAACTGGATTATTTTTATGCCCAGGCTAAAATAAAGGCGGGGCCTAACCAGGATAAATTTGCCGAATACGAAAAAATGATACGCCGCTATACCGATATTAACCTTGATTTGGTGGCAAAAAATATGGAAGCAACCAAGCAGGGCGATGCCACAAGGCTGGACAGTATAGCTAAGGCTATGGATAATAATACCAAACGCCGCTACCTTTTTACGGCTAACTATGCCCTTAACAACGGTAAGTTTGAGGTGGCCCCATATATTGTCCTTAAAGAGATACCGGATATTAATCTTAAATATCTTGACACGATTTCTAAAAGCATGACTCCGAAAGTGGCTGCTTCTAAGTACGGAAAAGTACTTAACGAATACGTTAAAGAACGCAGTAAGTCGGGTATTTAGGTAAATTATCGTTAAAATGGCATGCCTTAGTAAGAATTTTTTGAGCATTTTAGTAATTTGCACTGCCCATCTAAATTTTTATTAAAGTGAACAGTACCTTTATTAGCAGGAACTACACGGCGCTGTTGTTTTTAACTTCGTCGTTTTTTACCCTGCTGTACGCATTGTTTATAAGCGCTTTTGCCAATGAGCGCTTTGTAAACCTCAGTTTTAGCGGCAATACTATTGCCGTAGACAAATTTGAACTTACTATATTTTTCAAGATCGCGCTTCTGGTCATCGCGCTGGGGTATTATCTTGCTTCGCAACTAAAAATGCCATTAAACAGTATGCTTACACTTATACATACCATAGTAACCCTGGGGTGTGTTCTTGTTAATGCTATATTGTTTGTAGCCCTGCCTGAATGGAAAATTGAAACCACTTCTTTTTGGCTTATTGCGGTTGCAGTGGCGGCACAGTTTATTTTTGCCGTTAACCTGGCTATTGGAGTGCGCAGGCGTCCGGTGTTGTAATCATTTAGTTTTATCGCTGGCTGTTTTGAAATGAGTGGCCCGGGAGATATGGTGTTTAGTTTTTCAGGAGGTTGTTAAGGTAATCTTATAGAGGAAACTTTGTAACTTTGCTCCTTCCAAACTTTGTTGCTAAATGTCACGTAAAATAAAATTGATTTGGGATTTCCGCGGGCCTGCCGCAGCACGCACTGCAGAACACCACGAAATACACCTTAAGGAATATATAGCTATAGAAAAGCTGCCCATAAACATTACAGGTTATGAGGTAATCAGCGATATGTATGCCACCGCATGGATGGTGGTAACCGATGAGTATATGATATCCGTACGCGATGCGTTAAAGCCGCATAGGGGAGAATTAGCCCCCTAACCCCGAAGGGGGAACTTTGCGAAAAGAAAAATCCCCTGTAAATTTATTTACAGGGGATTTTTTATGGTTTCCGAACTCCCCCTTCGGGGGTTGGGGGCTTTTAATTCGCTACTTCGCTTATAAACTTAATGCGCATCAGCCTTAGCTCTTCGGTATCGTAGTCGCCGTCAAATTCCTTAAGGGCATCCTTAATACTGTCGGTTTCACTTTCCATGTAGTAGTCGTGGATTTCTTCCTGTTGGTCGTCGTCCAGTATATCGTCTACCCAGTAGCTTATGTTCAGTTTGGTGCCGCTGTATACTATCTGCTCCATTTCCTTCAGCAGCGCATCCATATCCAGTCCTTTTGCTTTCGCAATGTCATTCAGCGAAAGCTTGCGGTCTATATTCTGTATAATGTACAGTTTCAGGCTGCTGTTGGCCCCCGTGGTTTTTACCACAAGGTCATCAGGGCGGGTAATGTCGTTATCGTCTACGTAACGGGCTATGAGGTCTACAAAGTCTTTGCCGTACTTCTTGGCCTTGCCTTCGCCTACACCGTGTACGCTGCCCAGTTCCTCCAGGTTTATGGGATACTTAAGCGCCATGTCCTCCAATGACGGATCCTGGAATACCACAAATGGCGGTACACCCAGTTTTTTGGCAACTTTCTTGCGCAGGTCCTTCAGCATGGCGGTAAGCGCCTCATCGGCCACGCCGCTCGATTTAGATGCCGTAACCGTAGTGTCGTCATCGCTTTCGGCATAGTCATGGTCTTCCGTCATCAGGAACGAAACAGGGTTGCTTATAAACTCCTCGCCTTTTGGCGTAAGCTTCAGCACCCCGTACGATTCTATATCCTTATCCATCAAATCGGCCACCAGCACCTGGCGTATAAGTGCCATCCAGTGCTTTTCGTCAAAATCCTTGCCTGAGCCAAAGTACGGTTGGGCATCGGTTTTGTGGGCTTTTATAACGGCATTGATTTTTCCGGTAAGTGTAAAGATGATTTCTTTAGGTTTGTACAGCTGCTTGGTATCGCGTACCACCTGCAGCAGGGTAACCACCTGGTCTCTGGCCTCAGATTTTTTCTTGGGGTTGCGGGTGTTGTCGTCCATCTCGGCGCCATCACCGTTTACCTCGTCAAACTCCTCACCGAAGTAGTGCAGTATAAATTTACGGCGGCTCATGGAGGTTTCGGCGTAGGCCACCACTTCCTGAAGCAGCGCGTAGCCTATTTCCTGTTCGGCCACGGGCTTGCCGCTCATGAATTTTTCCAGTTTTTCTATGTCCTTGTAGCTGTAGTATGCCAGGCAATGGCCTTCGCCGCCGTCGCGTCCGGCACGTCCGGTTTCCTGGTAGTAGCTTTCAAGAGATTTTGGTATGTCGTGGTGAATTACAAAACGCACATCGGGTTTGTCTATACCCATACCGAAGGCTATGGTAGCCACCACCACATCTACATCTTCCATAAGGAACATGTCCTGGTGGCGGGCACGCGTTTTGGCATCGAGCCCGGCGTGGTACGGTACGGCGCTAATGCCGTTTACCTGTAGTACCTGTGCTATTTCTTCTACCTTTTTGCGGCTGAGGCAATAAATAACCCCGCTTTTGCCCTTATGCTGGCGGATGAAGCGTATAATATCGCTCTCCACGGTTTTTTGCTTAGGGCGTACTTCGTAGTACAGGTTTGGCCTGTTAAATGATGCCTTAAAGGTATTGGCATCGGGCATATCCAGGTTTTTCAGTATGTCTTCCTGTACCTTAGGCGTGGCTGTGGCGGTAAGGCCAATGATAGGCACATCGCCCAGGTTGCGTATTATGTTGCGCAGGTTACGGTACTCAGGGCGGAAATCATGCCCCCATTCCGATATACAGTGGGCTTCATCTATGGCTACAAACGATAGCGGTACACTCTGTAAAAACTGGGTATATTCTTCCTTGGTAAGCGATTCGGGGGCTACATACAGCAGTTTGGTAATACCGTCTGTAATATCCTGTTTTACCTGGTTTATTTCTGTCTTGGTAAGAGATGAGTTAAGCACGTGGGCAATGCCGGGGTCTGACGAAAGCCCGCGTATGGCATCTACCTGGTTTTTCATTAGGGCTATTAGGGGCGATACCACAATGGCAGTGCCGGCCAAAACAAGGGCGGGTAGCTGGTAGCATAGTGATTTGCCGCCGCCTGTAGGCATAATTACAAACGTGTTTTGGCCTGATATTATACTCCGCACTACATCCTCCTGAAGGCCCTTGAACTTGTTAAAACCAAAATATTTTTTTAACTCTTTATGTAAGTCAATTTCGGTCGATTTCATTATATGATAATAGTAATTTACATAAATTTGCAGAGAATAAAGATACAAAAATCTTTTATAACAGCAACTTACTTTAAATATTTCGCTACGATTGATTGATACAGAAACAATACTGGCACTTGCCAGGCAAACCATACTTTCTGAAAGTGAGAGCATTGCTGCCCTTACAAATTACCTTGACAACGATTTTACCGAATCTGTAAACCGTATTTACAATAGTACCGGCCGCACCGTTATAACCGGTATTGGCAAAAGTGCGCTTATAGCAGCCAAAATTGTGGCTACGCTAAACAGTACGGGTACGCCTTCGCTTTTTTTGCATGCTGCCGAAGCCATACATGGCGACCTGGGCATGGTGCAGCCCGGCGATGTGGTAATATGCATAAGCAACAGCGGCAACAGCCCCGAAATAAAGGCGCTGGTTCCGTTGCTGAAGCGTGGCGGCAATACGCTGATAGGCATGACGGGTAATAAAAATTCGGTACTGGCTAAAGAATCCGATTTGGTATTACATTCGTATGTAGAAAAGGAAGCCTGCCCGCTGAACCTGGCACCCATGAACAGTACTACCGCACAGCTTGTACTGGGCGATGCCCTTGCGGCCTGCCTTATGGAACTGCGCGGCTTTACGCCTGAAGATTTTGCCAAATACCATCCGGGCGGTGCATTGGGCAAAAAGCTGTTGCTTCGTGTGGCCGACCTGCTTGATGCCAACCGTAAGCCTATGGTGCAGCCAACCGACAGCGTGAAGGTGGCTATACACGAAATTTCAGACAAGAGGCTGGGGGTTACCGCAGTGCTGGAAGACGGCAAGGTTATAGGCGTGATTACCGATGGTGACGTGCGCCGCATGCTGAACGACCGCGATAACATAGCAGGCGTTACCGCAGCCGATATTATGACGAAAAATCCTAAATCGATAACCTCCCACCATATGGTGATAGATGCCTTTAACATTATGGAAAACCATGCCATTACCCAGCTTGTGGTGGTAGACAACGGCGAGTACAAAGGCATACTGCACCTGCACGATATTTTAAAAGAGGGAGTTGTGTAAAAACGTTGTATGGCAACAAAAAAGGATGTAACCGTTTTGATTATCCTGTTTTGGCTCGTTGCCATGCCTTTTGCCTTTGCACAAAGTATAACTGATTTTAAACTGGTAACACCTACAGCGCAATACAAGCAGCTGGGGGGCTACATTTATTGCAGGCTTACCCATAATGCTGTAAACATTAACGTAGCCATGCAGCGTGAAGGCGCATCAGAGTACACCATGCCTGCCATGATGCAGTTTATTATAAGCGGCAAGCCTGCAGGTGATGTAGAGTTTACTGGGTCTGAAGATCCTATAGATGAGTTTTTTCTGTACTATAACGAGAAGGCAGGTGAGTATTACATCTTCCAGGAACAATATGCCGACCTTATGTTATACTATGATGTATATCGTATTTCCGGGGGAGCATTAGTGTTTGAAGGGGAGTACGACTATACTTATAATAAGGATGAGAGCGAGCAGTTAATCGACCAAAGATATACCGATGTAGCTATAAGCAAAAAGCAGCGGGGTGCCGAAACATCGATTACACTGGTTACGGCCAAAGGTGAAAGCCTGGAGTTGAAAAAAGACACCTCTGTATCGACTGATTATACTTATGAAAACCCGCCGCTGCTGGATAAGCATAAGGCATTTAACTGGCAAAAGGGCTTTGTGCCCACGCTGAAAAATACTGTAAACTTTGACCTTAACGGTGATGGCGAGCCTGAAATGTTCCACATCGACTGGGCAAAAAAGGAAATAAAGTACGGTAATACCGATGCGCAGTTTATGCTTCAGGAAAAAGATGCGCAGAAGTATATACGTTTTGAAGGCGATACACTGGCATTTTCTATGTCGGAAAAAGGCAAAAATGGTAAAGATACTTATACCTACTATTTTTCGATTTCGCCCAAGTACAATACGGCTACGCTGCATAAGTACAGCCTGCAACGCTATCGTTCGTATAAAGATGCTAAAGGGAAGCTTATAGTGCCGTGTAATCTGGAACAGGAATATTTCCCCATTTTCTGGGGTCATGTACCTACTTTGGAACGTTTTATATTAGATGAAAATAACAGCGAATCCTTTGGACACGGATGGTATGTTAGGAAGTTTACGCTGAGCGGGCTTATAAAGCTGTTTTCGGGCAAGGAATATACCAATGATTTCCCTAACAAGTGTGCACCCGCGCCCGATGAAAGAGAAATAGAGTTTCTTAGTGAGACCTATCCGTTAACTGTTGCAAATGTACAGCAGTATAACGATTTGGCGTATTATATGCTGGAATTTGACACCCAAGATGATTACAGGAGGGGGAGGTTAATATATTGTTCACTACTTTTGCTGGAAAATATTACTAAAAAATTCCCCGACAGGGTTGTAGCCTGGCTTAACCTGGGTGATGCAAACTGGGTACGTAGTGACAGTGTTTACGATAAGGAAGAGGCAGCAAAAGCCTACAACAAATACCTTGAGCTTATGAAAGCACAAGGAAAGGATATGAACAAAGTGCCGGCACGGGTATACCAGCGCCTGGCCAACTATAAAAAAGGATAATTGCATTTATGGCAAAAAAGAACAAAGAAGGCGGCGAAATGTCGTTCCTGGACCATCTGGAAGAGCTGAGGTGGCTGTTAGTACGCAGCTGTGCTGCCATAGCCATTGGGGCTGCTGTTGCGTTTTTCTTTAGCAGGCAAATATTTGACGATATTATCTTCGCGCCGCTTAAGGGCGATTTTATTACCTACCGCATTTTTTGCGAAATGGCTAACCGCTACGACCTCGATAAAAGCTTTTGCATACAGGAAATACCGCTTATTATACAAAGCCGTACCATGGACGGGCAATTCAGCACCGATATATGGACCGCCATTGTGGCCGGCCTTATCATAGCATTCCCCTTTATACTGTGGGAATTGTGGAAATTCATCCGCCCGGCGCTGTACGAGAAAGAACGCAAGGGGGCCGTGTCGTTCATTACCGGTACTTCATTGCTGTTCTTTTTGGGCGTACTGTTTGGTTACTACCTGATTATGCCACTGTCCATCAACTTTTTGGCGAATTATAAAATCAGTGAGATTGTACACAACAACATCGACCTTGATTCGTACCTTAGTGTTATAAAAACCACTATTATATCGTGCGGGCTGGCCTTTGAAATGCCTATAATTATTTTCTTCCTGGCCAAGCTGGGGCTGGTTACGGCATCATATTTGCGCAAGTACAGGCGCTATGCTGTAGTTATCATATTGCTTGTAGCGGCTATAGTAACCCCGCCCGATGTGGTGAGCCAGCTTACGGTAACCATTCCGTTAATGATTTTGTACGAGGCCAGTATACTTATTGCTGCCCGTACTAATAAAACACCTAAAACTGTGGAATAATGGCAGACTTAGTACAAGAATTTAACGACTACCGCCAAAAGATGAACGAAAAGCTTTTGGCCGATGACAATAAGGTTATAAAACGTATCTTCAACCTGGATACCAATGCCTATATGGCCGGTGCACTGGATGTAAAGACCAAAGAGCTTTTGGGGCTTGTGGCAAGCGCCGTACTGCGCTGCGACGACTGCGTGAAGTACCACCTGGAAACCTGCCATAAAGAAGGCCTTAACAAGGCTGAAGTTATGGAAGCGCTGAGCATAGCCACATTGGTAGGGGGTACTATAGTAGTACCGCACCTGCGCCGTGCCTACGAGTTTTGGGAAGCGCTGGAGGAAAATGCATCAATTTAATAATGTATCAATTTTTCAATGTAGCAATGCATAAATTTAACAATGCGTCAATTGGTATACTAATTCATTGGTAAATTGTTACATTGACACATTGCTACATTAAACAATTACAGTAATGAAGTTAAGGGCAGAAAATTTAATCAAGACATATAAGGGCCGCAGTGTGGTAAAAGGCATTTCGGTAGAGGTGAACCAGGGCGAAATTGTGGGGCTGCTGGGGCCGAACGGTGCCGGTAAAACCACTTCGTTCTACATGATTGTGGGACTGGTAAAGCCAAACAGCGGCAAGATTTTCCTGGACCAGACCGAGATTACCGATTTCCCGATGTACAAGCGTGCACAGCACGGTATTGGCTACCTGGCACAGGAAGCATCGGTATTCCGTAAGCTGAGTATTGAAGACAACATACTGAGCGTACTACAGCTTACCAACCTGACCAAAAAGGAGCAGGAGGCCAAGATGGAGGCACTTATAGAGGAGTTCTCATTGGGGCACATCCGTACAAACCGTGGCGACCTGCTGAGTGGTGGTGAACGCCGCCGTACCGAAATAGCCCGTGCGCTGGCTACCGACCCTAAATTTATATTACTCGATGAACCGTTTGCAGGGGTAGACCCCGTAGCGGTAGAAGACATACAGCGTATTGTAGCCCAGCTGAAAGATCGTAACATAGGTATATTGATTACCGACCACAACGTACAGGAAACCCTGGCGATTACCGATAAGACCTACCTGATGTTTGAGGGAGGTATACTTAAGGCCGGTGTGCCTGAGGACCTTGCCAGCGATGAAATGGTGCGTAAGGTGTACCTGGGCCAGAACTTTGAGCTGCGCCGCAAGAAAATAGACTTCTATGCCCCGAAACCCGGCAAGCAAAAAGAAGCTGAGGTGGTTAGTGAAACTGCCGCAGATAACACAGAGGAATAGATTGCACGGTTATTACACGGCTTGTATATAAACGGATTCTATTTCAATATAAAACAATAAAGCACCCTGAGAGGGTGCTTTATTGTTTTATAGATGCTTGTTGATTTAAAAATCCCTCATGCGCATTCTGCCGCCGCGACCGCCTGGCATACCCGGCCCCGGTTTTTTATTGCCAAAGTTGTTTATCTTCCAGGTAAGGGAGAACATGGCATAGCGTTTCAGCACGGTGTTTTCCACATCGGTAATACCGGTAGAGGTAATGGTGCGGCTGTTGCCAAGGTTTTGGTTCAAAAGGTCATATACTTTCACCTTAAAGGTAAACTGGTCTTTATAGAAATTGTAGCCTATACTGGTGTTCCACAAAAAGAAGTCTTTTTTATACCCTGCCGATAGTTGCGAGTTGTAGGTATACGTAAAGTCGTTACCCATAACAAAATGTTTCGGCCAGTAATTGGTCAGGATAATCGAAGCCTTGTGTACAAAGTTCTCGGCAGAGCCTACGCTGTAGTTGGTGTACTTGGCACTGTTATAGGTATAGCTGTAACTCGGGTTGATGCTCAGTACTTCGCCAAGGTCGTAGTTTACATTTACATTAGGGGATATACCCAGGTTGTCGGCTTCAAACAGCTGCGTGTTCAGGAAACCCAGGTTGTGGCTGAAGTTGGCATTAAGGCCTATGTTATAGCGTAGGTTGTTACCTGATTCCGATTTTACACTTTTATTGAAGTTACCACCCATGTAGGTATTGTATCCGCCGTTAATGTTTTCGTAGGTACTGTTCCGTTTACCCGATGAGGTAATCTCGGTGTAGTTTACTATCTGGGTTTCATTTATGGTAGCACCGCCGTAAATAAAGAAACCCGATCGTGTGGCAAAATCAAACTTATTAAAGTTAAGCGATACACGGTGCGATTTGGCCGGGGCCAAATCAGGGTTACCCGTAGTGGTACTCAGTGCGCTGCTTACATCTTCTATGGGCAATATTTGTGACGCCGATGCAAAGTTTGTATTGAAGTTGTAATTAAGTGATAAGCGCGTACTCCTTTCAAAGCGGTAGTTAAAGCGTGCAGAGGCCGTAGGCAGGATGTAATTTTTGTTCACGTTATAATCTTGCCCGCGGTAACGGCCAAAGTTGTCGAAATTGTAAATCCCCGTACCACCGGTAAGGGTTATGTTCAGCTTTTTCTTCTCCAGGCGAAGGCTGGCATATGGGTTTACGGTAACGGTGTTGCTGTTCAGGTAGTTGGTTATAGAGTCGGCAGCAGTAGTATAATCTCCCGCCCCTGCATTATAATTAAAACCCCTATTATCATTTACGTCATCTGCCCAGTTGTATATGGCGCCCATTTCCAGGTTTAAAGAATCGGTTATAGGCTCGGTATACGACAGGTCAAGGTTGTAGCTGTCCTGCAGGCTGCGGTTGCGTTGCAGCTGATTACGGTTGTCGTTCCGTACGGTAGTATTGCCGTCGCCGTCAGGGTCTTCGTAAAAGGTGGTATTGGTAATGTTGTAATACGCCGTTTCGTTTGATGTATTATTGTTCGAAAACTCTGCGCTGACAGACCTGCCGCGTTTGTTCAGTATCTTATTATAGGTAAGTGTAGTACTAAAGGCATTCCTGTCGCCGTCGTTCATGGTGCGGCCGGCACTTTCGTTTAGTAATGCATCATCCTGGTCGGTGGTGTTTTGTGTAGACGAAGTTGTCCTCTTACTGTTAGTACGTACAAACTTGGGCCTGAAGTTAAGCGTAGACGTACTGTCCAGCTTTATGTCAAATTCCGTATTGAAGGTGTGCGATGTAGTAAGGCTGCGTGTATCGGCTTCGCGATTGTTAATCAGCCTGTTTTCTGTTGCTGCACCGTTTTCATCGGTAAGGAAGGTTTCGCTGCGGGTTCGCGTATTGTTTTTATTGTCCAGGTTGTTGTAAAAATAGCTCGCCGAATGGTCAAATCCCTTAAAATACTCGTCGCTATAGTTGGTGCCTATAATGTTTGTAGTGGTAATGCCACTGCCGCCACCGCCTATCTGTACGCCGTTCATATAGGTAGTACCGTCGCCACTGGTCCACATCATCATGTTGCGGCCACCGCCCATACTGTCGAAAATATCATCGTTGCTAAAGCCCGATGAGTTAATGTTGTTGCTTGATGCCAGGAGGCTTATTTTACGGTTGTTTTTAAAATAATTCACCAGCCCGTTTGCCTCATAGCGGTCATCGGTACCATAGCCCGCTGTTATCCGCCCGAAGACGCCTTTGTTCTTGTCCTTATCTATGGTTAGGTTAATGGTGGCATTATCGCCCGATGCCTGCTTTTTTTGCAGTTCCTCCTTCTTGGTTTTAAAGTCTGATACCTGTATTTTTTTTATCAGTTCTGCCGGAAGGCTTTGCAGGGCTATTTTACCGTCGCGGTCAAAGAACGGCTTACCGTTTACCAGTATCTGGTTTACTTCTTTGCCGTTTACGGTTATCTTCCCGTTAGCATCAATATCCACACCGGGCAGCTGTTTTAGCAGGGTCTGCACGTTACTGTCCGGGCGCACCTTAAACGATGCCGCGTCAAACTCCAGTGTGTCTTTCTTTACGCGCACGGGTGGGACTTCGCTTTCTATAACCACTTCTTTCAGTTCGGTACCTTTTTCAGTAAGCTTTACCAAACCGAAGTCGGTGTCTTTGCTCAGTGCCTCGTACTGTTTTTGGTACGTGCCGAAACCGACAAACGAAACCCTGAGTGTAAACGGCTGGGATATGCCGCGTGATTTCATTTCCCAGTTTCCTTTGTTGTCGGTAATGGTGTAGTCTAAAAGAGTAGAATCTTTTACGGAGCGGATGTACACCGTGGCGGCTTCAAGTGGCAGGCCGTCAGGGTCCTGCACGTTGCCTTTAAGGGTGATGGACTGGCTGTAACCCAATGCGGTACAAGCCAGCAAAAGGATAGTAAGGATTTTTTGCATTAATTTTAAATTGGCTTTGCAGTTAGTATATTACAAGAAGACTGGTTTTTAACGAAAAGGTTTAAGTGGTTATTGGGATTTAAGAGTTTTTTAACAATTAACCTGTTGGCATCTTAGTTTTTTAGAACGTAATGATACCTCCGGTAGCCGGTGTTTCCTCGCCTTTTTTACCGGCAAATTTATCCAGTTTCACGCTTAGCGAAAACATTACATAGCGCTTTAGCACGGTATTCATCTGTTCTGATATGCCGGTAGGGTCTACGCTGCGGGTAGCGCCCAGGTTCTGGTTCAAAAGGTCGTATACTTTTACCTTGAAGGTAAGCCTGTCTTTCCAGAAGTTGTAACCTATACTGGTATTCCACAGATAGTACGATTTTGCAAACGATGCCTGCTGCGAATTGTACCTGTAGGTAAGGTCGTTACCAAACACCACATGCTTCGGCCAGTAGCTGGTAGTGGCCAGGCTCAGCCTGTGGACGTTACTCGTGGCCGAACCGATGCTGTAGTTGCTGTAATCGGTCTGGTTGTATTCGTAACGGTAGCTTGGGTTTATGGTAAGCAGTTCGCCGTACTTGTAGGTAAGGTTTACGTGTGGTTCTATAGCGTATGATTCTGATTTAAACATCTGCATGTTTTGCATGCCTTTATTTATGCTGTTGCTAAAGTATAACCCTACCGAAGCGTTAAGGCTATGGGCTTCATTCTTGTAGGTTTTGCCATATTGTCCGCCTGCCCATAGCTGGTAGGTATCATGTATGTTAATGAAAGACGATGTAGTACGTGCACTTTCGTCTATAACCATGCTGGTACCTATATTGTTTTGATAATATTCCCCACCCAGATAAAAGTTGTAGCCGGTTTTTTCGGCCCAGTTATAGTCGTAGAGGCCCAGGTATAAATTGTGGTATTTTATAAAATCAAGGTCAGAGTTACCTATAACAGTAGAAAGCGGGTTCAGCACGTCGGCCACGGGCAGTATCTGCGATAGTTCGGGCGTCCTGAAGTTGTATTCGTAGTTCATATAAATGCTGCGCGACTTTGTAAGCTGGTAATTGGCATACACTTCGGCAGAGGGCATTACAAAATTACGCTTTACATTAAGCGCTTCGTCCAGGTAGCTGCCTCGTGCATTGTAATCTATAAAGTGAGCGCCTGCCTCTACATTTACATACACTTTGCTTGTACTGAAGTTGTACCCTAATGCAGGCTTTGCCCGGTTAGTTTTGGCGCCCATATAACCGCTTAGCGCGTCGTTATAATCGCTGTAGCTGTCCGAACCGGCATCAAAATTATACCCCCTGCGGTTCTCGCTCTGGTTTTCGCGCCAAACCTCTCCTTGTATATATACGTTGCTGGAATCGGTAACCGGCTCTCCAAATGATGTTGAGAAGTGATAGGTATCTTTTGTAGTGCCTACACGCCGTATCTGGTTGCGGTTTTCGGTAGTTGTGCTGGGTACCCCGCCTGTATAGTCGTACGTATTAGTAACTGTATTGTTCAGGTTATAGCTGTCGCCTTTCTGGTTTTGGTTGTCCAGGTCAAAGCTGAGGAAACGGCCTTTCTTCGAATTGAATTTTTTTGTAACAACAACCAGGTTATTAAAGCTTTCAGTGTTCATTTCAGAAGCATTTGTACCAGTGTTGTCGTTTAGTAACTGGCCTGAAGCAAGGCGGGTAGTACTGCTGGCCGATTCATTTTTGGTATAGCTGTGCCCTTTCTGGAACTTAGGCTCTACATAAATGTTAAACGTGCTGTCGGCCTTTATTTCAAACTGGGTGTTGATGTTATGCCCGTAGCGGTCCTGCCTCATTTTTCCGTTGCTTTCGGTTTTATAGCTTTGGTCCTCGTCGGTTTCACTTGCTTTTGGTACGTAAGTCGTTACCCTGCTTTGGTTATCATTTTTGCTGTCAGATGCGTTGTAGAAATAATTTGCCGCGCCGCTAAAACCCTTAGTCCACTTATCAGCGTAGTTTGCACCAAAAATATCTGAACGGGTAATTCCCTGTCCACCGCCAAACTGCATGCCGTTTATATTAAAGCTGGTACCGTCGCTCCAGGCAGTGGTGCTTCGTCCACCCGTCATATTATCGAAAATCTCGTCCATGGAGAAGCCCGTAGCATTGATGTTGTTGGTACTGGCCAGTACACTTATCTTTCGTTCGCCTTTAAAGTAGTTGGCCAGCATACTATGCTCGTACCGCCCGTCGCTGCCAAAGCCCACCGTAGCCCGCCCAAACATGCCTTTATTCTTCTCTTCGTCTATGGTAATGTTTATACTGGCATTGTTGCTGGTAGATTTTTGCCCGGTAAGTTCCTCTTCCTTGGTTTTGGCTTCGGTTATCTGTATCTTGTTAATAATCTCTGCCGGAAGATTTTGCAGGGCAATCTTACCGTCTTTGTCAAAGAATGGCTTGCCGTTTACCAATATCTGGCTTACGGGCTTGCCGTTTATGGTTATCTTGCCTTCTTCGTCTATTTCCAGGCCGGGAAGCTGTTTCAGTAGTTCCTGCAGGTTAGCATCGGGCCTTACGGCAAAAGAGGCAGCGTTAAACTCCAGCGTATCCTTTTTCATACGGATGGGTGGTATTTCACTTTCTATAACCACCTCATTCAGCAGGTTACCCTTTTCCTCCATTTTTATGGTGCCGAAGTCGGCATTCTCTGTAACACCCTCCAGCCTTTTACTATACCCTTCAAAGCCCACAAACGAAACTTTAAGGTAAACCGGGTTTTTAGTTGCCTTGGTCTTTAGCTCCCATTTGCCGTTTTTGTCGGTAATTGTATAGTCAATGAGGGTAGAATCCTTAGCTGAGTTAAGGTAAACCGTAGCGGCTTCAAGGGGCAGGTTGTCGGGGTCGTTTATTTTGCCCGTAAGGGTGATGGTTTGGCTGAACAAAAAGCATGGCAGAGCCAGCAAAAACAGTGTTAATAATTGGCGCATGTAGTGTTTTTAGGAATTGGTTTGTATCTTAAAACTGCTAAATAATGCTTTTAGTGTATGTTGTGCAACAATTTTGTAAAGAGGTTTCCTGTTAAGTGCGAATTTTAACACAAATGGGGTTTATTCGGTAATGCGGTGATTTGGTTATACGAAAGATTCGGTATTGTAATATTTAATTCCTAATATATACTGATATTCAAAAATCTGTGTTAATCCATCAAAATCAGTGTCATCAGTGTTCCAACAGTCGAATGACCGCATAACCAAATAACCGAATCACCCTAAAAACGATTAATCCATTCCAGCAAATCCGTAACCATAGCCGGGGTAATGGTGTGTGCAGCGCCGGCGTACTCATGGTAATCCGGTTTCAGGCCGATGCCTTCAAGATAGGCTTTTGCATCGCGGGCATATTGTACCTGAAGTACATTATCGGCTGTGCCGTGGCTTATATGTATGTTGAGGCTTTTAAGCTTTTCGGCCGGTGCTATAAGCGGCTTTATTTCCGGAAGCAGGCGGCTGCTCATTATGGCAATGCCTTTCACCAATCCCGGGTTGGTAAGCGCCACGCTGTAGTTCATGATGCCACCCTGGCTGAAACCTGCCAGTAAAACTTTCTTCTCGTCAAAATGGTATTTGGCCTGCATCTCTTTAATAAATGTGGCAATGAGCTTGCGGCTGGTTTCCTGTTCGGCAAAGTTTATCTTAGGCCCATCGGGGGTAAACTCCACATGGAACCACGCGTAGCGGCCTTCGGCAATTGTTATTGGCCCCCGGGCTGAAATCACAAGGTATTCACCGGGTAGTTTGTCGGCAAAACTAAAAAGGTCCTTTTCGTTGCTGCCCACCCCGTGCAGTAAAAAGATAACGGGTGGGTATGCTGTTTTTACCTTGGGCTCACGCACCAGGTAGTGCAGGCTCTGGCTGTATGTATTCATGGTTATAAGTGCTGTAAGGATTAAAAATATATGTTTCATGTTAGCCTATTTTTACCGATGTCATGGTTAGCGAACCGCCCACGGCCTTATCGTTAAACAGGCTTACTTTTTCTTTTTCGCCTTTCAGGGCAAGGGTATACACCAGCGGCAGGTAGTGTTCCGGCGAGGGTACAGCCTTCTGCACCTCTTTGCCAAGCGCCTTAAAGTTGACCAACGGCTTGTGGTCACCATCCAGTATCAGCTTATTTACCTTCTGGCGGGCTTCCAGCGCCCAGTCGAACGCATAGTTATCGGTACGGATGTTCTTCCAGTCCACCAGTCCCAGGTTGTGTACAATATTACCGCTCCCTATAATAAGGACACCCTTACGGCGCAGTGCGGCAAGTTGCCTGCCCAGGTCGTAATGGTATTGCGGTTCTTTGGTATAATCAATACTCATTTGTATCACGGGCACGTCGGCTTTGGGGTAAAGGTGTTTTATAACACTCCATGCGCCGTGGTCTAACCCCCAATCCATATCGGGTTGTACTTTTACCGAAGTGATTAGTTTTTGGGTTTCACCGGCCAGCCAAGGGCTGCCGGGTGCGGGGTACTGTACATCAAACAGCGCCTTAGGGAAACCGCCAAAATCGTGTATGGTTTTTGGGTGCTCCATAGCCGTTACAAATGTACCGCGTGTTTCCCAATGTGCAGATATGCATAGTATGGCAGCGGGTTTGGGTATGGAGGCGGCCACCTTCCGGAAACCGGTTACAAATTCGTTTTCCTCTATGGCATTCATAGGGCTGCCGTGCCCCAGGAACAGTACCGGCATGGTAGCGGTGGCAGGCAGTTCTCCGGCCAGGCGGTTAAGGTCGGTAAGGCGGGCGGCGGCACCTGCAAGCGGCAGTGCGGCCAGTGTTTGTAAAAATCGTTTCCTGTCCATAGTAGTACCAGTCTTAAATTTTGCTAACGCAAAATTCGGCTATGCTTTATTAAAAAACATTGAACCAGGACAAGAAATGGTTTTGTTGGTTATGCGGTTATTTGTGGATTTGGTTATTTGGAAAACCGATAATGCAAATATTGGTTTCAAAGCAACTTAATATTAAAAATTGTAGCCATCCGTCAAATCAGTTCCAGTAACTATCGGAATCAGCACTGCTATATCGAATAACCGCATCCACAAATTAACGTTACGCAGGAATATTTTCCGTTACCATCATATTCCCAGCGGTATCATAATAGGTGCAGGTAAGCGCCAGCATGTCTACCGTCCATTTTTCTACACCGTCTTGTGCGGCGTGCCCGCAGAAGGTGAGGTAATCGGTTTCTCCGGCCTGGTGTATTTTCAGGTGGTGTTTCAGCTGGTTTGCATCTGAAGTCCCTGCAACGGTAAACGGCCCGTATTTGGCAGGCGATTCTACGCTATGGCTTCCTCCTGTATATATAGTTCGCCCGTCTGAAACATATTGGGTATAGGCTATAACCCCAAGGACTTTCATCTCCTGCACATATTGTGGGAAATCGGCGCCGCTTTTTACTTTGGCATGCGTAGCCTTAATTTGTTCGAGTGTAAACATGTTTTTAGATATTCAGGTCTTGTCGGTTTTTTAAAACTTATATCGTAATCCTACAAAACTGTTGATGTATAAATCTTCGTCATCAATCTCATATAAGGGGTTGATTTCAATGTTTAGCGATAAATTTTTCAGGCCTTCAAAAGGTGTTATCCCGACTCCCACCGGTACCAGAAAACCATTGATATCATTAAGGATTATGCCTCCGCCCACATATGTGTAGTAGTTTTCTTTAGTCAGGAAATTATAATTTAATACCACTTCTGGTGTAATGCTGTCAATGTTAGTACCGGAATATATCCGTAAGTCAGCCCAAAGCCTGTTGTTAAAGTTATAACCTACAGCTGCTTTGGAGAGGGCATTATTGGTGTAGAATGATGCGGTAACCTGGCTCGTGGCTTTAGATGAAAATAACGAAAGGACAATAATGGGTAAAATGGTCTGTAATGTTTTTTTCATAAGAAAGATGGTGTGGTTTTAATTGCTCCAAAATAAGGTTTTAGTTGTTAAAAATCTGTTAATGCTGAAAAATGAGATTCAGTTTGAATTTCAGTTCTTCCATAGTTGGAAAATATGGTTGTAGACAACCGAAATCCTTTCATTTTTTTTGAACGATTATTAACACAAGTGCAGGAATAGTTTTAGCAGTGCAGTATTAAATTTGTATGGAATGATTAAACGTATAATGATATGGCAACCAAGAAACTAAAAGAACCAACCGTGCCTACGCGTGCTGAAATCATAGAGCAATATGCCGACTACTGCCTTACCCACGGTAGCAAGCCCGCTACGGTTTACAAATTTGCAAAGGACAACGGTTATGCCGAACCTGAATTTTATAAGCACTTCCCGTCGTTTGAGGTGCTGGAACGCAGCTATTTCACCGAGATGTTTACCCATGCGGTAGAGCTGCAGGAACAGTCGCCCGCTTATGCTGCATATAGCGGTGTGGAAAAACTGTCGGCTATTTATTTCACGTTTTTCGAAATTGCCACGGCAAACCGCAGCTTTGTGGTGTACAGCCTGGGCGAGGGCAGTAACAGCCTGAAAAACCTGCTGAAGCTTCGCGACCTTCGTAAAGCATTTACCGATTATGCCGGTAATGTGCTGCAAAATCCGGTAGACCTGCAACACCCTAAGGCCGAAAAAATCCAAAAAGATACCCTGAAGGAAGGCGCGTGGGTACAGTTCCTAAGTATTTTTAAATTCTGGATGGGTGATACTTCGCCAAGCTTTGAAAAAACCGATGTGTTTATAGAAAAATCGGTTAAGGCAAGTAACGACTTGGTGTATAACTCACCACTTAACAGCCTTGTTGATTTAGGTAAATTCCTTTGGAAAGAAAAGTTCACGGTTTAATGTGGTTGCCGGTTGTTGGTTATTAGTTGTTAGAATTCTGTCTAAACCAACAACCAACAACTAATAACCATCAACTAACAACTAAAAAGATGAAACGATTAGATAGTATACCCACCAATAAGATTGAGCGGGTAAGTAAGCTCGTGACTACGGGCGTAAAAATAGGGGGCAATTACCTTAAGTACTACGGGCAGAAAATGGTAAACCCCGATACCAGTAAAGAAACCCTTCACGAAAACAACGCCACAGATATATACGACAGCCTTAAAGAGCTAAAAGGCAGTGCGCTGAAGGTAGCGCAGATGCTAAGCATGGAAAAAAACCTGCTGCCGCAAAGCTATGTAGAAAAGTTTTCGCTAAGCCAGTTTTCGGTACCGCCGTTGTCGGGACCATTGGTAACCAAAACATTCCGTAAGTACTTTGGCAAGGAACCGTACGAACTGTACGATGAGTTTAACCCCGAAAGCATCAACGCGGCCAGCATAGGGCAGGTGCATAAGGCCAAGAAAGAGGGTAAGGAGCTTGCAGTGAAAATACAGTATCCCGGTGTACGCGAAAGCATCGGTACCGATATTGCCATGGTAAAACCCATCGCTATACGCATGTTTAACCTGCAGGGTACCAGCGACGAATATTTTGATGAGATAGAAGGTAAGCTGATGGAGGAAACCGACTATACACTGGAGTTACACCAAAGCGAGGCCGTGCGTATAGAGTGTGCCAAATTAGAAAACATTCGTTTCCCTAAATACTATCCTGAACTGAGTTGCGAGAAGATTATTACAATGGACTGGATGCAGGGCAAGCACCTGAGTGAATGGTGCAGGGAGGAGCATACACAGGCAGAACGTAACAAAGTAGGGCAGGCGCTGTACGATTTTTATATGTACCAGATACACGGTTTGCATAAATTTCATGCCGACCCACATCCGGGCAACTTCCTGGTTGATGAGGATGCCAACCTGATAGCTATTGACTTTGGTTGTATGAAGCAGCTGCCACAGGATTTTTATGTACCCTATTATAAAATAATCCAGCCTGAAACCATAGAAAATGAGCCGTTGTTTAAAGAACTGCTGTATGAGTTACAGGTATTGCGCCATGAAGGGGTTCCTGATGAAGAGGCGTATTTCTTTAACCTGTTCCGCGAACTGCTCACGGTGTTTGTAGAGCCGTATAGGCATAAGCATTTTGATTTTGGCAAACCTGCATTTAGTAATGCCATTGCGGCCCTAAGCGAAAAATTTGCCAACGATAAAGTTCTCCGTAAAATGAATGGTAACCGTGGCAGCAGGCATTTTATTTATGTAAACCGTACGTTCTTTGGGTTGTACAGCCTGTTGTTTGATATAGGTGCCGAAATAGATATCTACGCCTATGAAAAGTATGTTAGATAGATTTTTTGGATTGTTGGAATTTTAGATTATTAGATGTGAGATAACAGATGCTCAATCAATTATACAAACCTGTGGCTTTAGGGCTACAGGTTTTTTTACTGTTTTTTTCTCAGCAAATCTTTCTCTTCCGGTTTCAGGTACTGTGTTGCAATGCGGTTTTCGGGTTTGGCATCAAAAATATACAGCGTTAGTAAGAACAGCCATTCAGCAGGTTTCATTAAAACATATACCACGTCAGATACATACTTATTATTAAACACGCCATAATAGCGGTGTACCATATTCCCTACCTTGTTATAATTCCGGCGAATAATGCGGTGGAGGGTGGGGAGTTTTTCCTGCAACAATTCTTCGAAAGCATTAGAAACCAGTAACTGCCTGTTGCATATTATGGGGTTGCCATGCCGTATACCTAAACGTTCGGGCTTTACTATTTGTGTATGCCCGTTTGCTGCCACACTGCACAGATAATGGCCGCCGCACTGTACGTTGTCACATTCATGGTTGAGATGCGAAAAGCCGTGCCTGTACGTATCGGTAAAGGCACGTATAAACGAATCGGGTTTTTGCCCAAACAACAGCAGGAAAGCAATCAGCAACGCCATAATGGGCAGGCACAGCACCATCAGTATCGGGAATTTTATAAATGCAGGGGCATAAAGCACCTTCAGGCTTACGCGCCCGAAAACACCATAATCATCAGGATTTGGCACAGCTATTTCCTGCATAATAAACAGGTGGTTGCGTATCAGCATATTCAGCAACAAGACCATTATCGGGAAGTTACCAATGGCTGCAAGAATTATCTCATCCGTTTGTACGGCTACAAAAACATTAAACACAATACCGATGAACAGGAAACAGTTGGCCAATACCTCCAACAAAGGCGAAGACAGCTTTGTCCTGGAAAAGCAGTAATAATACGAAGCAGAATAGGCAACTATAAGTACGAAAACCGACAGTACATGATTTGGGGAAAAGGCAGCAGATTCATCGCAGCAGTTGTTTTCGGTAGCCCAACCCATGTACAGGAAAGGATAGACTATTACAGAAATGAAAGATGAGAACAAAAGCCCAAAGCTTCTTTCGGGGAAACGTCCTTTTGCTATAAAATACCCAAACTGGTATATAGCAACTAAAAAAGGAATAAAAACAATTATGCCGATTATGATTAATGCAGGTTCCATTGTGTGCGGGTTGGTTAACTTCAAAATTAATTTTTAAATCGCTACTAACAAAACGTTAATCGGCACATTTACACAAAAGTTTTCTTATTTTTGGTGGCTAATGGAAGTTATGACCGAAGAACACGTAATACTGGTAAACGAGCAGGATGAGCCTATAGGCCTGATGGAGAAAATGGAAGCGCATGAAAAGGCATTGCTGCACAGGGCTTTTTCGGTTTTTGTGCTGAATGGCAAAAACGAGATAATGTTGCAACAACGCGCCGCCCATAAGTACCATTCGCCCCTGTTGTGGACCAATACTACCTGCAGCCACCAGCGCGACGGCGAAACCAACATACAGGCCGGTACACGCCGCCTTATGGAAGAAATGGGTTTTACCACCGGGCTTAAGGAGCTGTTTTCGTTCATTTACAAAGCCCCGTTTGATAACGGCCTTACTGAGCATGAATTTGACCATGTACTGATAGGCTACTACGAAGGCGAACCCGTACTAAATCCCGATGAAGCCGAAAGTTGGAAGTGGATGGCGATAGAGGACGTTAAAGCCGACATAGCAAAAGCCCCGGAGCAATATACCGTGTGGTTCCGTATTATATTTGACGAATTTTACCATTTTCTGGAAGAGCATACTCTTTAAAGTTGTTGGTTTTTGGTTGTTAGTTGTTGGCATAACGCCATTTTTAAGACTGATGACCAACAACCAATAACCATCAACTAAAAACCAAAAATGAAAGTAACCGTAAGCCGCAGCGCCCACTTTAACGCCGCACACCGCCTGTACCGTAAGGACTGGGACGATGCACAAAATTTTCGTATTTTCGGGAAGTGCAGCAACCCTAACTTCCACGGGCATAACTATGAGCTTATAGTAAGTGTTACAGGCGAAATAGACCCCGAAACCGGCTTTGTTATAGATATGAAGGTACTTAAGGATATTATAGTACAGGAGGTAGAAGAACCTTTTGACCATAAAAACCTGAATACCGAAGTGCCTGATTTTGCCAACCTGAATCCCACTGCCGAAAACATAGCAGTGGTGATATGGAACCGCATAAGGCCACGCATAGCAGCCGATAAAACACTGGAAGTAACCCTATACGAAACACCAAGAAATTTTGTAACCTATAAAGGCGATTAACCTACACAATTATGAAATTGAATTACCCGCTTATTTTTACCCCAATATTGCAGGACAGGATTTGGGGCGGAACAAAACTAAGAGACGATTTAGGTAAAGACATACCTACCCCTACTACCGGCGAAAGCTGGGAGCTGTCGGCAGTGCCGGGCAATGTAAGCGTGGTGAAAAACGGCGCCTTTACAGGTAAGCCGTTAACCGAGCTGCTGGAGCAGTTTCCGGATGAAATACTGGGCACAGCGGTACACGCAAGGTTCGGGCAGCAGTTTCCGCTGCTGTTTAAATTCCTTGATGCACGTGAAGACCTGAGCATACAGGTACACCCTAATGATGCGTTGGCCAGGGAGCGCCACAACTCTTTCGGGAAAACCGAAATGTGGTATGTAATGCAGGCCGATGCGGGTTCGCGCATTATCGTAGGCTTTAACCACAAATCAAGCCCTGAGGAGTATCTTGAAAAACTGGAAAGCAAACAACTGATAGATATCCTTAACCAGGTACCTGCCAAAAAAGGCGACGTGTTTTTCCTGGAAACGGGTACCATACACGCCATAGGTGGTGGTATTGTTATTGCCGAAATACAGCAAACCAGCGATATTACCTACCGTATTTATGACTGGGACAGGGTAGATGCAAACGGCAACGGCCGCGAACTGCACGTAGAGCTGGCGCTTGATGCCATGAACTACGACCTTACCGATACCGAAAAACAATACGCCAAAGAGGAGAATAAGAGCAACAGTATGGTAGACTGTCCTTATTTTACTACCAACTACCTTCCGCTAAATGGTTCGGCAGAAATAAGCCGTACAGGGGAGAGCTTTACCGTGTATATATGTACCGAGGGCGAATTCAGCATTGACATCGAAGGCACAGCCCACAGCTTTAAAAAGGGCGATACCGTGCTGGTACCGGCGGCCGTAAAAACTTTTACGCTTACAGGCAACGCTACGCTCCTTGAAATATATATTTCTTAACAGGATTTAAGTACAGAAGTTGTACTTTTGCAACATATTTAATTTAAACAGACAGACATGGCAAGTGTAAGAAACCTAAAAAAAGACATCAACTTTGTACTTGGCGATATTATTGAAGCCGTATACATTACAGAGCTTGCAAAAGGCGGTAAAGCCAGCGATGCTTCAGAAGCTATTGTAACCGAGGCTATTGCCGTATTTGATGACCTTATAAAGGATGTAAACGCTAAAAACGTTGAAAATAAAAAGGCACATTTTAAGCAAATCAACCAGAAACTGGAAGAATCTGCTACACAGCTTGTTGGCAAACTAAATGCCCTGTAAGCAAAAAAAGTCATTAAAAAGTGCAGATTTTGTTTTGGAAATTAAAAAACCACTCCTATATTTGCACCCGTAAATGAGTCGCCGGTGTAGCTCAGCTGGCTAGAGCAGCTGATTTGTAATCAGCAGGTCGTGGGTTCGAGTCCCTCTATCGGCTCTTAAAAAAAACCACCTTTAACGAGGTGGTTTTTTGCTTTTATACGGTTTTGTGGCTTTCTCAAATTTCTATTCAAAATGGAGCGCTGCCAGTATGTTTTTCTTTTTGCTTAAAATGGTTTCATCCGCTTTTTCCTTCAGGCGTTCCTTATCGGTAAAGTAGTATTTGTATTTGGCCTTTGCCAGGCTTATTTTGTAATCCGTCAGCTTGCCCTTAATATCTATCCCGGTCTTAAACGGTATGGGCGATTTCAGTACCGAAAGATGATAATCATAGCTGAGGTCCAGGTTTTGTATGCCACCCACTACCAGCCTGTACCGGTCTATTTCTACCAGTGCGGGCAGTATTTCCATGTGGCTTTTTTCTATAATCATTTCCATATTCAGCTGGCTGATTGTTTTGGTGTCCTTATCTTTAAACATCAGGGTCTTTGCCATGTCTTTAAAGGTTTCGCTGTCCAGCACCATAATATCCGTGGCCTGTAGCGCGGCTATGCTGGTTACAGACGGGATAATCACGTCCATACGGCGGTTCAGCTGTGCGCTGCCCTGCATGCGCAGGTGTGCTTTGCCTACCATGGATTTTGTCATGGGAAATAAGGTGTCCATAGCAGGCATTACCTTGGCTATATTTGCCATTTCCACATCGTGCAGGTTGAGGTCGAAATCGACTTTGGCACGACGGTCGCTTACGGCTACATAGTTAAGGCTGGCATCGAGGCGTGCGGCAAGCGTGGTCAGTTCAAAGTGGTTTAGCTTCAGGTGGCCGTCTTCTATTTTCAGTATGCCCTTAAGGTCTTTCATGTCCATGCCGCCGTAGTGCAGCTTCTTTATGTCACTGTTAAAGGTAAAGTTGATGTTTTCCGGTATCTTGAACACCGTTTTTTTATCGCCAGGCTTGCGGTGCTTGTGCTGCCTGTTTTCGGCTACGTCCTTAAAGTCGGGCTGCTTCTCCTGTGCCGGCGCGTGTGCATCCATAATCGCCATAATTTCATTGGCATCAATAAAGTTGGACGTAAGCGTAAGTGTAGCGTCAATTTTCTTGTCGGGCGATTTCTTGGCCAGTATGTTGTTTACCTGCCCGGTAAGGGTAACATCGGAATTGCCAAAGAAAATGTGCGCGTTTTTAAGGGTAATGGCGCGGTTGTTTACCGTTATCGCCGAATGCTCCATACGCAGCGGCAGTGCAAACTCAGGTGTATATGCATACAGGTTGTTGAATTCTACCACGCCCCTCGGCATCCATATATCGTCGCGATTTTTGCGTACCACCAGCTTGTAGTTGCCGTTTTTTATGCCTACAAACTTCTTATCCTGCCACACACCGGCGCTGTCTACAGTAAAGGTGGTGCGTATAGCTGGGCGCTCTTTGGTGCTCCTCGGGCTCAGTTCGGCGGTAATGGCGGCTTTGCGTATTACGCCCCGTATCTTGTTTATACCGTTGTATTTAAGGTTTTTAAGGCTCATTTCGGCGGTCATCTTTGGTACGCTGTCCTTCTGTAATTTTGCTTTCAGCTTTACGTTAAGCCCGGCCAGGGTTACGTTATGCAGGTTTTTATACCTAAGGGTAAGGTCGGTTGCGGTAATCTTGCCGAATGCCTTGCGGTTGGCATCATCTTCGGCCTTGCGGCCAAAAACAAGCTCTGTTTTTTTGGTGTCGAAGTAAATAGTGTCCTTAGGGTCGCTTACCATCAGGTTGGTAAATACCGAATTGCCCTTTACCTTCATGTTGTTGTACTTGCCGTCTATAATCTCATTGCTCTTAAACACGGCATTTACGTCGATGTGGGCCAATCCTTTCGCGTCAATTTCCTTTGCAATGGGGAATTTCTTCTTCAGGGTGGTTAGGTCCAGGTCGCCCTTAATATTGGTGTCTATATAAGGGTCTTTCAGCAGGTTGGTTACTGTGGCGGTACCCTTCAGGTCTATGCCGGTGCCTTCTACATACAGTTGCTTAACGGTAAGGTTAGATAACTCCGGTTTATCAAAGTTCAGCAGCGCATGCAGGTCGGCCTCCAGGTGGCGTATTTCCCCGGGGAATTTCTCGTACCGCAGTTCTCCCTTATTTATCTTAAAAGTAATATCGGTAAGCGGCATGCGGGTTTTGCTGTAAATGCCCTTTGAGGTGGCCTTGAGTACTACATTGCCGTGCACGTCTATACCGTCTTTTTGCAGCAGGTGCGGGGGTATGGTTTCCCAAAGCGTTTTAAGCGATGGTACTTTCATTTCCATAGACACATCGGTATATACCTCATTGGTCACCGTATCGCGCTTAAAGTGGCCTTCGGTAATGAAATCCACGTCGTTCAGCTTCAGGGTGCTCCTGTCAAAGTCTACCTTGTGGTTCTTTTTATCGTAATGGATTTTAGTGCTGAAATCGGCCTTAAGCTTTCTGGCAAAGCTGTACCCGTCTTTAGAGAAACTGATGTGACGCCCCGATGTTTCGGTGGTAAAGAGCAGTTCCTTATCGGTATTGGCGGCTTTAAGCTCTATGTTCAGGCTGTCGGCCTTTGCGTGGGCTTTGGTAACAAAATCGTGGTAGGCAATGCTGGCATTTTCTACCTGTAGTTTTTTTATGAAGATGGATTTTATTTCAAATGCTGTGCTGTCGGCCACGGTTGTAGTGTCTTCGGGTGTTTCCTTTACTATATTCCAGTTGGCGTTGCCATTTTTGTGGATAACGGCCTTTACTTTCGGGTTGGTTATAATCAGGCGGTTTACTACTAAGTCGTGCTTACGCCACAGCTTTTCGGCGTTGAATGAGGCACGGCACAGCTCGAACTGCGCCAGGGTATCGGGTTTGTGGCCCTTGTAGCCGGGCGTAACTACACAACCCTCTTTCAGCTTTACGCCAAAGCGCGGGAACGATGAAAAGAAGGTGAGTTCTATACTCTTACACGACACTTTTGCATCGAGGTTTTCGTTCAGGAGGCTTACAACGGTAGGGGTTATGCGTTCGGGTGTGAATACAAAGTTTACGGCTATGGCAATGGCTATAAGCAGCAATACGACTATAGATGCGAGGGTGATGGATGTCCTCTTTATGATTTTCCTGGCTTTCATAACGGTGCTGAATGGATTGGGCATTAAGGGGTGTAATGTACTAAAAACATCAGAACTTACGCTTTATTATAGCGTTAAGCCTGAATATTTTAACAAAGTTGCGTTTTGAAGCAATAATATATCCTCGTTGCTATAATTATACACCCATTTTGTGGGAAAGAAAATATTTTTGCTGTGGCTGCAAAATTTTCTTGCGAATATTAAAAACTGTTGTATATTTGCACCCTCATACTGAAACAATAACTACTCGGTTATTATCAGCCTGCGGGTGTGGTGAAATTGGTAGACACGCCAGACTTAGGATCTGGTGCCTCACGGTGTGTAGGTTCGAGTCCTATCACCCGCACAAAAGCCTCTGAAATTCAGGGGCTTTTTTATTTGTAGTTGTTTAGCCACGAATTTCACGAATTACCCTAATTGAAAATGGCTTTTTAAATCAATTTGTGAGAATTATTGAAATTCGTGGCTTTAGACTGCCATAGGCACAAATGTTACCAATAGGTTATAAATCCCAATAAAATTAAGGGTTTTCCGTGTGCAAGCCGTATCTTGCAGGCAGAAGATAATCCTCTTTATTTTTATACCATGGCTTTTAAATCTGATAAAAAATACGACCAACCCATACTGAAATTATACCAGCCCGACGACAGTTATAAAGTACAGCCTTTGCCTAAACCCTCGGATGCATATCCGTACCGCCTGGGTGCTGCCAAGTTTGTAAAGCTGCCGGATGATAAGTTTAGTTTCCAGATGGTAGGCGATACCGGTGGTATGCGCTATCCGGACGGCCAGCAGAAAGTAGCGGCCCAAATGTGCGGGCAGATAGCCGGCAGCGAAGGCGGCGACAGCCCGGCATTCGTGTACCACCTGGGTGATGTGGTGTATCATTTCGGCGAGGCGGAGTATTACGAGAGGCAGTTCTTTGCTCCGTACGGTGGTTACCCCGGCCCGCTGTTTGCCATAGCGGGCAACCACGACAGCGACGTAAACCCGAATAACCCGGTGCCGTATAAAAGCCTGGATGCCTTTGCAGCCGTGTTTTGCGATACCGAAAGCCGCGACATCAGCTTCAGTACAAGCAAAACCCGCAAGAGCATTACCCAGCCCAATGTGTACTGGACGCTGCAAACGCCCCTTGCCAATATCATTGGCCTGCACAGCAACGTGCCGAAATACGGTTTTGTAGACAATGCCCAGCGCAAATGGTTTGTAGAAGAACTAAAGGCTGCGGCAAAAGAACGCCCCGGCAAAATGATACTGGTGTGCATACACCATGCGCCCTATACGGCTGATTTTAACCACGGTTCCAGCCTGCCGATGATAGAAATGCTGGAAGGTGCCTTTGCTGAAAGCGGTGTACTGCCCGATGCGGTGTTTAGCGGTCACGTACACAACTACCAGCGTTTCCATAAAACGTACGGGGATGGTACGGTAGTGCCGTATATAGTGTGCGGTGCGGGTGGTTTTGACGAACTGCATTCGCTGGTATATGAGGGTGACCCATTGTACAGTACAAACAGCCCGCTGCTGGATGGTGTGCAACTGCAAAACTATTGCGATGATAAGCACGGCTTCCTTAAGATAACCCTGGAACGAAAAGGCGAGGGGGTAACCTTGAACGGTGAATATTTTGTGCTGAACAACAAAGATGAAAAGAATACCACTATAGATAGTGTGGATAAGTTTATCGTCTGATTTATAAGCGATTTATTTCAATATACAATCGGCTTCGACCTGCTCCTGACTGTATGTTGAAATAAATCACCGTTTTATATTCGCCTTCACCTCGCTGAAATGGAGTTTCTGGTGGGTGTGCAATACCTCAATAACTTTCTTTACATTCTTCCATTCAAAAAGGCGGATAACAAAAATCCCGAATTTCAGGAAACCTTTGCTTTGGGTTAAAAGTGTACCCAGGTCACTTATTTCAGTGTCGCGCTTCAGGGTAAGGGCATCGTATTTTTGCGCGTCGGCAGCAAGGGTTATAAGGTCGGTTGCAAACAGCCATGCGCCGTCGCGGGCGGTACCCAAACTAAACTGCACCAGCATGGAATTTGAACTGGTGCCGGTAAAACCCAGCACCGATAAAAATGGCGAAACAATATTCAGCTTGTTAATCACGCTGTAGGTTAGCGCGCCCAGTATGTTGTTTATAGAGTTGTAATCGCGGCGTAGCGCATCTACATCGTTCCCTTTTGCGGCAAGTTCTGCTACGGCAATACCTAAGTCGTAATTGATGTGTGCATTCATGCCCAGCAGCAGGTGGTGCAGCACCAAATACGACGAAGCCTCGGCATTCTTAAACGCCACACGCCACGAAGTTGAAACCAGCGGGCTGTTTTTGTCTGACTTCCATTGGCTGTAGGCGTAGAGGTAGCGATTGGCAAACACCACATCCAGCTCTGCCAGGCGGCTGCCGTCTTCAAACAGCTTGTTGTCTATATCTTCCTTAACCTTGCAGGTAACCTTATGGTACAGTGCCGCGAAATACCCCAGCCTGTCGCCAGAACTTTCGCATTGGTGTATGATGTCTTCAAGCTGTGCTATAACACTGTCTATGTCTTGGGCAATCATGGTGGTTGTTGTCATGGTAAGGTGTTGGTTTTTAGTGTTTACCAAATTTAAGGAAAATTGGTAAACAAAAATGGCTGCCTCATGTAAGAGTGCAGCCATCATTATGTTAAGTGGGGCTAAAATTATTGTTTGCCTGCTTCTTTCTGTGCATCCTGCACCATTTTTTCATTTGCAGTAATTGCAAACTCCACACGGCGGTTTTGTGCCCTGCCTTCAGGAGTATCGTTAGTAGCAATTGGGTCAGCTTCACCTTTACCGTCTGTAGCAAAACGCGATGCTGCAAGTCCTTTACCGCCAAGGTAACTTACTACAGATGCTGCACGCTCCTTGCTCAGTTTCAGGTTATATTCATCGCTACCGCTGCTGTCTGTGTAACCAAATATCTGTATGTTGGTGTCAGGGTATTCGTTAAATACCGGTATCAGTTTGTCCAGGTTGGCTTTCGCTTTAGCGGTAAGGGTACTTTTATTAAGGTCAAAGTTTACCGAGTTTTCACCCAGGGTAAGCTTAATACCTTCACCCACACGTTCTACCTGTGCACCCGGAAGCGCAGTTTCTATTTTCTGTGCCTGCTTGTCCATACGGTTGCCTATAACGCCACCGGCTACACCGCCCACGGCACCACCTATAATAGCACCAAGGGCCGTATTGCCGCCTTTGCCAATGTTATTACCCAGTATACCGCCTATTACGGCACCGCCCACAGCACCAATGGCTGCACCACGCTGGGTGTTGTTAGTATTCTTTGCTGCTTCGCAAGAACTGAAACCTATACCGGCTGCAAGAACCGCTGTAAGGGCATATATTTTTAAATTTTTCATGATGTGCCTGGATTAAGTTAAGGGATTAAATTTTAGAAAAGTTATAGGTAACTGCTACGGTTTTACCGCCCACCACTACATTGTCTACCAGTTGGAATGAGCTTTCCGTTTGGTTTTGCATTTTAAGGAAGTAGCCTTCAGTAACACGCTTAGCCTTTTGGCCTTCGGTTATCTTCAGGGTAAAGTCGCCTGTTTTGGTCACCGTCCATACAATAGGACTGGTGAACGAAGGGCAGCCGCCTTTGGCTACGCTCAAAGTACCTTTGTTGTTGTTTGAAATAAAATTCCAGCTGCTGCCCACAAAGCATTGTGAGTCGGCTACGTCAAATGACGTTACTTTAATGTACTCGCTGCCCGGGTAGGTGACGCTGGTTATCGTCCAGTTACCCTTAAGGCCCGATTGCGATTTTTGGTCCAGCGAGCCACATGCTGTAAATAGTGCCAGCATAAGGCATAAAGAAATGATCTTTTTCATGATGAGTCAGTGTTTTTTAGGTAATGTTGCCGGCTCTGGGTATACCGGCCGAATTTTAGTATAAAGGTAATATGCTATGGGGTAAAGATGCAAGTTTTATATTGTTTTTTTAACAGGAAATACGCTAAGAAATTGTAAAATAAAATGTTGGCCTGTATAAAAAAACGTTGATTTTAAAACGAAATCCGCTATTGACATCCACTAACTACTGCCGATTAAATTTTTCTTAAATCGCTTTAGCTTTAACAATTGTGTGATACAGGATTAGTTTTTGTGCCAATTTGTCACAACGTCTGTTTTGGTATTTATTTTGAATGCATCGATTGCGTAAAAACAATTAAACATAACAATAAGATATATGGCAACAGGAAAAATTAATGTTTCGGTAGAAAACATCTTCCCGCTGATTAAAAAATTCCTTTACAGCGACCACGAAATTTTCCTTCGTGAGTTGGTGAGCAACGCTACAGATGCCACCCTGAAGCTGAAACACCTTACCAACATTGGCGAGGCTAAAGTAGAATACGGCAACCCCATTATTGAAGTACAGGTAGACAAAGACAACAAGCAAATCCGTATCATCGACCAGGGGCTTGGTATGACTGGCGAAGAAGTGGAAAAGTACATCAACCAGGTGGCTTTTTCAGGTGCCGAAGAATTCCTTGAAAAATATAAAGACTCTGCCAAAGATTCAGGCATTATAGGCCACTTCGGCCTTGGTTTCTACTCGGCCTTTATGGTGGCAGAAAAAGTGGAAATCATCACCAAATCATACAAAGACGAACCGGCAGTACACTGGATATGCGACGGCAGCCCTGAGTTTACGCTGGAACCGGCCGATAAAACCACACGCGGTACCGAGATTATCCTGAACATTGCTGAAGATTCTTTGGAGTTTCTGGAAGAGTATAAAATCCGTGAGCTGCTTACCAAATACAATAAATTTATGCCGGTGCCTATTAAATTTGGCACAACGACAGAAACACTTCCAAAACCGGAAGACGCAGGCGACGACTACGTAGCCGAGACCGTGGAAGTTGACAACATCATCAACAACCCGAGCCCGGCCTGGACCAAACAGCCTGCCGACCTTACCGATGAGGATTACAAAGCTTTTTACCACGAGCTGTACCCTACCCAGTTTGAAGAGCCGCTGTTTAACATCCACCTGAATGTGGACTATCCGTTTAACCTGACAGGTATATTGTACTTCCCGAAACTTTCGGCCGATCTACAGGTGCAGAAAGACAAAATACAGCTGTACCAAAACCAGGTATTTGTAACCGATAACGTAGAGGGTATAGTGCCGGAATTCCTTACCATGCTGCGCGGTGTGATAGACAGCCCGGACATTCCGCTGAACGTATCGCGTTCGTACCTTCAGGCCGATGGAGCAGTAAAAAAGATAAGCAACTACATTACCCGTAAGGTAGCTGATAAGCTGAAGTCACTTTTCGGTGACAACCGCGAAGACTTTGAACAAAAATGGAACGACATTAAGATAGTATTGGAATACGGTATGCTTAGCGAGCCGAAGTTCTACGAAAAGGCAGGCGCTTTTGTACTGTACCCTACTGTAGACGGCAAATTCTACACCCTTGACGAGCTTAAGGAGCAGTTTGCCGCCAACCAAACGGACAAAGACGGTAAGCTGGTGGCGCTTTATGCATCTGACAAGGATGCACAGCACAGCTACATTGCTGCCGCTAAAGATAAAGGTTATGAAGTGCTGCTACTGGACAGCCCTATCGTTTCGCACCTTATCCAGAAACTGGAGGCAGACAACGAGAAGCTTACCTTTGCCCGTGTGGATGCCGACCATATTGACAGGCTGATACAAAAAGACGAGGAGCAGATTTCGAAGCTTAGCGAAGACGAGAAAACCAAGCTGAAAGAAGCTGTAGAAACCGTAGTGCCTAAGGCTACCTACACCGTACAGCTTGAGGCTATGGACAGCGCTGCGGCTCCGTTTATCATTACCCAGCCCGAGTTTATGCGCCGTATGAAGGACATGAGCAAAAGCGGTGGCGGCGGTATGTTCGGTATGGGTAACTTCCCTGATATGTACAACCTGGTAGTGAATACTAACAGCAACCTGGCCGGCAACATCATTGCCACAGAAGACACCACACACCGTGAAGACCTGATAAGGCAGGCGCTGGACCTGGCCAAGCTAAGCCAGAACTTACTGAAAGGTGAGGAGCTTACAGCGTTTGTTAAGAGGAGCTTTGAGCTGATTAAATAAGATTGTTGGATTGTTGGAATCTTAGATTTTTAGACAATGGGACGTGAGATAATAGATGATAGATGCTCACTCAATTATACAAACCTGTGGCTGAAAGGCTGCAGGTTTTTTTGTTATATTTGGAGTATGAAACAGGAACTCCGTATCATCCAGAGCGATTTACTACAGCCCTACAGGGAACTGTTTAATAAAGATACGGAAGCTACATTTCTAAAATTGACGGAGAGCGAACTCTCTACAGGCTCGTTCAGTTTTTACGCATCTGTCTCGGCAGTTTTTTCTTCAAAGATTGAAGGGGAAAATATAGAACTTGACAGTTTTATAAAGCACAAATGCTTCGGGGCGCACTTTCAGCCGGATTATACCCAAAAGATTGATGATTTGTATAGTGCTTACCAATTTGCTGCCGAAAATCCCCTTACACCGGATAATATACTGCTGGCACATGCCCTGCTTACAAAAAACATACTGCACCCGTCACAGCAGGGGCGCTATAGGAACAGCCCTATGTTTGTGGTGACTGACGATGGCAGGATAGAATATGTGGCAGCTGAACCGGCTATAGTTACTGCTGAAATGGGAAAATTTCACCACGACCTGAATATTCTCGTAAATACTGAACTCTCTTTTAGTGAGGTGTTTTTTTATGTCGCAATGCTGCACCTTGTTTTTGTGAAGATCCACCCGTTTGAAGACGGCAACGGACGCATGGCACGGCTGCTTGAAAAATGGTTCCTTGCAGAAAAACTTGGCACTAAGGCCTGGTTTGTACAATCTGAAAAAAACTATTATAACAACCATAAAACCTATTACACTAACCTAAGGGCACTGGGGTTGGAGTACCCGGAGCTTGATTATAACAAGGCGCTGCCATTTTTGAAGATGCTTCCGACTGCTTTGAAAGACTTTGATGCGTAAGGTAATAGGCGTTCATTCAATTACAAGAAACCTGTGGCTGAAAGGCTGCAGGTTTTTTGTTTATATTTGGATTTAAATCAACCGCTATGATCATCTTTCCTATAATCATTTGCCTTGCCATATTTGCCGTTTCGGTTATGTTTATAATACGTTCCGGGGATAAAATGACCGATGGCGAATTCAGTAAATACCTGCAATCCAATAAATACAAAGCAATAATCGTAGCGGTACTCGCTGCTGTTTGTATCATTGCAGCCATAATACGAAAGGCTCTCCATCATTAGGCTTTAAAACTTAGGGATTTGGAGGCTAAAAAAGGCAAGCCCCGGGAAACCGAAACTTCCGCGGGGCCTTACCAACCTAAAATCTGATATGAAAAATAGCACTTATTTGCGCAGTGCTGTATGTTTCAGCAGTAGGGGAGCAGTTGTTTAGAACATACCGCCACCGCCCTGCTTGGTATTATCTTCGCGCATTTTGCGTTGCATAGCCCTGTTTTTACCCGAACCGAACATATAGTTCAGCCCGAAGTATACCGTGCGGCTTTCCCAACGGAATTCACCCTCTTGCGGGAATGGGTTGTTGCCGTTAAACCCGTAGCGCATGTTTTTAAACATATCGCTAAAGCGCAGGCTTATGGTCATTTTATTATCCAGTAGCGTATAGCGTGCGCCACTGTCTACCTTATACATTTCGTGGCTCCTGCTCTGTACGCCGTTTACAGGCCCGCGGTAAAACCCGAAAAGCAGGAAGCTAAGGCGCTGGTTTACCCTGAAGTTACTGTTCATTCGTGCGTTAAAGGCATTGGCATCAATCCTTCGGTTTACAAAGTCAAATTCCGTATCGCTGCCGTCTACCAGTACCGCTACTATACCCTGCTGCGAAATGCTGCTGAAGTCGATAGCAGGCTGTATATCCCACCATTTGGTAATCTTATAGTTTGCCGAAATCTCAAAACCATACGAGTTGTTGTGGCCAAAGTTGGCATAGCTCATAATAAGGTCCTGGGTGTTTGGCGTAGTTTCGTCCGGGTAAATCACACGGTTGATTTCGTTATTAATAAGCCTGTAAAACACACCTCCGGTTATAGATGAGCCCTGCCCAAACATGCGGGTGTAGTTGGCCTCTATAGAGTTGGTAAACTGCGGCTCCAGCCTTTGGTTGCCCAATGATGTAAACTGCGGAGTACTGAACTCCCTTATCGGTTTGGTCTGCTCCAGGCTCGGGCGGTCTACGCGTCGGCTGTAGCTCATTTGTACGGTGCTTTTGTCGCTTAATGCATATGATGCAAACGCCGATGGGTACACGGTAAAATATTTGTTTTCGAAAGTAGTGTCGCCGTTGTTAAAGTCGGCATTAGCCTTATAATGCTCACCACGAAGGCCCAACTGGTAGCTGAACTTATCAAACTTTTGCCCGAAAGTAGCGTACAGCGAGTAAATGTCGTTGTCATAGCTGTACACCGAGTTTTGCAGTGCCGGGTTTTCCAGTACGCGTGTAGTCTGGTATTCGTTGTCGCTGCGTATAATGCGGGCTTCGGCACCGGCTTCAAGCGTGGTCTTGTCGTTAATTGGGTTTACATAATCCAAGTTGGCCGTTACGTTCTTGCGCTTGTCCAGCACATCGTCGTTATAATATACAGGATCGGTTGCGCCGGTAGTAGTGGCATAATCGGCATCCTGGGTGCTTTTCACCGTGTTGTAGTTGGCTTCAAAATCAAGATTATGGCCTTCCTTTTCAAACTTGTGCTTAAACGCAAGGTTGTACGTGTTGTTGTGGTTGTCGCTGTCTATGGCGTTCCTCTGTATGATGTTGTCAAAAGGACTGCCGGCAGGGTAGGTGATGTCACTATCTACCGAAGCTTCGCCTGTACCCTGGTTTTGGTTGGTATATACCGAAAGCGTATTGAAATCGTTGATGTAGTAGTCCATACCCAACTTGGCCAAAAAGCCGGTATTGTCGTTCATAACATCTATAAGGGTTTCACCGCCGGTATCAAAACGATTTACGCGCCCACCGTTAAAATACTTACCGCCGTTAGTACCGCCATTGGCAAAGAAGTTCACCTTACCGGTACGGTAGTTCATATCCAGAGAGTTGTTGTATTTTGGGGTTTCACCAAAGGTAAGGCCTGCGTTAAAACTGCCGTTAAAGCCGTCGTTAGCGTTTTTGTTCAGGATGATGTTGATGATACCGCTCATACCTTCAGGGTTGTACTTGGCGCTTGGGCTGGTTATCAGCTCTATCTTTTTTATGGATGTAGACGGAATCTGTTTCAGCAACGTTGCGGCATCTATGGTGGTAGGGCGTCCGTCTATAAGTACACGTACGTTCTGGTTGCCACGAAGCGATATGTTACCGTCCTGGTCCACGTTTACCGATGGAATGTTGTTCATTATTTCGCTGGCAGTAGCACCGGCGGTAGTAAGGTCGCGCCCCACAGTTATTACCTTGCGGTCTATTTTTTGTTCTATGGTGCTGGTTTCCTTTACAATCTCTACGGTATCCAGTGTGGTGGCCTCTTCGGTAAGGGCTATGGTGCCCAGGTTTACCGATGGTTTGCCCTCGGTAAGCGTGGCGGTTACCGTCTGGGTTTTATATCCCATAAATATTATCTCTACCGTGTAGGCTTTTACTGGCAGGTTTTTTATGTTGAAGTCACCCTCATCTGTAGCTACGTCACTGGCTACGGTAGTGCCATTATCCTTAACGATAACACTAACGTAAGGCAGGGGCTGTTTCGAGGTTTTGTCGGTAATTTTTCCGGAGATGCTGCCTTTGGTTTGGGCAGTAAGGGTCATGATGCTGCCAAATAGCAGCACCAACAGTACATTTAATTTCATTTTTCGTTTTTTAATTCTCACTACGGCACATTTTCACCTGCCGCAGCGCAATGATGATTGACCTCTATATGACTAATGCCTTTTTGTTTTGTTACACATTTTCCTAAACTTTTTTCAGTAAAAAGTTATATGGTTGTGTTGCAGATGGTTTGTTTTATGGAGATAATCCACTTTCGGGAGAATTTTTCCTGCGAAGGTACGAAGGTGCGAAGTTTGGGCTGTAAAGTAATTTGGGTAAGGCTTTCGTAATAGCGTTGAAACTGAAAACTGTATTAAGCGATTTCCTCAATGGAAACCTCACCTTCCTGTTCAAAAAGGAACGCGTAAATACGGTTGTACAGCCTGTCATCATGCAGGCGGTGCCCCATGCCTTTGGTGGCAATGAATTTGGCGTTGGTATAGGCTTTGGCAATACGCAGCCCTTCCGAAAATGCTACCGTTTCATCTTCGCGGTCGTGTACTATAAGGCCGGGAACGTCAATTTTACGGGCAAAGGCCGCCGCCGAAAACGCCATAGGATCCAGCCCGAAACGGTCGGTACAATGCTTTTTCAGGTTTTTAAAGATGCGTTTGTTCAGGCCCAGCGTTTTGCGGTAGTTGTTCAGTACAATGGTCAGTTCGCTGGGAGCGCCCAGTACCACCATTTTTTCTATGTACGGGTTAGGGTAGTGCGCCTGGGTATACAATACCGTAGCCCCGCCGAGTGAATGGCCCACGAGGTATTGCGGCTGGTATTTCTGTATCAGTACATTTACATATTCGGCATAGCGTGGAATAGTGTACTCCTTCCCGTCCGACAAACCGTGAGCAGGAGCGTCAAGTGCAATGATGGTGCATCCGGCTTTGCGAAGGTAGCTTATCAATAGTTTCCAGCGGGCGGAGTTGCTTTCCCAGCCATGTACCAGCAATACTTTGGTGTCATTACCCTGCCATATATACGTCTGGAAGTTTCCGCCGTTGTGCAGTATGGTCTCTAATTCCGCTTCGCGCAAAATCCCGGGCAGGTCGTCACGCTTCAGTTGGCCATAAAGCGGCTTGCTGAAGTAGCGGTAGGCCAGCGCCGTGGCTTTGGCAGGCGCTATGTAGCTAAGCAGGTTAATGCTTAGCCCCAGTAGTTTTGCAACGATTTTAGCAACAATAGGAGGCATGCGGGGTAGGGTAGTAAAAACAAAGCCCCCTTTCGGAGGCTTGTGTGTTATTTAGATGCTTGCAAAAAGCTGTTCCATTTTTTCTTTTTCCTCATCGGCAAGAGAACTGTCTACAAGGATGCGTCCACTGTGCTCGTCTGTAAGTATTTTTTTACGGGCGGCAATTTCCATTTGCGTTTGCGGCGGAATGGTAAAGAACGAACCTGCACTGGCACCCCTTTCTATAGATACTACAGCAAGGCCGTTGCGTACGCTTCCTCGAATGCGGTCGTAAGCGGCAAGAAGCCTGGCTTCAATCTGGTCGCGGTATTCTTTAGACTTTTCTATAAGGAAGTTTTCTTCTTTTTCAGTCTCGGCCATTATGGCATCAAGCTCAGATTTTTTGTGCTCAAGGTGTGTTTTCTTACCGTCAAGCTTTTCCTGGCTCTGGCCTATGGTTTCTTTTTTGTGCTCTATAGAAGCCTTCATTTCCTTAATGTGCTTTTCAGCAAGCTGTATTTCCAGTTCCTGGAACTCTACCTCTTTGGTAAGGGAATTGAATTCACGGTTGTTGCGCACGTTTTTTTGCTGCTCCGTATATTTTTTTATAGCCGTTTTGTGATCTTCTATAGCCGTTTTCTTGGTCTTTATCTGCTCTTCGATGCTTTCAAGGTCGGTTTTCAGCTTGTCAAGCCTGGTGCTAAGCCCTGCTACTTCATCTTCAAGGTCTTCCACTTCCAGCGGAAGTTCTCCCCTTACACTCCTGATTTCATCAACCCTTGAGTCGATTAACTGTAAATCATAAAGTGCTCTTAACTTTTCTTCAACGCTTAGTTCCTTAATGTTAGCCATAATTTTGTAAATGCTTATAACAGAGTTTTTATTTCTTCAGATAAAATGAATGCAAAATTATAAAATTTTTTGGTTCTGTAACGAACTATCTTTTATTTTGTTGCGCCTTATACTTCGTGTTGAAGTTTTTGGCGTTTTATAACCCACCAATTTATCATTATGGACATTGAGCGCCAACTAAGGCTTGCTAAACAGGAAGCCGACGCAGGCTTGAAACAAAAGGCTATCCTCCGCCTTAAAAACATCATCAATGTGTATCCTGATGATTTGCGTGCACGCGAAAATTTAGCAGAACTCTACTATAAATCAGGCTTTGCCGATATGGCCGGGCTTCACTGGCTGCTTTGCATCCCAAATGATTCCCGTGAGGCATGCATCAATCTATACATGAAGAGTGTTAATTATTCTACCCGGCAGGCACTTAAAGACCTTAAGTATCGCGGGAATGAAGAAAACCTGCCCATATATGCAAGAGAAAGGATTGAAAAGCTAAAAAAGGAAACAGAACCGATAACTCTTAAAAGTTATAAAAAGCACCTGAATATCCCGCCAAGGGATGAATCGGGGCTACAAATTAAAGAACGTCTGTATGCTTTTGGCTGCCTGATTATCGCCTTAATTTTACTGCTGACTTTCGTTATGGGTGTAGTAACCGTTTTCACTGAGGCAAAGAAGCTGCTTCAGTAGTAAAAAACATTTGATTACTGCCGTATCAAAATAAAGTTGTATCATTACACCGTAATTGCAACAAACAGTATATAACTTTTAAAATTTTATAATCAACTTCAATGAAAATCAAAAACCTTTTGCTGATAGCTTTCATAGCTGTTATGGCAGTGGCTTGCGGCCCGAAAGAACCTAAGGAAATCATCCAGAAAAAATGGACGCTGGACGCCATAGATACTACCGAACTGATTAAAAAACTACCGCCGGAGCAGGTGGAAATGTTCAAGAAAATGTTTGGTGAGGTTATGGGTAAACTGAAAGGTAAAGCTACCCAGGATTTTAAGGCTGAAGGCAAATACCAGTCGTACACTATGGGGCCAGACAACCAATGGAAAACTGTAGACGGCACATGGGCGCTGAGCGAGGATAATAAAACGCTGACAATTACCAGCAGCGAAAGGCCGGAAGTATACACTGTAAAGGAAATAACTAACGAGCACCTGTCGCTGGAAGCTGAAGGGCTTGTAATGAAGTTTGTTCCTAAAGAATAAGTAAAGCCTGGACTATAATAAAAAAATCCCAACCGCGAGGTTGGGATTTTTTTATCTCAGCAATTCTACTTTTTTCAGGGTATGGTTGGTTATTTTAGCGTCTTTGTCCTGTACACTTATATTTATTTCTGCCGGTTTGTTTTCCCCGAACAACCCGATTAATTTACACCAGCCCTCTATTGTTATTTTAGAAGTGTCCTGCCCGTTTATCGCGGTAATTACCATACCTGCGGTAAGGCCTTTGATATGGGCTTCCGTGCCTTCCCACACCACGCTTACTACCAGTTTATTGTTTGTAAATAATGGTGAAAACCCAAATGATGCATACCGGTCTTTGTTGTCTATTGTTTTTTTAGGGAGGTAAATGCGGTGTTCTTTCCAGTTAAACACTACTTCACCAAAGCTTTTAAACACCTCATTCCCTACAATGAACACCTCGGCATCGTCTATGTCTGCGATGGGATTCAGGAGAATATGGTGCCTGTCAAAAATATACACGCTGTCTAAAAGCCCCAGGTATTTCTCTTTATACTCAGGGTTAAACAGCGTAACCGAATTAGTGCCGTAGCCTTTTCTGTACGGGCGTTCGTGTCCTTTCCTTACATCAAAATATACACTGTCTGGCATCGACAATCCGGCGTTACTGCCTGTATCCATAAGCATGGCTACCCGGTACTGGCCCGTATCCATTTTTAGTATTGGCGTACCCACAAAATTTTCCGTAAAATCTATGGGATGCATGCCTTCAGAAGGTTTTATTTCCCGGTCTGAAAACGTGAGCTGCCCATTAACATAATCTATCTTCCAGTAACAACTGCGAATTATGTTAGTACCCAAAAGGCCGTCTATTTTTTGGCACAAAGCATCTTCAAACTTTTTCATCTCACCGGTAATTACCGCTACATCTTTAAAGTCAATCCCGGCTATATTGATGCTGGGTATTTTATAAAAGTCACCCCGTTTCTCAATACCTGCTGCATCCTTAAGGTTGCCTTCAAACAGCACAGGCAGTTTCAGCTCTGCCGCTATTTCCTCAGACACTACAGTACTGGCACCGGTGTCCAATATAAAATTATAGGTTTTTCCTTTAATGGTAAGCGGGACAAGGATGTGCTTTTTAGGCCTGCTATCAAACGGTATGGTTTTTACAAATTTCTTTTGTACAGGCCTGGCAGAAAAAAGGTGCTTTTCCAGGTTAGCATACGCTTGTTTTTCTGCCGGGGTTTGCTGTGCCAAAGCAAATACAGGCAATAAAACAAAAAATAAAAGGTATTTCATTATAATTGGTTTTAGTAAATATAACAAAAAACTTACTGTCTCAGGTAGGGAATAAAGTCCCGGAAAATATAAACAGCAATCTGTAAAGACTGCTGTTTATAGTGAAGAAGATATGTTTCCTATCGTAGTAATTCTACCCGCTTCAGGACGTGTTCGGTTATTTTACCCTCTTTATCCTGGGCGCTTACTTTTATTTCGGCAGGTTTGTTATATCCAAAAACGTCCAGCAGTCCACACCACGCATCGTGGGTTATGTTAGTAGTATCCTGCCCGTTTACCGCCGTAATTACACTACCTACCGCAAGCCCCTGTGCATAGGCTTCGCTGCCCTGCCACACTACGCTTACCACCACTTTATTATTTATGAACAATGGGGAAAAGCCAAATGAAGCATATTTGTCTTTACTGGTTACCGTTTTTTCAGGCAGGTAGAGGCGGTGTTTTTTCCAGTCGAGTACCATTTCGCCGAAGTCTTTAAAAACCTCATTGCCTATAAGGAAGGTATCGGCGTGGTCTACATCGGTAAGCGGATCCAGGATAAGATGGCGCTTGTTACCCACATAAACGCTGTCTAAAAGCCCAATGTATTTTTCTTTATGGCTGTTTTCATAAAGCGTAACGGTAGTAGTACCAAACCCTTTTTTAAAAGGGCGCTCGTGGTTTTTCCTTGCCCTGAAGTACAGGCTGTCCGGTATAGACAGCGCTTTAGAGTACCCGGTATCCATAAACATTTCTACGCGGTATCTGCCCATATGCAGTTCCAGCAACGGCGTTCCCGAAAAATTCTCCCTAAAATCTACGGCATACATACCTTTAGCGGGCTTTATTTGCCTGTCTGAAAAAGTGAGCTGCCCGTTGTTGTAGTCTACCTTCCAGTAGCAACTGCGGAGTATGTTGGTACCCAGCAGCCCGTCTATGTGTACGCACAGCACATCGTCAAACTTTTTCATATCGCCTGCCACTACGGCTACGTTTTCAAAATCAATTCCCGCCATCTGTATACCGGGAAGGTTATAAAAAATTTCTTCCTGTACAGAACCCGCGCCGTCTTGGAGTGTATTAGTAAACAAGGCTGTCAAAGCCAGTTCTTTGGCTATTTCACGAGAGACGATAGTAGTAGCGCCGGTGTCAAACAAAAAATGATAGGTTTTCCCATTAATGATTACAGGGACTATAATCTGGTTGTTGGGCTCATAGCTGAATGGTATGGTTTTCTCAAATTTCTTTTGTACCGGCCTAGTAGAAAAAAGGTACTTGTCACGGTTGGCCAGGGCTTGTTTTTCGGCAGGTGTCTGCGCCAAAACAAGTGCCGGCAACAGCAACATAAATAAAAGGTATTTCATAATAATTGGTTTTGGTAAATATAGTAAAAAGCTTGCTATTGCTGGTGTAAAACGATATTTAACCTCTACTTAGTGTGTTCACAACAAACAAAAAAGGCAATCTGTAATAGACTGCCTTTCCTGTATTTTTGTATGTATAAGTTAACAATTATTTCGCCCTGCGCATTTCCCTTGCCAATAGCGTGTTCTTCAGCAGCATGGCAATGGTCATAGGGCCTACACCGCCCGGTACCGGGGTAATGTAGCTGGCTTTTTTGCTTACATTGTCAAAATCCACGTCGCCTACAATTTTGTAGCCTTTTTCGGTGGTTTCATCTACAACGCGGGTAATGCCCACGTCAATGATTACCACATCGTCCTTCACCATTTCGGCTTTCAGGTAGTTTGGTACACCAAGGGCAGTAATGATAATGTCGGCCTGTGTGGTTATCTGGTTAATGTTTTTGGTATGGCTGTGCGTAAGGGTTACGGTACTGTTGCCAGGGAAGCCCTTGCGGCCCATAAGGATGCTCATAGGGCGGCCTACAATGTGGCTGCGGCCTATAACCACGGTATGTTTACCTGCGGTTTCTACATTATAACGCTCTAAAAGCTCCAGGATGCCAAATGGTGTAGCAGGTATAAACGTACTCATATCCAGCGCCATTTTACCAAAGTTCTCAGGGTGGAAACCATCCACGTCCTTGCTTGGGTCTACCGCCATAAGTACTTTCTGCTCGTCGATTTGCTTAGGCAACGGAAGCTGTACTATGAAACCGTCTATGTTATCGTCCTGGTTTAGCTCCTCTATTTTTTTAAGCAGCTCCACCTCACTTATCGTAGCCGGAAGTTTTATCAGTGTGCTTTCAAAACCTATGCGCTCGCAGGCTTTTACCTTACTGCCTACGTAGGTAAGGCTGGCACCGTCGTTACCCACAAGCACTGCAGCCAGGTGAGGTACCTTTTCGCCACGCTCCTTCATTTTTGCCACTTCCGCAGCAATCTCGTTCTTAATGTCTTCAGAGACCTTTTTTCCGTCCAGTAGTGTCATTCTTATTGTTTCAGGTTTAAAGTTTAAAGTTTCAAGTTACTTACTCGAATTCTAAAAACCAGTAGTTACTTATTGTGTGTTGTTGTGTTTTTTTTTGTTTAAAGTTTAAGGTTTAAAGTTACCTACTCGGTCGGCTAAGCTGTACGGAAAACCACTTGGTTTAGGGGTTGAGTGAGCAACTTTAAACCTGAAACTAAAATTACTGCATTCCTTTCATGCCACCCATCATACGCATAAGGTTTTTACCGGCACCACCCTGCATCATCTTCATCATTTTGCTCATCTGGTCAAACTGCTTCAGTAGCTGGTTTACCTGTTGTATGCTGGTGCCGCTTCCTTTTGCTATACGGTTTTTGCGTTTTACATCAATTATGGCAGGTTTGCTGCGCTCTTTCGGTGTCATACTGTGTATTATGGCCTCTATGTGCTTAAAGGCATCGTCTTCAATCTCTACATCTTTCAGGGCTTTGCCTGCACCGGGTATCATACCTATAAGGTCTTTCATGTTACCCATTTTCTTTACCTGCTGTATCTGTGTAAGGAAATCGTCAAAGCCAAATTCGTTCTTCGCGATTTTTTTCTGTAGCTTGCGTGCCTCTTCTTCGTCGTACTGCTCCTGTGCGCGCTCTACAAGCGACACCACGTCACCCATACCAAGGATACGGTCGGCCATACGGTTCGGGTAGAACACATCAATAGCTTCCATCTTCTCACCGGTACCCACAAACTTAATCGGCTTGTTTACTACCGATTTAATGGTGATGGCTGCACCACCACGGGTATCACCGTCAAGCTTGGTAAGGATAACACCGTCAAAATCCAGCCTGTCGTTAAATGCCTTGGCAGTATTCACGGCATCCTGGCCGGTCATGGCATCTACCACAAACAGGGTTTCCTGTGGTTCTATAGCTTTATGAACGTTTGCAATCTCGTTCATCATTTCCTCGTCTACAGCAAGGCGGCCGGCGGTATCCACAATAACCACGTTAAAGCCGTTTGCCTTGGCGTGCTTTATAGCGTTCTGGGCTATTTCCACAGGGTTGCGGTTGCCTTCTTCGCTATATACTTCCACACCTATCTGTTCACCTACCACATGCAGCTGGTTTATCGCCGCAGGGCGATAAATATCACACGCTACAAGTAGTGGTTTCTTGTTCTTTTTGGTTTTAAGGAAATTAGCCAGTTTACCGGAGAAGGTGGTTTTACCACTACCCTGAAGGCCGCTCATAAGTATAACCGAAGGGTTACCGCTAAGGTTAATGCCCGCAGCATCGCCACCCATAAGCTCGGTAAGCTCATCCTTCACTATTTTTACCATTAGTTGGCCCGGCTGTAGCGTAGTAAGTACGTTTTCGCCTATGGCCTTATCGCGTACGCGGGTGGTAAAATCTTTGGCTATCTTAAAGTTAACGTCGGCATCAAGAAGGGCACGGCGCACCTCTTTAAGGGTGTCGGCTACGTTTACATCGGTAATCTTGCCATGTCCCTTTAGTATATGGAACGCTTTGTCTAATTTCTCACTTAAATTATCAAACATACTCGTGGTTTCATTTATAGAAGGTGCAAATTTAAGGATTTGATTTTGAAGTAAGGAGTTATGTAAATAAAAAACCTGCTTTATAGCAGGTTAATGTTTAATTTCACTGATGTGTCATATAATTCTTATTTGTTAATTGAGGTATACTGTCTATCTTTTTACTGCTTAAGCCCATTTTTCTTGTATTAGTTTGTCTTCTTTTTATATATACTATATGCATTTTCTGCGAGAGAATCCAACTCTTTTGAGTTGTAGTATTGTAGGCAATTATTTACAATAGATCTCTTTCCGGCAAAATCTCCCTCATCAAAAGACCTAACTTTGCCGATTTTAAAGCCTATAGAATCTACTCTATCAGAAATTTCGGAACCAATTATTTCAGTATTGACAGAAGATGAAACATCGATGGCGTTTAAAGAATCAAAAGACTTCCCGTATGCCGCGCCAAGACATGAAATAAAACATTCCGATTTATAGGCTTCAATCCATGCTTGTTTTTCATTTGGAGGGAAATCCCCATGTAATCCATTGTTAACCTTAGCTTTATGACAATTACAAGAATATAAAAAGCAAAGAGACAAGCAAAAAAAAGATTTTTCATTGTTATTAATTTAAATTCCAAAAATTAATGTAAGCGACACCTCCACCAGCATTAAAATAACAATGCCCAGTACATGAATGATTTTTGAAAAAAGAGGAGTGTCCAGTCGCTCCGAATTGTGAAGGCCAGTTGGAGATTAAAATATAAATCCCCTTTTTGTTACTTGTCGGATCTAAAACCGCGATAAAGTGGGTTAATGTTTAATTTCACTGATGTGCCAAATAATCCTTATATGCTAATTGAGATATACTGTCTAACTTTTTACTATTATAAAACTCTAAACAGGAGTTAGTGATTATTTTTCTCCCCTCATAATCCATATTCGGTGAAGGCTTAATAGCTAAACCATATAACTTCCCTAAACTATCAGCTTGCTTAAAATAAAAAGTATTGCCAATCAGGTCGAAATTTATGGCATTAGAAATATCATTCTTATTGCATTCTTGTAGCTCACTCATACATGCTATGCAGGCCGTATTTTTATAAGCAGTTATCCATTCGTTTTCCTTTACAACCTGTTTGGGTGAACAGGCTATAAATAAAATTAAAAAACTAATTATAGCTATACTTTTCATTTTGGTTAATTTAATTGCCAAAGGTTAATGTATGCAACACCTTGTGAATTGCCATTTGGAAGGGTTTGTTCAATATTGAAATAACAACTACTGTTACAACTAATTCCATTCCAAATATCAGCATGTCCCGAAGCAAAATAAGCCGGATATTTAGGAATCATTATGTAAATTCCTTTTTTATTTGCCAATAATGCAGGAAAATTTACTCCTTGGGCTCCTCCTTGTATACCGGTAAAATGGTTGGTTGGGTTTCCAAAAACTTTTTTCATCCATGCATTTAAGTTTGCAGCACTTATAAAATAATTTTTATTATCGGCTCCTTTTTCAGTTTGTCCCGGGATATTTGGAACCACAACCCCTGAATAATTCAAGGCACGCGAAACCCTTATAGCACAAGCATTGCTGTATGCTGGTTGATTAGCTAAATGATTACTATACAGTTGTCCTCCCACTAACTGATAAACCTCACTACTTGGCATGTGGTTTCCATTCTTTTTTGGAAAAGCGCTATTGAATGCATTCCAGCTAGGAAGATTTTGTGGAGGAAATGTCAAGTTTGGATTTTCCCAATATTCCGCATCATATACTCCATCTTCTCCTTCAGACTCCCCCATAAACCAACTTTTAAACAGGTCTATTGGAGTATTTGGATGGAGAATGAAATATCCTATAGCCCATCTTACAAAATTTTTACTTTGAGTATCAAAACTATTGTCAACCAAATAATCTTTGAGTGCTTTGACAATCCCAATATTGTTTTGGTTCTCCCAAAAAGCCTTTTGTTGAGAAGTTAAGCTGTTTTTAAAAAGTTCGAGCGAATTGAAATCGGGAGACAATATTCCTATAATAGGATTGTCAAAATATAAGCCGGATCCACCAGGTGTTGGATTTGGATTGTTTACATCTTGTACTGGTGGATTAAAAGGATTGTATCCTCCGGAATTTGACCCTCCACCTGAACTGCCACCGCCGCCTGTTCCGGATCCACTTCCGCCTGATCCGCCTGATCCGCCTGATCCACCTGCAAGATCCCATATAGCCAAATATTGTTGCATAGCAACACCTCCGCTTGAAGAACCACCACCTGAACTGCCAGAACTACTAAAACCATCTCCACAACCTTCACAGCCAGGGCATAAGATTATGTCCCACATAATTAAACCTTCATCATTTTCCCAAACGTGATTAACCCTCCAACATTGTCCTTCATACATGATAACCCCTAAACCTGATCCGCCGCCATAAGCAGTTGTTTCTATATCAACTCCTATTTCGCTCCCTAAATCCAAATCTTCAAGAGAAGTAAATTGTAATTCACTGAAATTTTGGGCAATAGCTGTCCCGTTGTTAAGCGCGTTTAGATCATATTTTCGTAAATCATACCGAAATAAGTAAGCTAAGTATCCATTTTTATATGGATGCAGGAATAGATTCTCAAAGTATCCATTTATTGAATCCCTACGTATTACAAATGTATATGACTTGTAATCCCCTTTCTCTATAAGTAACACTTTTTCGGTATTTATTGAAAAATCATAGTTATTACTTTTTATGCTTTTCAATAGCGTCTTAGCATGATTGATTTCATCAAGTTTCTGTAATAATTTCGGGTTTTGCGACAATTCATTATAACCAATTAGTTTTGATTTTAACTCACTGGACCTACCTTTATCAGTAACTACATTTTCAGTAGAGCAGCCCATGAATAGTGTCATTAAAAAAGCACGAATGCAATAAGGGAATGTTTAGTAAAGATTTTCATAAGATGGTGGTTTTTTAGACATATTTAATTCAAAAAGAACAACCTACCAACACTCTTAACCTAAAATTAACAAAAAAAACCAGCCTCCTGGGATGAAGCCGGTTCCTTCATTAAATAATCGAAACAAATGGAAATATAAAAACTAAATTCTTTTTGACTACACTTAAAACAACTGAATAATGATTTTCCCTACCCGCTTATCTTAAATATCAACTCTACTATTGTTTTACCCATATATACGCGTTCCTAAAATTTTACCACAAGGTACACGAAGTTCTTCACGAAGATACACAGGGGCAGGCCTTCCCGCCGTAGGCGGAAGAACATGAAGCGTTGTGGCCTTTATGAGTAGTTATCTTAATTTATTTTACTTGTGAACCTCGTGAAAAACCTTTGTGCACCTCGTGGTAAAAAAACACCAAAATATCTCATTGTGGTAAAATCCTTAAAGAGCAAAAGACCGGCCAATTCCCCCGGCCGGTCTTTAAGTGGAAAAAACTTGAAATATTTATAACATTTATTACATGTCCTTAAGATAATGGATCAGCAGGTTATCTGCCATAGTTAGCCTGGGCCAGCTGTAAGAATTCCAGTAAGTCGCCATTATCACTTACTGTTAGGGTGCCGGGATCGGGCATGGTAAGGGTTATGGGGTAGCTTATGGTATAGTACTGGTTTTCCCGCAGGCTTATTAAAAAGTTATACAGCTCTGTATCATCATTCATGCTGTACGTTTGCTGCAACTGGTTGCCGCTGTTATATCCTAAAACGGTTATAGGGTAATTTATGGTTACGGAGCCGCTTTGCAGCGAAGGCGTAGTGTCGCAGCTGTTAATGTAGTTATTGTATTCCTGCTGCGAGCCGGTTTCGTAGGTTGTAGGGCTGCCGGGGTAGGTGATGTGTATTGGGAACTGATATTCCAGATGGTCGGTGTCAGTGCTGCTTTGCCCAAATATACCGGCTACTGTAGCATAATCGCTTTCGGAGTTTACCTGCACCTGCTGGCCATTTGCGGTAACCGTAACCGGAAGTACAATGTTAAAGCAATGTGTGCTGTCTATCACATAGCCTGCGTCGGCTTCGTTTACGGTAGCAGCCTGCAATAGTGTTGTTACAGTTGAATAAGGTCCCAGCGCCCCGGAATTATTTTCTACAGAACTTTCCTCCTGGCATGAAAAGCACAGCATACCCGTTATGGCGCATAGGACCGTAAAAAAAAGTGTGTACTTTTTCATAACAACTACATTGACTGGGTGGAAATATTTTAAACCCATTTAAACAAAAAAAGATGGCCGATACCTGTTACAGTACCGGCCGGGAGAAAATTAATTGACGCGTTTCTTTTTCATTATATCATTTCCTCTGTTGATGGGATACTTTCCAATACTGTGTATGCCTGTTATAACAGGCAGGTAAAAAAATACCCTACCTTATGTTAGGTGTTTTTTTAATTTTTTTCAAAAGTTACATAATCAGTGCCGCCATTGCCGCCGCTTTCGTCTATCAGTACAATCTTTACCCCGGTACGCTGGTATACGTGCCAGTCGTCTGTAAGTTCTGTAAATTCTGCGGGGTTGTCAAAGGCAATATTAAAATCAATATCGCTGTAATCATCATCGTCATCGCTGTTGTCGTCCTCTACATTCCAGCCACCGTTGTAAGTGTTGGTGCCGTTAGTGGCGGTAAGGATGCCGTTTTCAGAAAAGGTAAAGTTGTAACCGGTAAAATGGTAGGTTTCATCATTGCCGTTTTCAGTGAAGCCGGTTATGCGCCACGTGCCACTTTTCATGTTATTGGCTATTGCTGTCGCATTGCCGTTCACATTGTTGTTGCTGTCATCGTCAGAGCAGGAGGTAAGGGCGAGCAGCAGTACAGCCACTGCCGGCTTCAGGGTTTTCATCGTCAGTTTCATAGTGTTAATTGCGTTTTTTAGTAAAAACAATGTCGTATCGCAGTTACAAGTAACGCAATATTCGTTAATTCTTTTGTTTAAGGAAGGTTAAAAGTGGCTTTGCGTGGTTTCAGCCGAGAATTTGGAGGGTTTGGTTTATTATTCGAAACAGGACACAAAAAAAGCCTGCCGCAGGTGTTTCGACAGGCCTCTTTCATTAAAAACTATCAACTAAGGTTTACTTGGCCAAAAGAATTAATAACAAACTCAAATGTTCCGAAATTTAATTTTTTTTTCACAAATATCAAAGTGATTTTCAGAAAAAATTAACGTATTGGGAGTAAATATTTCATCTTTTTTTAAAATATTTTGGAAAATAACTGGGCGTGTTCCTAAACTGGTAGTAATTACTGGCGATTGCGCTACACAGTACTTTTTGCTTCTTTTTAAAGCTTTTAAGATGGCAGTGAACAGATGTCACAGTATTTCGGCATATACGGTTGGATGAAGTATGTCTGTTTCTATATGATACTCTTTATAGCCTTCCAATAGTAAGCTGAGGGTAGGGAAAAACCTGTTTAGGCTGTTTAATGTTTACCCCTAAAAATGCTATTTTTGTATAGGGTACCCCCGCATAGCAGAAAAATTGCTAACTTAAACACGAATTTAGCCAGCGGCATATGGATATAGAAAGAACCGGTGGAATATGTGAGGAAATCACGTTTTCGAACTTTTTTGCGAAGCATGCCAAAACGCTGCGCAATTACCTGTATTATAAATTTGGCAACGAAGACCAGGCCGAAGACGTAACGCAGGAAGCCTTTATAAAACTATGGGAAAACTGCGGTAGCGTACCGCCCGAAAAGGCCAAGGCATTTATTTATACCGTAGCCAATAACACTTCGCTAAACCAGGTGGCACACCAGAAGGTGGTGCTGCAATATGCCAAGAAAAGTGCCAAATCAGGCGCTGATGTACAGAATCCTGAATTTTTAATGGAGGAAGAGCAGTTTAAGGTAAAGCTGCAAAAAGCCATAGCGGGCCTTAGTGAGGCGCAGCGTACTGCTTTTTTGCTGCACCGTATAGAAGGGAAGAAATACCACGAAATAGCAGACATGCTGGGTATAAGTGTTAAGGCGGTAGAAAAGCGCCTGCACGGTGCCCTGCAGGACCTTCGTAAACAAATTGATAATTTCAGGTAGGGTATTTTAGTATATTACTGTTATAGAGTAACAAAAGATGCAAAAAAGATGGAAGATGTGAAGTTAGCAAAGTGGCTAAACGATGAGATGGATGCGCAGGAGCTGATGGAGTTTGAGTCGTTGCCGGAATATGCCACTTACAGCAAAATAAAACAATACTCGGCGGAGCTGGTGGCTCCACAGGCCGATATGGAGGCACTTTATGCCCGTATACAACAGCAGAAGCTGAACCAAAATACGCCTAAAGTACGCAGGCTTAATGACTGGTTTGGCCGTGTGGCTGCCGCACTTTTAGTGGCGGTGGGTATTTCGGTATACCTGTATGCAACCCGTGTTACTACAGAGGCTGCGGTGGCAGGTACTACAAATGCGTTTTTACTGCCCGATGATTCTGAGGTAGCGCTTAATGCCGGTTCTGAAGCGGAATTTAAAACCTTTAACTGGGATAACAACCGCAGGCTGGAACTTAACGGTGAAGCCTTTTTTAAGGCGGCTAAAGGCAAAACCTTTGATGTGGTAACCCCTCAGGGTACTGTAACAGTAGTGGGTACACGCTTTAATGTAAAAGTGCGCGGCAACCGCCTTGATGTTACCTGCTACGAAGGCAAGGTAAGGGTTACTACCAAAAATGAAACCGTACTGCTTACCCCGGGTAAGGCCGTAGCGTATGATAATGGCAATAACCTGCACATACCCGGCGTTAAGAAAGAAGAACCCGGATGGGTAAACCGCCACGAGGTAGATTTTAGCATAGAAACACCAGAAAATGTACTTGCCGAACTGGAACGCCAGTTTGATGTAAAGATAAAAGTACAGGGCAAACTGAATGCTAAAGGCGGCTACAGTGGTACCCTGCCGGTAAAGAACCTGGAAACAACCCTTGATATGTTTTCGCTGCCATATGGCTTAACGTATAAAAAACAGGGTAAAGAAATTATACTATCGGCTGAATGACGCGTGATACCCAGTATCTGCTTTTAACGGTAATGCTTTTTTTTTTCGGTGCCGCTTACGGGCAGTCGTCCGAACAGAAAAGTATTGAACTGAAAAAGATACTTTCGGGTATTGCCAAACAGCATAATATCAAATTTAATTTTGCCGAAAATGATGTAGCGGGGCATTCCATCTTCCCTCCTGAAGAAAGGCTTCCGCTGCGTGCAAAACTGATATATATAAGCAACCGTACGCTGCTTAAGTTTAAGCAAAACGGTGCATATATTACCGTATACCAGCCCCCCAAAAATACCCCAAAATCCCAAACGCGTTGTGCCTTTGTTGCCGATGAAACCGGATTGATACTGGAAAATTCAGTAATTCAATACGGGCAAACGCGTGTACTTTCCGGCGCCGACGGCTATTTTGAATTCCCTGCCGATGTTACCACACTTATGGTAGAACAGGCCGGGTACAAACCCCTGAAATTTTCGGTAACCGAAACCTACGGCGACTGTGCCGAAATAAGGCTGGAGCCCGATGTACACGAACTGGCCGAAGTGGTGGCAGAACGCTATCTGGCTACAGGTATTACCCTAAGCCCAAACGGCACCTATACCATTAAACCGGCAAAATTTGGGATACTGCCGGGGCTTACCGAAGCTGATGTGCTACAAGCCATGAAGCAGCTTCCTGGCATAAACAGCGTAGACGAAACCGTGAATAATATAAACGTACGCGGGGGCAGCCATGACCAAAACCTGTTTACCTGGAATGGTATCCGCCTGTTCCAGACCGGGCATTTTTTCGGGCTTATATCGGCACTGAATCCTAACCTTGCACATAGTATAGAAATTTCAAAGAACGGTACATCGGCCCTGTACGGGGAGAGTGTTTCCAGCACCGTAAATATATCATCGCACCCTGATGAAATAGGTGACACCCGCGGGAGTGTGGGTGTAAATATGATAGGGGTAGACGGTACTGCCCGTATTAAAACATCGCCAACCTCTAACGTTGAGGTGGCTGCACGCCGTTCGTTTACAGACGTGCTTGATTTTCCTACTTATACGCGCTATTCGCAACGTATCTTTCAGGATACTGAGGTAAAGAGCAACGATAGTGATTACGTTTTTTATAAAAGCGACAAGGAGTTTTATTTTTACGATGCTACGCTGCAATACCACCAGATATTCAACCAAAAACACCACCTGTACATAGATGGTACAGGCATTCGCAATACACTCGATTTTACCCAAAGCACTTTTATGCCTTACGGGCTGGTAATAAAGAGCAGTAACCTTGAGCAAACTACACTGGGGGGCGCCGCAACTTTAAAATCGAAATGGGGCAGCCGCCACAGTACAGATGTAGGTGTTTACTACTCATACTACAATGTAGATGCACTAAATTCTGAATTGGATTTTGGGCGTACCACACTTCAGCAGAATATTATTAATGACAATGGTGCACACCTTTGGTATACCTACAAAGCCAGTGACAGCCTTAGCATAAAAGCGGGCTACCAGTATAACGAAACCGGTATTAAAAACCGCGACCTCATCAACTATCCGCAGTACAGCCTGGAAGTAAAGGAAGTGCTGCGCACGCATGCATTTTCCGCACAGGCCGATTATACACCCTTTAGCAGCCGCTGGCGTGCACAGGGAGGGTTAAGGCTTAATTATTTTGAGAAGTTCGGGCTGGTTATTGCCGAGCCAAGGCTCAGTGCATCCTACAGGGTTTCGCCTGCGCTGAAAGTGCAATTACAAGCCGAACGGAAAAGCCAGACCGCGACGCAAATGGTAGGCCTTCAGGATGATTTCCTGGGTGTGGAAAAGCGCCGCTGGGTATTGGCTAATAATGCCGATGTGCCCATACAGCGTAGCAGCCAGGTTGCTATAGGCGCAGGGTGGAAACACAACGACTGGCTGGTGACTATAGATAACTTTTATAAGGAGGTGAAAGGCATCACTGCCGGTGCACAGGGTTTCCAGGATCAGTTTGAAGGGTTAACGGCTACGGGTAGTTACGCAATATTTGGTACAGAGGTGCTTATACAAAAGCAGTTTAAGCATTTTTACATCTGGCTTAGTTATGCGTATAACCACAACCGATACCATTTCGGTTCATTCGACCCGCAAAATTTCAGGAGTAATTTTGAACAACCGCATGCCGTAAACAATGCAATAACTTACGAATATAAAAACCTGAAGGTATCGCTTGGTTCCAAGCTGTTAAGCGGTCGCCCTTATACCGCCCCGCTTATTGATACCCCGCTAGAAGGTGGCGGAACCTATTCCATATTATACGATTATCCTAACGGTCGCCGTGTTAATACCTATTTCCAAGTAAATCTTTCTGCCGGGTATACGCTTCAGTTTGGCAAAAAGACGCAGTTATATACAGGTTTTTCTGTCATCAATTTGCTTAACCGCAAGAACCTGCTGAACCGCTACTATCGTGTAAGCGACGTAAGCCAGTCTATAGAAACGGTAAACACCTACGCATTGCGCCGCACACCAAATGCAGTGCTGAGGTTTAGTTTTTAGCAAAAAAAATCCGCCTGCACAGCAGGCGGATCTATCAAAAATATTGATAAACTAAAACAAAATTATTTTTTGATAACTTTTTGAGTAGCTACCTGGCCGTTTGTAAACTGCGCTTTAACCATGTACATACCTGCTTGCAGCTGGCTCATGTTTACGGTTTCGCCGTTACCTGTAAGTACAGTCTGGCCCAGTGTATTTACTACTTCATATCCTTTTACAGGCTCACCGTTGCTTTTTAGGTTAACTACATCGGTAGCAGGGTTAGGGAATACAGTAAAAGTGTTTTTGGTTACATTATCTGTACCTGCAGTAGCTGCATAGCCCTGGAAGTAAGCCGACATAGGGAAGTATCCCTGGTTTCCTGCAAATGTAGCGTCCGGTACATCCATTTTGTAGCTGTGTTCTCCGGCAGCAAGGTTGCCCAATGATATTTCGCGTGTGTCTATTTTTGCACCCGGACACCATGCGCGGCTCAGCCAATAGGTGTTGCTCCTTGGCGAAGGGCCATAAACGCCGTTACCCATAGTGTTGTATTGCCTGTACTGTTCACAGTTCTTGCCCGGTTTAAAGCTTGATACTTCGTTACCGTCAAGGTATACATAATGCCACCTGTTTTTGTATTCTTCACCACCATTGTTAGAACCGTGGTTAGACATTACCACATAAAAATAACCGTCAGTAACTGCTTCAGGTAGTGTAAAGTCAATTGTTTTAACCGTTTGGCTTAGTACATCTGTACCGTCAAGGGTATAGTCTTTCATTTCATATTTGAAACTCAGTTCCTGGAATACAAGGTCGCCAGTAGGGATGTTTTCGTCGTATTCAGAATCAAGCGTAAGTGATCCTTTGTATACGTCGTTCCTTCCTGTACATATGTTAGGGAAATCATATACGGCGCCACCTTGTGTAGATGAGCCTTGGTAACCGTAGATTTCAAGTTCTATCCAAAAATCATATTCTGAAGAAAGAACAGGGTCGTGCAGTATAGTAGCTACGTTGTTAATTTCAAAAACGTAAGGTACCTGTGTAGGGGTTTGCGTAAGGTTGTTCATAAACGGGGTTATAAACCTTGCAATTTCTATCCTGCTAACTTCGCTGTAGTTGTAAGATGTAGCACCTTTTGGTACAAAGGCCAGGTTAACGTTACCTATACGGTCATAGTCGTCACATAGCGCTTCGGCATGAACTGTAAGGGTAAGCATGTTCCCCATTAGGGCTATTTGTTCTTCGGTAATTTTTTTTCCGTAAGAAGAGTTGTTGTTACGTTGTGCATCTTCCGGTAGTGGCTCGTCTACAGTACCTTCATACATGCCGTAATATACAGCGTCGTCATATACCTGTAGTGTGTAGGGCTCAGTAGCCTGTGCCGATACTCTATAGCCAAAAACCGAAGTCAGTAAACCAATAAGTAGTAGTGTTTTTTTCATCGCAGAGTAAATAAGTTAAGCGCCAAAAATACCAAAAAATATTTAAGCGAAACACGAAATTGCCTACTCAAAAAATACTTTTTTGGCTAAAAACACTAATTCTTCTCAGAATGTTACATTTAAAACTGGAAATATATGAACGGTTGCGGTCCTGCCGAAGCTGCAGCATACACCAGCCAGAAAACAAGGCCTACTATTATGCCTTTTATTATCGCCGGCATTTTGGCAAAAGAGCGCTTCATGGCAAGCGAAATACCCTCAGGCAGCAGGTGCCATGCATAGCCGATAGCCATAAGCATGAATACGTTTTTATAGCCAATGATGATGGTTTTCCATTGCTCAGGGTCAAAGGTAAGTTTGCCGATGTTGTTGATAAGCCCAAGGGCAATATCAAAATTACGGGCGCGGAAAAATATCCAGCAAAAGGCCACAAAGTGGAAAGTGATGATGACTGCAATAAATTTCCACAGGGCGGAAAATGCTGTTGGCTTGCTGTCTTTTTTCGATGGGAAAAACTCCATCCATATTTTGTGTACTGCCAGTGCTATGCCGTGCAATGCACCCCATATTATATAACGCAGGCTGGCGCCGTGCCATAGCCCGCCAAGCAACATGGTAGTAAGCAGGTTTACATTGGTAAACATGGTCTTTTCTTTTTCCTTTGCCAAAACAAAAGTGAGTGTAAACACCACAAGCCCGCTGATGCTGATGATAAGCGGTACATTGCTTACGCTCGCATAGTTGATGCCCCATACAATCAGCCCGAAAAAGAACAATGCGGGGAACAGGAAGCCTGCCAGGGTGCCCTTTCGGTTACCACCTACAGATATGTACAGGAAGTCCTTCAGCCAGGTAGACAACGATATGTGCCACCTGCGCCAAAATTCGGTAATGCTTGCCGATTTATACGGTGTACGGAAGTTGGTAGGCAGTTTAAAGCCCAGTAACAGCGCTATACCTATGGCCATATCACTATAGCCCGAAAAGTCGCAATAAATCTGTATGGTATAGCCGTAGGCCGCCATAAGGTTTTCAAACGGGGTGTACAGATCCGGTGCGTCAAAAACACGGTCTACAAAGTTTATGGAGATGTAGTCTGATATTATTGTCTTCTTTATAAGACCACCTATAATCAGGAAGAATGCGTGGGTAACGTCGTCTTTGGTAAGTACCAGCTTACTGTATATCTGTGGCAAAAAGTCTTTGGCACGCACTATAGGGCCTGCTACCAACTGTGGGAAGAACGACACAAAGAACAGATAGTCCAGGTAGTTTTTGGTAGGGGTTATTTCCTTGCGGTATACTTCTATGATATAACTTATCGACTGGAACGTAAAGAACGATATGCCTACCGGCAGTAGTACTTTGTGTACGGTGTATTGCCAGCCGAAAAGCTCGTTAGCACTCTCCGCAATGAATGTAGCGTATTTAAAATAGCCCAAAAACACCAGGTTTACAGCCACGCTGAACCACAGGTATATTTTACGTGGCAACGTGCGTTGCTCCCGGAACAGGAAGTAACTCAACGTATAATCTACCACGGTGCTGAAAATGAGCAGTACAAAATACCTTTCGCTGCACAGGTAGTAAAAGTAAATGGAAAATGCGGCGGTAAAAGCCAGCCTTGGGCGGAAGGTATTGCGCAGCAGCCCGTAGAAAAAGTAAAATATAAGGAATAACCTCAGGAATTTAGCTGTACTGAACAGCATGGGTTCCTTAGGGTTGTATAAAAACCAGTGCCTTAGGTCTTCAATGGTTATTTGCGATAAATAATCGTTCAGCAGCATTGTTATCTTACTTGTCCCTGTTTGATTTAAAATAGTCGTATGCCTTTATAAACGCTTCGCTAAAAAGGCGGCCCTGCTTTTCGTAGCCGGGTTTGGTATAGTGTACACGGTCGGTATTAATCAGGCCGCGTTTGGCATTTTTCGGTACGCCGTACAATCCGCCAAATTCGGTAAACAAATCCCATGTGGCGTATTGCTTTGCTTCCTCACCCGCTATGATACTGCCCGCATAAGAAGCGGCAAACGTATTAGGATACTTGCGGCGGAACAGCGATGGCGGCGGTGTCATAATCAGTATGGCGGTGTTGGGGCAATTAGCCTTTACGTTGTTTATAAACGTATTCAGTTGCGCCATATAGTCGGCCTCGGTCATTTTATCAAAAGATTCATTTGTACCCAGTGATACCACGACCAAATCAGGTTTCAGTGCAGGCAACTGCCGGAAGAACAGCGGGTACTTATTATAGTCGCTGGCTTTGGCACCGTTTACCCCAATGCTGTGGTACAGCAATCCGGGTGTGTCGTTTTCCAGTACCAGGCCGCTGAGGTTGTACTCATTCTGTCCGCGGTGGGGCAGCAGGTATATTTTGTCAAGCGCCTGTTTGCTGTAGTAATAGTGCGTAAGCGTATCGTTTTGCAGTGCCAGCGGAATAAACTCACTGCGCTTTACGTCGCGTTTTACCTTTTCGTCGGTAGGTATCTTTAGGGTTTTCCCCGCACGGATGCGGTCGGTTTTCATGCCGTTTGTGCGCTTTATAGCGGCAACGCTTACTCCGTATTTTTCGGCGATGCTACCCAGTACCTCACCGTTTTTTATGCGATGGGTTATCTTTTTCGGTTCGGTGCTTTCCAGTACTATGGTTCGGCTGCTGGTAGCCAGGTCAAAATCGTCGCCGTTGTTTGGGGTAACAATACGTATGGTGTTAAAGTCATACGATGAATCCCTTACGTTAAGTTCCACCACAAAATCCTCACGGGTTTCAAGGGCTATACCACTAAGGCCAACGGTAAAGGCAGGGTCTGTAGGCAGTATATTCCGGCGGCTGGCCCATGAAGCATTGCTCTTAAAACGGGTGTTGTAGCTGCCGTTAGTACGTGCCAGCTGGTGCGGGAAGGTAAACCCGCCGCCGCCGTTGCCAAAGCGTTTTTGCAATCTTTTGCGTATGGCATTGGTCATCAGGTCGGCCTGTATGTGGCTGTCGCCAATGTGTACTATGTTTATTTTGCCGGTGCCGGTTTGCTCCATTCTGTACAGCTTTTCAAACAACTGGCGCATTACATGGGCATTGGTAATAATATTATTGCCCGGTACATCGGTAGTGTCTATATCGGCAAGCGAATCGGTTACCACTATAGCCGTCTCGGTAACCGCAGGTGGTACCTGTGCTGCCGCTTTTGTAAAAGCCAACAGTAGTACTATCAGGGCTGTGAGCTTACTGCACATCGGCGGTGTCTTTTACAGGTTGTACTACGGGTGCTGCCGGTTTTACTTTGGTTTCCTTCGGCTGGGGTGCAGGCTTTTTGGCGCTGTCTTTCGGTAAGGCAGGGGTAGTGCCTTTCACCGGGATAGTGGCCTTAGGTGTTACCGTAGCCGGGGTTGTCTTTTTAACCACGGTCTTAAAACTGTCTGCGGGTTTTGCAGCCGGGGCCTGAGGCACAGGCTTGGCTACCGGTGCGGTGGTATCTATTGTTTCTTTTGGCAATGGCTTGCCGCCACGCAGTGCCTTGTATTTTTCGTAACCGCTGTTCAGCTGGCCGTAAATAAGGTCGGCAATCTGTTTGCTGCCACGGAAGTTAAAGTGCGTATAGTCTTTATTGGCACGTGCCGGTTCGTCTTCCACCCAATGCACCATACTGCCGTCGCCACCCATAAGGGTATACAGGTTGATGAATGCCGAATTACTTTTCACGGCATAACGTTTCTGCGCCATGGCTACCGGTACTACAGCCGAATCGGTTTTCATTTCGGTGCCGTACTTGGTCGACTTATCCGCAGTGGAAATAATCAGTATCGTTGTCCCCGGGAAGCATTCGCGCAGGTGTGCCACCACACGTGTCATGCTGCGTTCGTACCAGTTGTATTTCAGCGAACCGTTGTTCAGTATGTTGGTGCCGTATTGCAGTACAATAAGGTCGTACCCCAGCTTCTCGTTAAACGCTTTCATCAGCGAAGTGTTGAACGTGCTGTTCGGTAAGCCCGAGTTTCCGCGTGTGCTGAAGTTGTCTATATGCACGCCGCGCCCATCGTCAAAGTTGAAGCCGTAAAACGGTATGGTGTCGGCCTTAATGAAGTCGGCCTTAAAGCCTTTGTAATTGTCCGACAGCTTCAGGGTATTCAGTAACGACGAAGGGTTTAGTTTCTTTACCAATGTATCTTTACCCACCACCACACGCAGTGAAGCGTCACGGTTGCCGCTGCGCCCGTAGAATAATGTAGGGTTGTTTAACGATGTAAGGTGGTTCAGCTTGGTACCTGCATAGCGCACCCAGGTAGTGTTTACGGTGTCGTGCTTCACAAAGAATACACGCCCGTTAACGCCAAATGGCCTTGTAGGATGCTTTACGTTAAGGTAGCTCTGGGTTTTCCAGTTGGTGGAAAACTGGTGTGTAACGGTGCTGCGCGATTGTGCCGACTCCGATGCGATGCTTACAAAGCCCACACCCTCGCCGCCAAAACGGTTTTGCATGCTGGTGCGCAGGTCTTTCACTATCATGTCGCCATCGGTCATGGAATCGCCAAAGTAAGCAATGCGTACATTACCCTCGCCGGTTTTTTCCAGCTGCATCAGCTTTTCGTAAAACTGTATCAGGTGCTGGAAACCTTTGTAATCGTCAAATTCCTCAGATGGGAATTTCACGCCGTAGGTTTCCTCAAAGGTGATTTTAGCATGGGCAAGCGTATCTTTTTCAGGCACGGTATCTGCTGCCGAATCTGCATGCACAGCCTCCAGCATCATACTGTCTACCGCCACGTTTTTGGTGCCTGCGGTAGTTTCGGTAAATATTTTTTCGGGTAAAACTTTCTGGAAGCCCAGCATTGTCAAAGCAGCCACGGCTACGATAATGTAGGCCCTGAAAAAGTTTCGGTCGTTCTTTTTGTTATCTGTCGGTTCCACTACAATAGTCCTGTTTTATATAGGGATTCCAAAAATTACATGCGCTCAGGCACGTTGATGCCCAGCAGGCCAAATGCCAGCTTTATGGTTTCGCCCACTTTTTTGCTCAGCTGCACACGGAATATTTTTTCATTTTCAGCCTCAGCGCCCAGTACCGGTATGCTCTGGTAGAACGAGTTGTATTCTTTTACCAAATCATAGGTGTAGTTAGCCACCAGCGCAGGGCTGTGGGTAGCAGCGGCGCTTTGTATTACGGTCGGGAATTGCGCTACCTGTTTCAATAGCTCTTTTTCCTTTTCGTGAAGGTTAACCTGCTCCGGTGAAAGGGTAGTGGCAAAGTCAAACTCTGCACGGCGCAATAGGCTTTGTATACGCGCGTAGGTATATTGTATAAATGGCCCGGTGTTGCCTGCAAAGTCTACCGACTCCTTAGGGTCGAACAATATGCGTTTTTTCGGGTCAACTTTCAGTATGTAGTATTTAAGCGCACCAAGGCCGATGATTTTATACAGGCGAGCCTTATCTTCATCTGAATATCCGTCGAGTTTGCCCAGTTCTTCGGCTATATTCTGTGCAGTTTCTGCCATTTCGCTGATTAGGTCGTCGGCATCTACCACGGTACCTTCACGGCTTTTCATCTTGCCCGAAGGAAGGTCTACCATGCCGTACGACAGGTGGTACAGGTGCTCTGCCCAGTCGTAACCAAGCTTTTTCAGGATAAGGAACAACACCTTAAAGTGGTAGTCCTGCTCGTTACCTACGGTGTACACCATACCGCCCACATCCGGGAAGTCCTTAACACGCTGCACAGCAGTGCCAAGATCCTGCGTTATGTATACCGAAGTACCGTCTTTGCGCAGTACCAGTTTTTCGTCAAGGCCGTCAGGGGTAAGGTCTATCCATACCGAACCGTCTTCTTTTTTATAGAACACACCTTTTTCAAGGCCTGCGTCTACTATATCTTTACCTAATAAATAGGTGTTGCTTTCGTAATAATTTTTATCGAAGTCTACGCCAATGGCTTCAAATGTAGCATCGAAACCTTCGTACACCCAGCCGTTCATCTTCTCCCAAAGGGCAATTACCTCAGGTTTTCCGGCTTCCCAGTCAAGAAGCATTTGCTGGGCTTCAAGGATGATAGGGGCATTCTTTTTGGCTTCGTCTTCGGTAGCGCCACCCGCTACAAGTCCGTTGATTTCGTTTTTGTACGCCTTGTCAAACTCCACATAGTATTTACCTACCAGCTTATCGCCTTTAAGGCCGCTTGTTTCAGGAGTTTCTCCGTTGCCGAATTTCTCCCAAGCCAGCATACTTTTACAGATGTGGATGCCACGGTCGTTTACCACCTGTGTCTTGTGCACTTTAGTACCCGATGCCTGTAGTATCTGCGCTACCGAATAGCCCAGCAATACATTACGCACGTGGCCCAGGTGAAGGGGTTTATTGGTGTTTGGCGAAGCATACTCTACCATTACCGCCTTACCGTCTTCAGCAGGGGTGCTAAAGCCGAATTTCTCATCGCCTTTAATCTCGTTAAAGAAGTTGATGTAGTAGCTGTCGGCTATTACTATATTCAGGAAGCCTGCAACTACATTAAACCTGCTTACAATACCGGCGTTGTCTACCAGGTATTGCCCGATTTTGTTGCCCAGCTCGGCAGGGTTGCCCTTTACAAGCTTCAGCAGCGGGAAAATAACCACGGTGATATCGCCTTCAAAATCTTTCCTTGTAGCCTGTAGCTCAACTTTTTCAAGGTTGATGCCATACAGGTCCTGCACCGCATTTTGTACGTGTTGCGTTATGATTTCGGGTAATGCCATGGGTTGTAATTTTTTTTAAGCGTGCAAAGATACAATTTTTTGGTTTTGTAGAGACGTTGCACTGCAACGTCTTAGGGATTTTTTTGAATGAGATGTTGCACTGCAACGTCTCTACGTTAAATTCTGTAAATATGACGGTTTTAATCATAAATGATTTTTAAAACAAAAATTTTAAGCTAAATATTTTGCCGAAACCAAAAATATACTGTACACTTGTGGTCATATTAACCATTATATAAAACGATATAGTTGGAGTAATTGCGAAAACATTATACCCAAACCCAAACATTGTAACCAAACTCTCTTTCGCGATAATGAAAACAAATTATTTTTTGAAGTTTTTTGTGCTGCTCCTCCTGTTTGCAGCCACACCCGGATGTTCGTCTGACGATAACAAAAGCACGGATAGTGAAATAGCCTTTGCTGTAACACCCGAAACGTTGCACTTTGCTACAGCAGGCGGTAACAACATCCTGAACATCAGTATCGACCCCGCGCGCCAGTGGACGATAAACAACCCCGCAGCTTGGGTAACCATTCAGGGTACCAGCGGCACGGGCATGGCGCACCTTAACTTTACCGTAGCGGCAAACGAATCTACCGAGGCCCGCTCGGCTACTATTGTTGTTACATCTGATACCGAAACACGCCAGCTGGTTATCACCCAGGATGCCTTTGTGCCGCCGGTAGGTATAGTGTATGATGTAGCTCCCGATGCCAGCAATATGGGCACCTGGACCAGCGTAGAGCTTACCGCCCAGATGGGTACGGGCTGGAACCTTGGCAACAGCCTTGAAGCTATAGGTGGCGAAACGGCCTGGGGCAACCCTGCCACCACCCATGCATTTGTAGATGCAGTAAAAGCGGCCGGTTTTAATACCATACGCATACCGGTGTCGTGGAGTGTGTTTTCTAATGCTACTGATTATACCATAAGCGCTACGTGGATGAGCCGCGTGGAAGAAGTGGTAAACTATGCATTAGCAAATAACATGTACGTAATTATGAACGAGCACTGGGACGGCGGCTGGATACAGCCTACCGCAGCGCAAAAAGATTATGTAAACGACCGTCTGGGTAAAATGTGGAAGCAGATAGCCACGCATTTCCGTGATTATGACTACCACCTGCTGTTTGCCGGAACCAATGAGGTTATGGTAGAGGGGAATTACAATACCCCTACGGCAGAGTACTACAACACGCAGAACAGCTTTAATCAGACTTTTGTTGATGCTGTGCGCTCTACCGGAGGGCGAAATGCGTACCGTTACCTTGTGGTGCAGGGTTTTAATACCAATATAGACCACACCGTGAATTTCGCGCAGGTGCCGGAAGATGTGGATATTGCTGTTAACCGCCTGATGATGGAAGTGCACTATTATGACCCGTATAACTTTGCGCTGAACGAAAATACTACTATTACACAGTGGGGTTCTATCGCTACCGACCCGTCGGCTACCGAAACCTGGGCGAATGAGTCGTATGTAGATGCGCAGTTCCAGAAGATGAAAACCAATTTCATCGACCAGGGTGTAGGTGTTATTCTGGGTGAATTCGGTGCCATACTCCGTTCAGATGTAGCGGGCAGCGAAACCTTCCGTAACTATTATGTGCACTATGTGAGCAATTCGGCACGTACACACGGCCTTGTGCCGGTGTATTGGGACAATGGCGTTACCGGAAACCATGGCCTGGGTATCTTTAACCGCAATACCGGAGAAATAGTGTACCCTGAAATACTGGCCTCTATATTACAATAGATACATTTTTCATATATTTTTTTGGGTGAAAGCCATCTGTGAAAACAGATGGCTTTTTTGATGGCCTCACATGGTAACCTGTGATGAGGGGTGGTTGAGTGAAGCTGCTCCCTCTCCTTTGGAGAGGGTTGGGGAGAGGCTTATTAAAAATCTCCCTTAAAATACGTACCTTTGCCGCATGGAACAGGAACTGAAACGTCTTAATAAATTTATTTCGGAAACAGGCTATTGCTCACGCCGCGAGGCTGATAAGCTGATAGAGGAGGGACGCGTAACCCTTAACGGTGCCGTGCCCGAAATGGGTACTAAAGTCAGCCCCGATGACGAGGTGCGTGTAGACGGCAAGCTTATTTCTGAAAAGCGTGGCCAGCACGTGTACCTGGCGTTCCATAAGCCTGTGGGGATAGAGTGTACTACCAACCTGGAGGTGAAAAACAATATTGTAGATTATATCAACTACCCGAAGCGTATTTTTCCGATAGGCAGGCTGGATAAAGCCAGTGAAGGACTGATACTAATGACCGACGACGGAGATATTGTAAACAAAATACTCCGCGCACGGAACAACCACGAGAAAGAATACATTGTTACGGTAAACAAACCGATAACCGACCGCTTCATTCAGCGAATGGGTAACGGTGTGCCGATATTGGAAACCATAACCCGCAAGTGCCTGGTAGAGCAGGTGAGCAAATATGTGTTCCGTATTATACTAACGCAGGGGTTAAATCGTCAGATTCGCCGCATGTGTGAATACCTGGATTATGAGGTTACCGCGCTGAAACGCATCCGTATTGTGAATATTTCGCTGGATGTGCATGTAGGTCGTTACCGCGACCTCACCGCTGCCGAATTAAAAGAACTAAACCGCCTTATAGAACCGTCAAGTAAAACTGAGGAAGCGAGCTTGCCAAAACCCGAAAACTCAAAACCTGCTGCTGCCCCAAGGAGCAATTCTCAGCAACGGGCACCTAAGCGTTTTAAGAATAACAGGGATGCCAATAAAAAACCATTTGGCACTAACCGTAAACCCGGCGATAAAAGAGATGGTGGTTTTAAGGGTGGTAACAGGCAGGGACGTTAATTTTTCAATCCTGAAAAAGGCATGAGTGAAGCTATTACTCTCTTGAGAGGGGTTAGGAGTGTGTATTTTAAAGGTATACACTATGAGATGGCTTCGTGCCTCGCCAAGACGGTTGTTTGATATTATACTAAATCTGTGATTGCGAGTATCCATATCATCTGCGGCCCTTTGTGCAGTAATCAATAGAAAATAAAAAAATAGCACATCAAAGGCTCAGCATATCCTTAAATAGTACCGATTGCCTACGCGATATTTCTACTTCCACATCGTTTTGTAACAGGGCTGCCAACTTACCGCTTACGGCATTATCCACGCTTTTTATGTATTGCAGGTTGATAATCTGCTGGCGGTTCGCCCTGAAGAACAGGTGCTGCGGCAGGCGTTCCTCCACCTGGTTCAGTGATTTGTAAATTAGCGGGCGGTTGCCGTTAAAATACACCCGGGTGTAGTTGCCCACAATCTCGCACAGTTGTATGTCGGCAATGCGCACCAGCCAGCATTTTTCGCCTTCTTTTATAAAAATCTGGCTGTTTTCGTTCAGCGGGCCTTGTGGGGTTTGTACCTGGATTATTTTAGATTTTACCTTTTCTACCGCATCGGCAAAACGCTTTTCGTTTATGGGTTTCAGCAGGTAATCCAGCGCGTTGTACTCAAAAGATTTTATGGCATATTCGTCAAAAGCCGTGGTAAATACCACAAGCGGCACCTCGTGTAGCATTTCAAGCAGTTCAAAACCATCCTTGCCCGGCATATTGATGTCCAGGAAAATAAGCTGGGGCTGCAGTTTATTGATGAGTTCGTACGCCTGGTCGGCATTCTCGGCTTCGGCAACAACTTCAATATCGGGGTGCAGTTTTATAAGCTCGTGCAGCTCGTTCCGTGCCAGTCGCGAATCTTCAACAATTATGGTTTTAATCGTACTCATTTTTACAACTTAATTTAGCGGTATGGTAATAGAGGCTTCCACAAAATCATTTTTTTCTTCCAGGGTAAAGCTTGCCTTGTCGCCAAAGATAAGGAAAAGCCGTTTCCTGATGTTTTCCAGCCCCAGGCGGGTACCGCCTTCGGCCATGCTCAGCCTGCCCGAATTCAGTACACCGATACGCAGTATGTTGTCGTCACCTTTCTTTACACACAGTTTCACAAGGCCGCCTTCTTTTAGCTTACCTATACCATGTTTTACGGCATTTTCCACCAGCATTTGCACTATCATAGGGGGTATGGCTATATTCAGCGTATCGGTATCAATATCCATACTGAATTGCAGGCGGTCTTCAAACTGTATCTTGCTTATTTCTATGTAATTGTCTACCGTTTGCAGTTCCTCTTTCAGAGGTATTGTGTTGGTGTCGTTTTTGGTAAGGGTATAGCGCAGCATTTCGCTCAGGCGGGTTATGCTATCGCGGGCACGGGTGGTGTCTTCCAGTATCAGCCCGCGTATGTTGTTCAGGCTGTTAAACATAAAGTGCGGGTTTATCTGGCCTTTCAGTGTATTCAGTTGCGAGTCGCGCAGGTTGTTTTCCAGCTGCAGCTGTTTTATCCGTACCTGTTTAAGGTGTTGTACCAGTTTTATGGTGATGATGGTAAACAACCATATAAGGAACATGGCTGCAAAATACGACATGTTCAATATTTTTACATACTGGGGTATTTCCAGGTTTTTGCCCACAATAAAACGGTTGGCCAACGACAGTGCAGGCCAAAGAATAAGGGTGTATACCACCTGTACAGCTACAAACGTAACCACCACTTTGCCGCCCATTGCGGTACGGTAACGGCTGAAGTCGGAATTTTTTTCAACCACCCATAGCAGGGGCAGTGAAATCAGGTAGGCCAGAAAACTGCATACCAAAGCCTCGGCCACATAATAGCCTACAGACTGGTATGCCTTTGCTATACTATCTGTATCAAGGTTTACCTTAATATATATTTTAATGGCGGTAAGCGTACAGAGTATGTACAGCAGGAAGCCTGCAAACGTATAGATGTGGTATTTTACTTTATATAAAAACGTCATATCCTGGTAAAAATAAAGGCAGTGACTACACTGCCTTTTAACTAACTCAAATTTTTACTCGTATACGCCAGCTGCCTTACGGGGTGATGAAGCCCGCAACTGTCGATTTTTTGATTGATGACCGTGTTATGGTATCTTCTTAAAACAAAGAAACTACAAAATGGATAGCTACTTTAATTACGTGTACTACTACTGTTATCATGGTTGAAAATTAATTGGTAATGATTACTGGTTTTTAATTACATTTCAAAAGTAGCAGTTTCTGTAATACGAAAGTGAAAAATATGTTAAACGGTATTTTTGGCAGCCCGAATGGTTAAGCGGTAAATAGCAGCGACGGATACACTTTTATATAGAAATACGTATCTTTGTTTGAATATTGCAATAAATAACGCACGGTTATGAAAACAGAAAGCTTAGAACAGTTTTATACCGATAAAAATCGCCCCGTGCCGGAAGGTGTCAATAAGGTAACAGGCCACATGAATGTTTTCAGGCTGGAGGAGTGCAGTCACGACAAGCCTATCCATTATGCCCGCCGCGATTATTACAAGGTAACACTGCTTAAAGGCCACAACCGCTACCACTATGCCGATAAGAGTATAGAGGTAAACGGTACTTCGCTTATCTTTTTTAATCCGCAGGTACCCTATACATGGGAATACCTTGCCCCTGACCCAACCGGTTATTTCTGCATATTTACGCCGGGTTTCTTTACCGAGAAATCACGCATACCGCTAAATGAATTGCCTATGTTTTCACCGGGTGGTAAGCCTGCTTATACATTAGACGATGCCCAAAGCGAGGCTTTTTCGGCCCTGTTTGAAAAAATGCTCGAAGAAATAGACAGTGATTATCCGTTTAAATATGATCTGCTGCACAGTTATTTAACCGAAATGATTCACCTCGCGCTGAAAACCGAAGCGGCCAATACCACTATATACGAGCATCCTAATGCCAGCACGCGTATTACAGCAGTGTTCAGGGAATTGCTGGAGCGCCAGTTTCCGGTAGAGACGCCCATGCATAAAATGAACATGCGCTCTGCGGCCGACTATGCTGATGCGCTTTCGGTACATGTTAACCACCTGAACCGTGCCGTAAAAGCCACTACCGGTAAAACCACGACCAACCTTATTAATGAACGCCTTGCCGATGAAGCCTGTGCTTTATTGAAGCATACCGACTGGAACGTAGCCGAAATAAGCAATACCCTGGGCTTTGAAGAACCAAGCCATTTCAATAACTTTTTTAAGAAGCATACGGGCGAAACCCCACGCCGTTTCAGGGTTGTATAGCTGTTGTTTGATTTTTGCAATTTTCGGTTTGATTTGCGATAGCACAGCCCTTTGCCGCTGCCGTAACTTTGTCCTGTAAATAAAAACAAATAGTTATGCACAGCAAAACCAAAAAAACCTGGTTTATTACCGGGGCCTCAAAAGGGCTTGGACTTAGCCTTGTAAAACAACTGCTGCAAACAGGCCAGAAGGTGGCTGCTACCTCGCGCAGCATTGCCCAGCTTATTGATGCAGTAGGCTCAGACAGCCCCAACTTTTTACCCCTTTATGCCTACCTTGCCGATGACACTTCGGTAAAAGAAGCCATTGATGCTACACAAAAAGCCTTTGGTACCCTTGATGTACTGATAAACAATGCCGGCTACGGTATAGGTGGCAGCTTTGAAGAACTTACTGATGCCGAGATACGTACCGCATTCAACATTAATGTGTTCGGTACCATAAATACCATACGCCATGCACTGCCGCACATGCGCAGGCAGCAAAGCGGCCACATTATTAATATATCGTCGATTGCCGGGTTTGCCGCCGCTACGGGCTGGGCGCCGTATGCCGCTACTAAGTTTGCCGTAACCGGGCTTACCGAAGTATTGGCTGAAGATGTAAAAGCCTTTGGTATTAAAGCGATACTGGTAGCCCCGGGCGCGTTCCGTACCAGTTTCCTTACTGATGATTCATTGGCTATGCCCGAAAACCCCATTGCAGCTTATGAAGACATCCGTGCATCGCACAACCGCTACCGTGCCATGGACGGCCAGCAGGCAGGTGACCCCGAAAAAGCTGCAGCCGTAATGATAGCAGCCGGTTTTGACGAAAACCCTCCGGTACACCTGTTCCTGGGTACCGATGCCTACAACAGGGCGCTTACCAAAATAGCCAGCCTTACTAAAGAGCTGGAAGAAAATAAACAAACAAGTATTTCTACTGATTATTAATATTTAATTTCCCATAAAATGAAGAAGACATGGTTTATTACCGGAGCCAGCCAGGGCTTCGGGCTGGAATTTGTTGCCCAATTATTAGCTGCAGGCCATAACGTTGCTGCTACATCGCGCACCATAGCCGGGCTTGAAAAAGCTGCGGGTACACACCCCAACCTGCTGCCGCTACAGGTAGACCTTACTAACGAAGGCAGCGTGGAAGCCGCCATAAACAACACTATAGCCAAATTTGGATCTATAGACGTGGTAGTAAACAACGCCGGCTACGGTCAGATAGGCGGTATAGAAGAACTAAGCGACAAGGAAGCACGTACCAACTTTGATGTTAACGTATTCGGTGCGCTGAATGTTATCCGTAAAGCATTGCCGCAATTGCGTAAGCAGGGTAGCGGTCATATCTTTAACATTGCTTCTATCGGTGGATATACCGGTGCATTCGCGGGCTGGGGTATTTACTGCGCTACCAAGTTTGCCATGGCAGGCTTTACCGAATCGCTTTCGTATGAAGTAGCGCCGTTCGGCATTAAGGCTACACTGGTGCTTCCCGGCTATTTCCGTACTAATTTCCTTGAAGGTACTTCTATGGCGCTACCTGCTAATCCTATTGCGGAATACGCCAGTGTAAGGGAATCGGTACTGCTACACCAGGAAGAGATAAATGGCAACCAGCCGGGCGACCCAGTAAGGGGAGTGGCTGCTATAATTGAAGCCGAAGCTGCCGAAAAAGCACCGCTATACCTGTTCCTTGGTTCGGATGCGGTAAGCATAGCAAGACAGCAAAATGAATTTGTAAACAGCGAAATAAAAACCTGGGAAGCCTTGAGCACTTCTACAGAATTTGCCGCAAACTAATTTTTGCAGTTACTTTTTACATAAAAGCTTCCGTGCCTGAGAGGGTGCGGAAGCTTAATTTTTTGGAAGATCTATGACGTAATTGTTAAAATTACACTTCTGGATTTTTGTTTACGAAAAAGATTTCGAATTTTTTTAATTATTTAAATTACAGTGTTTTAAAAATTTAATGTCACTCAATTTCTCAGCGGTGTCGCTCTATTTATAAAGCAGTAATTTAACAATGCTTTAATTTTTTGGTTAATGTTGCATGACCGATAAAAAACTATCAATACTTGCAATTTTAACCAAAATGAAAATGAAAAAGTTTACTTTAACATCATTACTTGTGCTCGGCCTCTCTTACGGAGCCAGTGCACAGGAATGTTCAGTGGAAACTATCCCTTACACACTGGACTTTGAAACCGCTACTGCACCTACATTGCCCGATTGTACAACGGCAATAAATGTAGGTTCCGGAAACAGCTGGGAAGTTACAAACAATCCCGGTTTTGGATTTGATAATAATGCCTTATCATATACATCGAATGCTGAGACTGCCAATGCCTGGTTTTTTACAAAAGGCTTTGATATGGTAGCCGGTACAAATTACAGGATTTCGTACAAGTATGGTAATAACGGCGGTACTACCGAAAGTTTTACAACTTTTCTGTCAAACGGTGCTACTGACACAGCTGTGATGTCGCAAATAGGCATCCAACCGGCTGTTACAGGTGGTGACGCTACTTTGTATTACATAGGTAACTCTATCTCTACACAGGTATCAGGTACATACTACCTGGCATTTCATGTTAACAGCGCAGCTTCGCAGGGTACCCTTTATCTGGATGATATTACTATAGAGCCTTATACATGTCCTGCGCCTACAGATATTGTAAAAGGCAGCATAACATCTACAAGTGCTTCATTCAGCTGGACAGCTCCTGTAGGGCCTGTTCCTAACGGATATTTTTATGCAGTAACTACATCTGCTGAAGAGCCTGCTAACTTTGACCTGATTTCGCCAACAACGATAACGGTAAATTCACTACAGCCTGCCACTAAATATTACTTCCATTTAAGGAGCTTTTGCGGTTCTGCATTTGGCGATTGGTTAGCCCCTGTGGCGTTTACCACCCCTGCGTGCGACGATGTGGCTACCGTGCCGTATTCTATTGATTTTTCTTATACAGATACCCCTGCACTGCCTGAGTGTAGTGTAAATACTTCTGCAAACGGCAATGGTTGGGCTGCTGCACCGGCACCGGGCAACGGTTTTGATACCCAGGTACTGCAATATACCGGTAATACTGAGGCTGCAGATGCCTGGTTTTTTACCAAAGGTATACAACTTGAACCGGGAGTACGCTACAAAATAAGCTTTAACTACGGCAACAGCAATCCTGACCAGACAGAAAGCCTGAGGTTTATGCTGGTGAACAACCCTGATGCTACTGCCGGTGTGCCTACAGATGCAAGCCCTGCTGTTACAGGAGCATTAAAGCTGCTTAGCGAAACAAACTTTATACAAGTAAACGAGCCGGGTGTATATTATTTCGGGTTTAACGCACATAGTGAAGCCGGTTTAGGCAGCATATATGTAGATAACTTCAGTATAGAAGAAAATGCTTGTGGTGTGCCTGCGGAAGTTGAGGTTACAGGCATTACGCAAACCTCGGCTACACTAAACTGGGCAGCACCTGTAGAGGGTAACTCTCCTGTGGTTGTTTATTTCTACGGTTTGGGTACGGCAGATACGCCACCTGCTGCACCTGCAGCATCAGGAGCGTTTACGGTTTCGCTGACTGACTTATTGCCAGATACCACATACTATATGTATACAGGTACACTTTGTGGCCCGCTGTTTAGCGAATGGGTGGTTACCGAATTTACTACGCCTGCTGAAACGAGCGGCGTGAAAAACGATATATTCAAAACACTTACTGTAAGCCCTAACCCTGCTACAGAAAATGTGATGGTAAGCAACAGCAGTGGTATAGATACCCTGGTGCTGTACAACATTACCGGACAGATAGTGAAACAACAAAATGTAAATGCTAATACCACCAGCCTTGACACAGCTAACCTGGCTGCGGGTGTATACGTTCTATCAGTTACCAACGGAGGCCAATCGCAGAGAGTAAAGCTAATAAAGAAGTAAATTTTTTATAGCCTCCGGGTCCGCTGCCCCATAGGGGCAGTGGCCGGTAACTAATATTAATATTGTTTTCTCCCAGAGTATTTTAAATAAAGACGATTAGCCATTAATTAAGTAATTTTTCTCATTTAACAAGGTCGTATCGGGGCTTCTATGCCTTACACTTAATTTTTAGGCTAATCAATGTTGCGGCGGCCAACAGGAGGGCCGCCGCTTTTTTCTTAATAACTTTGTGGAAAATACCTAGTCATGGGTATTTTTATAACATAAAAAAGTGTTAAATTTGTTTTTATAACAAACTACAATTCCCAAAATTCTCCCTGATATACAATAGGATAATTTTGGAAGCGTTTTTATAAAACAGGCAGCACGGATTCTTTATCTGCCTTCCATTTGTACAAGATTTCAAGATTCAAGATTGCTTCCTGCAGGAATCCGCAGGAAGCTTTTTTTTATATCTTAAAAATAATGCACGGGGTTAGTATTTACAAAAGTTTCAAGCACAGTAATCCCGGTAGTGTTACTGCATAAAAAATCAGCCATAAAGCGTGCGGTATAGCGTTCACTCTCGTAGTGGCCTATATCGGCGAGGAGTAGCTTGCCTTCCGCTTCATAAAACTGGTGGTATTTCAGGTCGGCTGTAAGGTAAGCATCGGCTCCGGCACCTATAGCATTTTTTATGGCAAAGCTCCCGGCTCCACCCAACAGGGCTACCTTCCTTATACTTTTTCCGGTAAAGGCGCTGTGCCGTATACCCCCGGTTTGCATTTTGTCTTTTACAAACCCTAAAAAGCTTTCTTCAGGCATTTCCTGTGGTAGTTCGCCTACTATGCCAAGCCCTATGTTTTGATGACGGTTTTGCAGGGTGTAAATTTCGTAAGCTACCTCTTCGTAAATGTGGTTTTCAAAAAGAGCTTTCAGTACAGCGCCTTCAAGGTGTTTTTCAAACGTCACTTCAATTTTTATTTCCTGCGCCTCCATAAATTCTCCACGCTGGCCTATTTCTGGGTTGCTGTGTTCGTTATCCTGATAAGTGCCGGTACCGTGGCTGTTAAAGCTACAGTTTTCATAGTTGCCTATATTGCCTGCCCCGGCGGCTAATAATGCATTACGCAGCTGTATATGGTTTTCAGGGACAGTATAGGTAACCAGCTTGCGTATAAACCCTTCTTTCGGGACCAGTATTTTAGTGTTGGTAAGGCCCAACGCATCGGCAAATATTTTGTTTACTCCATTGCGGTGGTTGTCCAGTGCTGTGTGTATTGCATATATGGCTATGTTGTTTTGAATGGCTTTTACCACGGCCCTTTCTACATAGTTTTTCCCGGTTATTTTCTTCAGCCCGGAGAATAGTATAGGGTGGAAGCACACAATAAGGTTGCATTGCTTATTTATGGCTTCATCTACTACATTTTCCAATGCATCGTGGCATACCAGTATACCTGTAAGGGTATCTGTGGCGTTACCGGTAAGAAGGCCCACATTGTCAAAATCTTCGGCATATGCCAGGGGAGCCATTTTTTCAAGTATGGGGAATATGTCTTTAATCTTCATGATGGTGTGCTGTAATCGTTTTACCAAAGGTACAAAAACAAAAAAACTGCCTTATGGCAGTTTTTTAATATATATCTTTAGTTTATATTAATGGCAGTCAGTAGCCGCTTCTAATGTCTGTACATAAGAATTGTATGGTACTCCTGTGCTTTCACCATCTATGTAAGCGTTACCGTCTTCGCCCTGGCAAACTTCCATTTCCGGAACCGGTACACCCAAAAGGCTATAAGCATCACAAATTACACAGTTTTCGTTTCCGTTTGTGCCACCACCGCCATTTCCTCCTGTGTTTAGTGCAGGGTCATAAGCGTTGTCGCAGTATAGTGAAAAATAGTGTGCAGGTTTAAGGCCGGTATTGGCACCGTTCACAAATAAAAATGTGTCAAGGACAGTAGTGTTAACCACATTGCCGGCAGTGTCAATAGTCTGTACTTGTTCAGATATTATACCCACACAGGCTTCATAATCTTCAGGTACATAGTTAGGCGCTGTGCCGGCTACTTCACACGTTTGGCAACCTATATAACTTTGTGTTGGTAGTTCGTCCTCATCTGAGCATGATACGGCCAACAGTATGCCAACGAAAGTAAGCGGAAATATAATCTTTTTCATTCGGTTACACATTAATTTTTGTGAACAGCAAAAAAAGGAAAAACGGGAATTATATCCAAATGTTTCCGTTAAAACTTTATGATTTTTATTGTTTTGGCAGATAGCCTTGGTAAAAAAGTTGCAAAAGCCGTTTTTTAATTATTTCGCAGTTAAAAAATTATTTCTTTTTGAAATACAATCTCAATAATGCTGTGGTTGCCGTACGGGTTTTGTGTAAACCGCGTTAAATTTTGCACAACTTTTCTTTCGTATGATAAATGCCTGCCACGTATGTGGGCGTAAACCCCTACATTTGCATAATACCTCTTTTAACCATGAAATACCTGCGGTTGCTTTTACTCCCGTTTTCGCTTATATATGGCTGTATTACCGGCCTGCGGAATGTGTTTTACAACACTGGTATTTTTAAAAGCCATAGTTTTAACGTGCCTGTTATTGCGGTGGGCAACCTTAGTACCGGCGGCACCGGCAAGACCCCGCAAACCGAATACCTTATCCGCTTGCTTTCGCAGCAGTATAATGTGGCTGTGCTGAGCCGTGGCTATGGCCGCAAAACCAATGGCTACATACTGGCCGATGATACTGCTACCGCACAAACCATAGGTGATGAACCGTACCAGTTTTTCAGCAAGTTTAAAAATATACGTGTGGCGGTAAATGCCAACAGGGTAGAGGGTATAAACAATCTTTTAGGGTTGCAACCAAAGCCTGAAGTGATACTACTGGACGATGCTTACCAGCACCGAAAGGTAAAGGCAGGGTTTTATGTACTGCTTACGGCCTATGGCGATGTTTATGCAGATGATTTTATACTGCCTGCAGGTAACCTCCGCGAAAGCAGGGCAGGGGCAAAACGTGCCGGTGTTATTGTGGTAACCAAATGCCCGCCATCATTACCTGAAGCCGAACAGCAGCGTATTATAATGAAATTGAGGCCCGAAATGGGGCAACAGGTGTTTTTTACAAGCATTGCTTACGATGATTTTGTGTATTCTGAAGAGGGGACTTTGGCTGTAGCCGAAATTAAAAATACCCCAAAAATACTTGTGGCCGGAATTGCCAAGCCGCAGCCGTTTTACGCGCATTTGCAAACGGGAGGCGATGAGGTAAAAACTTACGCTGACCACCATGATTTTACGGATGCCGAAATTACAGAACTGAAGCAACTCAGCGAAATAAAACCTATAGTTACCACCGAAAAAGATTATATGCGCCTTAAAGGTAAATTACCCGCCGATAGGTTGTTTTACCTGCCTATAAAAAGCCGTTTTATATCGGGTGGCGATGTGTTTAACCAAACCATTTTACATTATGTGGAACGAAGTACAGGAAACCGTTAATTACATTAAAAACAAAACCGGGTTTACCCCGCAGTATGGTGTAATACTGGGCTCGGGCCTGGGCGGTTTTGCCGATGATATCACTATAGAACACACCTTGCCATACAGCGAGCTGCCTAACTTCCCTGTGTCGACTGTAGAGGGACATGCAGGCAAGCTTATCTTTGGTAAAATAGGCAACAAGAATGTAGTGGCCATGCAGGGGCGTTTTCATTATTATGAAGGTTACAGCATGCAAGAGGTTACCTTCCCGGTAAGGGTGATGAAATACCTAGGGGTAGAAAAGCTAATTGTGAGCAATGCGTCGGGTGGGGTAAATTCATTCTACCACGTAGGTGATGTGGTAATATTGTATGACCACATCAACCTGATGCCTGAGCATCCGCTGCGTGGGCATAACGATGAACGCTTTGGACCACGGTTCCTGAATATGAGCGAACCCTACAGCCATGCGCTTATTGCCAAAGCTAAAGAGATTGCGGTGGAGCAGGGGATAGATGTTAAGGACGGGATTTACCTGGCCTTGCAGGGGCCTACGTTTGAAACGCTATCTGAATACCGTATGGTGAAAATATTGGGTGCCGACTGCGTAGGGATGAGTACCGTGCCCGAAGTAATCGTAGCCCGACACATGGATATGGAGTGTTTTGGTATATCTGTCATTACCGATATGGGTGACAGTGATGGTGTAGGCTCAGTAAGCCACGATGAGGTGCTGCAGGCTGCTGCCCTTGCCGAACCTAAAGTGCGCACACTTATAAAAGAACTGATAGCAAGAGGTTAATAGCGCGGGCTTTTCATAGTATACAAAAAACGCAGGCCAAGCCTGCGTTTTTTGTTCCTGATTTTAATTTATGTTAGCCCCTGGTTAGCCAGCCGCTTTTACCTGCGGTAATAATAGCATAAGGGGTTATCCAGAAAAGGCTGAAAGTATACAACAGGCTGTAGGCATAAGCATACAGCGATTCGCTAAACTTGTTGTAGCGCTTTGTATAAAAGAACACCGGAAAGCTGGAGTACAGCAGTATACCCATAAGTGTAGAGCTTAAAAACAGTGCCGGATGCGACAGTATAAAGTAAAACATCAGTATAAGGAAGGGATATGCAAGAATGGTAGTAAGCAACTGGTTTGCAAACAACAGCCTTGTACCGGCCTTATTCTCCTCCCTGAAGTTTTTAAATACAAATGTCGCCATTTTTATATTCTCGCGGATGTTGCTGCGTCCCCAGCGGATGAACATTTTGTACAGCCCTTTGTACTTTTCAGGCACATTGGTCAGTACATATGCATTGCGTTGGAACAGTACGTGATAACCCTGCTTCATAATCATGTTAGTCATGGCGCGGTCTTCCCCTATATCCGATTTTTTCCCCATAAACTTCTGGTTTATCCATTCGGGTAGGCAGGCCATAACGGCTTCACGGCGGTAAGCCGCAAGCGCTCCCGGCGTACACATTACCGAACCCAGGCTGCTCTCTGCCGAACGTATAAACTCAAAGCTCAGCACAAAGCTTACATTGAGCATTTTTGGCAATATGGCACTTCGGTTATTCAGTACCTGTACATTACCGGCTACGGCACCGCAGTCTTTTTTAACCACTAATGGGCTAACCAGGTTCCTCAGGGTGTCCGGCTTCACAACCGAATCACTGTCTACAGTAACAAATACATCGCCTCGCCCATTATTAAAGCCGTAATATAGTGCATGGCGTTTGCCCATATTTTTAGGTTGCTTGTGTATGGTAACACGGTCGCCCAAATCGTGCTTTGCCTGCTGTATCCATTGCCATGTATCGTCTTTACTGCCATCATCTATGGCTATAAGCTGTAGCTTGTGCACAGGGTAATCGCTGGCGGCAAGGCTCTGGAGGGTATGCCAAACCAGTTGCCCCTCGTTGTATGCGGGTACTATTACCGTTATAATAGGTAACTGGGAATCACTTACTGATTTAATGGGTTTGTATTTAGAATACAGGTAGAGGTTATAGAGGAAAAACATTCCTTTAATAGCAAGCAGCGCAATACTGGTTACAATAATGCTGCGCCCCCAAAAGGTATTGATGCGTTCCTGATACAGGGCATCAAACTCCGGTTGTAGTAAATACACCAGGTATGAACCTACAAGCAATAGTATCAAAGTACAGGCAAGTATAAGCGTGCCTCTAAGGTTGATGTTCTTTTTTTTTTCAGTGGTTTCTAAGTCAATACTTTCAACAGTATCAGTTTCCCGGGGGACAAAACTGTTGTTTATGGTTATGTTGGCTGATGTAATACTTGATTTCATAAGTGCGGATTACGGGTTACACGCATACAGGTGTGCAACAGCCGTGCCGCAACGCATTATTGCTGTAAATCAAAGCAATATGTAGTGTGCTCATTTTTAAACCTGTAGAAAGTGTGGAAGTGTTTTCTACAACTTTCTACAGATTTAAGTTTGAGTGAAGCTGCTCCCTCTCTTTTGGAGAATCCCGATAGCTATCGGGAGGGGAGAGGCTAATCTCTACATAGGGCTGTACCGTATTCCTAAAAACATGCGCCTGCCCTGTAACGATGCATAATTATATGCCGTATCAAAAGTATAACCATTAGGATTGTTTACCGGGTCGTTTACGTGTTGGTTAAATGGGTCTTCGGGGCGCATAAGGCTGTATTTCGGCACAAAGTCGAATATATTTTTAAACCCGGCATACAACTCCAGCCCGTAATCAAACTTTTTAGTGAACTGTATGTTAGCTGTGCAAAACCATGGCGAATATTCGGGGCGGTAGTCGTTTGGCAATATCGGCAGGCGCATAGGCCCGTACCAGTTGCCCGTAACGTCTACAGTATAATTATTCGGCAGGTTATAGCTGGCTATAAAGTTACCACTCCACTTGGGGGCGTGCAGTTGCTGTATACGTTGCGAGTCTTCCATACGGAAAACATCGGTATACGAAGCCCCGGCCATCAGCTTCAGCGGGAAGTTAAACATCAGCTCCACATTTGTGGCAAGCCCGCGTGACACGGCATAACCATTCAGGTTGCTGTAAATAATCTTTGTCGGGTCGGTTTCAAAATCCCCGATAATTTTATTGGTAAAGTACGAGTAGAAAGCCGTAGCATCTACATTCAGTAGAAAGGGCTTGGCGGGCAGCTTCCATACATAGTTAAGGTTACCGTTGTACGAACGCTCGGGTTTCAGGCTTTCGCTAATGATTACCTGTCGGGCCCCGGTAAGTGCGGCATGGTCTTCTGTAAAAAGGTTCACCACCCTGAAGCCTGTACCAAAACTCGCCCTAAGCGTATTCTGTACATCCGGCGAAAATTTATACGCTATCCTCGGCGAGTGTACAGCTCCGTGGTTGTCATCGTAATCAAAACGGTAGCCGGCCAGTAGCTTGTGTTTTTCGGTCATGGTCCATTCATCCTGTACAAACAGCCCCGGTAGCGGGGTATTTTGCGGCTTGTTTTCACTTCCGTCTTCCGATGCTGTTGCGGGGGTATTGTCGTCATAGCGTGTATAGCGCAGTGCCGCGCCCACAAGCAGGCTGTGCGCCGGGGTAAGCTGCTTGTCCCAGTACGCCTGCACAAAGCCTACCTGCTGTGTAGCCATGTAAGGTGTGGTGCCGTACCATGAGTTTTGGTTGTGCCAGTTGTAGGAGTATTGCGTAAAAATCTTTTCGGTAGTAGGCAACTGGTAGGTGCCTATCAGCTCTATACGGCTGGTGTAAATGCTTTCGCCATAAATACTGTCGCTGCCACGGAAGCTTTTGTTCCACTGCATTTCGCCGCCCCAGCGGTCTTCGTATACATAACGTGCACCCAGGGCAGCTACACGGTTGTCTTTCCGTTTAAAGCTCCATTTGTTGAATATGGAAACGCGGTTCTGCTGGGTAACATCGGTAAAATTATCGCGGTTTTTGTCGGCCTTTACATTATAGTTAAAATAGTTTACACCGAGCAATGATGTCGCCTTGCCAATTTTAGTACGTGTAGCCGCATCAAAATTCAGTTCGCCCCAACTCGTCATAAAGTAATCAGCGCTTACCACCGGGGCCTTTTCAGGGCTTTTGGTAATCACATTGATAAGCCCACCCATAGCCTCGCTACCGTAAAGTGACGAAGCAGGACCTTTTACCACCTCAATGCGTTCTACAATACTATTAGGTATACCGCTAAGGCCATATACTGTACTCAGGGCGCTAACTATGGGCATGCCGTCTATCAGTATCATGGTATAAGGGCCTTCCATACCGTTTATGTGGATGTCGCCTGTATTACACACGTTACAATTCAGCTGCGGCATAACACCGTTTATCATACCCACGGCTTCAAACAGGCTCGGTGTAGGATTCTTTTTAAAGAGTTTCGGGGTGATGATTTCCACCGGCACGGGGCTGGCCGAACGGCTCATTTCTTTCATGGTGCCGGTTATTACTACTTCGTCAAGGTTATTTTCGGTAACGGTAAGCACAAAATTTTGCGTAAGGGTTTCGCCCGCCTTTACGGTTATGGATTTGGTTACGGTTTTATAACTGAAATACTCTGCCGAAAGCGTATAGCTGCCTTCGGGGATGCTTATAGTATAGTGTCCGGTGCTGTCGGAAAACACGGTGGTATTGGCCGGATATATGTTCAGGGCAGCCGCTTCCAGAACGGCGCCTTTATTGTCTTTTACGACACCGCTGACTGTACCGTTGCCGTTTTGCGCATAAACAGAAATACTTATAAAGAGTAAAAGAATAATTTTTTTCATCTAAACCTAAAATTTATTTTTCAAAATTATAAATTTAGTTTAGACTAAAAAATATTTTTTACACAAAAGATAAGCCCCGAAAATCTGCGGGGCTTACTTGTCAAAAAGAAAAAATACACACTTTGTTTTAGTCAAAGCATTTAAACCAGAATAAAATGCTAATGATATGCTAAAAGTATAAATTTAATCCATATCTGAAAATGAGTTTTCTTAAAATTTAGTGTAAAGTTGTTATTTTTGTTAAATTTTTAAATAATATAATATTAAAAGTTTTATTCTTGAAATTTAAGGCAAAAACTCATGTTGATTTAGTTAAAATTTAAAATATGAATATCTGTAGTTACCAAATAAGCAATAAAAAAGCCTCCATTTAGTGGAGGCTTTCTGAATATTCTTTAAACAGAAGCAATCTTTTTAAGGTGCGCTACCGTTTTTACAGGGTCTTCCGCTTTAAATACGTAGTTGCCCGCTACCAGCACATCGGCACCGGCCTCTACAAGCTTTGCAGCGTTTTTATCGCTTACACCACCGTCTATTTCTATAAGGGTAGAAGCGCCGTTACGCACAATTATTTCCTTCAGCTTACGGATTTTATCATAGGTACGCTCTATAAAGCTCTGCCCCCCGAAGCCAGGGTTCACGCTCATAATACACACAAGGTCGGTATCATTAATAATATCTTCCAGCAGCTCTACATTGGTATGCGGGTTTAGGGCTATACCGGCTTTCATGCCTTCAGCCTTAATGGCCTGTAATGTACGGTGCAGGTGGGTACAGGCTTCGTAATGCACGGTAAGGTTATTAGCACCCAGCTGTGCAAAAGTTTTAATGTACGGATCAGGGTTTACAATCATCAGGTGTACGTCTATGGTTTTCTTTGCGTGGCGCGTTATGGCCTCTACCACCGGTATACCGAAAGAAAGGTTGGGTACAAAAACGCCGTCCATAATATCTACATGGAACCAGTCGGCCTCACTGCTGTTTATCATTTCTACATCACGCTGCAGGTTTCCGAAGTCAGCCGAAAGCACAGACGGGGCTATAAGTGTGTTTTTCATTATATAAGATAGTGTTGTTTACGGTGCAAAGATAAAATTTTACTTCGGCAATTAAACTTTCGGTAATGTATTGTGTCTTAAAAAGGATGCGGACGAATTGCATTCGTCCTATTTAAGATTTTTTTAACAAAGTAATACACGGGCTTTATCATAGCTTTGCGTTGTTATAGCCACCTTATTATATGAAAATAAAATACATAGTGTACGCCGTCCTCGTAGCAGGGCTTGGCGGACTTATTTACTACCGCATATCAGAAAACAATAAAGGGAAACAGGACAAGGCCGGTGGCGGAGACGCCAATAAGAAGCCCACTGCCGTAAATGCCATAGTGGTACAGCCCGAAGATTTCAGTAATACGCTGTCGCTTTCCGGGTCTATAGAGGCCAATGAGCAGATACAGCTTACCAGTGAGGTAACCGGCATTGCCGAAAAAATATACTTTAAGGAAGGAGCTTCTGTAAGCCAGGGGCAGGTACTGGTAAAGATAAACGATATCGAGCTACGTGCCCAGGCTAACGAAGCGAGGACCAGGCAAACCCTTGCCGCCGAAAACGAGCGCCGTGCACGCCTGCTGTTGCAAAAGGAAGCCATTAGCCAGGAAGAATACGACATAGCCAGCGCCGACTTTAAAACCGCACAGGCACAAACCCAACTCATAAACGCACAGATAGCCAAAACATCTATCCGTGCACCGTTTAGCGGTACTATAGGATTAAGGAACATTTCGCCGGGTACCTATGTAACTCCGCAAACCATCATCACCACGCTGGTAAACAGCAGCCAGGTAAAAATCACCTTCTCTGTCCCTGAAAAATATGCTTCTCAGATAAAAACCGGCACCAAAGTGGACTTCTCACTTTCCGGTTCCGATAAAAAGAACATCGCTACCGTGTATGCTACTGAGCCTGCGGTTGATATTTCTACCCGTACACTACGCATCCGTGCGTTGGCTGATAATCCGGGTGGCAAGCTGATACCGGGTACTTTTGCCGATGTTATCCTGCCGCTTGATAAAACTGCCAATGCCTACATGGTGCCTACCGAAGCCGTAGTACCCGTGCAGGGCGGTAAAAAAGTATACGTAGTACGAAACGGCAAAGCCGATGAAGCCATGATAACCACAGGTACGCGTACTGCTACTGATGTGGTGGTGCTGGACGGGCTTAAGGCCGGAGATACGGTAATTACTTCGGGGGTTTTGGCACTGAAAAAAGATTCGCCTGTAAAAGCCACGGTAACCCCTAAACAGCAATAGCCATGAGCCTGAGTACACTGAGCATAAAGCGCCCCGTACTTACCATAGTAATGAACGTGGCCATTATCATCTTCGGGTTTATAGGGTACATGTTTTTGGGTGTGCGCGAATTTCCGAGTATAGACCCGGCGCAGATAAATGTGCGTACCAACTATACCGGGGCCAACTCTGACATTATAGAATCGCAGATTACCGAGCCGCTTGAAAAAGCCATCAACCAGATAGACGGTATCCGGAACATATCATCGAGCAGTAACCAGGGTTCCAGCAACATTACCATAGAATTTGAACTGGAAAAGAACCTTGAGGAAGCAGCAAACGATGTACGCGATAAGGTATCGCAGGCGACGAACAGCCTTCCGCAGGATATTGATGCCCCGCCGGTAGTAAGCAAGGCCGATGCCGATAGCGAACCGATTATTACCATGACGGTACAGAGCGCCACCCGTGGCACGTTGGAACTGAGCGACTATGCCGAAAACGTGATTGCCGAACGCCTGCAAACCATACCGGGCGTAAGTTCGGTACAGATATGGGGGCAAAAGAAATATGCCATGCGCATGTGGATAGACCCGGTAAAGCTGAATGCTTACGGGGTTACCGTAGCCGATGTGCGTACCGCCCTTAACAGCCAGAATGTGGAGCTGCCTACGGGTAAGCTTACCGGTGCCAATACCGAACTTACCGTAAAAACACTGGGTAACCTGGCTACTCCTGAACAGTTTAACAACATCATTGTAAAATCGGAAGGGGAGCGTATTGTAAAGCTAAGCGATGTGGGCCGTGCCGAGCTTGGCCCTGAAAATGTGGAAACCAAAATGGCCAACAACGGCATGCAGCTTGTAGGCCTTGCGGTAATCCCCCAACCGGGTACCAACTATATAGAGATTGCCGATGCTTTTTATGCGCAATACGACCAGCTGAAGAAAGAACTTCCGGGCGACCTGAAGCTGAACATAGCACTGGACAACACCCGTTTCATTAAAAAATCAGTACTGGAAGTAGCGGAAACCCTTGGTATTTCCATTATCCTTGTAACACTGATCATTTACCTGTTCTTCCGCGACTGGGCTATTGCATTGCGCCCGTTACTGGACATTCCGGTATCACTTATTGCTACGTTTTTCATCATGTATATTTTCGGTTTCTCCATAAATGTACTTACGCTCCTTGCTATAGTACTGGCTACCGGGCTTGTAGTGGATGACGGTATCGTAGTAACCGAAAACATCTTCAAAAAAGTGGAAGAGGGCATGACCCCAATAGAAGCGGCATTAAAAGGAGCCAATGAAATATTCTTCGCGGTAATTTCCATTTCCATAACGCTGGCGGCGGTGTTCCTTCCGGTAATATTCCTTGAAGGATTTGTAGGCAGGCTGTTCCGGGAATTCGGGGTGGTTATTGCGGCGGCGGTACTGGTATCGGCATTCGTGTCGCTTACCCTTACGCCCATGCTTAACGCCTACCTTATAAAAGGTGTCCACAAAAAATCGAAATTCTACGACCTTACCGAGCCGTACTTTGAAAAAATGAACAAAGGTTATGCAGGCATGCTTATCGGCTTTATGAAACGTAAGTGGCTTAGTTTCCCTATCCTCGGGCTTTGTGTGGGGCTAATTATATTATTCTTCAGTACCCTGCAAAAAGAAACCGCACCGTATGATGACCGTAGTAACATCGGCCTTAATATTACCGGTCCTGAAGGTGCTTCATACGATTATATGGATCGCTTTATGCAGGAAATGGAACAGCTGATAAACGACTCCGTTCCAGAAAAGCAGGTGGCACTGGTAATTACTTCACCCGGTTTCGGTAGTGGTGCGGTAAACAGTGGACGTATACGTATAGCCCTTTCGGATGCCGAAGATCGTAAACGAAGCCAGAAGGAAATAGCCGACAACCTTACCAAATGGACCAAAAAATACAACGATGCCCGCGTGGCCGTACAGCAGCAGCCTACCATAGCCGTAAACAGGCGTGGCGGTTTCCCGATACAGTATATTATACAGGCCCCGAATTTTGAAAAGCTGCGCGAAAAGATACCGCAGTTTATGGACGAGGTAAACAACGACCCTACCTTTGCGGCAAGCGACGTTAACCTGAAATTCAACAAGCCTGAGATTAACGTAACTATTGACAGACAAAAGGCACAAAGCCTTGGCGTGTCGTTGCTTGATGTAGCACAGACCCTACAACTTTCATTAAGCGGTCAGCGTTTCGGATATTTTATGATGAATGGCAAGCAGTACCAGGTTATAGGGCAGTTTGATAAAGCCGACCGTGAAAAGCCGCTCGACCTTACTTCGATATTCGTAAAAAGCAGCACCGGCGAACTGATACAGCTGGATAACCTTGTTAAGGTAGATGAAGAAAGCAGCCCGCCACAGCTGTACCATAACAACCGCTACATGAGCGCTACCGTATCGGCAGGGCTTGCACCGGGTATGAGTATCAGCGACGGTATTGAGGCCATGGACCGCATTAAGGCTAAGGTACTGGACGAAACCTTTACAACCGACCTTGGCGGTGAGTCGCGCGACTTTGTGGAAAGTAGCTCTAATACACTGTTTGCATTTGGTTTGGCACTACTACTTATTTACCTGATACTTGCCGGGCAGTTTGAAAGCTTCCTGGATCCGTTTATCATTATCCTTACCGTGCCTATGGCAGTAGCTGGGGCGTTGTTTTCGCTATGGCTGTTCGGGCAAACATGGAACATCTTCAGCCAGATTGGTACCATCATGCTTATCGGTTTGGTAACCAAAAACGGCATCCTGATTGTGGAATTTGCAAACCAGCTCCGTGAGGAAGGCAAGGAAAAATACGAAGCCATTATGGAAGCATCTGAAAGCCGCCTTCGCCCCATATTAATGACCAGTCTTGCCATAGCATTGGGTGCATTGCCTATTGCCATGTCGCTTGGTGCAGCCGCTACCAGCCGTATCGGTATGGGTGTGGTTATTGTAGGCGGCACCGTATTTTCGCTATTGCTTACCCTGTTTGTAATCCCGGCTATTTACTATATGTGGTCGCGCCCGCGCAAGCACAGGCCGGAATTTGATAATATTAAAGACCTGTAACTATGAGGTTATATCTGTATATACTATTGGCATTTTCGTTTGCAGCTTCTGCACAGCCCCTGCTTACGGTGGAAGATGCCGTGGCCATTGCCCTGAAAAACAACTACGACATACAACTGGCAGGTAACAACCTGAAAATAGACCAGGAAAACGTAAGCTATGCCAATGCCGGCCTGCTGCCCAACCTGTACGGTTCGCTTGCGCAAAACAATAGCATACAAGACAGTAAGCAAGTGCGTACCGATGGTACTGTACAGGAACTTAACGGTGCCAAGAACAACAGCCTTACATACGGGGTAAACCTTGGCTGGACGATATTTGACGGCTTCGGGATGTTTGCGCGCTATGACCAGCTTAAAACATTAAGGACACAGGGTGAGGCTGAACTGAAATACGCCGTAACCACTACCGTGGGCGATGTTATGGAAACCTACTACACCCTGGTGCAGCAACAGCAAATGCTGAAGGCATTGGATACTGCTGTAGTGATAAGCAAACAGCGTGTAACCACCGCCCAAAACCGTTTTAAGATAGGTAAGGCTGCCAAGCTTGAGGTGCTTAATGTGGAAGTGGACCTGAATACCGACCAGACGAACCTGCTGAACCAGCAAACACAATATAAGAACACCAAAACGCTACTGAACCAGCTTTTGGCACGCGACCTGGCTTCCGATTTTAAAGTAGCCGACAGTGTAGCTACCGATAGCAAACTGGTACTGCCCGACCTGCTGAACCTTGCAGGGCAGCAAAACCCGTTGTTACAGTTGGCGCTGATTAATAAAAACGTAGCCGAGCTCAACCTGAAACAGGTAAAGGCTGCACGCTACCCACAGGTGGGTGTTACCACGGGTTATATTTTTACCGATACTGAATCAAGCTTGGGGTTTGCGCGGACGAATAGGGGTAACGGTTTCAGCTATGGGCTTACGGCAAGGATAAATATTTTCAACGGCTTTTTGCAAAAGCGTAATGAGAAGATTGCCAAACTGCAAATAGAAAACACCAAAGTGCTGATAGACCAGCAGACGCAGGAAATAAATACCCAGCTGATTACGGCGTTCCAAACGTATATGACCAACCTGGAGCTGGTAAAGCTGGAGGCCAATAACGTACGCATAGCAGAGCAAAACCTGGACATCACCATGGAGAAATACCGCATAGGTACCATAACTACCCTGGAAGTACGCACTGCCCAGCTGAACTATGTAAATGCACTGGCACGCAGCAGTACGGCACAGTTTAACTCTAAACTATCAGAAGTGGGACTTAAGGAGCTTGCGGGAAATCTTTCGCTTAATGGGAATTAAGAAGATTGCTTAAACAAGTAACGCATTACAATAAGAAAAATACCCACAACTGTAGCCAGTGATGTGGTAATAAGCGTTACCAGTACTGTATCGGACAAGTAAAAACAGGTAAAGTTATTGAACCCCTGAGATACGATAACACCCAATACTATAAGGGTAAAAAACACAAGGAAGACAAACACCAACAGTGCGTATTTTTTACGCTCTTTCCGGTCTTGCTGACGGTCAGCAATTTCTTCACCCTGAAGTGTGCTTTGGTTGGCAACGTCATTCAGGTCTGTAGTGTTAAGTGAGGTTGAATCTATATCCCTCAGTAATGAATCAAGCTGTCCTGTTCCTTGCATCGATAAACTTTTGTTCAAGGTTACCTACAAACTTGGTGTAGTATCTTTTAATCAGGTCGTCACTAATTACTTTATTCCTGCTTGGCTCGTATGATAATGACCATGGCGTATTGCCCTGGTGGGTAAGAGACACTAAATCACTACCTGATACGTCTTTATACAGGTTCCATGTAAGGGTTACTACCTTTTTTATGTTTTCGTCTTTAACCTCCGGGGTTACAAACTCGGTAGGGCTTTTGGCAATAATAGATTTTGAGCTAATCGGTTCCGATTGAAAGTGCTTAAACTCATGGTATAGCGATGGTACAACAGGGCCGAATTTCCAGGCTTCAATAGCATCGGGAAATGCTTTCTTGTCCAGCAAGGCAAGCGAAAACCCCTGCGCTATATAGCACAACTTGGCCAGCTGTAGATTGGTTAATTTCCTGCCTGTTTTATCTGCGAGTTTTAAAAACTCATTAGCTACCGCATTTACACTTTCCATAGCGCTTTCCTTTGAGTGGTTTATACAAATATAGTAAACTTTACTGCCTTGTAAAAATAAAAAACTCCGGTAATCAGCCGGAGTTCAATCATCAATCAAAAAACGAACAGTTATTGAACTGTTGGTACTTTTATATTTAAAAAAATATGTTTTTTAAGCCTTTTAGGGCTGCAAAATACAAATTAATTTCTGAATACGAAAATCCTTTTTGTAGATTTTTCGTTTTGAAGCAATTAGCCTAAATAGGTTTTCAGTATTTTGCTACGCGATGTATGCTTTAGCCTCCTTATGGCCTTTTCCTTAATTTGGCGCACACGCTCACGGGTAAGGTCAAAGGTTTCACCTATTTCCTCAAGTGTCATAGGGTGCTGGTCGCCAAGGCCGAAATACAGCCTTACTACGTCAGCCTCACGAGGGGTAAGTGTTTCAAGCGCACGCTCTATCTCGGTACGAAGCGACTCGTGGATAAGCTCCCTGTCCGGGTTTGGCGATTCGCCAGAGCGAAGTACGTCATACAGGTTAGAGTCTTCACCTTCCACAAGCGGTGCATCCATAGACAGGTGGCGTCCGCTGTTCTTCATGCTTTCCTTAACGTCGTTTACGGTCATATCCAGCTCTTTGGCTATTTCCTCGGCGCTTGGGGCACGTTCGTTGCTCTGCTCCAGCAGGGCATACATTTTGTTGATCTTGTTGATAGAACCAATCTTGTTCAGCGGAAGCCTTACAATACGTGACTGTTCGGCCAGTGCCTGAAGTATCGACTGGCGGATCCACCATACGGCGTATGAGATAAATTTAAAACCGCGTGTTTCGTCAAAACGCTGGGCGGCTTTTATAAGGCCAAGGTTACCTTCGTTAATAAGGTCGGGCAGCGTAAGGCCCTGATTTTGGTACTGTTTTGCAACCGATACCACAAAACGAAGGTTAGCTTTAGTCAGTTTTTCAAGGGCGCGCTGGTCACCTGCTTTTATGCGCTGTGCCAGTTCTACCTCCTCATCCGCAGTGATCAAATCCACTTTACCAATCTCCTGGAGGTATTTGTCTAATGATGCAGTTTCCCTGTTGGTAACCTGCTTTGTAATTTTTAACTGTCTCATGTATAAAACTCCTGAGTTAAAATTTAATATTCAGTAGTTATACGTACAGAGCACTAAAAAGGTTACACAGCAGGCCAAAATATTTTTATTTTTAACAAATTGTAAAGTTTTATGCTTTGTAATGAGGTAGTTATAAAAAATGAAAATACCGCACCCTGTACCTGGTGCGGCATTTCCTGGAGAAAACTAGCTTAGCTTAGGTAAAAACTAAAATTATTTAAGGTCAAAATTATATTGCAGCCCGGCCCTTAGGGCAATGCTGAACGGTTTTGTATCGTTTGGTTCCTTGTTAAAGGTATTCATGTAATATTTAAAGTACGGCTCGGCATTTATTTGAAGCGACGGTGTGATGGCGTAATGCAGCTGTACTCCTGCACCGGTACTGAAACTGATGTTGTCATTTGCCCTGATGCTTCCGGTTTTAATGCTAAGCCCATTGCCTTGTGCAGTAAGTGTATTAGTACTAATGCTTATGGCACTCACCCCGGCAAGCGCGCTGATGCCAAACCTTCCCGACGTTAAGCGGTATTCAAATTCTAACGGTATTTCCAGCAGCGATGTTTTTTGTACAAGGTTAAAGCTGCTGTCGCCAAAAGCATCTGCCAGCGTTTGGTTGGATACCCCATTCTTATAGTCTACCCCGGTAAAATCGGCCAAAGTTGCGCCACCTTCTGATGCCACCGCATTTTTGGTTTCCTGCTCAATTTTGGCAAACATAACCCCGGCACGCAGGCTGGCTTTCGCCGAAAAACGGTAGCCTATATAAGCGCCGTATCCTACAGAAAGTTTAGTATCTGCCGAATTGCCGTTTAGCCTTGCGTCTATCAGGCTTTGGCTATCCTTAAACATGAACTCTGCAGGCACCGCGTAGGCAAAGGCGTAAAACTCTTTATAGTCAAGGTTTACAGCAGTACCATCCTGATTACTTTTGGTTTTGTTCTTATTTTGTTTCGGTATGCTGTCTTTATGCTGTTTTACCACACAGGAACTGTCAGTATCACACACATAAGCCACCACGGGGTTTGCCCTGTTGTTCCTGTAATTGTGTACGCTGTTTTTAGCAGCAGTTTCCTGAGGGTTGTCCTTGCTTTCGTCAGCAATATCATCGGTTTTCTCCTGAGTGATTACCGTATTTTTATTGTTTTTGGCATTAGCGTTGGCTGCCTTGCGTTTAGCGCCTTTACCACCCGATTTTTTAACCCCGGCCACACTACTATCATTTGTACCAGAGACGCCATCGTCTGCTGTAGCAGTTATACCGGGACGTTTACCTTTATTATAACCCTGCTTTTGTGTACTGTTACTTTTAGTAATACTGCCAACTGCATAAGCACCTGTACTACTGCCTTTAGCCTGGCTGTTCTTACGGGAAGACTTACTACCCGACATACCGGCAGCTTTAGTATTTGTATTACTATTGTCTGTATCAGTCACTCCATTGTTTACCGAAACAGCCGTATTGGCTTTTGTACCTTTGCTCCCTTTAGTAAGCGTACCGGTACTTTGTTTTATCGCGGCAGCATCCCTGCCGCTTTCAGCCCCGTGAAGAGTCCTTTCTGTAAGCACGTTACCATCGGCGGCGGCATCATTATTAGTAGATTGCTGTTGCCCCTTGCCATCTGCGGTATCACCATTGGCAATCCCATTATTTTGGTTGGCCGCACCACTGCTTGCCCCTTGGCCAGTTGCAGGAAGGTTTTCTGTAGCACTGCTATTTATCTTATTATTTTCGTTAGTATTAATGTACAGCCAGTAGCCTCCTGCCAGTAACAGCAGTAGTAAAACCGGGGCCGTACGTTTTAACCAATACATAAATTGCCGCTTTTTCCGGCGGCGGCCCTGCTCCAGGTGGGCCTGTATTTTTTCCCACGGAGCATCTGAGGGTGTTTTGTTGTAACCCTCCAGCTTAGCTCTTATAGCACGCCCTATATCTTTGCTATTATCCTCCATTGCTTACGTAGGTTGGAAATACGTTATTTTTTTTTTCAAGTTTCTGCTTTAGCAGCGCCTTGGCTCTGTGCAGGTTGCTTTTGCTGGTGCTTTCGCTGATGCCCAGCATACCGGCAATTTCCTTGTGCGAATAGTCATCCAGTTCGTACAGGCAAAACGCCAAGCGGTACTGGTCCGGCAGCGCCTGTACCAGTTGCATTATGTATTCGGCCGGCACATTCATTTCCTCCTCGGTAACCGTGGTATCCTGGGGCAGGTCGTCTTTAACCGGAACCAGCGTTATCATCTTTTTATAGCTGTCTATAGCCTTATTTATGGTGATGCGCTTCATCCAGCCCTCAAACGAGCCTTTGCCCTGATACCGACCAATACCTGTAAAAATTTCTATGAACACATTGTGCAGGTTGTCCTCGGCTTCTTCAATGTTACGGCAGTACTTAAGGCTGAGTGAAAAAAGCATAGCACGGTAGGCCACATACAGTTCCTGTTGTGCGGCAGCCTTTCCTTTTATACAGCCCTTAATTACTTTATCGAGGTCCAAAGCCGGTAATTTTTTTAAATCATAGAATCAATTTACAGGTTCAAGTCCAACTGGTGTTTTTTCTTTTTCATAGCATTTTTTGGACTACTAAAACAAAGTGCGTGGTTTTTGATTTAGCTTGTTTGTTAGTGTTTATATCTTATAGTCTGCGGGGTTTTAAAAAGGTTGCGTTAAAACATAAAAAATATTTTATTTTTTTCTTAAAACCCTGTTTCACTCTCGGTGCGCATGCGTTGCAGGTAACCTTCTATCTTTTGGTGTGCCCGGTTAAAGAACACTTTGCGGTCGCGTGTGCCACTACTGTTAAGCAGCATGGAGTTTTTTATCTGCTGGCCAAAGAACCGTTCGGTATTGCTGCACGTGGCTGCATCGTCTGTAATAAAATAACCCAGCATGGTATACGGCACAAAAAGCGACTGCTTTTGCGGGGCGGTAATCAGCACGTTGTTGTTCAGTATCAGCAGTTCGTTATAATACAGGTGGTAGCGGCTGCCGTCGGCACAGCAGCGGTTTTCTGCATCGGTAAGTATCTGTGCCAAATCAGCACATAGTAATTGTGCGCTGTGCAGGCTCAGCAGCCCCGACTTGTAATAGTAATACAGCTGCTGCATGGTACTGTTTATGGTGGTATCGTTCCAAATTTCATGTACCTCAAGGCTGCTGTATACTTTACGGAGCGCTTCGCCGTGTTCTAACAACGGTACCGATACCGTAAAATCTTCAAAGCGGTTGTGCGGCCCTTCTCCCGAAAGCAGGTTGAGCCACACATATATCTTAAACTTGCTGAGCAATGTGCCGCCCACCGTATGGAACAGCGGTATGTCCTTGGCCGAATAAAACATCCTGGCACCCTCCATAGTAGCAAACATGCCGATGTTATCAGCCGATTCCTTCAGGTAACGCGCCATATCGTGCGGGGTGCGTATTTCGGCGGTCTTTCGCGTAAGCACCACCTCATCGCCCCTGAAAAGGCTGTCCATACCAATACCGAAATGCCTGCATAGGGTAATGGTTTCGTCTATGCTGAAACGGCTCTTCAGCGAAACCCTGCGGTGGGCCGCATCATACGACACCTGTAGTACCGTAGCTATGGTATCTATAAGCGATGCATCGGGTGCCGAGCGCTTACGTATTTGTTTAAGCAATAATTCCTGGTTGGTCATGATTTGTGATTTTCGCAAAACGCCTCGTAAAGATAATTGTTTTGTACAGAACCACTTGCATTTATAACAATAAGTTTGGTATATCAAAAACCTTATTATTATGAATACACAACGAATTTTAGTACTGCTGTTGCTTATGCTGTTACCGGCAACAGTTTTGGCACAAAAACGCAAAGTGCGTATTCCCTTCGGCCTGTACACCACGGGCGACAGCGACATATATGGCATATCGGCCGGTATAGGGTCTGATACCTATTTAGAGAGCGATACCGTAAGCGTACGCTCTAACGGCCTGCGTATAGAACCCCTGTCGCAGTCGCTGCTGCTGTTTACCATCATCTTCCCGGTAGACCAGGTGAATTACCCTTCCGATGAAAAAGACTATGCCGCCTTTGGTAAAAAAATCCCGAACGAAATCATCAACGGCATTAACCTGAGCTGTGGCACCAACGCCTTTGCCGATGTAAACGGTATAACGGTTTCGGCAGTGACTCAGTCGCTAAAAAATGTAAACGGCATTACCATAGGCGGTATTGGCAACTACTCCTATTCCTGCAACGGGATTAGCATAGGCGGCTGTAGTGCCGGCAGCATTTATGCCAAAGGCCTTATGATGTCGTTTTTTAACTACGACGTGTACCGTGGGCGTGGCCTGCAACTTTCGGCAATAAACAATGAATATACCGACTTTAAAGGTGTGCAGGTGGGTTTAATCAATTCCATTTTGGGCAAACCAAGGACATTCACCGGGGTGCAGATAGGTGCTTTCAATAACGTAATAGCACCACCCGAGTTATTCAAAGGCGTTCAGATAGGGCTGTTTAACCGTACCAAAACACTGCGTGGCATACAGATAGGCCTTTGGAACGTAAACGAAAAACGTTCATTGCCTATTATCAATTGGAATTTCAGGAGGAGCAGCTGAGCGACTTAGCTGCTTAGCCACTGAGCAGCTTCAATCGGGTGTTTTTTAACTACATAAATAAATTATAACCAATCTGCTGCTCAGGGGCCAAGAAGCCCCGCAGCTAAAAAGCTTAAAAAATGAAAACACTAATCATCGCACTATTGCTTTCCGCAACCGTATTTGCGCAGGAAGCCGACACATTAACGCAGGACATAAAACCCCGCACCGAACCCGTAAAAACAGTTGTGTTTGTTAAGGACACACTGAAAACCCGTGCCTTCAGGTTTACGCCGCTGCCTGCCAGCACCAATAAGGTAAACGGCATGACCCTGGGCATTGGCCTGAGTGTTTTTGACGACCGCCCCGTAACGGTAAACGGCTTTAACCTGGAACTAAACCCATTAGCGCCTTTCGCCATACTGGGTACACGGCCCAACCCAGACCGTAAGGATAACACAACTTTAGAAGCTACCGTAAACGGGCTGAATGTTTCACTAACGGGTTTTAGGGGCAATGCGCGCATAAACGGCATGGGGATTTCGCCCATAAATGTAGGGCTGGAAAGCAACGGTTTTTTCCTGTCCGGACTGTACCACAGCAGCCGTAAAATGAACGGGCTATTTATATCAGGTATAGGTAACTGGTGTGTAGAAGGCGAGGGGCTGCACCTGGCATTTATCAATTCGGCTAAAAAATTTAATGGAGTAATGCTGGGCGGTATTAACGAGGCTGATTATTTTAAAGGGATTACGATAAGCGCATTCAACTTCTCCTACCGGGAAATGAACGGCCTGCAAATAGGCCTGTACAACGAAGCCAAAAAATGCCGGGGCTTACAGATAGGCCTTTGGAATGTAAATGAAAAGCGTTCATTGCCGATTGTGAATTGGAATTTCAGGAGAAGCGGCTGAGCGACTTAGCTGCTTAGCCACTGAGCGGCTTCAATCGGGATTGATCTTCCATTTGCTTCGCTAGTTCGGGCATAACCCTCGGATCGACCGAAGCGTAGCGGAGTGGAGACCCCGAAGGCTGAACGAAGTTAAATCTCGGAATAACTATCAATTATAAAAACTACTTTTGAGCCTGCTGAAAAAACTCAGTATCTCAGAAGCTAAGAAACTAAGAAGCTTTAAAAAATGAAATTACCTTATATTCTTATACTGTTCAGGCTCTTGCTGGGTCCGTTCATGATTTATTTAACCTACAGCTTTGGCGAACCACTTCGGCTACTGCTGGCCGGGCTACTGCTATTAGGTATACTATCCGACATATTTGATGGCATCATCGCCCGGAAACAGGGCATATCCACAACATTTATGCGCCGCCTGGACAGTCAGGTAGATGTCGTTTTCTGGCTCTGCGCGGGTTGGTGCGGCTGGGTACTGAACCCCGAAATCATCATCGGGAACCGCTACGCCATCATCACGCTTTTTGTAATGGAAGGGCTTACCTATGCATTCAGCTTTGCTAAATTCGGCAAGGAAACCTGCACGCATGCACTGCTCAGCAAATTGTGGGGTATAACGCTGTTTGCTGCCTTTACATCCATTTTAGGTTTTGGCTATGCCGGGATTCCGTTTGCATTGGCCGTAATATTTGGCATCATTTCGCATATCGATGTATACCTTATCATCTTCCTGCTGCCCAAATGGACACACGATGTACCCAGTGCCTGGCATGCCTGGCAACTGCGACAGGGAAGGGACATCAAACGTAACAAGTTGTTTAACGGATAAATACTGAACTTGAGTTCTTTCATAAAATAATAAAGCTGCCATAAGGCAGCTTTATTATTATACTCAGAATGTGTCCGCTTTTTTAAGAGGATATTTATCCGGATTTTGGTAAGTATTGAAAACGCTATAGATATAAACAGTTTTTTCAATATCATCTATAGTATACAAAATCAAAAAAGGAAACTTTTTGAGGGGAAAACCCCGCTACATTTTTATACTTTATTTTATAGTAAGGATTAATACTTATTGCCTCATAAGCCGATTCAAGTTCTTTATTCAAATTTTTAAGTGCCTGCAAACTTTTATTTGAATAATATTCAAAGGTATTTTCGATGTCTAAAATTGCTTTGGGTGATAATATAACCTTATAAGCCATATTTTTCTCTCAACCGTTTATGGACTTCAGTAACAGGTAAAAAATCAGATTTTTTCTCTGTAGCTATACGCTCATCAAGCATTGCTTTAGCGCTCTCTGGCAGCTCATAATCATTCTCTGCATCAGCAATGTCGGCATGTTTTGCCTTTATCTCGTTCCACTCGTCAATAGGTATGACTACTGCAGTAGTATTACCTTCGCTATCTGATATGTATTGCAATTTCATAACAAATCCTTTGAACCAAAAATACAAAAAAAACTATTGTCTGATGACGCAAAATACTACAATGCCTCAAGCTGCTTCTTTAACTCCTCAGGATTCGAAGCAGCGGCGGCATGTAGTTTTTTAACAGCCCCATCTTTCCCTATCATTATGTACCAGGGTATTGATATACTCCCGCCATGGTCAAACAACCTGCCCAGTTCTGTGTCAAACTGTTTGTTCACACGCAGGTGGTGGCCTTCCAGCGCGTAGTAGTTAATCATCTTTTTCCAGGCCTCGTCCCTGTTATCATCGTCAAGGGAAATGTACACCACCGCTACATCGTGCTCTTTCAGCGTGGCATAAAGTTGCTCCTTGTGTTTAAACTCGTCACGGCAGGGACCGCACCAGGTAGCCCAAACGTCTATGTATAGTTTCTTCCCGGGAAATTTGGCTGCCAACTGTTCCAGGTTATTTATCTTGTCATACCCTTCCACAAATGCAGCATGTTCAAGTGTGGTTTTTTGCTTGCTGAATGTAACAATAGGGGCTATGCCCGGCTCCAGGAATTTTGTATAGGTGCTTTTTGGGTAGGCCTTTTTAAAGTCTTCATATTGCAGCAGCAGGCTTTCTTCTTTCCTGCCTTCGGCAAGGTCATTGGCAATGCTGGCTGCCATAAAATATTCGTGCCTGCCGGCATCCAGCCAATCGCGCGAGGTATCAAACCAAGATTTTTCAGTAGTTTGAGAAGGTTTGAAATTACTGCCTTCATACGACCTGAACGTAAGTGCCACCTGTATGTAGTAATACCCTAAAGGATCGCGCTGAATTTCGGTAAGTGGTGTGGTGTTGTACAGCAGTGTTTCTTTTTCAAGTGCAATCAATTCGGGAGCCAATGTTGCATCGGCCTGCCCGGCTTTCATTCCTTGTGTGAGGATGTTGTAGGCCATAGACACCGCATAGAAAAACTTACGTTCGTGTTTTAGCGCTTCGTAAACGTCCTTATTTATCTTTTTTGAAGTGTACAGCGCTGTAAAAGCATCGGTGTCCTTTTGCAGCATTGCGGTATAGGTTTGTTTCAGTTCACCTGCGTTAGCTATGTTGATTGTTTTCTGCGAAAGGTCTACCGCAGCCCCAAGGCGTTGGGTACCCAATACGGTATTGTACAGCTTTTGTACCTCAGCATCTTTAGAAGAAATCTCAGAGGTAACCTTGCCTTTTTCTTCGTTAATGATGATGCTGTAAACATTACCCGGTTGCGCCACAATGCAGCCTGCAAATTTAAAGTCGTGGTAAATATCTATAAACGCAACATATTCTATTTCTGTTTTTATAACAAAATTACCCTGCGCATCGGCAGTGGTGGTATAATAGGCCTCAAATCCGGTTTTACTGTTTACCGGTGCTGTAAAGCGGATAACATCGGGCAACTTCCCGTTTATTTTTCCGGTAATGATTACGGGTTTTGCCTGTATGGCCAGCGTGCACAGGAATGAAATGAAAAAGCAGATATTTTTCATAAGGCTTGATTTGGTTTATGTTATAGCCCTACTAAAGTACAAAAAAAGCAACGGTACGGGCATAAAAAAACCTGCCACTTTTACAGTAGCAGGTTTCTTATCAGAATTAACCTATTTCAGTATGATTAAGATTCTTGTGGTGCGTCACCCTTGTTTTCACGTGGGGCATCGTTCCTGCGTTCCTCCCTTGGGCCGCGGTCACGTGAGTTACGGTCGTCCCTGCCGCCACGGTTGTCCCTTGGCCCACGGTTATCGCGTCCGCCACGGTCGTCCCTGCCGCGGTTATCCCTTGGTCCACGGTCTTCGCGTGGTGGGCGCTCCTGGTACCCTTCAGGTTTAGGTAGCAACGCTTTGCGCGATACTTTTTCCTTCTTGGTCTTAGGGTCTATACCGATGTATTTTACATTAAACACATCGCCCATGTTCACTACGTCGGTTACGTTTTCAGTACGTGCCCAGTCAAGCTCGCTTACGTGCAGCAGTACCTCGTTTCCGGCAGCCTGGGTATATTCTACCACTGCGCCAAATTCAAGTACCTTGATAACTTTCACTTCGTATGTTTCACCTACAACCGGCTTAAATACGATAGAGTCGATCTTATCAAGGACAGCCTGCATACCTTCAGGGCTTACACCAAGGATTTCTACTTCGCCTACACCTTCTACCTCGTTAATAACGATAGTAGTACCGGTAGCTTTTTGTAGTTCCTGGATAACTTTTCCACCAGGGCCAATAAGCGCACCGATGTAATCGCCAGGAATCGTAGTCTTGATGATTTTCGGAGCGTGGCGTTTCACGGTTTCGCGAGGCTCAGCTATAATTTCTGTAAGCTTGCCAAGGATGTGAAGGCGTCCTTCTTTAGCCTGTTCAAGGGCTTTCTCCATAATATCATAGCGAAGGCCTTCAATTTTTATATCCATTTGGCAGGCGGTAATACCGTCAGCCGTTCCGGTTACTTTAAAGTCCATATCACCCAGGTGGTCTTCATCACCAAGGATGTCGCTCAGTACAGCCCAACGGCCTGTAGCATCGTCTGAGATAAGGCCCATAGCGATACCTGATACCGGCTTTTTAAGCTTCACACCTGCATCAAGAAGGGCAAGTGTACCGGCACATACGGTAGCCATAGATGACGAACCGTTAGATTCAAGCACCTCAGATACCACACGTACAGTATACGGGTTCTCTTCAGAAAGCATGTTTTTAAGTGCACGTTGTGCAAGGTTACCGTGGCCTACTTCACGCCTTGATGTTCCCCTTAGTGGTTTAGCCTCACCTGTAGAGAACGGAGGGAAGTTGTAATGCAGGTAAAAACGGTCTTCACCCTGCTCAGACGGAAGGTCGATAATGTTCGCCTCACGAGATGTACCAAGGGTTACCGTAGCAAGCGCCTGTGTTTCACCACGGGTAAATACTGCCGAACCGTGTGTAGAAGGCAGGTAATCTACCTCACACCATATAGGGCGTATTTCGTTTGTCTTACGGCCGTCAAGGCGTATGCCCAGGTCAAGGATTACGTTACGTACTGCCTCTTTCTGCGCTTTGTAAAGGTACTTAGTAATAAGCTCACCTTTTTCAAGGCGCTCTTCTTCAGTAAAGGCAGCAATTACTTCTTCCTTCACTATACCGAACTTCTCAGAACGCTCGCTCTTGGCAGAACTTTCCTGTGCTATGGCAAAGTACTTGTCGTAGCTCAGTTCGTATACTTTAGCCTTCACCTCGTCGTCATTTGCTTCAGGCTCGTACTCACGGAAACCTTTGGCTACAGCAGCCCTAAGTTTTTCCTGTACGGCAATCTGCACTTTAATGGCTTCGTGGGCAAATTTAATAGCTTCCACCATCTCGGCTTCAGATATCTCTTTCATTTCACCCTCTACCATGGCTACAGAGTCAGCGCTGGCACCAATCATCATGTCGATGTCGCTTTCTGCAAGCTGTGCCTTGCTTGGGTTAATGATAAACTCACCATTTACACGGCCTACACGCACTTCAGAAATCAGTGTGTAGAAAGGCGCGTCTGATACTGCAAGGGCAGCCGAAGCGGCAAGGCCTGCAAGAGCATCGGGCATCACGTTTTCGTCGTGGCTCATCAGCTGTATCATCACCTGTGTTTCGCAGTGGTAGTCATCCGGGAAAAGCGGACGCAGTACCCTGTCTACAAGGCGCATGGTTAGTACTTCTGCATCGCTTGGGCGGGCTTCACGTTTAAAGAAGCCTCCCGGGAAGCGGCCTGCAGCGGCAAATTTTTCGCGGTAGTCTACCGTAAGCGGTAAAAAGTCTACCCCCGGGTTTGCTGTCCTTGCGCATACCACTGTACCCAGCAGCATGGTATCGCCCATGCGTACTACTACAGATCCGTCTGCCTGTTTGGCCAGTTTTCCCGTTTCAATTGAGATGGTACGTCCATCCCCCAGGTCAATAGTTTCCCTGATTACGTTTGGAATCATCTGTTAATTTTTTTGATTAAACAATGGGTGTTGTTTGTTGTGTTGTTGTGTAGTTGTTTAGTACCCAATGAAAAACCAAAACTTTTTTTGTAAATGCCATAAAACAAAAAGAGGCGCGCGGGCACCTCTTCTCATTCGATTATTTCCTGATGTTAAGTTCTTTCAGAATCTCACGATATTTGTTGATGTCTTTCTTCTTCAGGTAGTCAAGAAGGCTCCTCCTTTTACCTACCAGTTTCACAAGAGAACGCTCAGTGTTGTAGTCGTGGCGGTTCTTCTTAAGGTGACCTGTAAGGTGGTTAATCCTGAATGTGAAAAGAGCAATCTGCCCTTCTGTGCTACCGGTGTTAGTAGCAACCTGGCCATGTTTAGCGAAAATTTCCGCTTTAACTTCTTTAGTTAAGTACATGCTAATATTATTAAAATGATTATTATGTATCCGGGATTTTCCCGATTTTGGGTGCAAAGGTAAACATTTTTTGCTGACAAGCAAGAAAATGTTGTTTCAAGTTTAAGGTTTAAGGTTCTTACTCTTACGGCTCTTAGGACTGAGTGAAAACCTTAAACCTTAAACTTGAAACCTGAAACAAATTAAAACAATTTGGCTACCTGCGCATTCACAAACTCCAAAAAGCGTTCGTCTGCTTCGTCAAAGGCATCAAGCACGTTGCTGTCTATGTCTATCTGGCCTATGTTGGCACCGTTTACAAACAGCGGCACCACAACTTCGCTTTTTACAGTAATGCTGCAGGCTATGTAGTTGTCCTGTGCGGTAACATCGGGCACCACAAAGTTCTGGTTGCTTACGGCCACCTGGCCGCAGATACCCTTACCGAACGGAATCACGGTATGGTCAGTCGGCTCTCCGGCATAAGGGCCAAGGATAAGTTCTTCCTTGTCGCCATTACGGAAGTAAAAGCCCACCCAGTCATAATAGTCTATATTATCGCGCAATAAATGGCACAATTGCAGTAGTTTATCTTCGCGAAGTATATTGTCGTGTTCCAGTATATCGGTAACTTTCGGTTGAAGTTCTTCAAATGTCATTTGTTAAGCTTTCTAAATTTTATGCAAAGGTACTTAGTATGCCACGGCCGATTTATATATTTTTGTTAAAAATTGTCCCCAATGAAATTCATTTCAGACAACAAAGCCTTCTTTATGTTTCTGTTGCGTTTTGCAGGCTGCTACATAGTGCTGGCGGGCATCTACTGGCTTTATTTATCTCAATATACCGGCCTGGAGCCCGACGGTATTACCGATGTGGTTTCGCGACAAACCTCATGGATGGTACGCCAGTTTGGCCATGAATCGCATCTGGAGCCACATACGCAAGTACCCGCATGGCGCTTTTTTGTAAATGATAAACAGATAATGCGCATAGTGGAAGGCTGTAATGCCGTAAGCGTTATGATACTTTTTGCGGCGTTTGTGGCGGCGTTTTATACACGCTTTAAGCAGGTAGCGGTTTTTATCATTTCGGGCATAATCATCATACACGTGCTGAATATAGTACGCATTACCCTGCTGGCCTTTGCCGGGTTTTATTATCGTGAGTACTGGCGTTTTTTGCATGATATAGCCTTTCCGCTGTTTATATACGGTGTGGTGTTTATCTTGTGGTTTGTTTGGGTAACTAAATTTTATTCCAATGCAAAAAAAGCCAACCCTTAGCCCCCTACACTGGGCAGGTATAGCAATATTGCTGATGCTGCTGGTGTGTGTACGCTTCTTTGAGCAAAGCCTCTTTTACGATCCGTTACTGGTGTTTTTTAAACATACGCGAAACGCCCCGTTGCCGCCTTATGATATGGGCAGGCTGATGCTGGGCTACTTTTTCAGGTACGCGCTGAATACGCTGCTGTCGTTGGGTATATTGTGGCTGGCATTTAAGGACATCGCCATAATAAAGGTAACGGCTGTGCTTTATGCCGGGTTGTTTATATTGCTTGCCTTAGGGCTATATGCTGTGCTCAGTATGGATGCACCACCGCAAAAAGGTGTGTTCTACCTGCGCAGGTTCCTTATGCAACCGTTGCTGCTGTTGCTGTTTTTACCTGCGTTCTATTACCAGAAACACATAAAGGCATAATATTTTTCGGGATATTTTCGTTAGTAAAACATTACTTTCCATAACTTTGCGGCAGTGAAACTAAAAAGGTACATAAGCATTATACTTTCGGCACTCGTATTGTTCAGCAATATGGGCCTGATGCTCAATGTGCATTTTTGCCACGGCCAGGTTTCTGAATTAAAGCTTACGTACAAGTCGGCAGTACGCTGCGACATGCCGAAAGAGCACCACAAGAAAACCTGCTGTGCGGGTGCAGCCAAAAAAAGCTGCTGCAAGCACGGCGTGGTAAAACTGGAGGACAAAAGCGACAAAACCCTTGTAAAATCATTACAGCTGGATTTGGGTGCTTTTTACGTTTCCGAAGCTTACAATGCAGCGCTTTTCACTTATGAACAGCCGCTTTCTGTACAGAAAGATGCACCTGCATTTTATGCCGAAACCAATGCACCGCCACTCTACAAACTGTATTGCCAATACGTTTTATACGCCTGAATTTCATAGTTTTTTTGACGGGTTCCCAACCTCTGTTGGGAAAAACACATCATTAACTATTGAAATTCATTTTTATGCATAAAATCCTCGTGATATTATTGTTTCTTGGGCTGTATACTGCTAATGCCCAGGAAAATGTAACCGGAAAGGTACTCGACGAAAAGAGCCAGCCGCTACCGGGAGCCAATGTGTTTTGGCTCAACACCACTATAGCCACATCTACCGATGGTAATGGCGACTTTACCATACCGTTTTCTAAAGAAAACATGATGCTGGTAATAAACTACCTTGGCTACAAAAGCGACACACTGCACATACATACGCCACAACACATATCGCACCAGCTAAAACCCGACGGAGGCCAACAGCTACAGGGCGTTACCGTAGATAAAACCCTGAACAGCCTGAGGCGAAACCAGGTTTCGGCATTAAATACAAGTACCATGGGTGCTAAGGAACTTACCAAAGCTGCCTGCTGTAACATAGCCGAAAGCTTTGAAACCAACCCATCGGTAGACGTAAACTTCAGCGATGCACTTACCGGTACCCGCCAGATAAAAATGCTGGGGCTTACCAGTCCGTACCTTCTCATCTCAGAAGAAAATATCCCTGCGGTACGCGGGGCCGGGCAGGCCTACGGGCTTACCTTTGTACCGGGTACCTGGGTAGAAAGCATACAGGTAACCAAAGGCGCCGGGCCGGTAATAAACGGTTTTGAAAGTATTTCGGGCCAAATAAACTACGAACTTATTAAGCCTGAAAACAGCGACCCTTTTTTCCTTAATGCGTATGCAGGCATGGGTGGCCGTTATGAGCTGAATGCCCACTTTAAACAAAAAGTATCGGACAAATGGAATACCATGCTATTTGTACACGGCAATACCCGCGTAGGCAAGTACGACATGAACAACGACGGTTTCCTGGATAACCCGCTGGCCAAGCAGATAAACCTGATGAACCGCTGGGAATACCACGATGTGGAAAAAGGCTGGGTAAGTTTTATCAACCTGCGCTACATGCGCGATGAAAAACAGGCAGGTGAAGTAGACTTTGATCCCGACACGGATAAGTTCACCACCAACCACTGGGGTAGCGAAATCAATACCGATAAAGTAGATGCATCAGCTAAGCTGGGCTATGTATGGCCCGATATGCCCTACCAAAGCATTGGCCTGCAAACGGCGTTTAACTACCACAACCAGGAATCGTACTTCGGGTTTAACCAGTACGATATTGCCCAGAAAAGTGGCTATGCCAACCTTATCTTCAGCTCTATTGTAGACAACACCATGAACAAGTTCTCTACCGGGCTTAGCGCTACGTATGACAGGTATAATGAGTTTGCCTATCTTTACTTTAGCGATAATGGCCGCGATTATGACCGTACCGATAATTCGGCAGGGGCGTTCTTTGAATACACATATGATAATGCCGATAACTTCAGCCTGGTGCTGGGCGGACGTTTTGATTACAGCAACCGCCTGGGTGCTTTTGGTGCACCAAGGCTACACCTTAAGTATAACCCATGGGAAAAGGCAACCCTAAGGGCTTCTGCCGGGAGGGGCAAACGCGCTGCGAATATCTTTGCCGAAAACCAACAGTACTTCGGGTCGTCGCGTAGGTTTTATATTGCCAATGAAGGTGGCAAGCTGTATGGCCTTGACCCGGAAATTGCATGGAACTACGGTGTAAGCTTTGTACAGAACTTCACAGTGTTTAACCGCAACCTGGAACTTGCCGTAGATTTTTACCGCACCGATTTCCAAAACCAGGTGGTGGTAGATGCCTTTGCCAGCCCGCAGGAGGTTTCGTTCTACAACCTTGACGGTAAAAGCTTTGCAAACAGCCTTCAGGTAGACCTGAATTATGAGATTACCATGCACTTTAAGGTACGCACTTCGTATAAGTATTACGACATACAAACGGATTACAACACCGGCAGGTTTGAAAAAACGCTACAGGCCAAAAACCGTTTCTTCACAAACGTGTCTTATGAAACCCACGTACACGAAGGCGGCAAGCAATGGAAATTCGACTTTACATACAATTGGCTTGATAAACAGCGTTTACCTTATACGGGCAGCAACCCTACCGAGTACCAAAGGGGCGATTACTCACCGGCATTCGCTACCATGAACGCACAGGTAACACACAGTTTCAGCAGCGTGTTTGAAGTGTATGTAGGCGGCGAGAACATAGGCAACTACAGGCAAAGCAATGCCATAGTAGGTGCTAACGACCCTTTTGGCCAGTATTTTGATACTACGCTGGTCTATGGCCCTGTGTTCGGGCAAATGTATTATGCCGGGTTACGATTTAAAGTGAAATAATCAAAAACCACCCCGCCCTACGGGCACCCCTCCAAAGGAGGGGAATGCTCACTCAATCGTCTGTCATTACGAGGAGGCACGACGAAGTAATCTAAAAGATTGCCACGCTCCGTTTCTCCGCTCGCAATGACTGACGGTAAGGAGCTGAAAGCCGGGGTGGTTAAAAAATATAGTAGATTAAAAACAATTTTATAAATATACAGTACCATGAAAAAAATCATTTTTGTATTGCTTATCATGCTTGCGGGCTTTACCATGCAGGCGCAGGAAAAGAAAAAAGCCGCCAAGTACGATGTGGAGGTTAAAGGCAACTGCGACCAGTGCAAGCGCCGTATAGAAAAAGCGGCCTACACCGTTAAGGGGGTAAAATCGGCTGAGTGGCACGAGGACGACCAAACCCTGCACATTATTATAGATGAAACCAAGTGCAGCGCAGACGATGTGCGTACTGCTGTAGCCAAAAGCGGCCATGATACCGATAAGGTAAAGGCTACCGAAGAGGCTTATAATAACCTGCACAGCTGCTGCCAGTATAAGCGAGGTTAATAAATATTGATACAGTACCCCTTTCTTACCGAGAGGGGTATTTTTTTAAGGAAACCCTAAGGATAGGTAATTATAAAATGCCATAAATTTGTATCAGACAAATAAGGCAACATGAAAGCACTAAAGAACATAACAACAAAAGGCAAAGGGACAACCACCCTGTGCATGGTGTTGTTTTTCCTTTTTGCAAGTGTAGCCAAAGGGTTTGCCTACAGGCTTCCGGTTATGGCAACTGCCGATAAAAAAGCATCTGCCAAAACATGGTTTGCTGCCAACGTAAAACAGGCCGTCCCTGAGGTACTGAACCAGCTGCCCGATGCAGACGGCGACGATACCGACCTTGTACTGTTTTACAATTACACAACACCAAACGTTACAACGCAGCTAAGCACAGCCTTGCTAACCGGTAACAGCCTTGCACTTTATACAGACAATTACCACATCCCGTTATACGACCTGTACTGTAACTGGAAATACCACCTCTAAACCTTTTGCGGTGTGTGTTGGTCCCACGCGCTGCTTACATAAAACCCGCACAGTTTCATACTTCATCTGTACGTCGGTTTTAATCTTTCTATTTTTAAATTTCGTTATTACTAATGTGTCCTGTGAGTTAGAGGATGCATTTCAAAATAAGTTGTTAATTGCCCGGAATACCGGCAGTGGGCACGCCTGTTTGCTACCCGGTATTCCTTTTTTTACCCTTTACGGGGAACAACAAACACGTTCATTTCTATAAAGATTTATATATACCAAACACACGTCACCTATAATTCCCGCTGACTGCATCGTAAACACCACAGTCCTTTTTTTTCAAGTAGCAGCGGGGTAATAGGTTGATAGTTGTTAAAGATTATATGTGCCGAAACTGCACAATATCAGGTGTTTTTTAATTAGTTGGTTGACAATTCCCTTCCTCGCCAGGGGGAGGGAATTATTTTAAAAAGATATAGTATTGACAGAAAAAATTACTCTTTAAGCGTTGCATGCCATAATGCAACTAACAATATGATACTCTCGTAGTATCAAGGTGTTTTTTAATTGGTTGGTTACGAAAATCCCCGCATCTCCATGTGGGGATTTTCTTTTTTAGGGTGGCCGTATTATTTTTGTATCTTTAAAATAATCTCATAGCATTCAGCGTTTTATGTTTAAGCTAATACCAACCCCATGGCACTGAAAACCTTACGCACCATAAACGGAAACTATTCGTACACGGTACTGCTGCCGGTGGCGGCCTTTGCGTATTTCTTCTGGCTCATGGTACGCCTCACGCTTGATTATATACCGTACAACACCAATGTGGCTTTTTTAATGATAAAGCAAACCGAGGTAACCACCCTGCCCGAATACCGCTATGTCTTTTACAGCCATGTATACACCAGCATATTTGTACTGCTGCTGGGGTTTGTACAGTTCTTTACGTTCCGCAGCAGGGCAGGGAAAAAGCTACACCGCTGGTCGGGTTACGGGTATGTGGTATTGCTTTTGGCCATAGCCGCACCCAGCGGATTGTACATGGGTGTGTATGCTAATGGCGGTTTACCAAGTAAAATATCGTTTGTGCTGCTCAGTGTACTGTGGTGGGTTACTACATGGTTGGCCATGCGCCGTATTACCGCACGTGATTTTGCCGCCCACCGCCGCTGGATGATACGCAGCTATGCACTGTGCCTTAGTGCGGTAACCCTGCGTATGTGGAAGGTGGTTATTGTGGTGCTGTTTCAACTGCCGCCTATGGAAACCTATAAAATCATAGCCTGGGCGGGCTGGGTGCCAAACCTTATCATTGCCGAATTGATTATTTACTATAAATACCAACGTTTAAAACAACAACCATGAGAAAAATGTTAACACTTGCAGCCGGGCTACTGATGTTGCTTAGCTGCCAAAGGCACGCCGATACCCCGGCAACCGAAAATGAAGGCATGGACGGCCTACTGGCTGTGAATGACAATGTAACCCCTGAAGAATCGGTAAAGGATGAGCATACCGATATGTATGGTATATGGACAGGTTTTTTAAGTTATGACTCAGATATACTGGATGTAGCTGACCAGCGTATAACTGTTAACATAACCCGAATAACCGAAGGGGTGGTTGTAGGCAATAGTGTTGTGGAAGGGAAACAACGCTCTTTAAACGGTACCTATAAAGAAGACGGTGGCAAAAAGCTTGTAACCCTTAAAGAACCGGGTGATGGGGATGGCGAAGGTTCTTATACTTTTGAGGTTTCCGGTGATACACTTAAAGGAAGTTTTTCTGAATTTCAGGGCGAAAGTAAAATACCTCTTGTTTTACTCAAGACAAAATTTGTTTATGATGCGGCTGTGATGCCTTTAGACAATTATAAACTTATTGATTGGGATAATCCTAAAAAGGAAGATAAAAAAGAGGAAAAGAAAAAAGTATACAGGCGCACGCAGTTTCGCACATCTTCAAAAAATATATATTCTGTAAATGCATCAACACAAAAGCTTACAGAGTCGCAACTGAAAAACATGCGCAAGTTTGACCTTGAGATAATCAGGAACACCATATACGCAAGGCATGGTTTGATGTTTAAGGGCGAAATGTTACGTGATTTTTTTGAGCAGTATAGTTGGTACGTACCGATTTCAGACAATGTTGATGCCGAGCTTACAAAGCTTGAAAAACAAAATATTACTCTGCTGCAACGTGTGGAAAAATATGCCAATGATTATTATGAATCCTTCGGCAGGTAAATTGTATTGGTTTTTTAAAATGGGAGAGGGGCTGCTGTAAGGCGGCCTTTCTTTTTGCCCCCGATATTATTAAAATGTATATCTTCGCCTTACGATAGCATATCGTAATGAGTGCCAACTAAAACCCTTAACAATGAAAAAAGCGCTACTTTGTATTATAGCGGCCCTTGCGTTAGTTTCTTGCAAGGACGAAAAAGAAACCACGGGCAAGCCACAGGCCATAGCCTATCATGAAATTAACAACGAACCCCACAAACGGCTGTATGGCTATTGGACGGGTATGCGTAATGACGATTATAACGAATCGGATTATGATACTACCCTGACACGGGAGGAAAGTGCCAAACTTAGCCTGAAGATAAACCGTATTATTGATAAAACGGTATACGGGGTAAGTATCATAAATGGTGAAGCACGCCCTGTTAAGGGAGAAATGAGGCAGGATAAGCATGGTTATAAACGGTTTACCCTTAGGGAACCCGGCACTATGGAAGGAGCTGGTACCTTTGAACTTACGATGGTAAACGATACTATATTTGGTACATGGAAAGCTTACATACCTACTCCGGGAAAGGTAAAGGTAAAAAAACTTGAACTGGTGCAGCGTGAGTTTAAATATAATCCTGACCAGATGCTGAACCCTGACAGTGAACTGATAGACTGGGGGACATCCATTACTAAAGATACTGTATATACCTACAAGGAAGGTGAAGAAATAAAAGAGGAAAAAGAAGTGCTGGAGCTTTTCAGGGAGGCATCTGATGAGGTATTTAAGCTGAATGGCTCTACACAAAAACTTAGTGAGGAGGAACTAAAAAACCTTAGCAAGTTAGACCTTGAAATTATCCGTAACACCATTTTTGCGCGCCATGGGTATTCGTTTAAGCGGACATCACTGCGCTATTTCTTTGAGGTTACAGAATGGTATGTGCCGGTATCAGCTAATGTGGATAAAGAGCTTACCAAGCTTGAAAAAGACAATATAGCCCTGCTAAAACGCATGGAACAATACGCTACCGACCATTATGAATACTTTGGGAGGTAATAAAAAAACGGGAGCAAATTATTGCTCCCGTTTTTTTTATGGTTTAAATTCTAATGTCTTTATTTCAGAAATTAATTTACCGTCGGCACTAAAGCCTTCTATCAAAACCTTAACCTTTTTAAGGTTGATGTTTGGTATTTTAAACTTAAAGCTGCCGTTTTCATCGGTCATTATCTCGGCCTGCCAGTCTATTACCCCAAAGTTTTCAAACCCTGCCGAACTATAGTTGTACTTCTTGTTTTTAAATACAGGGTATTTTTCAAATCCATTGGTTACAATAATATCGGGTGTGGCATTCCTGTCTTTTGTTTTATAAGCCATGGCGGGTTTCAGGTATATTTTTATTATCCCGCTGAAGTTGCGCACAGAAGGCACCAGTGCAGTAGAGCTAATATAAATTTCATCTACCTCGTCCATAGTTATAATGGTAAGCTGGTTGTGGTCCAGCAGCTGTGAGTTGTTTATATAGATAATAGGTTCGCTTTGTGCAGCATTCATACTGTTTCGTTGGCGCGAGTAGATGTGTGCGTCACGGCCTATACCTCCCGGGTCTACATTAAATGATCCGCGAGATATGATGTACTGCATTACATTACGGTAGGCATTACCTTCTTTATCCCCGATTTTTACGCCGTTAAGGTTACCGTTACCAAAGCTCCTCTCGTATTTAAGGCGCTTGGCATTGATTACTGTTTCTTCCAGCTCTATGGCATCAGGTACAAATCCCGGTATTTCGGGTGCAGCAGTATTAGCAGTAGCTATATAGCAGCGTTGTGCAGGTTTGTACTTTTTGTTGAAATCCTTGAGACCATCGGTTATCTTAGGCTTAACATCAAACACTTTAGCTTTGCCACCTTCGGGTATCAGGCTGAAACTAACATGGGTAGAATCGCGTATCACCAGCTTGTCAAACTCAAAATTGCCGTTATCATCTACATTAGTATACTCATTAAGCCCGGCAGTAAGCGAATACAATTGCACGCGGTCTTTCTTGCCGGTTTTCCCTGCAAGTTTTTCCGGTAATGTGCCTTTAAGCGTAACCCCCATGTCAAAGCTATAGTTGCTCTTAGGCGGGTTTTTTAGTATGTCATTCCACTTGTATTTGCTGGCTTTACCCATAAGGTACATATCCAGCTCATAGGCTTTTGCACGGCTTATGGTGTTAAAGTAGTATTTACCACGGGCATTTTTATCGGTTTGAATGTAAGGTAATATCCATAGGGAAGAATAAATATCGTTATCCTGTTCCAGTGCTAGGGTATTTTCGGGCAGTACCGTCATGCTCAGGTTAAACATGGCCGGGTGGTTTAGCTTACCGGTAAGTTCTACATATTCCACATTTTCGCCATCCCGATTTACGGTAACTGCTGTTGCCGCTGTCGGGAATTTGAAAATTGCGCGTTGGGCCAGCTCATTCAGGTCGGCGTCTAGCAGGCGTATGGTATTCAGTCCTTCAGCAAGGTCGGCATTGGATATAGCCAGTTTTATTTCCGCTTTTGCTTGCACTTCATACATATTCACATGGTCGTCTTTATGTACCAGCAATAAAAGCGATTTGTATTTGGCGGGGTTATCGGTACGTATGGTAACCGTAGTTTTGTCGGGCGAAAGGTAGTTATTAACCTCAAGTGTAATGCCAGAACCTGCTACAGGTAATGGTACTTCAAAGGTTTTGTCGTTATGCGTTACAATAGCTTTGTAGGTTTCGCCGGCCTTAGGGGCAATGTCAAAACGACCGTAACCAAGCTTGCTTATCTGTACTTTTTTCAGCACGTTGCCTGCGCTGTCGGTAATATCGGCGGTGGTAACTTCGGTTGGTTCATGGTTGCAGTCCGATACATGTATACTGAGGATATTGGTAACACCCGCTACAAAATTACCGCCTTCCGGGGCAATGTCAACATTCAATTTAGAAGGGTCTGGGCCTGCAAGCGCAGTGCCAGCCCCGGTACTTTGATTGATTACCGTAAATTCTGCAACAGCCGATTCGTCTTCTGCAAAATTATTCATCCAGTTGGTATAGCACTGTATGTAATAACGCCCTGATTTAAGGCTGCTGCCCAACTTAAAACTCCCCTGAAAACCGCCTATGTTGCCGTAAACCAACTGTGTTTCCAGTACTTTTCCGGTTTCGTCCATCAATGATGCGAAGATGTTTACAGTGGTGAAAAACGGTACATTCTTCCTTCGGTGGAAAACATATCCTTTAAACCATACGTCTTCATAGCTTATGTATACGCTTTTGTTGGTTTGCAGGTGTATGTTTTCACGCTCCAGGAAAAAATAATCGGTAAGTGCCTTGCCGGCAGCTTCCTTGTCCTGGGCAAAGCAAGCGGAAAATAATAACAATAACACTACGGCAAGTTTGTGCCCTAAGCTTGTTTTCATGTGGTAATGTGTAAATTGGTTTTAAGAAATTGGTTTGATTTCAATGCAAATATAAATCTTTATATTGTATATAGCTCAAGTGTTAAACGGCGTTTACCGCACTTTAGCATGTATGCATACAAAAAAAGGGACGCCCTGAAGCGTCCCTTGTATGATTTTGAAAAAATGCAGATGATTACATCATGCCCGGCATACCGCCGCCCATTGGCATACCGCCTCCGGCTCCTTCTTCTTTTACTTCAATCAGTGCACACTCTGTAGTAAGTATCATACCGGCAACCGATGCAGCGTTTTCAAGGGCCACACGGGTTACTTTCTTAGGGTCGATGATACCTGCAGCAAGCATGTCTACATACTCGTCAGTCTTGGCGTTGTAACCGAAATCACCTTCGCCTTCTGCTACTTTAGAAACCACCACGCTGCCTTCAAGTCCTGCGTTTTCTACGATAGTACGTAGCGGGGCTTCCACAGCACGAGATACGATCTGGATACCTGTAGCCTCATCAGCATTTTCGGCCTTAACGTCGGCAAGCGCTTTCTTGGCACGTAGCAGGGCAACGCCACCACCGGCTACAATACCTTCTTCTACAGCGGCACGTGTAGCGTGAAGTGCATCATCTACACGGTCTTTTTTCTCTTTCATTTCCACTTCACTTGCAGCACCTACGTAAAGTACGGCTACACCGCCTGCAAGTTTAGCAAGGCGCTCCTGAAGTTTCTCCCTGTCGTAGTCGCTTGTAGTAGACTCTATCTGGGCTTTTATCTGGTTTACACGGTTTTTGATAAGGTCTTCTGTACCTGCACCGTTTACAATTGTGGTGTTGTCTTTGTCTATAACCACTTTTTCTGCAGTACCCAGCATAGAAAGGGTAGCGTTTTCAAGGGTATAGCCTTGCTCTTCAGCAATTACGGTACCACCTGTAAGGATGGCGATGTCTTCAAGAAGCGCTTTCCTGCGGTCGCCAAAGCCCGGGGCTTTAACAGCAGCGATTTTAAGTGCGCCGCGAAGTTTGTTTACCACAAGGGTGGCAAGGGCTTCACCATCTACGTCTTCAGCTATGATAAGTAGCGGTTTGCCACTTTGTGCAACCGGCTCAAGTACCGGAAGCAGGTCTTTCATAGAGGATACTTTTTTGTCGTATAGAAGGATGTAAGGCCTGTCTAGTTCAGCCTCCATTTTCTCAGAATTGGTTACAAAGTAAGCTGAAAGGTAACCGCGGTCAAACTGCATACCTTCTACCACGTCTACGTAAGTATCGGTACCTTTTGCTTCTTCTACGGTAATTACACCTTCTTTGCCCACTTTTTCAAAAGCTGTAGCGATAAGTTCGCCCACGCTTTCGTCGTTATTGGCAGAAATTGAAGCCACCTGCTTAATTTTTTCAGACGTGCTGCCTACTTCAGCGCTTTGCTTGGCAAGTTCGCCTACAATAGCTACAACAGCTTTGTCTATACCACGTTTCAGATCCATAGGGTTAGCACCTGCGGCAACGTTTTTAAGGCCTTCTTTTACAATAGCCTGTGCAAGTACGGTTGCAGTAGTAGTACCGTCACCTGCAAGGTCGTTTGTTTTGCTGGCAACCTCTTTTACCATCTGTGCACCCATGTTTTCAAGGGTGTCTTTCAGCTCTATTTCTTTGGCAACAGACACACCGTCTTTAGTTACGGTAGGGCCGCCAAATGATTTGCTGATGATAACGTTACGGCCTTTAGGGCCAAGGGTTACTTTTACTGCGTTTGCAAGTGCATCTACACCACGTTTTAAGCCGTCGCGTGCTTCAATGTCAAATTTTATTTCTTTAGCCATTTTGTTTCTCTTTTATGGTTTTTGTCAAACAATTAAACTCCTTAGATGATAGCGAAGATTTCTTCTTCTTTCATAATAAGGTAATCCTTACCTTCAAACTTCAGTTCTGTGCCGGCATATTTGCCATAAAGCACGGTATCGCCCACTTTTACGGTCATTTCATAGTCTTTTGTACCGTTACCTACGGCAACAACAACACCTTTAGATGGTTTTTCTTTAGCAGTGTCAGGAATAAAAAGGCCTGAAGCTGTTTGTGTTTCGGCGGCTACCGGTTCTACCAGAACACGGTTTGAAAGCGGTTTAATGTTTAAAGCCATATGTATTGTTATTTTTTTGTTTGTTAAAATTATTTTGTTGCTAACAGTTTTTCAGAAATTGTGCCATTTTAAATTACTGCCAAATTTACATGTAAAAAAAATGCCAGCTTTGACAGGCTGGCATTTTTTTGAAAATATATTACAGATATTCTTATTTCTGTGGTTGTGCGGCCGGGGCAGCCGGTGTTCCTGTGGCAGGAGCAGCAGCACCGTTTGCAGGAGCCTGTGTAGCCGGTACAGCGCTTTCGTCAATCAGCGGTTCAGATGAACCACCTGCACCAAGGCTAAGGCTAGAGAATATGATAAGCAATACCAGTATTACAGCAAGTGTCCAGGTACTTTTGTCTAGGAAATCTGTTGTTTTTTGTACACCACCCATTATCTGAGGGCCGCCTATTGATGAAGAAAGGCCTCCGCCTTTAGGGTTTTGTACCATAACTACCACGATAAGCAGGAAGCTCACAATGGTTATAAATACCAGGAAAATACTGAAACTAATCATTGTTCTTATTAATTGTTATTTTGTTGTAAATCTTTTATTTCTAAAATACGGTCTGCAAAGAAAACACTTTTTTCCGGATATTTCAAAATTAAAATTTCATAAGCCTGTATGGCTTTTGCATATTTTTTTTGTTCCAGGTATACACGCGCCAGTGTTTCGGTCATCAGCCCCGGTGTATCGCCGGTTTTTTTGCTGAGGTTTTCCCATGCCGATGTATCCGCTTTAACCGGTGTTATCTTAGGGCTGGCCTCTATAAATCGGTCTATAAGCTCCAGTTTTTTATCAAGTGCTGTTGGCACTTCAGGGGTTTTTTCCTCAGTAGGGGCGGCCTCTGTTTCCGGTGCAGGTATGCTGCGGTCTATAGGTTTAAGCTTCGAAAGTTGCAGCCATTCGGCAAAAGAATGTTTTTCGCTTTGGCCAAATTTCAGCGGGCTGCCGATAGGCTCGGGCTTTATAGTGGTTTCCTGTTCGGTTTCTGCTGATGGGGCAGGAGTAGGTTCCGGTTCGGTGATTTCTAAAGTTATAAGAGTCTCTTCGGCTTGGGCGGTTTCTTCCACAACTGCCGGGGCAACTGCTTCGGGTTCCGGTTCCTTAATTAGCATTTTTATGGAGCGTTCCAGCTTCTCGATACTGCTTAGCGGGGTAGGGTCGGCTTTTAATTGGGGTTCTTCTGCGGAAACAGAGGCAGGGGCAACAGTAATTTCTTCAGCGACTTCTATTGCTGCCACAGCCTTTTCTTTTGCTTCAAGCTGGTTGTAATCGATACTCCTGAACTCCTCTGAAGTTATAAACTCAAACAAAACCGTACGGTCTGTGGTATACGCTGCCGTTTTTTTTAGTTCGCCGTTATACCGGAAACTGTCTTTATTGTATAGTCCTTTCAGGTACACCGCGCGCGCGCTTTGCAGGTACGGGAATTCCATGAGGATACTTTCCAGTTCCGCAGCCTGCCTGTCGGTTAACGAATAAGGCTTATTAAGCAGGTATGTATAGTCTTTTGTATTCAATTTTAGTTGATGGTTGTCGGTTGTCGGTTGTTGGAAGCTTCACGTAGTCTGAGTAAGACTGACAACCAACAACCGACAACCAACAGCTAATTACCATTTCGCCAGCGACTCGTTAAAGATATCCTGGGTTATACGTTCAAAGATTTCTTCGAGTGCCGAGCTTAGTGTAGAACCGGTAAGCATGCTGTTAGCGGGATAGTCGTAATAAAAACTAAAGCGCTTTTCAAAGTTGTCGTCTTCCTTGTATTTGTTCGTAAAGCGCACCATGACACTGATGGTAAGCCTGTTTTGCGCAGCCGTCTGGTTGGCAGTAGCCGTCATAGGCGTTACGCGGTATTCGGTAATTTCGCCTTCATACAGCAGGTCGCCGTTACTGTTGGTAAGGCTCAGGTTGGTCTGGTTCTGTATCAGGTTTTGCAGCCTTTGGGTAAAGGTACGCTCTATACCCGGTTCCACCACCTCTGCCGTATTCTGGAAGTAATTCACCTGGAAAGTTTTTACCTTAGGGTCTATGTTAGAACCCGAAAGCGAGTAAATCCCGCACCCACTTAGGGTAAACAGTACCAGCACAGCCGGCAGTATGCGTAACACGCGTAAAAAAGACTTATAAGTCATATTGTTTTATTTTTCTATATAGCGTCCTTTCCGAAATGCCAAGCTCATCGGCGGCGGCCTTACGTTTGCCTTTGTTTCGTTCCAGGGCTTTTTTAATCAGTTCTATTTCTTTTTCGTCCAGGCGAAGCGTTTCCTCTTCTTCCACGGTATCGGCATACAGGTAATTGCCGTCATAATCATCATCGTCGTCATCGTGGTGCTCCGGCAGGCTTTCCACACGTTGCACAGGTTGTGGCCTGTAGTAGTCGTTGTCGGCCTCTTCGTACTCGCGGCTGTTCCCGTCCTGACCGTAAATGCGCTGTATAAGGCCCTTGTTGTTTTCCTGCACCTTGCTGCTGTTGCCGTTTTGCATCAGCTCCATGGTCAGCTTTTTCAGGTCGTTAATATCTGCACGCATGTCAAATAGGATCTTGTACAGTATTTCGCGCTCGTTTGTAAAGTCGCTTTCCTGTTTTTTATCCGGGATAACCGCAGGCAGGTTGCTCACCACGCCATCGGGTAAATACGATGCCAATGCGCTGCCGTTTATATTACGGTTCGTTTCTAAAACGGAAATTTGCTCTGCAACATTGCGCAGCTGGCGGATATTTCCGCTCCAGCGGTATTTCATTAATGAAGCTACGGCATCGTCTTCCAGCCTTATAGGCGGCATTTTGTACTTGTGTGCAAAATCTGATGCGAACTTGCGGAACAGCAGGTGGATGTCGTCCTTACGGTCGCGCAGGGGAGGGAGCATAATCTCTACTGTGCTGAGCCTGTAATACAAATCCTCGCGGAACTTGCCTTTTTGTATGGCATCAAACATGTTTACGTTGGTCGCTGCCACAATGCGTACATTGGTTTTCTGTACCTGGCTCGACCCAACTTTTATAAACTCGCCATTTTCCAGTACACGCAGTAAGCGTACCTGGGTGGTAAGCGGCAGTTCGCCCACCTCGTCCAGGAAAATGGTACCACCGTCGGCTACCTCAAAATACCCTTCGCGGGTAGAGGTTGCCCCGGTAAAGGCGCCTTTTTCGTGGCCAAAGAGTTCGCTGTCTATAGTTCCCTCGGGTATCGCGCCGCAGTTTACAGCTATGTATTTGCCGTGTTTGCGGTGGGAGAGGGCATGTATAATTTTCGGGATGCTTTCCTTACCCACACCGCTTTCTCCGGTAACCAGCACCGAAATATCGGTAGGGGCCACCTGTATGGCCTTCTCTACTGCGCGGTTCAGTTTGGGGTCGTTCCCTATTATTTCAAATCGTTGTTTTATGGCTTGTACGCTTTCCATACATTTGTTTGTTTCAAGTTTAAGGTTTCAAGTTTTTACTCAATCCCTAAATCTTACTTAAGCGATACTTTTTGTTGTTGGTTTCAAGTTTAAAGTTCCATGTTTCAAGTTGTGTGACGTGAAAATCGAACCTGTTTTCAGACTCCGTCAACCTGAAACTTTAAACCTGAAACCTTAAACTAAGAATTTATTGCATTTCGCTATACCCCACAGCGTCACCTATCAAGGTAGATGTGGTGCATTCGTAGGTTAGTACATTTACAAAGTCACCCGGCTTGTAATTACCCTTAGGGAAAACCGTTGTGGTGTTTTGAGATGTACGGCCACTCCAGTGGGCATCGCTGCGTTTGGATGTTTTTTCTACCAGTACTTCAACCACCTGGCCTACAAAACGCTGGGTACGCTCCAGTGCCATTTTTTGTTGCAGGTTTATGATTTCGGTAAGGCGGCGGTTTTTTACATCGTCCGGAACATCATCGGCCATTTTACGGGCGGCAAGCGTACCCGGGCGTTCGCTGTAGGCAAACATAAACCCGAAGTCGTACTGGCAGTGCTCCATTAGGCTCAGGGTATCGGCGTGGTCTTCCTCAGTTTCGGTAGGGAAACCTGCTATCATGTCCTGCGAAAGCGAAATATCCGGGATAATGCGGTAAATGTTGTCTACCAGTGCCATGTATTCCTCGCGGGTGTGCTGGCGGTTCATTTCCTTAAGTATGCGGGTGCTGCCGCTTTGTACCGGCAGGTGTATGTATTTGCATATATTATGGTGTTTCGCCATAACCTCTATTACCTCCAGGTGCATATCCTGTGGGTTAGAAGTACTGAAGCGGAAACGCATTTTCGGGAACGCGATGGCTATCATATCCAGCAGTTGTGCAAAATCTACCGCAGTAGCTTTTTGCATATCGCTGGCTTTTTCAAAGTCTTTTTTAAGTCCACCGCCGTACCACAGGTAGCTGTCTACGTTTTGGCCAAGCAGTGTTACTTCCTTAAAGCCTTTGTCCCAAAGCTGCTGGATTTCTTCCATAATGCTTTGCGGCTCGCGGCTGCGCTCACGGCCACGGGTGAACGGCACCACACAGAAGGTACACATATTATCGCACCCACGGGTTATCGATACAAATGCGGTAACGCCGTTGCTGTTAAGCCTTACGGGAGATATGTCTCCGTAGGTTTCTTCTTTGCTCAGGATAACGTTTACAGCATCGCGGCCTTCTTCCACTTCCTTAAGCAGGTTCGGCAGGTCTTTGTAGGCATCAGGGCCTACCACCATGTCTACAATCTGCTCTTCTTCCAGGAACTGGCTTTTAAGGCGCTCGGCCATACAGCCCAGTACGCCCACCTTCATGCCCGGGTTTATTTTTTTTACGGCGTTATATTTTTCCAGCCTTTTGCGCACGGTTTGTTCTGCCTTATCGCGTATAGAGCAGGTGTTTACCAGTACCAGGTCGGCTTCCTCTAAATTCTGGGTAGTGTTATAACCTTCATTGGCCAGGATAGACGCCACGATTTCGCTGTCCGAGAAATTCATCTGGCAGCCGTAGCTTTCTATAAACAGTTTTTTGGTGTTCCCTTCCTTTTGTTCCAGCACCAGGCTGTTGCCCTGCTTGTTCTCTTCAATTATCTTTTCCATAAATACACTACTGCATCTTGCTTTTAGAAGGGGCAAAGATATAGATAAAATTCAATATACTGCCAAGTTGACAGCCGTAGCGCAGAAAATTTTTTCGACTATATATACATATATAATATGTATGGGGGCTTAAACGTGCCTTAAAATGGCATATTTTAAAAACACTAAAACACTATATTTAAAAAAAACATATACTTTTGCCCCCAAAGAAGAGTTTGTATGGCAAAGAATTTAGTGATCGTTGAGTCACCTGCAAAGGCAAAGACCATTGAAAAATTTTTAGGGAAAGACTATCAGGTAGAAAGCAGCTACGGACATATAGCCGACCTTCCGAGTAAGGAAATGGGTGTGGATGTGGAAAAAGGCTTTAAACCAAAGTACGAAGTTTCGCCCGATAAAAAGGCATTGGTAAAGAAACTCAAGGATCTTTCTAAATCGGCAGAAACCGTATGGCTGGCTTCCGATGAGGACCGCGAGGGTGAGGCGATAGCATGGCACCTGGCGGAAGAACTAAAACTGGACCAGAAGAAAACAAAGCGTATCGTTTTCCATGAGATTACCAAAACTGCCATACAAAAAGCCATAGAAAACCCACGCGGCATTAACTACAACCTGGTAAATGCGCAGCAGGCACGCCGTGTATTGGACAGGCTTGTGGGTTACGAACTGTCTCCCGTGCTTTGGAAAAAAGTAAAAAGCGGCCTTTCTGCCGGTAGGGTACAGTCGGTTTCGGTACGTCTTATCGTAGAGCGTGAACGTGAAATACAAAACTTTAAAGCCGAAGCTTCTTTTAGTATCACTGCCGAATTTACCAATGAAGCAGGGAAAACCTTCAAGGCAAAACTGCCAAAAAACTTTGCTACAAAACAGGAAGCACAGGATTTCCTGAATAAAAATATCGGTTCGGCGTATAAAGTTGCCGACCTTGAAACCAAACCGGCCAAAAAATCTCCGGCCGCACCATTTACCACGTCTACACTACAACAGGAAGCGGCACGTAAGCTGTACTTCCCAGTAGGTGTTACCATGATGCTGGCGCAAAGGCTGTACGAAGCGGGTCTTATTACCTATATGAGGACCGACAGCGTTAACCTGAGCAACGAAGCTATGGCTGCTGCCGAAGCGGAAATCATCCGTTCGTACGGTAAGGAGTTCAGCCGTCCGCGTAATTACAATACCAAGAGTAAAGGGGCACAGGAGGCGCACGAAGCCATCCGTCCTACAGATATGTCGCTGCACGGTGTAAACATAGACCGTGACCAGGCAAGGCTTTACGACCTGATTTGGAAACGTACTGTGGCTTCGCAAATGAGCGATGCGCAACTGGAGCGTACCAATGTGAAAATTGATGCCAACAACCACAAGGAGCAATTTACTGCTTCGGGTGAGGTGTTGATGTTTGAAGGCTTCCTGAAAGTATACCTTGAAGGGCATGACGATGACGAAGAAGAACAGGAAGGTATGCTGCCGGCACTTCGCGTAGGCGAAAGGCTTGCTAATAACTACATAACCGCTACCGAGCGTTTCAGCCGCCCGCCTGCCCGCTATACTGAGGCTGCGCTGGTTAAGAAGCTGGAAGAGCTGGGTATAGGCCGTCCGTCTACGTATGCACCTACCATTAGTACCATCATTGGCAGGAACTATGTGGAGAAAGGTAACTTTGAAGGACAGCGCCGCGAATATGCGCAGCTTACCCTTAGGGGAGGCGGTATAAAGCAGGAACTGCTGAGTGAGAATGTGGGTTCAGACAAAGGTAAACTGGTACCCACCGACATCGGTACCATAGTAAACGACTTTTTGGTAAACCACTTTGATACCATACTTGATTATAACTTTACCGCTAAGGTAGAGGAGGATTTTGATGCCATAGCTTCGGGTGATGAAGACTGGACGCAGATGATGGAAGACTTTTACAGCCACTTCCATCCAACGGTTCAGGATGTTGAAAAGAATGCAGAACGCGAGTCGGGCGAACGTATACTGGGTACAGACCCGGCTACGGGCAAGCCGGTAAGTGTGCGTTTGGGTAAATTTGGCCCAATGGCGCAGATAGGCGAACCGGACGACGAGGCGAAGCAATTTGCGAGCCTGCTTCCGGAGCAAAATATCGGTACTATAACCCTTGATGAGGCGCTTGGGCTTTTTGCCTTGCCGAAAGTATTGGGTAACTACCAGGGTGAGGAGGTAGAGGTGAATAACGGCCGTTTTGGCCCGTATGTGCGTTTTGGTAAAACCTTTATTTCATTGCCAAAAGGCGAAGACCCGCTGGATGTAACGCTTGAAAGGGCGAAAGAACTGATAGGGGAGAAGCAACAGGCTGATGCCCCGATAGGCGAATACGAAGGCCAGCCGGTACAAAAGGGCGTGGGCCGTTTCGGGCCGTTCATTAAATGGAATGGTATTTTTATCAATGTGAGCAAGAAATACAATTTCGACAGGTTGAGCCAGGACGATATTGTAAACCTGATAGAAGACAAACTGCAAAAAGACCAGGATAAGGTACTCCATAACTGGGAGAGCGAGGGCATCCGCGTAGAAAAAGCACGTTGGGGCCGTTCGGTGATCCTTAAAGGTAAGGTTAAAATAGAGCTTAATAAAGATGTAGATGCTGCGGCACTTACATTAGAGCAGGTGCAGGCTATGATAGCCGAAAAAGCACCAGCCAAGAAAACGGCTGCGGCTAAAAAAGCCCCTGCTGCAAAGAAAACAACTACTGCCAAAAAGAAATAATACCGTATGGGATTTGAATTTTTACAGCCGGTAAACGAAAATGTGCTTGCATTCCGCGAGGAACTGTCGGTGCAGTCTTTGGGCAAAAAAATAATAGTACACAGTGCTGAAGCCGGTTTCCCTGAGCTGGATACGGTTAAGGTGGCTTTTATAGGTGTGCTGGATAACCGTGGGCAGCTCGATGAGCAGCGCCCGCACGTACACCTTAATTATATACGTAAAGAATTTTATGGACTGTACCCGGGCAACTGGCATGTAAATATGGCCGACCTGGGTGATATACAACCGGGTGATACCATAAGTGATACATATTATCTGGTAAAAACCGTTACCGAGCAACTGCTGAAACAGGGTGTAATACCAGTATTTATAGGCGGAGCGCAGGATTTGGCGTATGCCGTATACCGTGGTTACGACAAGCTGGAACAGATGGTGAACTACGTAAACGTAGATGCCCGTTTTGACTTCGGTAAGGAAGACGAATCTATGTCGGCGCGTTCGTTTGTAACCCGTATGGTTATAGAGGAGCCGCACAACCTGTTTAATTACAGTAATGTGGGGTACCAGACCTACTTTAACTCGCAGGAGGAAATAGACCTTATAGAGAAATTGTACTTCGATGCTTACAGGCTGGGTGAGGTGTGTAAGGATATAACTGTGGCCGAACCGGTGTTCCGTGATGCTGATTTTGTGAGTATAGATATGAATGTTGTAAAATCAGGTGATTCGGGTAATATTGTTAAATTTATGCCAAATGGTTTTGATGGCAAAGAAATTTGTATTTTAGCGCGGTACTCAGGTATTAGCGACAAAGTTTCGTCATTCGGTATATTTAACCATAGCGATACAAAGCAGGAATCGGTACTGATAGCACAGGTGCTTTGGTATTTTATAGAAGGTGTTAACTTCAGGTCGGGCGAATTTCCGTTCGGCAGCCGTGAAAACTATACCAAATATATCGTTGCCCTTGATGAGGAAGAGATGGTGTTTTACAAGAGTGATGTAACAGATCGTTGGTGGATTGACGTGTTTAGTAGTAAAATTGGCAATAATAAAGTTAAAACTACCGCGTTATTACCATGTAGCTACCAAGATTACCTAACGGCCTGTAATAATGAGTATCCTGAGCGATTATGGAAAGCTCAAAGAAAGAATATAATTTAACGGTTTTTATATAAAAAAGCTCTTAAAAAGTTGAACTTGTTAATTGTTTTGCTGCCGAAAGCTTTTTTGACTAAAAAAATTGTTTTTTTAAAAAAATATAAATAGGTTTACGCCCTTAAAAATAGAATACATTAATAACCCGAATTTATGAAGAAGTTCATTGCATTAACAGCAACTTTATCGTTACTAATCAGCTGTGGCTCCAGTGACCGTGGAGAACTAGTGGGTGTTAGAGGAAAAAAGTGGAGGCCTGAGAAGCCTTATGGTATGACTTTGGTTCCTGGTGGCGCTTACATCATGGGTAAGTCTGACGACGATTTGGCTAATGTTCAGGATGCTCCTACCAAGACTGTTACTGTTCGTTCATTTTATATGGATGAATCAGAGATTACAAACAGCGAATACCGCCAGTTTGTAGAGTGGGTAAAGGATTCCACTATCAGGACAAGGCTTGCTATTCTTGCAGATGAGCAGGGTCAGAAACCAGGTGGCGGAGGTATAGGTGAGTACGCATTTAAAGATCAGGCTGCTGAAGGTGAGGAGCAATCTCCTTACGATAAGTATATGTATGAGAACTACTATAGTGTAGGTCTTGATCCTAATGATCCGTATTCAGGACGTAAGCTTAACCACAAAGCTAAGCTTATTAACGATCCGCAAAAATACCCGGATGAGTATTATGTGGAAGTAATGGATTCTATGTATTTGCCGGAATCAGAGTCTTATAACGGGTTAAAGACTCTTGATGTATCTAAACTTGTGTTTACGTATAAGTGGCTTGATATAGAAGCTGCTGCAAAAGATAAATCTACTGGTAACAGCAGGAATAAGAGGAGTAAATACCTTGTGCCTGAAAAAGTACAGGTATATCCTGATACCACTGTGTGGATTAAGGACTTTGCTTACTCGTACAACGAACCTATGCACAATGACTATTTTTGGCATGATGCTTACGGTGAATATCCTGTAGTGGGTGTAAGCTGGGATCAGGCTAAAGCTTTCTGTGCATGGAGGACGCTTTACAAAAATACATTCCAAAAATCTAAGAAAAGGCAGTTTGTAAACCAGTTCCGTCTTCCTACTGAAGCAGAATGGGAATATGCTGCAAGGGGTGGCCTGCAATCAGGTACTTTCCCTTGGGGTGGTCCTTATGCTAAGAATGACACCGGATGTTTCCTTGCTAACTTCAAGCCAAACAGGGGTGACTACGCTGCAGACGGTGCGCTTTACACTGTAGAGGCTAACTCTTTTGATCCTAACGATTTTAACCTGTACAACATGGCAGGTAACGTATCTGAGTGGACGGATTCATCTTACGATGCTAGTTCTTACGAATATGTTTCTACAATGAACCCTAACGTTAACGACCGTAAAAACGAACGTAAAGTTGTTCGTGGTGGTTCTTGGAAAGACGTTGCTTACTTCCTTCAAAATGCTACCCGCGACTGGGAATACAGGGATTCTGCAAGGAGTTACATAGGTTTCAGGACTGTACAGGATTACATGGGTACTGAAAGTACTGCAACAAGGCAATAAATTAAAAATCTATACGTACCAACTTAATTTTTTGAATATTAATTAACTTAACTAAAAACTAAAATTATTTATTATGGCACTACCACAAAGAGTAATGAACATGGCTTATGGTCTTGGAGCAGCGGTTGTAATCATCGGAGCACTATTTAAACTGATGCACTGGCCTGGTGCGAGTGGAATGCTTATTGCCGGTCTTGGTACTGAGGCGTTCATCTTCGCTATGTCTGCTTTCGAACCTGTACACAAAGAACTTGACTGGTCTCTTGTTTATCCTGAGCTAGCTGGCGGCGAGCCAACAAAGAAAGATGCTAAAAAAGAATCTCCATCTGAAGCTTCTGGCCTTCTTTCTCAAAAACTTGACACTCTTCTTAAAGAAGCTAAAATTGACGGTGAGCTTATGTCTAGCCTTGGTAACAGCATCAAAAACTTCGAATCTGCTGCTAAAGGTATAGCTCCTACTGTTGATGCTGTTGCTTCAACTAAAAAATACAGCGAAGAAATGACTTCTGCTGCTGCACAAATGGAAGCACTTAACGGTCTTTACAAAATACAGCTTGAAAGCGCTGAGCGTAATGCTGCTGCTAACAAAGACATCGCTGAGAACGCTGCTAAACTACAAGGTGAAATGGCTGCTATGACTAAAAACATCGCTCAGCTAAACAGTGTATATGGCGGAATGCTTTCTGCTATGGGCAACAGGGGCTAATTACATTGCTAATTAGTAATAATTGATCAACGATTTTTTTAAAAACAAAAAAGAGACTAATTAGAAATGGCAGGAGGTAAATTAACCCCAAGGCAGAAGATGGTGAACCTGATGTATCTGGTTTTCATCGCTATGATGGCCTTAAATATGTCGAAAGAGGTACTTTCCGCTTTCGGTCTGATGAATGAGCAGTTTGAATCTTCAAACATAGAAGCAAATAAAACTAATGCTGCGATGTATAACGCCTTAGCTGCTAAAGCTGTTGAGTCGCCATCATTTAAGCCGGCATTGGCTATATCTGAAAAGGTAAAAACAATTTCTGCAGGTTTCTTTAAATATATCGAAGGCCTTAAAGGCGATATTACTAAAGAAATTGAAAAAGAGCATGGTAAATTGCCATACGAGCAGATGGATAAAGGCGACAAAATTGACGAAGCTTGGTTTGCCGGTGATGGTTATTCTACTAAAGGTAAAGAAGTTGTTGCTGCTATCGAAAAGTATAAGGCAGATATGAAAGCTGCTATAGGTAATGATGTTAAGTATAAGCCGCTTATTACTGAAATAGACAGTAAGTTTAGTACTGCTGATATTACTGATGGCGAAGGTGTGAAAAAGAAATATCTTGATTATCACTTTAAAGGTTTCCCTGCAATTGCATCACTTACTAAGCTTTCTGCAATGCAGAACAATGTGGAAGTTCTTGAGGCAAGTGTTTATAACATCGCCCTTGGTAAAGCGGCTCTTGAGCAAAGCTCAATGAAGAACTATACTGCGCTTGTAGTACTTGATAAAAATGCTTACTTTGAAGGTGAAAAAGTAACCGGTAAAGTTGTTCTTGGTCGTTATGATGAGAATACTGTTCCTACTGATTTTCAAGGTCCTGGTAAAATCGAAAATGGTCAGGCTAAGCTTGATTTCAGTGCTGCCGGTGTAGGTGAGCATGATATCAAAGGTAAATTCGTATTTACTGAAGACGGAAAAGCTGTTCCGCTTGCTTTCGAAGGTAAGTATGTTGTAGTTCCTCAACCTAAAGAAGCTACAATCTCTGCTGAGAAAATGAACGTGGTTTACCGTGGTGTAGACAACCCTATAGCAATATCTGTTGCCGGTATCGGTGCTGATAAAGTTAAGGCTACTGCTCCTGGCCTTCGTGCCGCAGGTGGTCCTGGTAAGTTTGTTCTTACTCCAAATTCTGGTACTGAAGTAACAATCAATGTTACTGCAGAGATGCCTGGAGGTAAGTCATTCACTGCTAAGAAAGCATTCCGTATTAAAGGTATACCTGCTCCAACAGGTATGATACGTAGTGAGGTTGCTGCTAAAGGTCCGAAGTCAAGCCTTCAGAACTCTACTGTAACTGCTACACTGGAAGATTTCGATTTCCCTGTTAATGTAACTGTAACACAGTTTAACATCAGGGTTCCTGGTCAGCCTACTATCGTTGTTTCAGGTAACAAACTTGATGCAAGGGCTAAGGCTGCTGTTGAAAAAGCAGGCCGTGGTGACCTGATTGTAATTTCAGAAATCAAAGCTAAATTCGAAGGTATTGACCAGGCTGCCAAGCGTGTGTCTCAATGTACTTACGAAGTTCAATAATTATTAATTTAAGTTTAAATGAGCAGGAAGTTATTTTCATTAGCTGTTTTATTTTTCCTTACTGCTACCGGTTTTGCACAATCAAATCTTTTGAATGCAAAAACCCCTGCTGAAATAGGCAAGAAGACAGCAGCACAGGAATCTTTAGATAACGACAATCCGCTTCCTTATGGATATGTGGGTGACAGGGATATCCTATTAGGTAGGAAAGTGTGGGAGTTTATCGATGTAAACCAGCGCGTTAACTTCCCGCTATATTTCCCGGTAGATCAAAATCTTGGCCCGGATCGTAAGCCGCTTTACGATGTATTATCTACAGCGGTTAAAGAAGGGAAGATAACTGAAGTTTATGACGACAGTTATTTTACAACCAAGAAATCTTTAAAAGATATTGAAAAGTCTTTAACAAAGATTGATACTACTGATGCCGGTATCGAGCAAATGAACTCTGACAGGAAAGCTTACCTTAGCGGTAAGAAGAAAATCAGCGAAGAGTTTATTGTAAGGACCGATATTAAGGCAATTGATGTTGCAGGTTACGAAGTAATGGGTTACTGGTACTTTGACAAGCGCCAGGGTGAGCTTAAATACCGTATGATGGCTATTGCTCCGGTTGTTCCCGATGTATATACAATGGGCGGCGATGAGAGTGCTAAGACTTACATAAGGATTTTCTGGGTTTACTTCCCGTCAGCACGTCCTCTGCTACACAAAGCAAAGGCGTTCAACGAGAAAAACTCTGCTATGCCAATTACATTTGACCACCTTCTTAACTCAAGGCGTTTTACAGGTCAAATCCTAAAAGAGGAGAACGTGTATGGCGACCGTGATATTGAAAAATATCTTAAAGATAAGTCTCAAATGCAGCTTCTTGAAGCAGAAAGGATTAAAGAAAAGATTCGCAATTTCGAACAGGATATGTGGAATTACTAATTCTTAATCAAAATATAATTAAGCCAACCCATCGGGTTGGCTTTTTTTTTACTGATTTTCATATATTTGTGCGCCCTTACCTACACAATTTTTTCGGCTTAAAATTTGTATACTAATTTGTTTTAACATACGTTTACCCTTAATATCTCAACGGGCATGATTCGATTATTTACATTGTTTTGTTTGTTGCTTCCGGCCATGCTTTTTGCGCAATTGCCGGGCTTTACGGTAGATGTTGCTACCACAGACGAAACATGCCTTGGTAACGGTACCATGACATTTACGGTAAATAATGCCACGCCGGGTTCAACGGTTTTGTTTACAGTGTTCAGGTTGCCCGATATGTTCCAGATAATTTCTACCAGCCAGCCTACAGTTTCGGGACTTGAAGCGGGTACATACCTGGTTACTGCTTTACAAACACTTGGTTCAGACAGCAGTAGTTTTTCCACCGAAGTTGTCATTAATGAAGCTACTCCTGTTGAACTGAATTTTGACGCAGAATTTGCCTCAACCGGTTGTACTTCGGGTAACCAGATGACTGTGATTATGCTTGCAGGTACTGCCAGTTTGTATGAAATTGTCACCGGTCCTGTAACTGCCCCTCCACAAACTTCTAATGTGTTTACAGGCCTTGTAGACGGTACTTATAATGTTAGGGTGTATGACGAGTGTGGTGATGGTTTTGTGAGAACCTTTACAGTGTTTTTTACGGCACAGTCGCCTACAATAACTTCGCCAACTATTGATGAAGTGCAAACGGGAGATTGTACTAGTGTACTGCTTGAAAATACTATTTCGTATCCTGATGGTACTATAATCAGCTATCCGCTTACTATAGTTTATACTATACATCCTTCTAACGGCGACCCCGATATTGTGGTTAATCATACTATTAATGACGGTGACCCTACAACTCTGGAAATTAGTAACACTTTGCCTTATCTTGAGGGTGTTATTTACACGTATGATATTTCTATTACTAACGGCTGTGGCCAAATATTTAATAGTGGAGGTAATGCTTTCGATCCATTACCTACAGTGGTGTTGTCTCAAAACCTTATCCCTTGTGGTAATTATTATCTTTCCCTGATAGCTAATAATTATAATCCGCCATACACTGTAAATTTTACAACGGTTCCATCTGGCTTTGACCCTGTGGCTTACAATGTGGGTTACCCCGGGCCGTATACTACTTCGCCACAATCATTTGGTGGAGAAACGATGGCTGTGCCTGAGGGTACTTATGTCGTTACTATAACCGATGCATGTAACCGTACGAGTGCGCCTTTCCAGATAGAAATAGATCAATTAAAGCCCGATCCTGTTGCGACAGGGGCTAATAATGGTTGCTTTTCTGACTTGGGTCGTATAGTTGTCAGTATACCCGACCGTAAGATTGTTACCGCCATTATAGTGTCGGCCCCTCCGGCTTACACTAACACATTGCCCCAGGATGTGTCTTCGTTTATTGATGGCTCCGGTAGGCTTGTGGTGCCAAATTTGCCTTTGGGCACATATACGCTTACCCTTACCGATGATTGCGGTGCCGTTTATGAAAATGTTATTGTTACGGTTCCTCCATTTACACCGAGGGACTTTGCGGCTTCAACTACACCGGATTGTACCGAAGGTTTCGGTACAATTACAGTCAATAGCTTAAACGGAAAGCTGGTGAGCCTAACGCTTACTGCGGCGCCTGCAGCTTATACACAACCGGTTCCTTTTGATGTTACTCCGTTGATAGACCCATCTAACGGGCGGGTGTATATGGATAACCTGCCTGAAGGGACGTACACCTTTTCTGGTACCGATATTTGCGGTATATCAGATGACGTGAGTGTTACGGTAGTGGGCTATCATCCTGATACAACTCCATATGTTTTTCAGCCGCAGTGTAACTCATTTGACATTTCTATGGTAGATGCTAATGTTACCGGGATTACTGCTACGTACTGGCTGCAACACAGGGTTTCTTCCAATCCTGATGTGTGGGGGCATCCTGATACAGGTGTTGTTTATACTGATGGGGCAATCCCTACTGCCGATAACTCTATCGCGTTGAACAACGGACAGGTTAACTATAATTTCCAGTTTTACGGAATGTTCAGGATTGTAAAAGCATTCCAGACTGCCGGTAACGGTGTAAGCACTAAAGTGTGTACCGAAGTGCTGGGCGACCCGTTTGAGTATTATTATGATGTAACTATAAACAACATCTACAGCGTTAGCTGCGAGGGTTCGCCAAATAATGTATATGTTGATGCTACCGGGCTTGCACCAATGCACTATTACGCCTACGATGCCGCTACCAATGCCTTAGTAATGGATAACGGTACCAGCAGCGTATTTATGAACCTGCCCGATGGCACCTATAAGTTTGTGGTAGAAAACTCCTGCCTCGCCTCGCGTAGCCTGGTGAGGGATATTACAAAGCTGCCCGACCTTGTAGACGCCGGTATGCCGGTAAGCATGTCGCAGTGTGTGGACCCGGGCGAATCATTGTTCCAGGAGTTTGATCTTACACAGCAAAACGTTGCCGTACTTAATGGCGCCGCTGCAGAAGCTTATAATATTGTTTATTACCTGAGCGAATCTGATGCTGAAAATCAGGTGAATCCTATACTAAATCCTGAAAACTACATAAATACAAGCAACCCGCAAACCATTTATGTACGCATGAGCCACGTATTTGTGCAACTTTGCCCTGATATTTACCCGTTTGTGATTGAAGTTGGGGCCAGGCCGAACCTTGCGGTAGATGAAGAACAGTTTCTTTGTCAGGAAACGGGCTACCTAACCATTAGTGCGGGTGCAGGTTTCGATGCTTATTTATGGACTCCTGGTGGGCAAACTACCCAGTCTATTACGGTTAGCGACCCGGGCGATTATACAGTAACGGTTACTAATTACTCTTCGTTAAACCAATGTTCTTCTGAAGCTACAATTACGGTGCTTCCGGTAGAGCCTCCGGTTATAAGAGGGATTGAAACTGTGGACTGGACCGAAAATGAAAACAGCATTACCATTATAATGGATAACCCTAACGATTATGAATATTCGTTAGACGGCATTAATTACCAGGACGATTATGTGTTTAATAACCTGCCTACCGGTATTTATGACATTTTTGTGCGCGATAAGCAGCAATGCGGTACCGTACAGCGAAAGGTTTCACTAATGTATTATCCTAAGTTCTTCACCCCGAATGGTGATGGCTATAACGAAACCTGGTACATACAGTATTCACGACTGGAGCCAGATATGGTAATCAGCATCTTTGACCGCTACGGTAAACTTATCTTTACTTTTGGGCCAAACTCATCAGGGTGGGATGGTACTTTCCATGGGCAGCCGCTACCGGCTACCGACTATTGGTTCATGATACAACGCCATGACGGTCGGGTGCACCGCGGCCACTTCTCATTGTTGAGATAGTGTGGAATTTCTACAACAGGGTGTGGAATTTCCACACTTTTTTATTTCTGTATTATTTAGCTGAAATTTAGATAAGCCTTTGTTTTTCAAAGGTTTTATGGCGGTCGGTGGTTTGTTCTGGCAAATGGCCTGTATTTTGCATTTACCTAATCAAACAAAATCAAACAAAACCATTGCTATGAAAAAGTTTCTCTTAATAATTTTTGCAGCCGGATTGCTTACAGCACACCACACATTTGCAAGCACCTGTACTAACGATACTGTTTACCAGGAAAAAGTATATACCAAGATTGCAACCGACAAAGTGGCTGCGGCAGTACTGAAAGAGATTACCGAAAAATACGAAGGTTATACCATAGCCGAAGCATATGCTTCTGAAGACTCTGAATACAAGCTGGTGCTTAAAAAAGAGCAAACACAGGTTACAGTATTCTACAACTCAAAAGGTGAGTTTTTGAAAGAACAAAAATAATAAGACATATAGTAAGGTGATTTGAAGAATTAAATTCTTCGGCAGAAGGGAACGATAGTTCCCTTTTGTTTTTTATTAACATTATCAAAGGTTGTTTTCACTTACATTTGCAAATAACATCCTTTCTATCCCCAAATGAGCGCTAAGATACTTGTAGTTGATGATGATACGGCTTTCTGTGTTATGCTGAAAACCTTTTTGCAGAAAAAGGGGTATAATGCCGAAAATGCCTTTACCGGTACGCAGGCCATGGAACTGCTGAAGGACGGGGAGTATGATGTGGTACTTACCGATATACGCCTGCCCGATGCCGACGGCATGCAGCTGCTGAAATACATACGCGAAAATTCGCTTAAGGCTACCGTTATCCTGATGACGGGCTATACCGATATAAAAACGGCTGTAAATGCCATGAAACTGGGAGCCTTAGACTACGTAGGCAAACCCATTAACCCCGAAGAAATACTCCACCTTATAGGTCAGGCGCTTAAAAAAACGGAAACCCCGGCTGTAGAAAATACAGAGGCTAAAGCGTCTAAAACAATAACTGAGAAAAAAACTGTGGGTGTGCCTGCCTTTGTAAAAGGTGTCAGCGGCAACTCATCGCAACTGCACGACCACATAAGCCTTGTGGCGCCTACCGATATGTCGGTACTTATTATAGGTGACAGCGGCACAGGTAAGGAGCATATAGCACGTTCTATACACGACCAAAGCAGACGTGCTGACAAACCGTATATAGCGGTGGACTGTGGCGCCATACCAAAGGAACTGGCATCGAGTGAGTTTTTTGGGCATCTTAAAGGTTCGTTTACCGGTGCGGTAAATGATAAGACCGGCCACTTTGAAGCGGCTAACGGTGGTACACTGTTCCTGGATGAAGTAGGTAACCTGTCGTATGAAGTACAGGTGCAGCTGCTGCGTGCGCTACAGGAGCGTAAAATAAAACCCGTAGGCAGCAGCCATGAAATTAATGTAGATATTAGGGTAGTAGCCGCTACCAATGAAGACCTGAATGAAGCTGTAAAACGAGGCGATTTCAGGGAAGACTTATACCATCGTCTTAACGAGTTTTGTATACGCGTACCGCGCCTTGCCGATCGTAAACAGGATATTATGGTGTTTGCCAAGCATTTCCTCCATACAGCTAATGGTGAACTGGGTAAAGAAATAACCGGTTTCAGTACTGAGGTGGTACAGCTGTTTAAAGAATATCCGTGGCCGGGCAACCTACGCGAAATGAAGAACATCATAAAACGCTCGGTATTGCTGGAGCGTGGCGATGTAATTTCTATAGATGTGCTTCCGGTGGAAATGCGCGAGCCGCAACCGCAGGAACCATCAGGTTTTGGGTATACCAAAGAAAATGAGGAGGCCGCCATTATAAAGGCTTTGGAAAAGGCAAACTACAACAAATCTAAAGCTGCCCGTCTTTTAGATATTGACCGTAAAACGCTGTACAATAAACTTAAGTTGTATAATATAGATTTATAATCCGACTTATTTTGCGAGTTTAATTTTACCACTAAGTACACAAAGTTTTTTCACAAAGGGCACAAAGCAAAGGTTCTTAACCGCCGTAGGCGGAAGTACACAAAGTGGTGTGCGTAAAGCTTAGTGTTCTTCAATTCCAATTATTGGGATTGTTTTCTCTATGAAAAAAATACAGGGTTTAACTTAGTGTATCCTTGTGAAAAAACTTTGTGTCCTTAGTGGTAAAAGAACACAATTAGGCAATTTCCTTTTGCAACAACCCGCACAACATATCCATTTGGGTACATATTTGCTCACAATAGGCTATCCTTTCAGCGCCTTTAAATGGCAGTGTCTGTTCTTCTAATGGGAGTAGGAGCGTGGCTATGCTGTGTACTTCCATCTGCTTCAGCATTGGTATCATTTTATGGGCAATACGTGCCAGGCGGTCATTGTCGTGGCTTTCGGCTGCTGCTAGAAGTTCCGTACAGTTCTCGGCAGAGCTTTCCGTAAATGTATCTATAATCAGTTTTAATGATGCCGGGTCGTCTTGCGTAAACTGCGACAGGCTGCGTAAATCGTATAGTTTTTCTACTTTCTGTGAACTGGCAGTACTGGTGCTTTCTGTTGGTGTAGTGCCTGCTATAAGGGCTTTCAGCGCTTCAAAATTTATAGGCTTGTGGCAGGCGCCGGTAAAACCCCTTTCGGTATAGCGGCTTTTTTCCAAATCGCGTCGGCCCGAAAGCGCTATAACGGGCAGTGCCGCTATGTGTGGATTACCGTGGTTGCGGATTTTCTGTACCAGTTCAAAGCCATCCATACCCGGCATTTGTATATCCGTAAGGATTACATCTGCGTGTTGGTTTTCCAGCAGGCCAATCACGTTGGCTGCATTGGCTTCGGTGGTTACGTTAGCACCGTTGTTTTGCAGCAGCTCCTTCATCAGGCGCAGTTGCATCCTGTCGTCGTCTACCACAACAATGTTTTTCCCGGAAATATCAATGTTGCCTGCGGTTTTGGTTGGAGCTTCAGGGTCATTCTTCGCAGCCACACACGGTATGGACATGGTGAAGATGGTACCCTGGCCTTCCTGGCTTTCCAGGGTAATAGTGCCGCCAAGCAACTCGGTAATGCGTTTGCTAATGGTAAGGCCCAATCCGGTACCGCCAAATTTCTTCTCTATGCCCTCATGGGCCTGGGTAAACTCGCGGAACACCGCAGCGTGTTTATCGGGCGCTATACCGATGCCGGTATCAATTACCGAAATCAGTATTTCAAAGCCTTCAATTTTGGCAGTGACCTCTACCGAACCTTCGTTGGTAAATTTAATGGCATTACTTACCAGGTTGGTAAGCACCTGCTTTATACGGTATGGGTCAGAAAGGTAGTTCTTGTCCAGCACATCTTCTATGTCCCAGTTCAGTTCTATACCTTTCTGTTCAGCAAGTGGTTCAAGCGACGTACAGGTAGCCTCTATGGTCCTTTTTACATTAAAAGGAACTTCTTCTACAGAGATGCGGTTATTTTCCAGCTTTGAAAAGTCGAGCAGGTCATTTACCAGCTTCATGATGTACCCGGCAGACTCTTTAATGTTGTCCAGGTATTCGCGCTGCCCTGCGGTTATTGCAGAATTTTTCAGCAGCTCATGGAAACCCAGTATACTGTTTAGCGGGGTTTGCAGGTCATGCGTTACGGTAGCCATAAGCATACCCTTGGTGCGCAGCAGCTCTTCGTTTTCGCGGTTCAGTATCTCCAGCCTGCGGCGGTAATCCTGGTTGATACTCAGGTCGCGGATAATAACCCATGCCAATACAATGAGCAGCAGTAAGGTACCGGCGCCTACCCATGCCAGCGTTTTGGCAGTTTTGTTCATGGTGGTACGGGCAGTGCTTATTTCGGTATAGGATTTTTTAAGCGATTCATTTTCCAATGAGCTAAGTAATGCACGCATCCTGTCGGATATTATGCGGTTCTCTTCCAGTAGCTTCTGTTCACGGCGGTACAACTGGTAGTTAGCCTTAAAGCTTTTTTTGCGCATTTCCATAAGCACCTTTAACGATTCTTCTTTGTATACGTCATTGCTTATAGGCAGTTTGCTTAGGGAATCGAACTGTTTCTTAGACAGCAGTTTTGTGGCGAGTTCCTCGTACTGGTTCTTTTTATCGGTAGTAACCGGTTTTATACTTTGCCAAACTGAATCGTATGCCGAACGCATACCCGAAATAGCACCGGCATAATATTCGTCATCTTTATGGTCTTCGCGGAATTTAAAAATATCGGCAACGCTGGCTTTTTTGCGTTGGATGAGCAGCTGTATGCTGTCAAACTTTTTTCCCTGCGAAGGTTCCGATTGTTTTTTAATGGAATCTATAACACCGGCTATGCTGTCGGTAAGGCGGAAGTAGCGTTTCAGCTCGGCTTTATCGGCAGACAGTATGGCGCTGCGGCTTATGGCCTCAGAAGAATAAAGCGCCGCTACGGTATTACTTATGCGGATAATGCGGGCATTATCGCCCGAAAGCCTGTTAGTAGGGGTTATTTTAAGTATTTCGTTATAGGCAAACCATACCGATAATACGGCAACGGCAAAAAGCAGCACGTAGCCGGAAATAACTTTGTATTTAACCGCCTTGGGTTTTTGTACCATGTAATAAAGGTACTGATTTTTTTCAGTAGTTAAGTATAAACGGCATAGCTACGATTAAAGTATGCCCGCACATGGCGGGCATACATTTAGCTTCGTACTATAACACGCAGGAAGTTAACTTCCTCTTTAAGATGCTGTATTTCTGCGCGCAGGCTCTCTACCAGTATTTCGTATACTTCTTTGTTCGTCTGCGTAAGGCCGCTTTCTTTAGCATGCTCAGTTCCGCTTTCAGCCATACCGTTAAACATATACATAATGTTTACATCCAGTATGCGGGCTATTTTAAGCAGTTTTACCACGTTTAGCCTCCTGTCGTCTTTTTCAAGGCGGCCGTAGTTGCTTTGCGTAACGTCAAGTTGTACTGCCATTGCGTCCTGGGTAATACCCTTCTCCTCTCGTAGTTTCTTAATACGTTGACCGATTACGTTCATAATAGTAATTTTTTAGTTGGATACGTTTATGTTAAATAGTTGAATGCTAAATGCTCCTGTAATACTTTATTTACATCCTGAGTACCGTCTCCCCCCAGACACGGTTGCTCTGTAAGCCTTTACTGTTGTGCAAAAAAATCTGATAACAGGCGGGCTAAAGCATTTATTTTGAAGTAAAATTACTAAAACATAAGATTTAAATTAAAATCCATAAGCGTTTTTTCGATGTAATGCAACGTTTTTCTGTTAAGATGCAAATAAAACCTCGATTTTATGACTAATGTTAGTTAATACAGTACTATTGACCATTTAGATTTTTCTGGTTAATAAGGCAATAAAACGGTATTTTATCTATTATCTGTTTATAATTCAGGCTTCTTTATAAAGCAAAGGACAGGCGTAGAGCCTGTCCTGTATAAAATAAGGTTTAGTTAAAAATTAATCCTTAAGCACCTCGCGCGATATTACAATCTTCTGTATTTCGCTGGTGCCTTCGTATATCTGGGTTATTTTGGCATCGCGCATCAGCCTTTCCACATGGTATTCCTTAACGTAGCCGTTACCTCCGTGCACCTGTACGGCTTCTACGGCAGTATCCATTGCAGTTTGGCTGGCAAACAGCTTAGCCATAGCACCGCTCATGTCGTAGTTATGCCCGTTGTCCTTATCCCAGGCTGCCTTAAGGCAAAGGTGGCGCGCAGCCTCTATATTTACCGCCATATCGGCCAGTTTAAAGGCTATGGCCTGGTGCTCGCAGATGGGTTTGCCAAAAGCCTTACGCTCCTTACTGTATTTAAGTGCCAGCTCATACGCGCCCGATGCTATGCCTAACGCCTGCGATGCTATACCAATGCGTCCGCCTGCAAGGGTTTTCATGGCAAATTTAAACCCGAATCCATCTTCGCCAATGCGGTTTTCCTTTGGTACCTTAACATCGGTAAACATAAGGGAGTGGGTGTCGCTGCCGCGGATGCCCAGTTTTTGCTCTTTAGCGCCTATTTCAAAGCCCGGCATGCCTTTCTCTACAATAAGGGCGTTAATGCCTTTGTGCTTCAGCTCGGGGTGGGTTTGTGCTATAACAAGGTATACATCGGCAGTACCGCCGTTTGTTATCCAGTTTTTGGTACCATTAAGCAGGTAATGGTCGCCCATGTCTATTGCTGTGGTCCTTTGCGATGTGGCATCGCTGCCTGCTTCGGGTTCGCTAAGGCAAAATGCGCCTATAACTTCGCCGGTGGCCAGGCGGGTAAGGTATTTTTGTTTCTGTTCTTCTGAGCCGAAAGCCTGAAGCCCCCAGCATACAAGCGAGTTATTTACAGACATTACTACTGAAGCCGATGCATCTATCTTGCTTATCTCCTCCATAGCCAGTACGTACGAAATGGTGTCGAGCCCGCTGCCTCCGTAGGCAGGGTCTACCATCATGCCCAGGAAACCCAGTTCGCCCATTTTCTTTATTTGCTCATACGGGAACTGTTGTTTTTCGTCGCGCTCTATAACGCCGGGCAGCAGTTCCTGCTGTGCAAAATCGCGGGCGGCCTGCTGTATCATTAAATGCTCTTCAGTAAGTTGAAAGTCCATAATAATTGAATTACTTTTTTGTTTGATTACGCCCAAATGTATGGATTTAATGGTAATCTTTCAAAAAAAAGGACTAATTTTAGGCCATGCTTAAGGATAACTACAACGTTTTAGGAGTTATGTCGGGTACATCGCTTGATGGCGTGGACATAGCCCGAATTACTCTGTCCGAAAATAAAGGGGGCTGGGATTATAAAATACACGAAGCCGAAACCGTACCCTATACTGACGAGTGGGTTAAGATGCTGAAAGAAGCGGTAAATTATGATGCTGCCCAACTCGAAGCTTTAAACAATGATTATACAGAATTGTTAGGTAAAACAATAGCCGATTTTATAGCTGCGCATGCCATTACCGGGCTTGATGCCATATGTTCGCACGGACACACCATATTGCACCAGCCACAAAACGGCGTCACGTTACAAATAGGCAATCTTCCTCAGATTGCAAATTTGGTCGGCAATACAGTGGTATGTGATTTCCGGGTGCAGGATGTGCAGCTGGGCGGGCAGGGTGCGCCCCTGGTGCCTATTGGCGACAGGCTACTGTATGCGGGGTACGATTACTGCCTGAACCTGGGCGGTTTCAGCAATATATCATTTGAAGAAGATGGTAAGCGCGTGGCCTTTGATATATCCCCGGTTAATACAGTCCTTAATTATTATGCTAACAGGCTGGGTTACCCGTATGATGACGGTGGTGCCATAGCCAAAGGCGGCAGGCTGAATGCTGTGCTGTTGGACAAGCTGGATAACCTGGATTTCTATGCTGCACCATACCCTAAATCGTTAGGGGTGGAATATGTAAATAAAGTTGTACTGCCCCTTATTGAGGAGTTTAATATCCAGACAGAAGATAAGTTGCGCACCTTTACCCGCCACGTAGCACGGCAAATAGCTGCTGTAATAAACAACATGCCTGCTGCTAAAGACGGCAAGCTGCTGATAACCGGCGGCGGCGCTTATAATACCTATTTAATAAGCAGCCTGCAAAACCTGCTGCCCCATACCCAAATTGTAATACCCGATGATAAGGCTATACAATATAAGGAAGCATTAATATTTGCACTATTAGGTGTATTAAAGCTCAGGGGAGAAGATAATGTACTGGCAAGTGTTACCGGTGCGCCGCACAACCACAGCAGTGGGTATATATATACGTTATAGTATGCCCATTTTTTTTACGGCTTCTACCAGGGCGGCATCGCTGTCGCCGTTAAGGTTTTCGCCTTTAAGGATGAGTTTTTTTACGTTGTCTATACGCTCCTCAATATTATCCAGCGTTAGCGGTACATAGTTAGGTATGTTTGTTTTGGTAATACCTTCACTAAGGCGCATGAGTATCTGGCGGTCGTAGCTGTCCAGCTTAAAGTTATCAAGCGTACGGTCTTTAAGCGATTTCTGTATTTTATTGCTGAAGTGCTTTTGCCCCCCGAATATAATATTGAAAGCTTTTACAAACTCATCTATATCTATATCGCTTTTGCACAATATGCCCTGCGGGTTAGTGGCATCTATAAGGCGCTCTATAAGCGATGCCTCGCTGTGCATTGTTAAAAAGATGATAATACAGTCCGGATGGGTCTTTCGCATAAGTATGCCAAGATCCAGCCCTGAAAATATTTTTTCTTCAGGATAGGGCGGCAGGCTCAGGTCCAGGTAAGCCACATCGGGTTTGGTTTCCGGGTTAGATATTATTTCAAATGCTTCTTTGCAGTTAAGCGCTTTATTAAAAGTTAGTTCATAACCTGGGTAGCCTTCTTCAGAAAGCACATTTATATAACCGTCAACGGTCATAGGGTGGTCGTCAACTATCAGTATTCGTAATTCCTTGTTCATTTTTTGGGCTCAGTCAAATAGCAAAATTTCAAAAAAATTGCTTCAGTGTAAAATTACTAAAATTTAATTATTTAATTTGCTAATTCTATCCATTAAATAGTAAGTCACCCGCCTGTGCAATACACCTATGTTATATTAGATGACGATTCATCGAATATACAGGAAACGCTTCACCTCCTTGAAGACTTTCCGGACTACCATTGCGTGGGGGTAGCCTCCGAAAAAGACAAGGCTGTAGATACTATTATAGAAACGAATCCGGAACTGGTTTTTTTAACGGTAAAAAAAGATGGCGGCAGCATAAACCTGTCCCTAATCTACGAGTTGTACCGTTACCTTAATGAACTGCCTTATTTTATAATCCTGTCTGATACTAAAGACCTTGCTTTTGATGCTATCAATGCCGGGGTTTTTGATTACCTGTTGCTGCCGGTACAGCCCGTATCAGTACGTAAGGCGCTCCTTAAATTCCAGAAAATTATACCGCTTAGTGGTACCGCTGCGTCGCAAGTGTCTGAAAATCCGAGGGAAATAGAAGAAGCTCCCGAGTTTGAACGAAACGGCACCGATGGAGGGCGCTCTGAAGTTGATATTCAAATATGCATTAAGTCATATGGTGACTACCAGTTTATAGCGCTTAAGGATGTAGTGTACCTGCAGGCAGATAATAATACCACCGATTTCCACCTTTACAATGGCAAGGTGCTTACGGCATATAAAACGCTGAAACACTACGAAAATAACCTGCCTTCATTCTTTTATCGAATACACAATAGTTATATTGTAAATAGTAACTACGTGTCTCGCATAAATACCGGAAAATCGCTGTGTTACCTGAATAATAACGAGGTTTCGGTGTCTTTCAGTAAAACTTTTAAAGACAGTATAGATGCCATTATTAAAAAAATAGCTCCCGAGTACATCTAAATTTGTGCATTTTACCCTTTAAAAGAGTTTAAATTCTCGCAAACGGCCCTAACTGGCTAAAACCGACCAAAATCATGGTGTGAAAACGCAGGTGCTTATATAAATTTGCTTCAGGAACAAACGACATAACAGTTTGTTTCTGAGGGGAAAACAAAATATTTAAGCGACTAAAAATTTACTACCATGAAGAAATTCATCCTTGCATTCGCACTGGTTGCGTCAATGGCATCGACTCTTGTGTCTTGCTCTGCCGATGACAGCGACCTACAGGCATCAAACACTCCACAAGCCGAAGAAGCTACAGGCATACTGCCTCCTACTAAAGCGCGTCCATAATCCATCCAATTACTATACTAAAATTACTACTACCATGAAAAAGTTCATCCTTGCATTCGCACTGGTTGTGTCATTGTCATCAACTTTTGTTTCATGTTCAGCCGACGACAGCGACCTTGAGGCTACAAACACTGCCCAGGCAGGACAAGCAAACGGCATACTGCCTCCTACTAAAGCAAATCCGTAATACTCCACATTATAAATTACATAAGAATTACTACCATGAAAAAATTCATCCTTACTATAGCACTTGTTGCATCTGTTGCATCAACATTCGTTTCTTGTTCAGCTGACGACAGCGACCTTCAGGCATCAAACACCCCACAAGCTGAAGAAGCTACAGGTATACTGCCTCCTACTAAAGCACGTCCATAATACTACTCCACATTATAAATTACATAAGAATTACTACCATGAAAAAATTCATCCTTACTATAGCCCTTGTTGCATCTGTTGCATCAACATTCGTTTCTTGTTCAGCTGACGACAGCGACCTTCAGGCATCAAACACTCCACAAGCTGAAGAAGCTACAGGTATACTGCCTCCTACTAAAGCGCGTCCGTAATACATCCAACAACATTTTAAAATTACTACTACCATGAAAAAAATTATCCTTACCATAGCCCTTGTAGCATCAGTAGCATCAACATTCGTTTCTTGCTCAGCAGACGATAGCGACCTTCAGGCATCAAACACTCCACAAGCTGAAGAAGCCACAGGTATACTGCCTCCTACTAAAGCGCGTCCGTAATTACATCCACCACACACTAAAAGATTTACTACCATGAAAAAATTTATACTTACCATAGCCCTTGTAGCATCAGTAGCTTCAACATTTGTTTCTTGTTCAGCAGACGATAGCGACCTTCAGGCATCAAGCACTCCACAGGCTGAAGAAGCCACGGGTATACTGCCTCCTACTAAAGCGCGTCCGTAATTACATCCACCACACACACTAAAAGATTACTACCATGAAAAAATTTATCCTTACCATAGCCCTTGTAGCATCAGTAGCATCAACATTTGTTTCTTGCTCAGCCGATGATAGCGACCTACAGGCTTCAAATACTACACAAGCTGATAACGCTACAGGTATACTGCCTCCAACTAAGGCTAATCCGTAATAGCATTTATATATTTAATTTTTTATTTTTGAGGGCGATAGTACAAACACTGTCGCCCTCAAAAATTTTGAAAACCTACCTAAGTATAATTTTTGTGCTTTGCATTACCCTGCTTTCCTGCGAAAGCGGCGACCGTAGTGGCTCTGTAACAAAAGTTGAACGTTTTTTTTCAAAAGTAGAAACACCCTTACTGCCCCGGCACGAAAAAATAAAATATTTAGATTCTGTTACGCTTTCAATCGCTACACTTAAAAACGATTCTTTAACCCGGAATTATTACAGGAGGGCTTCGGCTGAATATTTTAACCTTAGGGATTTTAAAAAATCACTTGCGTTAAGCAGAAAGATTGCATCGCTCTCCAGGTCGGCAGGAGATACAATAGGCCTGGGTAAAGCAGCATACCTGCAAGGGCTTGCCTATTATGAACTGGGCGTTAAAGATACCGCACTCATATTTTATAAAGACGCCGAGAACTACTATAAATCTATAAAATACCCGGACCTCAGTTCGGTAATAATGTATAAAGCCTATGTGCTGCACGATGTGGGCGAATATGTGCTTTGTGAGTCAGAAGCTTCGGTGGCTCTTAAATTATTCAGGGAGCAAAATAAAAATTACGAAATATACCAATGCCTTGTAGTAATTGCCTCCGCCCTTAATGAACAACAAAATTTTGATGAATCCATTTATTATTATAAGCTGGCATTAGACCAGATTGAAAAATTTTCGAGCAAAGAGTATAGCGAAGATAATAAAGAGTTGTTCAGGGTTATATGTTACCATAATATAGGGTCTGTGCATGAGAAAAGGAAAGAGTATGACCAGGCTATTGCCCAATATAAAAGGGGACTTAAATCTTCGCAGGCGCCTAAGGGATCTGAACTATATGTAAGGATTACTGAAAGTATGGCAAAAGCCAAACTACTGAAAGGTGAAAAGGATGATGTTAAAAACATGCTTAATGAAGCATTGTTTATGAGCGATACCATGGCTGATAAAGAAGGCCTGATGCGAGGCAATATTTACCTGGCAGATTATTATGTGCATGAAAAAGATACCTCTAAGGCTAAGTTGTACTATAAGAAGGGCTACTTTTATGCCAACGAAATAAACAGCAACCCCGATAAGCTAAAAGCCCTGGAACGGCTTGGGCAAATAGACAGGAAGAAGAGTTTTTTATATACCAAGGAGTACATCAGCCTGAACGACAGCCTGCAAACCACCGCCTTTAAAAACCGTAACAAATATGCCCGTATAGAGTATGAAACGGCCCAGCTTAAAGATGAAAAAGATGCATTGGTGCGCAAAAACTCTTTCATAATAGGCATATCGGTAGTGGTATTGCTGTTTGTTGCGGCTATTTTTATTATCTATTACCTGAACTCCCGAAACAAGGAGCTTGTAATGCTGCAGGAACAACAGAAAGCAAACGAGGAAATTTACCAGCTAATGTTTGAGCAGCAGCAACGCGTAGAGTCGGCCAGGTCTGAAGAAAAGAACCGTATAGCCATGGAACTGCACGACGGTATACTGAACAATATTTACGCTGTACGCCTTAACCTGGAGTTTAGCAACCGGAAAAGTGATGATGAAACCATACTAAAACGTAAGGGTTATATTAAAGAATTGCAGTCGCTTGAGTCGGAAATACGGTCGGTATCGCATGACCTGAGCCGCAGTGCCAAGCTGGTGCAGGGTAAGGATTTTGCCGATATGCTTTACTTTTTGGTTAATACGCAGAAAAATAATTTCGGGACCAACTTTGAACTGCACCTTGATAATGCCATAGACTGGGATGCCATGCCGAATACCCATAAGGTAAACATTTACCGTATAGTGCAGGAGTCATTACAGAATATAAATAAATATTCGCAGGCTAAAAATGCTTATGTAGACATACGCCGTGATGGTGAAAAGATAGTGGTAAATGTGCATGATGACGGTGTGGGCTTTGATACCAAGGCTGCAGCGGGCGGTATAGGGCTTAAAAACCTGCGCCAGCGCACCCAGTCGTTAAACGGTGTTTTGCGTATAGATTCTACTATAGGGGAGGGTGCTAATATTAATGTACAATTTGCATTGTAATGGATATTTTGATGAGAAAAACTCAAAATATCTTTGTTATATTTGTGCCACACAAACAAAGCACTGCTAAATGAAAGAACTTTTACAAAAATTTGAAAATAAGCAACCTGAGATAGTTTTTAACTGGAAAGACAGTGAAACCGAAGCCGAAGGCTGGACGGTAATTAACTCGCTTCGCGGTGGTGCTGCCGGTGGTGGTACCCGCATGCGAAAAGGCCTTGATATGAATGAGGTGCTTTCGCTTGCCAAAACCATGGAAGTGAAATTTACGGTATCGGGCCCGGCTATAGGCGGTGCCAAATCGGGTATTAACTTTGACCCGAATGACCCGCGCAAGCAAGGTGTACTAAAACGCTGGTACAAGGCGGTTTCGCCATTGCTTAAAAGCTATTACGGTACCGGTGGCGACCTTAATGTAGATGAAATACACGAAGTAATACCGTTTACCGAGGAGTGTGGTGTATGGCACCCGCAGGAAGGTGTGTTTACAGGCCACTTTAAGCCTACCGAAGCCGATAAGATAAACCGCATAGGCCAGCTGCGCCAGGGTGTGGTGAAAGTGATAGAAAACCCGGCTTTTTCGCCTGACGTAAACCGTAAGTATACTGTGGCCGATATGATAACCGGTTATGGTGTGGCCGAAGCGGTGAACCATTACTACAATATTTATGGCGGCAGTATAGAAGGTAAAAGGGCTATAGTGCAGGGCTTCGGTAACGTAGGTTCGGCTGCGGCATTTTACCTGGCAAAACTGGGGGCCAAAGTAGTGGGTATTATAGACCGCGATGGCGGGCTTATCAATGAAAATGGCTTTACATTTGAAGAAATAAAACAGATGTTCCTGGATAAGGACGGTAACAAGCTGGTAGCGTCTAATATGATTCCGTTTGCCGAGCTGAATGAAAAAGTATGGAACGTAGGCGCCGAGATTTTTGCACCCTGCGCTGCATCAAGGCTGGTAACCGGCGAACAGGTAGATGCTATGATAGCTGCCGGGCTGGAAGTAATTTCATGTGGCGCGAACGTGCCGTTTGCCGATAAGGAAATTTTCTTCGGGCCTATAATGGAAGCTACCGACCAGAAGGTGAGCCTGATCCCTGACTTTATATCAAACTGTGGTATGGCCAGGGTATTTGCTTATTTTATGGGCAGCAAGGTATCTATGACCGATGAGGCTGTGTTTAAAGATTCAAGCGATATCATCAGGAAAGCAATAGAGTCGGTTTATGCCGAAAACAATGCTAAAACAGGTGTAAGCTTTACCGCGTTTGAAATTGCCCTTAGGCAGCTTGTGTAATACAATATTTACATAATTTAGATGGGGCTTTTGCAGCCCCATTTTTTATTAAACATGAATTATAAAGAAACTACCGAATGGATGTTCCGCCAGCTGCCCATGTACCAGCTGCAGGGGGCTTCGGCGTATAAAAAAGACCTTACCAATACGCTTTTGCTCGCGGCCCATCTGGGTAACCCCGAGCGAAAGCTGAAAGCCATACACATAGCCGGTACTAATGGTAAAGGCAGTACATCGAGCATGCTGGCCAGTATATTACAGGAGGCGGGCTATAAAACGGGTTTGTATACTTCGCCCCATCTTAAAGATTTCAGGGAACGGATTAAAATAAACGGACAGGACATTAGCGAAACCTTTGTGGTAGATTTTATTGCGCGTAATAAAGCCTTCTTTGAGCAGGAATCGCTTAGCTTCTTTGAAATGACTGTGGGGTTGGCGTTTGATTATTTCGTGCAGGAAAACGTAGATATAGCCATAATAGAAACCGGTATGGGCGGCAGGCTGGACAGTACCAATATTATTACCCCGTTGGTATCGGTTATAACCAATATCGGTATGGACCATACGCAGTTTTTAGGTGATACGCTACAAGCCATAGCAGGGGAGAAGGCCGGTATTATAAAGCCTGGAATACCTGTGGTTATAGGGGAGTACACACCCGAAACACGCCCGGTTTTTGAGCAAAAAGCGGAGGAAACAGGGTCTGATATTTATTTTGCTTCAGATAGGGATTGGCCCGGGTATGACAGCGCCCTGAAAGGCGATTACCAGAAAAAGAACACGGCTACGGTTTTACAGACGATAGAAGTGCTGAAAGACGCATTGCAAATAAGCGAGAGCCAAATACAGCAAGGCCTGTTGAATGTAGTTAACAACACAGGCTTGCGTGGCCGCTGGGAACAAATACACGACAACCCTGTAGCCATAGCCGATACGGCACACAACAGCCATGGGCTGAAACCGGTGTTACAGCAGGTGCTGGCACAGCCGTATAAAACCCTTCGCTTTGTGTTAGGGGTAGTAAATGATAAGAAACTCGATGAAATTTTACCGCTTTTCCCGAAGGATGCACAGTATTATTTTACCAAACCCGATGTGCCGCGTGGCCTGGACGCTGAAATTTTAGCAACTGAAGCAAAAAAATACAGCCTTGAAGGAAAAATTTTTCCGGATGTAAATGCTGCTTATGCTGCTGCGCTTCAGGATTCTGGGGCGCATGACTTCATTTATGTAGGGGGAAGTACCTTTGTAGTGGCCGAAATTTTATAGGCAAACGCTTGCAGATATAAAAAACCGTGCTATCTTTGCACTCGCAATACGGAACTAATCACAGCGACGTAAAGCAACCCGAAAGGGCGATTAGCTCAGCTGGTTCAGAGCACCTCGTTTACACCGAGGGGGTCGGGGGTTCGAACCCCTCATCGCCCACAAAAGACAAAAAGCGACATTGGAAGACAATGTCGCTTTTTTTTATATGGTAGGCCTTGCAAACTATTTCCTTTAATTTATTAAAGAGTTTCAGTAGCGGTATTCTGCTTTTGTTGTAATATTGTAAAACTTATCCAAAGAAACCACATCTATATAGCCCATAATATTATAAGCCATAAATAATTTTATGAGAATAATCGCAGAAAATAATGAATTGATATTTGTAAGAAGGGATTCTGGTGAATGGTTTTCAAAAATCCAACTCTTAAGTTATGATCTGTATTTCTCTTTTCATGAGTCGATTTTTATATTTCAAGAAATCCAAAGTGTTGAAATTGATTGGAAACTAATAGAAGTATTTGCAAAACATATTTTAAAAAATGTGGAGCCCATAAATTCAAGGGGAATAAAAGCCATTGAAGAGTTTGAAAAGATAGTTCGTATTGGCAATCCTGATTATATTAAGGAGAATGGGAAGTTTGAAATAAATGAAATTAATTTGATCGATTTTCAGAAAAATATTGATTTTGATAAAAGTGACAATCCGCATAATCAATATATTTTCAAATATGATGTGAATTTCTTTTTCGAAACGAAAAGTGATTACAGCTCAGAATATTCATACAGTGCCCAATTCTCTAATCATCATTCATTAGCAATAATTGGAGTTTATAATGATATTTGGAGTTTGTACAAATAGCCAAAAACCTAATATATTAGTGTCCGTTTAGAAAATCTCATGGTTGTTTGAAACATCTAAAATCAATCATTCCCCTTGTCAGTACTTCATCAAGTTAAGGAACGTTATGCATTAATTTTAAATTTAAAAAAACATCAAAATAGGCACAAGGTGTTCGACTGCAATCCCTGACAGCCAACAGAAACAAAAAAAGCGACATTGGAAACAATGTCGCTTTTTTGTTTAAAACGTCCTTACAAAGCTTAGCCCTGTGGTCCTTCCATCATAATATGGCATAATAAACGATGTGGACTTACTTTCTCCTTTCGAACCAAAAAGTTTCTTGCTGATATAAGGGTTTACCCAATACGCTATTTTTGTGCTTAAAATGCCTATGCCTGCACCGGCTGCTACATCGGTAATCCAGTGGCGGTTATTATACACCCTGAATGCGCCTGTACCGGCTGCAACGGTATATCCGGCAATGCCAATCCATATTGATTTATCCTTGTATTCCTGCCAAAGCATTTCGGCACCGGCAAAAGCCGTGGCAGTATGCCCTGATGGGAAAGAGTTTTTAGAGGTACCATCGGGGCGCTCTATTTTTGTTATAGATTTTAGCCCGAAAACCGTAGTAGCCATAATAGCGTAAGAAGTCGCAAAGATAACCGTACGGTCACGCAGGCTGTGCTTTGCTTCAACCCCAAAGGCATCAAGCGCAAAAACCGATACGGCGGGTGTCCATTGGCTAAAGTCGTCTATAGATGTTTTTTCGTCAATGTCTTCCTTAACCTCGTCACGCATTTGGCGGTTCCATGATTTTAGCTGGTCGCTTTCTATACCTATAACTCCGTAACCTATAAGCGCGGCAGGGACTATTAGTTGCTTGTAATTAAATGTAAGGGTAGAGGTTGTGTCTGCTACTATAGTATCGGTTACAGTAGCGTTTTGTGCCTGTGCGAAAAGGCAGCCAAGCAGGCCTGTGCATAAAATTACATACTTTCTCATTTTTCAGGAGATTTAAAGAGTTAGTGTAATTCTATGCCATACGTTTATGTCTGTTATTTTTAGTGAATGTCCGTACTGATTTTGAATTTTTTCTGAACGGTACCTATTTCAGCAATTTATTTGTAAAAAGATAGTCGGCAGTCTGGTACCAGGCTATGGTTTCGGTAAGGAACGGTTTATCCATAGGCAGCGGCTTCAGGCTGTTGTCTTGCTTGTTCCAGGTATAAAAAGCCTGCTTTTTCTGGTCGCTGAGTATCATCACCTTATTTTGCTTCATAAGTGTAAGCTTACGATACGTACCCATAAGTGAGCGTTCTTCAAAGTCATTATCTAAAACATCCTTACCAAAAAAGTCCGACTCATAGCTCCAGTGCATCAGCCCGAACAGGGTAGGGAACAGGTCTATCTGGCTGCATAGCTTGTGTATCTTTTTGTTTTCGCTCTCCGGCAGGTTCACTATAAAGGCCGGTATATGATAGTTGGCCACGTCTATATCGTCTTTTCCGGCACTGTGGGCACAGTGGTCGGCTATGATAACAAACACTGTATTCTTATACCATGGTTTTGTTTTGGCTTTAGTAAAAAGCTCACGCAGGGCAAAGTCGGTATACTTCACCGCACCCGGACGTCCCGTACCCGAAGGGATGTCTATTTTACCCGAAGGGTAGCTGTACGGCCTGTGGTTACTGGTAGTCATTACAAAATTGAAGAACGGCTGGCCTGATTCGTACTGCTTATCGGCTACTTTCAGCATTTTGTTGAAAATGTCCTCATCGCAAATACCCCAGGCATTCTCAAAGGTTACCTCATTGTCTTCAATATTGTTACGGACTGCCTTAATATCGTCGCTCAGTACGCTGCCACGGCCACGGTCGTATATGTTGAAGCCGTTTCCGCCAAAGTAAGCGTTCATGTTATCGAAATAGCCATCGCCGCCGTAAAAGAAATTACTGTCGTAGCCCTTGGCCTTAAACACACTGTTTACAGTATATAGGCCTGCATTTTCGGGGCGTTTTACGATGCTTTGGCCCGGTGTAGGCGGTATGCACAGTGTTACGGCTTCCATGCCGCGTACGGTACGGGTACCGGTAGCATACAGGTTGTCAAAAAATACGCTTTTTTGCGCCAGGCTGTCCAGGAACGGGGTAATGTTCTCCTTGTTGCCAAACTCTTTCATAAAGCTGCCGCTAAGGCTTTCCACAAGGATAAACACCACATTTTTCTTTTCGGTAGCCGGTAAGCTGTCTGTAATGGTGCGGTGTATAGAAAAGCCTTCGCCGTTAAAAAGGACATTGGCACCACCCAACCTCTTTTTAATTGTGGCGAAAGCTTTATCATTATCTACAGAAGTGTAGAACTCATCGTACTTCATCTGGTTGTTACGGAAGGCTGCAAAAAAGGAGTAAATACCCGATTTTGATATTTCAGAATTGTAGCGGTTGGTACTCCATTCGGCCATACTGTTGTTTACAAAAAAACCAAACATGAAAGCCGTAACTACGGTACTGCCCAGTACATAACCCCTTTGCTTTAAGGATGCTTTTGTGGTAAAGGTGCTGTAAAAAGCGCCTCCTTTATAAAACAGCAGCAATACCCCGCCGGTAATGCACAGTACCCCACCTATAAGCAATGGCAATGGGTAAGACTGCTGTATGTTTGCCACTACCTCGTGGGTGTAAATAAGGTAGTCTACGGCTATGAAATTAAAACGGGTGCTGAATTCATCCCAAAAAGTAATCTCGGCAAAAAAGGTAAATACCAGTATAAAAAGGGTAAGGCCTGTAAATAGCCATACCAGTATTTTATCGGTACGGCTGCCTACCCAGCGGTTTGGCAGGGCTGCGTAGTAAAGCGCTGCCGTAATGCTTATAAAAGCTACGGTGCCCAAGTCAAAGAAGAGGCCGGTAAGCAGGGTTTGCAGTATGTGAAGTATGTTCCACGATACATCATCGCTTTGCCATAAAAAGAATACGATACGCAGCAGCAGCGATATTACAAGGAACCATAATACAAAATATAATAGCACAGTAAACCTGCCTGCCGATTGCAATTTCTTAAACATAAGATTACATTTAGTTCAGCAAGTTTCCAAACCAATTTTGAATTAAATTAGAATTTCTAATATTCAGGTTAAAATTTATAATTGTACCCGAAACGGATTACCTGGGTTTCGTAGTAATCTTTACTGGTATAACGGAAACCGTCTCCCTGTACATCCTTATGGATAACAAGCGTGCTAAACAAATCGGTAGCGTTTACAAAGAACTCGCCTTTGCCTTTTTGCACGGTCTTTTTTAGTCCGATGTCAGTAGAAAAACGCGACAGTGTTTTCCCTTGCGGAATGATGTCAGGTGCCAGCCAGGCTGCCATAAGCTGGCCTGTGAGTGTAGGCGAAAAGGTAAAGGTGTTGTTCCACTTTACGTTGCCCGATGTTATTTGTTGTTTTGTGGCAGAGTAATCTGTAGGCTCAGGGTAGAGGATGTGTACGGTAAAAGCGTCGATGGTATTTTTATATACCGTAGCATTAAGGTTAAAGGCATACCATGACAGCGGCTTTTGCGAATACATTACCTCGGCACCTGCCATACTGCTGTTGCCCGCATTCTGGAATACATTGTATATAAATGTGCTGCCCGGCACCGTGGTAGCTATACGGCTTATGGTGCCTTCCACATGCTTATAGTAAGCCGATGCATACAGGTAACCTTTGCCTAATGTGGCCTTATAACCCAGTTCGGCAGTATTGGTAAACTGTGCCCTCAGGCCGGGGTTACCCACTTTTATAATCTCGGCATCATCGTATTTCGGAAATATCCTTATGTCAACTTCGTTAGGGCGGTCTACCCTGCGGTTGTAAAATACAGACAGTTTATGGTTATCGTTTAGCTTATACGCAAAGCGCAGTGAAGGAAATGGCTGAAGGTAATGATAGCCATCGCTTTTGTAAACAGGGTGGTTAGGGTTTACCTCATACTCCAGGTCCAGGTATTCCAGTCGTATACCGGCTTCGGCCTCAATTTTATCGGTTTCATAAATATAGTTGCCATACACGGCGGGTATCGATTCTTCATACGTAGCCCTGCCCCCGGCATCGGCATCTATTACCGAGTTTTGCCCGGGATAAAAATGCATGTTTGTTGGTATTATGCGGTTGCGGAACTTAAATCCCGTTTCCAGCCTGCCTGCCGCCAAGGGTTTAATATAGTCAATATTTATATCCAGTACATTTTCGTCTGACAATAACTTAAAGGCATCCTTACCTGTATATGTTGGCATATAGTTGTCAAAGAAATACTTTTCATTTTCCCGGTGAAAGGTGTAGTTAATACCCGAGTTCAGTACATGCCCGGCTTCACTAAAACGGTGCTGGTATGTAGCCGATGCCATGGCAGTGGTTTTAAGTTCGTCTTCCATGAACTGCCACAGGCGCAGCCGTTGCGAATAGTCGGCATTGAAAAACGGTTCATCGCCGTGGTCTATGATTTTTTCACTGCCAAAGAGTGCCGTGAAGGCAAGGGTATTGTTATCGTTATAATTCCAGTCAATGCCCGTTTTCAGGTTCGTAAAGTGCGTATTGCGGTTACGTTTGGTTTGCTGGTGTATTATGGTACCGTCATCATAAGTACGGTCTACAAACTCATTCTTGTTTAGTGTTTCAGTATATAAGTAATCGCCCTGAAAGTAGATGTTTACTTTTTCCTTACGATAGTTAAGCGACAGCGACGGGTTAATTTTTGGTGTCATTTGGTACTGCGGACGTATGGTGGGCAGGTTGGCCTTACGTTCCCAAAGCGCACCGTAGCCCGACGATAGACCTACTTTACCATTAAACCCTTCATCCTTATTCTTTTTCAGGATAATGTTTATGATACCCGCATTGCCATTAGCATCGTATTTAGATGACGGATTGTTTATAATCTCTATCTTTTCTATGGCCGATGCAGGCAAATTATCAAGTCCGGTTTGCCCGTTAAAGCCTGTAAGAGCGGTTTGTTTACCGTCTATAAGTATCATAACCTTGTCGTTACCGCGCAACAGCACCTTACCGTCTTGTGTGGTAACGCTCGGCAGGTTTTGCATGGCCTGCAATACAGAGCCGCCACTCTGTGCAATATTATCGGCAAGGCTAAAGGTTTTTTTGTCCATTTTATTATTTACCGCATCCTGCTTTGTACTGATAACCACTTCGCTGAGCTGCGTTGCATCGGGCGAAAGCAATACATCACCTACATCAAGATAGTCTGAAAGCATGCCTACAAATACCTCTTTTTGCAGGGTAGAAAATCCCAACGTAGATACTTCGAGCGTATATTTTCCAGGTGCGGCAGCAAGGCTAAAATTGCCCTGCTCATTAGTTATGGTGCCGCCTGAAGTAGTGCCGTCCGGTTTCTTTAAAATCACATTGGCGTAAGGTAGGGGAGTAGCAGCATTTTCTTTAACGGTACCGCTCAGGGTTACCATTTTTGACTGGGCTGTAGCCTTATAGCAGAACAGCGTCAGCATCATTACCAGTATATATGCAAATTTATTCTTCATGATCGTACTTCGTTTTTTGATAAAGCGAAGTTGCAACCTGAATTAGAAGTAAATCTGAATTATGGGAAAGTTACTGTAAAATGGTGCAAATTGTTATCAAATCTGTATGAGATAACCCAGTTGTTCAGTTCGGCTATCCTTTTTATAATAGCAAGCCCCAGGCCGTTGCCCTGAGACGAGGGGTTTTCTTTCGCAAAACGGTTAAACAGCTTATCAGAATCCAACTGATTGTCCAGGCCTGTATTGGCAAATGTTACAGCGTTTGCGGTAGTGGTAATGTTTATTTTTCCATCCTGTACATTGTGCCTTATGGCATTCATAAACAGGTTGTTGATAAGTACCTCGGCCAGCGCGGCATTGGTGGTAACGGTAAGTGGCACATCAAGGAATAACCCGAACGAAATATTTTTCGGCTCACCCTGCTCCCTGAAAAAAACTATGTGCTTTTCTATAAGCTGGTTAAATACTACTGTTTGTTTATCAAAATAGCTGTCGTTGTCAATTTTAGAGAGCAGCAGCAGGTTTTTGTTCAGCCTGTTCAGCCGTGAAATATCACTGTTCAATGAATCAATGAGTTCTGACTGTTCTTCAGAAAGCCCCTCGTATTGCGCCAGTGTATCTACCTTGGTTTGGAATAAAGCCAATGGGGTTTGCAGCTCATGTGCGGCGTTTTCTACAAACTCACGCTGGCTTTTGTAAATGGCGGTATTTTTCTCAATAAGTTTTTCAATGCTTTTGTTCAGCGAATCAAACTCTTTAATATCGGTAGGGGCAAACTGTGGCTGCCGGTTTTTATCTATTTCAAAATCCTGTATTTTACGTAATGTATCGTAAAAAGGCTGCCATATTTTAGCCGCTGATTCCCTTGATATGTAAATGATTCCGGCAAGTAATATTACGATGATACACAAAAACATCATAGCGATGCTCACCACCATACCCTCCATTTCTACGAGGTTGGTTTTTTCTACATACGTAAATTTTTTGCCGTTTATGGTTACGGGGGCGTAGAGTATACGGAAGGGTTCCATTTCGCCCGATGTTACTTCGTATAACGATTTACCCACAATAGAATCATTTTTTATACCCATGTCGGGCACAATTTCTACATCGCGGTTGTATTTGTTCCAAGCCATGATGTCTTCATCTGTAAACGTATGGCGGCTGTCTACTATAAAATCTTGTTTGTGGAAAATAAGTACCTCGTCGGTTTCGTACACATACAGCCACTGGCTGATGAAATAAAACGCCGGTGCCGATGCCAGCAAAATAAGTACGGCATAAATCAGGAAACTCCGGGTGGTTTTATTTAACAGCTTCGTTTTACTCATACTGCCATTTGTACCCCAGGCCGTATACGGTTTTTATATAATCTCCGGCTCCGGCTGTGGTAAGCTTCTTTTTTAGGTTTTTTATGTGGGCATACACAAAATCGTGGTTATCCAGCATATCGGCCATATCACCGCTCAGGTGTTCGGCTATGGCGCTTTTGCTCAGTACCTTGTTTTGGTTGCCTATTAAGTACAATAGCAAATCTATCTCTTTTTTGGTAATATCCAGCCGGGTATTGTTTACTGTTACGTTTTTGCCCAGTAAGTCAACCGAGATTTCATTAAAGGTTATCACATTACTGCCGTTAAAATTCTTCCGGCGGATGAGCGCCTGCATGCGCACTAACAGCTCAGAGAGGTGGAAGGGTTTGGTAAGGTAATCGTCGGCACCAAGGTTAAAACCCTCGATGCGGGTTTCAAGGGTTTCCTTAGCCGATATGATAATAACACCTTCTGTTTTGTTGAGGTGTTTCAGCTCTTTAAGTATATCAAAACCGTCGCCATCGGGCAGCATCAGGTCCAGCAGTATGCAGTCGTACTCGTACATGCCTATTTTATCCAGCGCTTCACGGGCTGTGGCGGCGCTTTCGCACTGTATTCCATTAGGTTTAAAGTAGTCTTTTATACTGCTTGCTATGGCAGGTTCGTCTTCTATAATCAGCACTTTCATACCTGCAAGGTAGCAAATAGATTTTGAAGGAAATTTGAATAAGTACACATAAAGAGCGACGCTTACATTATAATTTAGAATAATGCCCGTAAACATTGATTCATGGTTTGTGGGTGTTAAACTTATCTAGGGTTGTAACCTTAAAATATGAAAATCGGTATATTTTTAATTGTGTACAATGCGTAAGAAACAACTTGTAAATGGTTGTGTAAATCGAAATTTAAAATGCTTGTAGTGCACTTTTTTATGCATTGAAAAATTAATGTAAAAATAAGATGTAAACAAGCTTTAATTTCTTTACAAAAACCGTGTCTAAGGTTAAATTTTTGAGTTCAAATTGTGAAATTTTTAACAAGTGATTTTTGAATAATTAAAATCAATATATTTGATTATCAAAGAAGTATAACCAGCTTCCTCCCTTTATATATATTATGGTAGAATGATATTGACAGTTGCAAGTATTGGTTAAAAGGGGTTAAAGGCAAGAGTATTCCGTTAGTAATTTTTAGTCAGGAAACTATTATAGTTTAGTACAATTGTTTTTCTGTAATGAGCCGTATATCTAAATTGTGAAAATATACAATGTGGCTGATACGCTTATTGTTAGTTGAAATGAATTAATACAGATATATTTTTAGGGCGTATAGTGTCTATGATATTTTTAATTGAAAGACTCTATATCAAACAGCTTTAAACCGGAAAATTTTTTTGCTAATATTTACCAACCAATAACTGTCAATTATGGATAAGAAATTACTCTATTCAATTTCAGCATGCTTGTTTTTTCTTACGGCATTTAGCCAAGTTAACTTTCCGGGTGGTGTAGCCGGTGCAGAAGTTTGGTATATTGTAAACCATAACGATATAGCTGTAGGCCTGTTTAGAAACAATGCGGAAGTAGATATCCGTATACAGGCGTGTCCAGACAATGCGATGCCACTGTCGTTATTTAATTTTAACCATTCTGTAAATACACAGCACTTGTGTATTTTTTATAATGCTCCCTTAGAAAGCACAACCTCACGGAATATTTTTTTTGTGGGTGAACCGCTGCAAACCCAACCAACCTATTCTCATTTAACCACATCATGGAAGCAGGGGATACCAAATTTAGCCCCTACCGATACTATAATTAACCGGTTTGACCTTTCTAATAAAAGTGTATATGTTAATACTAAAAAATTGGCTTTTCAGGCTAATCAGAATGCAAATGTCTATTTTTATAACTGGAATATATACCAAACCGAGAAGAAAATAAAAAGTTTTGGCAAAGAAGGCGAAACCAGCTTTTACATAGGCAAAAGCATTACCGCATCTACCCCTCCTGCTAATTATTTTTCAGGAAATTTTCCGGAATTTATAAGTTTTCCATTCGAACTGACTTATAACCAAAAGAACAGGGTGGAGTCATATCTTGCACTTAAGTACGGCATAACACTTAATTCCGGCGCTCCTTATCGTAATTCTAAGAATGTTGTTTTTTGGAGCACGGAAAATTATGATGATTTCTACGACCGGGTTTTTGGTATTGGACGAGACAATATATCCGGTTTAAACCAATTACAAAGTGAAAGTGCCCATAACAGGGATTATTTAATTGCATCAGTTGGTGAACTGATGGCTACTAACAAGCTGAAGCAGGAGCTTGTTAATATCCCGGATAATAACTTCATCGTTTTTGGAGACAACAGCGAAATTAATGAGGTAGTACAAACAGTAAATACGCATAACGTAAGGCTGCTATACCGTAGGTGGCTTTCACAAAATACAGGTGAAGCAAGCAGGCTGTTTAATATGTTTTTTAAATTTAACCTTTCGGGTGAAATTAATGAAATTCTAACTGCTAATCCGCAGCTAAAGCTTTGGATGCTGCATGACAGGTATGCAAATAACCTTCAGCTATCTGATTTTAACAGCCAGTATGTAGAATATTATGAACCATCTGATATGGATGGATTACAGTACGGCTTTTTTGAAGATGTTTATTTTGATACCGATTACGGCATCTATGACCAGTTTACCTTTGGCGTAGGCCCTAAGTTAATAGTACAGTTACGCCACGAGTTGGGTGATTGTAACGACAACAATATACAAAGCTATGTGGTTATTACCGGCGGCAGGGCACCTTACCATATCTCTATACAAAATGGGGCGGGGTATAACGCCGTTTTTAATACAAACAGTAACACCTTTCCTTTTATTGCTGTAGCCCCAAATACATATACTGTGAGTGTTACAGATTCTCAGTCTAACACCGCAAGCACAAGCCTAAATGTTGCGCAGCCGCAAATACCGGTAAACCTGGGCAATGATGTAGTACTTAACGCCTCGTTGCAGCAAGTGACTTTTAATGCAGGAGCAAACGTACTGGATCCAACGGCAACTTATGAATGGTACAAAGATGGGGTGCCGTTACAGGTTTATGTTCCAACATTAACAGTAAACGAACCGGGTGAGTATTCTGTAACGGTAACAAGTGGTAACCGTATGTGCCAGGAGTCGGACAATGTTATTGTATACTATAACTTTGCAGCAGTAGTACATCCGGAAGTAGAATGTGATGATACACAAGGCGAAGTATCTATATCGCTAAGCGGGGGTATACCTCCGTTTACAACCGCACTATCCGGTAGTATGCAAACCATAAGCCAGGTGCACAATACGGAGTCATATACATTTGAAAATGTCCCTTTTGGCAACTACACCCTGACTTCTGTAGATGCTAATGGCGAAATGTACCAGGAAAATATTCAGCTTAGTGCTCCATTAGAAGGTATATCAATAAATCTTGCCGGAGAAATACAGCAACACTGCCCTTTAAATACTACCTCACCAATATTCACAATTTGTAATACTCCGTTTACTATAGATGTATCTCAATATGTTTCAAACCCCAATGTAAGCTTTGAATGGTATCTTAATGGTACACAAATGGATATTAACAGCCCGGTAGTTAATGTATATCAGGGCACTAATACGGCTACATCTAATGAAATTCAACTGATTATAAACAATCTTGATTCAGGATGCTCTATATCTGAAACAGTTACTTTATTAAGGGGGTATAGTATTGAGGAAAGTGATATAGGGATAACAGCTAAACCTGGTAAAAAGAAGCCAATAAAAGAGGCCGATGGTATAAGCGCAAAGGTATATCCTAATCCCAGCAAATCAGGCACTACATTTTATTATGAAATAACTTCAGACAAAACCTTTAGAGGTACTGTATACATTTACAGCCCTACAGGAGCATTACTGCACAGTTCTGATATTTCTGGCCGGTCAACCTACAAAATACCATTTAGCCTGATTACTGCAGGCACATACCTTATTACCACAAGAACCAACGACACCACACTAACCAACAAAGTAATTATTAAATAATATGGCTTCAAGTTTATTTTCCAGGCTAAGAAAATCATATGTAAATAATTTATTTTTTACCTCAATATTAAGCAACCTTGTAGTATATGGGCAGCCCGTACAGCAAATTGTGCTTGAATATTGTTTAAGTAAAGAACAGGTTACTAATAAAGGTGGCGCAAATAACTACTATACCGGTGCAGGCAGTGTTGCAGGCGAAGGGGCAGAAACAAAGATAATTCCGGCCAATCCGTTACCGGATTATACTCCTGCTGAAGCTTCTGATACTTTTTATGCTACAGAAAAATCAGGGAGTATAGGCACCCCGTATGCCGAAGGTGTAGAGAATTTATACGATAACTTTTTTACGTTTTACCTGCCCGATAATGCAGACTTCAGTAAATATGATATAGTCCTTAGTTATGAGCTTTACGGCCTTGGCAGTGCTGCCCAAACGACTAAAAGTATAAATGGTAATATAGCTTACGGAGGTAATATAATAACCCCTACAACTACCTGGATTGCTGTAAACGAAAACGTATCGGTATCATCGATGAAGCCGGGAAAAAATGAAGTTTTTTTTAACAGGCGGCAATCTGAAGGTTATGAATACAAAATAAGAAATGCAAGGATAACGCTTAAACATAAAGAAACTAACGAAGCCCCGGTTAAAGTAGCCGACGGGAAAATTATAAGCTATACTAATGGGGTAGCTTATATAAGCGGTATTACGCAAAGTACAGGTATTTCGCAGTTTGAAGTAAACGGTGAATATATTGAGGTTGTAAACGGGGTTTTTGAAGGGATACTCCATAACATTTCTTCGTCAGCTAAGAAAATAACGCTGAATTACCTTTCAGGGGATGTAAAAAAGAGCATAACAGTCCCTGTAGAACATAATGCCATTACAACCGAATTTAGCTTTGATACAGAGTTAAATAACAACAGTATACTTTTTAAAGCAGATGGCTTAGAGGCAGGGAAACAGTATTCTGGGGCGTGTGTGGAGATGTATACAGCCGACAAAAAAATAGCCGGATGGGTTGAAGTATCGGGTTTAAAATTTAAGGATATACGTATGCTAAATGAAGATTTAGAAAACGTAACTGCCGGTGAGTTTGAAAGCTACCGCATTAAAAAAGTGCACATGCCAGACAGTATTGGGGTAAAAATCCATATAAAATACGACCCCAAAAAAATCCCGGAGGGATATACCGCCAGGGACATAAAAACATTTTATTATGATAACAGTGAGCGTACCTGGAAAAGCGTTGATACGGATAGCCTTGATAATAACAATAATGAAATAATAACCACAACTTATAAAAACGAAACAGACTATATAAATGGCATTATAAAAGTACCTGACTCGCCAGAAACGGGTAGCTTTACCCCAACTACCATATCAGACATGAAGTATGCGGATCCTGCATCCGGCATTGTAAGCATACAGCCACCAGGGGCAAATAATACAGGTAATGCTGCAACAAGTTTCCCCATAAAGCTTCCGCAGGGGCGTAACGGTATGCAGCCGTCTTTACAGGTTTCTTATAACAGTGATGCCGGAAACGGATGGATGGGCGTGGGATGGAACCTCTCTACACCTGCAATTACATTAAATACAAAATGGGGTGTACCGCTTTTTAACCCGACTTACGAGACCGAAATGTATTCACTAAACGGTTCAGACCTTGTGCAATACTTTAATGGTGAATATACTACCCCTAACAGGACGGCCAACATTACCCGCAACACGCCTAACCCCAAAAAAGTTTTCTACGAACGTAAAGAGGGCGCTTATTTAAGGATACTGCGCATAGGTATAGACACAGATAACTACTACTGGGAAGTTACAGACAAGCAGGGAAATAAAAGCTATTACGGAGGTGCAGACAATTTAGTAGACGATAATACCGTAATACGAGACGGTGACGGGAATATTACCCATTGGGCTTTAAAAAGGACTATGGATACCTATGGTAATTATGTTGACTATTTTTATGACCATACAACACCTGCTATAAGTGGCACTGTAACAGGTAAAGGTTTTTACGTACAAAAAATACAGTACACAAAGCATAGTGCTAATGCCGGAAATTACTATGAAGTAGAGTTTAGGCGCAATACATACAGTACTACAGTACCTAACCAAAGCAATACTCTGCTTAACCGTGCAGATGTAATAATAAACGCACGTAACGGATATTTAAATGTAATTAAGGACCTGCTTACTGAAGTACGTGTTTCATTTATACAATCTGGCCAACCGGCCAAAACGATAAGGACATACCGTTTTGACTATAATAATGCCATTTTGGGTAAAACACAGTTAGAACAGATTTCAGAGGTTGATTCCCAGGGTAATTTGTTTTACTCTAATACTATGGAATATTATGGTATAACGGGGTCATCTGTTATTTCGGGTACAGGTACAGAATGGCAGGGTAATGAAGATTCCGGTGTTGTAAGTGCATTAATGCCGCCTGTTGCAGGTATAGATGCTATCGGATCCTTATTGGGTACGTCTACTACCTTCGGGGCTTCATTTGGGCTTAGGGGAGGCTTTGGCTTAGGCCAAAACCCCTCTAATATTAGCGCTACAATAGGCCTGTCGGGCAATTATAGTATAAGTAACCTAAGCACTACAGTAAGCTTTGTAGATGTTAACGGCGATGGCCTGCCAGATAAGGTTATAAGTAATTCTAACGGTACGTACTATCGCCCTAATTTGGGTGCAGAAACAAGTTTCGGTGAACAAATTGTCCTTCCGGGCCTGGAACTGAGTAAAACCAAATCCAGGACGGTAGGTGCCGGTGTAGATGCTACGTACAGCTATCTTTCTATAGGGAAAAGCTGGAGCAAGACAAAGTCTACCACTGATGGGTATTTTTCCGATGTAAATGGCGATGGTTTGGTGGATATTATAACCGAAGGGAGGGTAAGGTTTAACCGGACTGCCCCATCGCAGACAGACCCTGCTTACAGGTCGTTTGAGACAAATGTAAACTTAACCGAGAATAAGATAGTACCGGGTATTATTACCCCGGATGTTATACCTTCCCTGCAACTGGAAACCCTTGATGAACTGAGGGAACAAAACCCCCAGTTTGACCATGTACTGCTATGGGAGGCACCCTTTAACGGCACAATTGATATTACAGGTGTAGCTAAGCTTATTGCAGAGAACCCGGGAACACAGGCAAACAGTTTCAGGCTGAGCATAGAAAAGGCATCAGCCGGGGCTACTTCGGGAGATGCAAGCCAATGGCTTACAGAAGAGGGCAACCCTATAAATACTATAAATACCCCGGTTAATTTGGCCCTAAATAATAAAGAAGTTAATAAAGGCGACAGGATTTTCTTCAGGATACATAATAAGCAATATGGTTACGGCGGTACTTATGAGTGGAACCCCAAAATTACCTACACGGCTATAGATGATTTTTCGGCGTCAGACCTCAATATGTCCGACGAAAATGGCAAGGCCATAAAGGTGTATGATGCTAAAGATGATTTTATTATGAGCAATGGAGGCGATGTGCAAATACCGGGTTACACCCTTGTTAATGTTAATTTTAACTTGCCTGCTATTACTCCTGCCATATCAGCACTTTCAGATGCTGTAAACTTTAGTGTTAAGGTATACAAGACCAATATCCAAACAGGGGTAACACAGCTTGTGGCCACTTACCATAAAGACTTTATTAAGTTTTTAAACACTTTATCGCCAATGTATAAAGATATTCCGGGCAGCAGCACGGTAACCATGCCAAATGATAATATACAGATGGCATTAGATACTAATGGCTACAGTTACTCGCTTGCATGTTATATAAGCAGTTACACTAATATTGCCTGGCAAAACATAGATTGGAAGCCCTCTTTTTCTGATGCCAATAATAGTGCAGCGACCCCAATAGTACTGCCACTGTCACCCAGGAACTTTGACGATAATATTAACCAAAAAAGATACTGGTTTAAAAGCACTGACTTGCCTTACCCTACAATAGACGTTAATATTCCCGGAGATGGCAACCAGCAAATGGTGAAGATAAGCCATAATTTTTTAAACCAGAATTTTGAGCCTTTAGTTGAAGGTGGCAACTACGCTACGGCTAACTGGATGATAAAGGTAAAATCTGCCAGTGGGTCTGTAACAGTTTTAAAAAGTATTAAGATTTATGTATATAAAGATGATGCTACAGACCAGGTGTATTTATTAAAAAGCTATAATCTAAATGATATAATAGATTTAAATAATACAATGGATTCCACATATTGGGAATATGTCCTTACTAAAAACCAGGTTAAAGATATTATTGATAACAATAAAATCATATACTCTGCCTTCTATCTTGAAAATGACAGTGTGGATTTAGAATCTAACAGGAAAATAATGCTGTCTATCATACCATCAGGGTATTCATTCCCTATTGATGCTACTACTGAGCTTACAAGGCCATTTATAGCCCGTACAAAAGGACTTATAAACTATAATTACCGTGGCTGGAACCGTTTCCTTTATAATGGAGGCCTGCAATACCAGCACGATGATAATGGCGATATTGTACCAAATTCGGCTGTGCAAAACTTTGGCGACAATCCTATAAGCATGTCTATTTTTGACCATGACCAAACGGAGGTTGACCAGGTAAATGGTTACCAAAATAATCCTGAAACCATAGATCCGGATAATATGGACATGGACGATACCGCAGTACGGTATACTATATACGGCCAGGAAAATGAAAGTTCGCAATATGCTAACGAGTCTGTAATTGCATCGTCATATAAATTGAATACAAACGGCACACTAACCACAACTATAGGCCGTTTTGGTGAGGCAAATCTTTATGATGTTTATATAAACCCTGCCACAATCACACAGTCGCCGCCTTCTAATATGTTTCCGGGCATGAGGCAACGTTCACAGTCTAAAGGTACTGCGGTAAGCGGAGGTGCATCGTTTGCTTCAGGTACATATAGTGAAGCTGAGTCTAAGGTGCTTAACCAGTACGTAGACCTTAATGGAGACAGATACCCTGAGCTGGTTACCGGTGGAAAGATACAGTATACCAATATGCTGGGAAGCCTTACATCGCTTGTTAAAGACAATGACTTTTCTTCGGGAGACACAAGCTCAGACCAAACCGTGGGTGTAACCATACCCTGCCAGCAGCCTAACTCTACAGGTACTGACGGTAATCCCGGCGGACAAAATAAAACGAGGACTAATGTTAGCGCAGGGATTAATGCCAGCGATGGGGAGTCTCATAATGCCTATCAATGGGCCGATATAAATGGAGACGGATTAACCGACAAAATACTTATAAGCCAGGATCAAAACGTATTAGTCCGCTTAAACACAGGATATGGTTTTACAGAACAGATAGACTGGACCCCGGTGAATTTAGGTGTGAGTTTTACAACAAGCCTGCGCGAAAATTATTCGGTAAGTGTTAGCGGCGGAGGCGGTGTAAGCCAGAATAATTCTATGGCGGCGGGCATTGGTGGTGCATACAGTACTGCAAATATGAAAACTATGCTTAGTGACATAGACGGAGACGGATTACCCGACCTGATTGTTAAAAATACTATCGGCGATTATGTTTATTTCAGGAATACGGGGACAGGATTTGATAACCAGCAGTTTATGTTGTATAATCAAAGTGATGATATTGAAAGAGACCGGTCAATTTCTGTAAACACCTTCTTTGCTTTTACATTTGGTTTTTCATTTTCGATTTTTGGGATACCTTTTAAAGTAACCATAACACCTTCAGCCGGTGCTAATATTGGACTTAACCAAAAATTAAGCACTTTCCAGGATATTAATGGTGACGGCAGGCCTGATGTGCTTATAAAAAATGGAGGCACAAATGGCGATGTTACTGCCCATCTTAACATGGTAGACCAGGCTAACCTGTTAAAAAAGGTAAATACAGCCTTAGGCGGCAGCTGGTTTGTACAGTACGCACGTACGCTTAATACGTATGATATGCCAAATAGTAAATGGGTAGTGCACCGCGTTACCACTAACGATGGCTTTACACAAGACAATGAGTACAGGCCGGGGATACATATTACAGAAACCTTATACCAGGATCCTAAATACAACCGTAGGGAGCGCGAATTTTTAGGATTTGGAAATGTACATATAAAGCAGATAGACCCTGATACAAATGAGACGTACCGTACCGTTGTAAAATCATACCATACAGATAATTATTACCTGAGCGGCTGCGAAAAATCATCGGTATTGATTGATGCTGCCGGTGTAGTACTTACAGAGGAAGAAACACTTTATAACCTGCTTGATCCGGATGCGCCGGCAGTAAATATGGCTGCAAGTGCTGCTGATAATTATATACAACCAAGTCTTTTTAATATAGCAACCGCATCTGAACTTTTAGATAAAACAAGGCTATTTATTGCCATAGCAAAAGTTACCTCCACATCATATGAAGGCGGTGGCGACGGCATGGTCTTAGTAAAGGACTTTACAGCCTATGATACCCACGGTAACCTTACAAATTATATTGACTATGGGGTAGATGCGGATGATGCTTTCAGGACAGCAATAACCTACGAAACATCTTTAAGTATGCTCGAAAATGCATATGGCTTACCAAAAACAGTAAAGGTTTATAAAAACACTAACGGTTTAACGCCAATGCGACAAAGGGAGGCAGCCTATAATAATTTTGGTAGGCTACAAACCATAACTACCAAGCTAAACAGTACCGAACAAAGTACGGTTAAGCTTTTATATGATAGCTTTGGTAACCTTGCGGAGGTAGATGCGCTTGACAATAAGAACAGCACAAATACTGAGTTCTACAAAAAGAATATAGAATACGATACCGTACTAAATACATTCCCGGTACATTTTTCTAATTCTTATGGGGAAGATTCTGATATGGAATATAACTACCTCTTTGGTATACCGGTGCTTACTACAGATATAAACAGTAAGAAGATGCGTACCCGCATAGACAACCGTGGAAGGGTTATAGAAGTAACCGGGCCAAATGAAATGGCTACAGAAATTTCAGGTAACCCGGCATGGACCATACGTATGGAGTATGAAGGGCTACCCGCTACAACTGCTACAACAGATCCTTATGTAAGGTTGGCTTCGGGTAGTTATGCGGCAGTAATGCCGGGCACTGCCCAGCCAGAAAACAGCAGGCACTTTGCCCTTACGCGCCATTACGATTCAGAATATGTGCCAAACGGTGGGGTAACAAGCACTAACCACCTGCTTACGGTAAGCCTGTCTGACGGTTTTGGGCAACCCATACAGGTAAAGAAAGGAACCGAGGTAGAAGGCGAAATGAAGTGGCTTGTAAACGGTGTAGAGAAAAAAGACAACTGGGGGCGCACCATAGAAACGTATCTGCCTATTATAGATAATATAGCGTTTCCTCAAAACACTGTTAGTGCCATTGCCGCATCTTCTGCTATATTTAATTATAATGCAAACATAAGCGATATAGAGCCGGTAAAAATGCAGTATGATTATAAAGACAGGGTGCGGTCTGTACAGCAGCCGGGTGAATCCCTAAATGCCCAAATCCTTTATGGGTTAGAGGATAATATGCTTTTGCAATATACCATAAACGAAAACATGCAAACAATGGCTGTGTATACCGATGCGCGCGGCAGGCAGGTAAAAACAATACAAAATGACGAATTAACCACAAAATTTACCTTTAATGCCATTAACGAGCTTACAAAGGTAACAGACAACCAGGGCTATGAAACTACTTATGTATATGACATGGCCGGAAGGAAAATACGCATGAACCACCCCGACAGGGGCTCTATAACCTTTAAGTATGATAAAGCCAGCCGTATGACTGAGCAAAGCAACTCTAATCTGCTTATGAACGGTGGACAGAAAATACAATATTATTATGATTATAGCAGGCTTATAAGGGTAGCTTACCCGCAAAACCCGCAAAATGAGGTAAAGTATACTTACGGGCAGCCAAACGACCAGCTTGCAATACAAAACAATGCTATAGGGCGCCTGCAGTATCAGGAAGACGCCAGTGGTGTACAGTTGTTTGGGTACGGTACTATGGGTGAGCTTACAAAAAACCTGCGCTCTGTGGCGGTGGCGGGCTACCAGTCGTACTGGTTTTATACCGAGTGGGAATACGACAGCTGGAACCGTGTGAAAAAAATAGTGTACCCGGACCAGGAAGTGGTAACCTATGATTATAACAAGGCCGGTATGCTGAATAAAATAAGCAGCCAAATGACAGGTATAGCCAGTAATGATAATGCTAACCAAGTAGTGGTTAAAGAAATACTGTATACTGAATATGGAGAACGAGCAAGCATAAAATACGGTAACGATACCAAAACAACGTATACGTATGACACAAGGCGCAGGCTACAGAAATTATACCACAATTTTTCGGGCTACAGTGCAGAAAGGGCATACTCATATGATGCACTTTCTAACATACTGGTAATAGAAGATACACAAATGAATCAGCCCGCTGCTGGTCAGCTTGGCGGGCCTGTATTTAATGAATTTTATTATGACCAGTACAACAGGCTTACATATGCCAATGGGCACTATACCGGGCCAAATGACATGAATACGCCCTACCTGCGCCAGCAATATATAGTGGAAATGGAATATAACCAGGACCATACCATTAAAAAGAAACAGATGAGGCAATGGCAGGGTGAAGTAAACGACGCATCTGAATGGATAGATGAAATATATGAAAATGCAGTGCAAAAATCAAGCTATATACTGGATTATGACGGCTATGCCACAGGGGCTTTTGTAGCAGAAGCACCGGGCACCGGGGCATATGGCTACCAGCAGCCCCATGCAGTGCGTACCCTTACCGAAACGCCTGCCTATGTAGAAAACCCGGATGCCGAAGACCCGCGTATAAGGCATAAAAAGCTACTGTATGATGCCAATGGTAACCAAACCGAAATAAAGGAAACGGTGGGCGAACTGGAAATAAGCCTGCGTAAAAACCTTTGGGATGAGGAAAACCGCCTGCGTGCGGTAGACCTGAAACCCGACGACCCTACAGACCACCCCATAGCTGTATATACCTATGACGCAGGTGGGCAACGTGTGGTGCGCTATAATTATGACCGTATAGATGTTGCCTATAATTCAATACCAGGGGCAGAAAAAGCTAAAGACAATGTAATGCTTTACCCCAGTGCACTGATGATGGGCAAGGCGGTACACCAGCGCGAGGGAATTAATACACTGTTGTATACAAAACACTACTATATAGGCAGTGAACGCATAAGCGCCAAAACGGGTACGCTTAATAATTTTGGGTTTTACCCGGAATCGTTGGTAAATGGTAAATTTTCCGGGCTTGAGTTAGTGGCCCAAACGCTGTTGCGTACCCCAAGTACAAATACGGTAGCGGAGGCACAAAACAATATAGCCAGTATACGTACGTTATTTAATTTGCAACCGGCACTAACGTTTTCACCTGTTGTAGAGCCAGCTAATATGTACAATACCCATGTACAAGGTCTGTTACATATTTACTACTTCCACCCGGACCATTTGGGTAGCAGCAATTATATTACTAACAGCATGGGCCGTGTGTGCCAGCATATGGAGTATTTACCGTTTGGTGAAACGTTGGTTGAGGAGCACCTGAACTCTAATAACAGCCCTTTCAAATTTAACGGTAAAGAATTTGATGAGGAGACGGGAAATTATTACTACGGCGCCCGCTATTATGACCCTAAAATGAGTATTTTTATAGGGGTAGATCCTTTGGCGGATAAGTACCCGGGTATTAGCCCGTTTGCTTATTGTTTTGATAACCCGGTGAAATTAATAGATCCTACAGGGATGGAGGGAGTTGATGGTGCTGGAGACCCGCCGACCAATAGTATACAGTTAAATAACCGCATTGCTGAATTAAAGAAAGACTACCCTGGTACTGCGGTTTATCTAATGATACAAAAAGATTTAGGTAGGGCTAGCAATTTGTCCAATTCAAATGATTCTTATGATATGTACAATATAAGCCCCGGTGACGGTAAGAGTGGCAGTACTTTTATATACCTTACACAAGCCCAAACTTTTGAGGGAGCAGGTTATAGTATTTCAGATAATCATACAAGTGAGATTCAAGCCTCATTTGACATTCATTTTGAAAAAGTTGATGGCGTAGGTAGTACAACTATTGAAGCTGAATCTACTGAAAAAATTAATCAAATTGCTGAGATATTGAAAGAAACTGGACAGAATATTTCGGTTTCTGTTACTACAAGTATTAAAGGAAGTAAGACTGCAGTACCATTATCAAAATTGGGTAACATTATGGTAAACGGGGAAAAGAAGAACTTGTCACAGCAAGCAGGTGGGGATTTACGTATAAATGCAGTTATCAATTCCCTCGTTTTAGCGGGTGTAGATCCTAATCAGCTTACACATGGAAATGTAACTACGATTCCAGATAATGGGACAAGAACAGGTACAACTATAAATTTTAATTTTTCTGACCCCCGTGCACAAAACGCTACGAGGAGAGAATCCGAGGGAACAATTCAGGTCGATAAAGCAAGATTTGGTATTTTTTAATCAGTATGGCTATGAAAACTTATCTCTTTTTAATGTTTATTTTTTTTACACATATGTACTCTCAAAATGATACTATTGTGTTAAAATCGTATACTCAGAAAAAAGATTCACTTAATAGAACGTTATTATTTCAAGATACGAACGGTAAAGAAATTAATAAAATAGTTAAAAAGGGTTTGTGTTTTACTAAAATTGAAGGAGGGGTAATTTTTGATCAGAAGTGTTATGACCCTAAAGGTGAAATTATAGAAAAAATGATTAAAAATGGTCAAAAATATATCCGTGAAGAATATGGTGAAGTAATTAAAAAAACAGTATTTAATAGTTATTTTGATATCGAATCATATCAGGAGTTTTATAATAATGGGAAACTAAAATTAATTTCAGAGTATTCAGAAGGAAACATTCTTAAGCAAAGATTTTTTAACGGTAGTAAACAAATGTTTATTATTGACTATAGTAAAGAAATTCCTGATTTTTTAGGAGATACTATTTTTTCAAATGAAAAATTTGTTGATGGTTTATATTATAAAAATGACACTCTTTATGCTGTACAAGATAAAACAATAATTCAGTACAAATGTTATTATAAAAAACGGCTTACATATTATTGGTCTCAAGAAAAACAAATACTTTGGGATGAAAAAGGGATATTGTCATCTCAAAGGTTATATAAACAAAATAAGCAAATATTCGATTTAACTAAAAATAATTATTTTGAATTTCTTGAATTTAATAAAATGAAGGAGATTGAATTAAAGGTTGCTGTTTCAGACAATCAAATTATATCTATTGAAAAATTTCTGCCAAATAAAAAAATAGAGATTGAGTATTTTCTAGGACAAATTCAAAAAGGTAAAATAATTGAGTATTTTGAAGAAGGATATTATGTTAGCACGGTAAATAATAAGGGTGTTTTAACAAAAAATATGGTAATAGATAATAGTGACGGTACAACAACAGAGACATTAGTAAATGATTATCAGCAAATCCAAAATGTGAACTCAAAAGATTTTCTTAAAACAGGAAATTTAATATCAGTTAAAGAATATAATGATATCAAGCAAAGAGTTTTAAAAAATCAGATAACAACTTTAAAACAAAATTAGCAAATGCCAATGAGGTAGCCCAAAAGGTTAAGGACAACGTAATGCTGTACCCCAGCGCACTGATGATGGGCAAGGCCGTGCATGAGCGTTTTGAGAATACACTGGTATATACCAAACACTACTACATAGGCAGCGAACGTATTTGCGCTAAAACCAACACGCTGAAAAGTTTTGGGTTTTACCCGGATGCACTATTAAGCCAAAAGATGTCTGCGCTAAGCTATAATACCGTGCGTACCCCAAGTAATGCCACGGTGCAGGATGCGCAAACCAACATTAGTAACATACATACTGCCTTTGGGGTTACGCCGCCGGTGTTTTCTTCGGTTATAGAACCTAAAGCTGATTACAACAGCCATAATTTAGAAAAACTAAACATTTACTACTTCCACCCGGATCATTTGGGTAGCAGCAGTTATATGACCAATGCCTCAGGCCGTGTGTGCCAGCATATAGAGTATTTACCATTTGGAGAAACGCTTGTAGACGAGCATTTAAATTCTAATAACTCTCCGTTTAAGTTTAACGGTAAAGAATTTGATGAGGAGACGGGAAATTATTATTACGGCGCCCGCTATTATGACCCTAAAATGAGTATTTTTATAGGGGTGGATCCGCTTGTTGACGAAACTTTTGATGCTTATGGGTATTGTTATAATAATCCTGTGAGATTTGTTGATCCTACTGGGATGCAAGGAGAAGATACTTACATAGAATGGGGATCAGGAAAAGTTTTAGGCACAGATGGTTCAAGCACAAATGAAGTAAGAATTATAAGAGGAACTGATTGGGGAAATATTGATCGTAAATTTGAAGGAACCTCTTCAAGCGAAGCAACAGCTGATCTTCAATCAAACAGCACTATAATTCAAATTGACAATAGCACGATTCAATCCAATATTAATCAGATAAATGACGAAACAATTAATGATTCTACTCATGAAAGACAAGCATTCTTTATGTTACAGAGAGGTGAGGATGATAAAGGTCTTCCAACTGGAATTATTACAAGTGTAATTGGCCCCCCTGGTGAAAAAAATGGTGCTGATATCGCTGTAACTAAAGGATTCGATGAAAATGACATGTTTATGATTGGACAAATTCATACTCACGATAAAGCAGCTTCAGGTTTAGAAAACAGACCCGGAACTTCAAAGGCAGATCATGAAACTTCTGTAAAACGTAATTTTAATATATATGCAATCGAATCCTTTAGAGGGAAACAGTCTGGAGGGAATACAATTAATATGACTAATCCTGATATACCAAAAGGAGTAAGAAGAGGTACAACCAAAGATACTAGTCAAATCGGAAAAGAGGTTTTACAGGATTATATAAAACTAAACCAATAAAATATGAAATTTAAGTTAATTATCTTTTGGACTTCTGTAATTTTAATAAGTTGCTCTTCTGTTAAAAATAGTGAAGTAACAGAAAAACAGAAAATAATTTACATAGTACCTGACACAGTTCAGATATGGTTTAAAAATATTATACAAGATGAAAAGTTGATTTCAAATAAAAAGAACTTATATTTCATTATAGAAAAATCTTTAAATTATAAAAAACTTTATTATGATTTGACTTTATGTGATTCAAAAGGGGTAGATACAACTGACGTTTTTTTTGTGCAAAATTCAAATCGTTTTTTATATATTGATGGTGAGACATATCCTCTTTTAATGGACTTTGATCAGATATTTTCAACTAGACATTATACTAATGAACAACTGCTGAATTTATTGAATAAAAAGGAAAATATAAAGCAGGGGTATGTATTGTATGAGAAAAATTTTTGGGTTACGTTTGATAACAGATTTGGAGATATAATAACCTCTTCAGACGAATCAGAAGGCGGATATAGAACAACATCGCCCAATATTAAAAATAGAAATTAAATGAAAGAGAAGTAATATTTTAGATTAAGTGTTATTTCCTAAAAACACTTAATCTAAAATATTACTTCGAGATTTAAACATTTACTACTTCCACCCCGACCACTTGGGTAGCAGCAGCTGTATGACCAATGCCTCAGGCCGCGTATGCCAGCATATAGAGTATTTACCGTTTGGGGAAACGCTGGTTGAAGAACATTTAAATTCCAATAACAGTCCTTTCAAATTTAACGGTAAAGAATTTGATGAGGAAATCGTAGCAAAGCGGAGATTCATCGAACACCAAAACCAATAAAATCAGTGAGATAAACCGGTAATTATTACTACGGCGCCCGCTATTATGACCCTAAAATGAGTATTTTTATAGGGGTGGATCCTTTGGCGGATAAGTACCCGGGGATTAGCCCTTTTGCGTATTGCTTGAATAATCCTGTTATTTTAATTGATCCTGATGGAAAAGATGTAATTAATGGTGATAAAGAAATGCATAGAAGAGCTCAAAACGCGGTTAGTGTCGCGCAACAGAAAGTTTCAAATTTAGAATCTCAGTATGGAAAAAAAGAAAAAGATTTTAGCGACTCATCTAAATATCAAGAGTATTTGAACGCAAAGTCAAGTCTTAAATCACTTTCAAAATTAGAAAGGCAATATGAGAAACATGCAAAAATGACAGAACAAAAAATTGAATTACTTAAGAAAAAAAATCCAACCATTTACAATAGGATGGATAATTTAAAAAATGAATATGGAGAGAAAGTGGATGTATATTTACAAACTGATAGATTAAAAAATGAAAATGGACATACTTCCTATGAGGAATTAATTTCAAATTCTGGTGAAGTTCGGCCTTCAACTACATTTGGTGTAAACTCTATTAAAGTTATTATTGATCCTGCAATTGAACCTGCTTTAGATGGGCATCTTCCGACAGAATTAGAGGTAGTAAAACATGAAATGGGTCATGCAAATTATGATGCTGAAAACACTGCATGCTACATGGAGTATAAACAAGAAATGAATTCACAAGGAGTTGATTTACAAGGTGGACATAATCCAGGAAATCCTAGCGCTGCCAGAGCTGACGAATTTGAAAAAAATATACCTGACAAACCTTAATAATATAATATGAAATATATTTTGTTTTACTTTTTTATGTTACTTAGTGTAGGGATGAAATCTCAAATTTCAGCGACAGATTCTACTAATATAGGTTTCAAAGCAAAACTATTAACAGTAAGTCAGTTTGGAATTACCAGTAAAGAAAACATTATTAGAGATATTGAAAATCAAGAGATAGTTTTTTTGAAAACAAATTATAAGAAATTTATCTTTTTGAAAGTTGTGTTTTCACAACCATATAGACTTGACAGTGGTAATTCAATTCGGATTCAAAAAGAATGTCCTTATTACTTAGCCTATAGTATTACTGATTGTAGATTTTATAGATTAGGTGGTTTTGAAACCCTGGATATTTTGGAGTTTATTGATGTTCTCCTAATTCAGGAATCTCGTTTTGTAAAGGGATCCTATTCATATGAAATAGAAGATATTGATTTTAATTGCTTATTAAAATACAAAACGATGAGTGTAAAGCGGCGATTAAAATTAAATTTTTCTTGTTCTTGTACATGTAACTATGAAACTTTATTCATGGTTAAAGAGTATTAATATTAGATAATGGTAATGTTTCATTTTATGCATTTTAATCGACACAGCATTTAATCATCTGAAATTCATAATAAAATTTATATTAATCAATGTACAAAGACAGTCTTAGGGTTGTCTTTGTTGTTTTAAAATGAGCTAAATATTTACTACTTCCACCCGGATCATTTGGGTAGCAGCAGTTATATGACCAATGCTTCAGGCCGCGTATGCCAGCACATGGAGTATTTACCTTTTGGGGAAACGCTGGTTGAAGAACACCTGAACTCTAATAACAGCCCTTTCAAATTTAACGGTAAAGAATTTGATGATGAAATCGTAGCAAAGCGGAGATTCATCGAACACCAAAACCAATAAAATCAGTGAGATAAACGGGCAATTATTACTACGGTGCCCGCTATTATGACCCTAAAATGAGTATTTTTATAGGGATGGATCCTTTAGCGGATAAGTACCCGGGTATTAGCCCGTTTGCCTATTGTTTGAATAATCCTGTGAAATTAATAGACCCTACGGGAATGGAGGCTGAACATATTGGGATTGATAAAAAACTGAGCGCAGAAGAACAGAAAAAGGTTTTAGCTGATTTACAAAAATTGACAAATGATAAATTGAAAATTGTGAATGGGGAGGTTAAAATAGTTCAACACGGAGGTCAAAATAAAGGAAAAAAATTGGAAACAGGAACATCCTTAATCAAGGAATTGATAGGTAGTAAGAAAACCGTAATGATTACAAGAGATGAAGAAGGTTATGGATATGGTGAGAGTGCAGATAAAAAAGAAAATATACCTAATGGGACAAATGGTGTAGGGACGAATGCAATTGTTTATGTAGATTTTACCTCTAATATGGAAGACTATTGTACGCTTACTGAAGGTAAAGATGAAAATATTACAGATGAAATTGTGCCGTCTCATATATTATTAGGCCATGAGCTGGTACATGCTATAAGAGATATGAAGGGTGTTCAGATTCCGAAGAGTGAAAAAGAAACATATGAATTTTTCGATGGAGTAAGTAAATATGTACAACGTAAATCTGAGCGTGTTGAAGAATTGCAAACAACAGGGATTCCAACTCAAACAGTAAATAAACTTCCAAGATATTCTGAAAATAAATTACGTAAAGAACAAGGTTATGCAAAAAGGACAAAGTATGATTAAAATTATTATCATTATGTTTTTAGCAATATGGAATCATTTTTGTATTAGTAGTAATCCTAAAGATTCAAATGAACTTATTGTTTGTATTTTTAGAGAAAGTGGTTCGTTAAGTAATGTATATAAAGTAATATTATTTGATAATTGTACTTTGCAAATTCAACACGGCTCATTATTAGAGGAAGATGTCTCAATAAACAAAGAAACCGAACTCACAGACTTAGAATTAAGTAAAATGGTTCATTTAGCTATCGAAGATTGTAATGAGTTTAAAAAATTAATAGAAATGTCATCTGCTGAACCAATTGAATACAATGACATAGAAGTATATGATGCAACATCAGCTGTTACTATAGTTAATAATAAGAAATATAGATTTTTTGGAAGAGGCCAAAACACAAATACATCGGTAAGAAAAATTTACAGTAAGTTAAGGAAGTTAGCCATGGAAAATTAGCTTCTCTATTATTCTTTAAAAGACGATAGAGAGAAATTAGTTTTTCAAGTATACTGTAATCATTTCAAAAATATTCCAAAATTAGAACTAAACAAGCGAAACATTTACTACTTCCACCCGGACCATTTGGGTAGCAGCAGTTATATGACCAATGCCTCAGGCCGCGTATGCCAGCACATAGAGTATTTACCGTTTGGGGAAACGTTAGTTGAGGAGCACCTGAACTCTAATAACAGCCCTTCAAATTTAACGGTAAAGAATTTGATGAGGAGATGGGAAATTATTATTACGGCGCCCGCTATTATGACCCTAAAATGAGTATTTTTATAGGGGTGGACCCATTAGCGGATAAATATCCGGGTATTAGCTCATTTGCTTATTGTATGAATAATCCTGTTTTATTAATCGATTCTGATGGAAACGATTGGACTATAACGAAAAGTGTAAGCAAACAAGATGGTACGGTAAGTTACAATATCCACTTTAAAGGAGCAATACTTAATGCTTCGGGAGAAAAGCTGGATATGACTCAACTTAAGAGCCAGATTGTTTCCAGTATAAAAAATATTTATACAACTGACAATGTTTCAGGAGATGTTAAAGTATCTATAAATGTGGATTTAAGAGTAATAGATTCTGAAAATGAAATTCTATCTAAATCCGATCATTTAATAATTATATATTCTGATTCAGAATTCGAGGGAATTACTGCAAAAGGAGTTAATGGAGTTTCAGATGCGTATGGAAGAAAAATTGGAATATCAGTCGCAACTGCTGAAAGTATAATTAGTGGTGAGAATAAAAGGACTATACCGCATGAAATGGGACATACCGCTGGTTTAGAACATCCCGGAGATGATGGTGGTTTGATTACGAATGGATTAGTTAATCCAATAAATATGGGAGATGATGGCAACCTTATGTATGGCACAGGCAAAAATCCAAATCACCAATTAGGGGTCGAATTGAAATCTAATCAAATTGAAGCAATTTATCAAAACTATAAGAATGGTAAATTAAATAGAAACACCATATATAATAATAGTATTTCTGAAAAAATTGAAAGTTGGCGAGCAGGTAAACCCATATTAAGTAAACATTATGATGATTTTTAAAAAATATAGTTTTATTATATGTCTAACGGGAGTGTTAATATTATTTTACTCATGTTCAGAGTGTAAAAAGAAGATGTACTTTCATAAGCATTATCTCTTTCCAAATCAAAAAGTTAAATTGGAAGTGAACGATGTCGTATTATATGAAAATCTCAACGAAAAAATAGTGACCCCGGACCCTTTGGATCCACAAACATATTGCTCTGATTTTTGTACCGATGAATTATCAAGTAAAATTGTTAAAGTAAAATTTACTGTTGATGAGCTTGATACAATATTTTATGTGGATTCAAGGAAAATTTCAGGGATATATCTTGGCCGTGACAATCACTATAAAGAACTGAATATAATCGTTGATTCAATTGGCAAAGGTTTATATTGGGGTAATAAAAGGGTCAGTTTTGAATAGTAAAATAGAACTTTTAGAATTTTTTAAATCTTAAGATGACTTAATACTGTACCCCAGTGCACTGATGATGGGTAAGGCGGTACACCAGCGCGAGGGAATTAACACACTGGTATACACTAAGCATTACTATACAGGCAGTGAACGCATAAGTGCCAAAACGGGTACGCTTAATAATTTTGGTTTTTACCCGGAATCATTGGTGAATGGTAAATTTTCCGGGCTTGAGTTAGTTGCCCAAACACTGTTGCGTACTCCAAGTACTAATACGGTAGCGGAGGCACAAACCAATATACGTACGTTATTTAATTTGCAACCGGCACTAACGTTTTCACCTGTTGTAGAGCCAGCTAATATGTACAATACCCATGTACAAGGACTGTTACATATTTATTATTTCCATCCGGACCATTTGGGTAGCAGGTGCTATATTACTAACAGCCCCTGGATAAACCTTTATGTTAAAATTTTCTTTGTTGTATATTATTTCAATTTTTGTTCTACATTTGTAGAAATAGTTCTAAAATTGTAGAATATGCAGTTAACCAAAACCGAAGAACAATTGATGCAGTTTCTGTGGAAACAGGAAAAAGCATTTATGAAAGACCTTATTGATGCCTTCCCGGATCCGAAGCCTGCAGCCACAACCGTGGCCACGCTGCTTAAACGTATGTCTGAAAAGGGCTTTGTGGGCTACAAGGAATACGGCAAAAGCCGTGAGTACTACCCGATGGTGAAAAAATCCGATTACTTTTCTAAACAGGTAAACGGAATGATAAAAAGCTTCTTTAATAACTCTGCCGCGCAGTTTGCCTCATTCTTTACCAAAGAAACCAACCTGAGCGATACCGAACTTGAAGAACTCCGCGCGATTATAGACAAAGAACTTGAAAAAAGGAAGTAATGGGAACTTATATCCTAAAATCAGCCGTGTTCCTGGCCGTATTCCTGGGGGCATACTACTTGTTGCTCTCCGGCGAAAAGATGTACCGCTTTAACCGTTTTTACCTTTTAAGCGGCCTTGTACTTTCGCTGGTATTGCCATTAATTACCATACCCATATATGTAGAAGCCGAGGCACAGCCCATAGAGCAGTTGCCGCTTGAAGCCACAAAACTGGTTGCCTCATTACCGGTAGCAGTAGCCCAACCCGTCGCCCCGCAAACCGATTACTGGGTGTTTGCTGCCATTGCAGGGTATATTTTGGTAGTTGCGGTGCTTGCCATCCGCTTTATCATAAATATAGCCCGCTTTTACAGGATTAAAAGGAACAGTACGGTATCTGAATATAAAGGTGCAACGCTTGTATTGCTTAAAGAAGATGCGCTTCCGCATACGTTTATGGGCAATATTTTTATTGGCGAAAATGAATACAGCCGCCGTCTTATAGAACCGGAACTCCTTACGCACGAACTGGCACACGTTCGCCAGAAGCATACGCTCGACGTGCTGTTTACAGAGCTGCTTAAAACCGTATTTTGGTTTAATCCGCTGTTGTATCTGTATAAAAAGGCCATACAAACCAACCACGAATTCCTGGCCGATGAAGCTGTAATACACCAACATCTTAACATACCCACCTATCAATTATTGCTGCTGGACAAGGCCACACCGCCTTTGGCTTATGCTTTGGCCAGCAGTATAAACTTTAGTTTAACAAAAAAACGTTTTGCAATGATGACCAAATCCACCACAAAAGGTAAAAAGACGCTGCTACAGGCCATGATGCTGCCCGTAATAGCACTAACCACAACACTGCTGTGCCATGAGGTAATAGCCCAACAAAAAGAAACCGCAGTACAACCTGAGCCGAAAACCGCCTCAGCCCCGGACCGTGACGAATATTATAGCGGCGTGCGTGTAATTATTGAAGACAAGGCAAACGGTGTAAGCATCGATAAGAAATATGAGGAACTTACCCCGGCCGAAAAAACAAAGTACATGTTTGACGTACCCCCAAGGCGTACTAAAAAACACCCGACTGCCAAAGAGTATGAGAAGCTAAAAGATGCGAAGAAATATGCGCTGTGGATTGACGGGGTACATGTAAACAACAACATATTATACAATTACAAGCCTGAGGACTTTAGTTCTTATACTGGTAGTTTTGTCTATAACAATGCCCGTAGTGTAGAATTCCCGCAGGAGTACCAGTACAACCTGTACACCGATGCGTACTACGAAAAGAACTTAAAAAAATACCATTATCCGTCAGATGTTTACCGCATGAATATTGCTAAAGAGCATAAAGACGGTAAAGTAGTTGCCGGTAAGGAAGCCGCTGTAGAAAATAAAGTAGACAGGGGCGGGGAGTATAAATGGCCACCGTCTGACAAGATAAAGGCTATTAACGTATATAAAAACTCAGAGGCGCAAAACGATTCGCTAAGGATAGCCCGCCCTGATTTGTTTAAAGTACCTGGTACAAAATATGCCCGCATTTTAATAACCTATGAAGATGATAAGGGAGAACTGCACAAAACAAATTTATTTGTAGACCAGAATGAAAGTAAATATTCTGAAGAAAACGGTTCTATGCGTATAAAGGCAGTTAGCTCTTCCCAAGCAGAAGAAGTTAAAGAAGAAATTAAAGTGGTGCAAGGCTATGAACTGCCTGTTTATAATGTGTCGAAAGTAGATATACAGCCGGAGTTTCCCGGAGGGCTACAGGAGTTTTACAGGCTTATATCAAAAGAATTTAAGGTGCCGGATACAAAGAAAGATTCGGTTTACAGGATATACATGTCGTTTGTCATAGAGATGGACGGCAGCATGTCTAACTTTAAAATACTGCGTGAACCGGCCCTGGGTATGGGCGATGAAGCCATACGTGTAATGAAAACCATTACCCCGAAATGGAAACCGGGTAAAAAAGGTGGCGAAACAGTACGTTCGCAATTTAACCTGCCCATAACCATAAACACTAAAGCTTAATTTGAGTTTCCGTTTAGTTATCTTTCAATATCCGCTTCCGCAAGGGGGCGGATATTTCTTTTTAACACAATTCATATCAGTGCGTTATACCATTCGTTGTTAAATTCACGTTATCTTTGCAGCATCATCAATCATCAAAAACAAAAAGAACAGTATGTTGAAACAATTTTTTATCACCTGCTCCGGTGCCGATAAGCACATTATCGAAACCTGCTCTAACGGGGAGCAAAACAAATACGCGGGCATAGGTGCCACCGTATTCTTTACTGCACTGCTGGCTTGGATAGCCTCTGCCTATGCGCTGTACACCGTATTTGACAACGTATACCTTGCCGCATTCTTCGGGCTGGTATGGGGATTGCTCATTTTTAACCTGGACCGTTTTATCGTTTCCACAATCCGCAAGCGCGAGAGATTCGGGCAGGAATTGTGGCAGGCTACACCGCGCATCATCCTGGCAATCATCATTGCCGTGGTAATTTCAAAACCATTGGAAATAAAAATTTTCCAGAAGGAAATCGATGCCCAGCTGCTTAAGGAGAAAAACGAAATGGCTATTGCCAACAAAAAGCAGGTGAGCAATTTCTTTAAGTCGGATTTAGACAAAAACAAAGCTCAGACCGACAGCCTGCGCGCCGAAGTAGCCCGTAAGGAGAAAGAAGTCGCCGGTTTGTATAACTCCTATATTACTGAAGCGGAAGGTAGTGCCGGTACTAAAAAAATGGGTAAGGGCCCTATCTATAAAGAAAAACGCGAAAGCCATGATGCTGCCAAACAACAGCTGGACAGCCTGCGTAAACGCAACGAAGCCAAAATAGCCGAGAACGAAAAGGCCGCCAAAACCCTGCAGGCCGACCTCGATAAAAAGGTGACGGATACACAGCCGGTTATTGAAGGTTTTGACGGGCTTATGGCGCGTATTAATGCTCTGAATGAGTTGCCCATGCTGCCGTCGTTATTTATCATGTTGCTGTTTTTGGCTATAGAAACATCGCCGATTATAGCCAAGCTGCTTTCTCCAAAAGGGGAATACGACTTTAAGCTGGAAGATGTGGAAGCTGCCATGCGTACCAACCTGGCGCAAAATACCCACCAGCGCCAACTGCTGGAAGCCACCGATGCCGGTATTTATGACGATGTATATGCCGAACTGCGCGGCGACCGCGAACTCTACAATTACAAAAAGCAAAAGGCCATAGAAATGCTGCAAATGCACACTGACCGCTTTAGCGACCGGCAGAAAAGTGTAATGTAGCAAAAGCGAAGCTTTCTTCTGTTCATAGTTTATTGTTCATTGTTCATTGTTCGCTGTTTACCCGAACCTAACAATGAACAATAAACTATGAACTTTTTAACCTGTTCAGCGCTTCCTTAGTAAAATCACTCAGTACCAGTGAGCCGCTCATTTGTGCGCGTTCGGCAAGAAGCGTGTCCCAGTTTTCTGTACCCTGCCAGGCTACCTGTTTCAGCAGGCGCATGGCCTCGGGGTTGTATGTTGCGAGTTTTTGTGCCAAGGCATCTGTGGCGGTATCAAGCGCTGCTATAGTATCGAACACTTCGGCAAACATGCCCTTTTCCTGTGCCCATTTTGCGGGGTAAAATCCGGTAGCGTCCATGCTCATCTGCATAAATGCTGACGTGCCTATTTTACGCTCCACCGCCGGGCTTATTACAAACGGGCCTATGCCTATGGTCAGTTCGCTCAGCTTCACTTCCGCGGCTGTTGTGGCCAATGTATAATCGGCTGCACAGGCCAGCCCCACACCGCCGCCCACGGCTTTGCCCTGTACGCGGGCTATAATGAGCTTGGGCGCTTTCCGCATGGCATTGATAACATTGGCAAAGCCTGAAAAAAATGCCTTGCCGTCTTCCTCATTGGTTATGGAAAGCAGTTCGCTGAACGAAGCCCCTGCGCAAAATGCTTTTTCGCCACCGCTTTTCAGCACGATTACTTTTACATCGGGATTTTCGCCTTGTGTGGTTATTTCACCGGCCAGGCGTGCCAGTTGTATGCCGGGCATGGAATTTCCCTGCGGATGAAAAAAAGTTATGGTGGCAATGCCGTTTTGTATATCTGAAGTTACAAATGCGTCCATTTTTGTTTGGTTATTTTGTATTGATTTCTGCCTGGAGTTTTTTGGTCAGGCTGTTAAACACCAATTCATATGAATGGTCTATCAGTTCGCGCAGCAGCTTAGCAGGTACATCGCTGTTAACGATTACGGTGTTCCAGTGCACTTTACTCATGTGGTAGCCGGGCTTTATGCCGTCATATTCTGCACGGAGTTCCTCGCCGCGTGCCGGGTCGCATTTCAGGTTGATGCCCGGGTTGCCCTTTTCCCATTCCGACAGCGAAGACAATGCAAACATTTTGCCGCCTACCTTAAACACCAGGGTGTCTTCATCAAACGGAAAGTGTTCGGTAACACCGGGCTTGGCAAGGCAGTAGTCGTATAGGTCTGTAATAGTCATAAAGTCGAAAGTTTTTAAGTTAGCCATACGCTTTCACCAAATGAATACGATAAAAATTGAAAAAATCTACGAGGATTTCGTTTGAATTGATTTGTTTGCATCGTATTTCAATTTTGTCATAGTAATTACTGCTTAAATATAACCTAAATGTATTATCAAGAGAAATAATATCAGTGATCCGAATAAAAAAATCTGATTTTTTTCTATAAATTACATAACTACCGTGAACTAATTTTTTTGATCCATTTTCTGATTTAATACTAATTGAAATCAGAGGTTTTTGTGAAAAATTAAATATTATTATAGCTCCTTCATTTCCCGAATGAACTGGTGCAAGATGACAGGCTTCGAATAAAAATCCGTCGATTTTTTTTTTATTAAATTCTTCCATTATATTGAGTTTTATTTTTCTCAAAGTTATGGCTAACAACAATTCAAAAATTAATCTTGGGACTTGTTTCCTACTCTCTATAACACTGCTTTTAAATCGATAAAATAAATGTTTTGACTGTTAAATAGTTGATTTTCAGTTTATTGTTTATATTTTTTAATTGAAAATGTCTAGTGGTGTAATTCAAAATTTAAAATTCATCATTTAAAATAGCTCATAAAGTACCGGCTTACTCGGGCTTGCATCATTGTCAAAACTCGCTATTTGCAGGTTCAGCAGGTAAGTACCGTCAGTCACCATATCGGGTACAAACACCATTTCGGTAATTGTGGCGTTATGGCGGGCATCAGTGTTGAGGTTGCGTGTGTCCGTTACGTTCCAGAATGCTTTGTGGGCAAGGAGTGCACCGCCGTCTTCCTCGCGGTCTACACTGGGCAGGTCGATAAGCAGGTGGCTGATGCCGATTTCGCGTATAAAAGTAGCCGCTGTTTCCTCAAGGTATGGAGGGTTGCTGTGGCTGTAGTTCTTATGCTTTTTTACTTCAAGGTTGGGCTGGGTACGGATGACGATGGCTTCAGGTGTTTTGCCATTCAATGCCTGCTCTATCTGCGCTTTGGTAATCACCAGGTCGCCGTCCTTTTCCTCGGGCATAACCGAAACCAACTCTGCAATGAAGAAGAACGTGGTAAGCGCCTTGTTAATACTGTAAAAGTTGTAGGTAATATGCCCCAGGCATTCGGTATGGGTGCCGTGTGCGTGGGGGTTAAACGCAATGTTATTAAAGTTGGTTGAAGCGCCACGGGCTACCTGCCCGGTCCATTCGCCCATTTGTACAGGGCGTATTATGGGCTGCTCCAGGTACCAGGCTATGGGGTTTTGCCTGTCGCCGGTAAGCGGCAGCGATATGTCTAAAGGCTTGGAAAGGTCGGCTTTGTATGTTTTGTTTTGGTGCTCTATGGTTATAAACATGTTGTGTATAATTTTCACAGAGAAACCCAGAGAAGTCACAGAGTTTCACGGAGGCAAATTCTCTGTGTATCTCTGTGAAACCTCCGTATATCTCTGTGTAATAACTACTCCAAATTTACAAAAAACAAATCGCTGGCAATACCGTCTGCAAGGAACTTTCCGCTGCGGGTAGTGGTTAGGGTGTTGTTTTCAAACGAAAGCAGCCCCTGTGCTACAAAAGGCGTGGCTTCGCGCAACAGGTAATCAGAATATTCCGAACCAAAATCATTTTTAATCCGCAAAGCATCTACGCCCCAAATGGTACGCAGGCCGGTCATAACATATTCGTTATAACGGTCGGTTACGGTGAGTTCTTCGGTTTCTACGGGGAGCTTATCTTCTGCCAGGGCTTTCAGGTAGAGCGTGTTATTGGCTACATTCCAACTGCGGTGTGTGCCGTTATAACTGTGTGCCGACGGGCCTATGCCCAGGTACTTTTTGCCCAGCCAGTAGGCTGTATTGTTCCTGCTGAAGTAACCGGGCTTGCCGAAGTTGGACAGCTCATAATGCACAAAGCCTTCCTGTTGTAGTCGGTCGGCCAGCAGTAGGAACTGCTCGTGTGCGGCCTCATCGCTGGGCGCCGATATGATGCCTTTTTTTACCAGTGTGTGCAGTGCGGTTTTCGGCTCTACGGTAAGTGCATAGCTGGAGATGTGTGGAATGCCAAACGATAGTGCCTTTTCTACATTCTGCATCCAGCGGGTGTTGTCCATGCCGGGTATACCGTATATCAGGTCGAGCGTTATATTATCGAAATGCTTTACGGCTTCGGTAAGGCAGGCTTCGGCCTGTGTGGCATTGTGGGCACGGTTCATCATTTGCAGGTCTTCCTCAAAGAACGACTGGACGCCAATGCTTAATCTGTTAATTCGGTAATTTGGTAATTCGTTAATTCGTTCAGTCGAAAGATCGTCAGGATTGGCTTCAAGGGTAATTTCCGGGTTATCGGCTACGGTATGGTTTTGGTAAACGGTATCTATGAGGAGTTGAATTTCCTCATTTGTCAGTACCGATGGTGTGCCGCCGCCAAAGTAAATGGTTTCTATAACCTCATTGCCCAATTCATCCTTTCGCAATACGTTTTCGCGAGCTAATGCCTGTACCATTTCTTCCCGCTTTTTCATGGAAGTGGAAAAGTGGAAATCACAGTAGTGGCATGCCTGCCTGCAAAACGGTATGTGGATGTAAATTCCGGCCATCAGGTTTTTTTGTTACCGCAAAGGTACAACCTTTAGCGCGCTGCTACAAAAAGTCTTCCCTATGCGGGTTGAACACGTCTACCAGCACACCGGCCTCCATGCATACTACGCCATGTACCAGGTTTGGTTCCACAAAAAAGGTATCACCTGCTTTTAGTACCTGCTTGTTGCCGTCTATTTCGGCTTCAAATACACCCGATGCCACGTAGCTGGCCTGCGTGTGTACATGGTGGTGCAATGTGCCTATGGCACCTTTTTCAAAGGCTACCTTTACCATCATCAGGCCGTTGTTGTAGCCGGTTATCTGGCGGGTAATGCCGTCACCTGCGGGTTGCCATGCATTGTTTTCGTTTATAAAAAATGGTTCCATAGTATAGGTTTTATTTAACCCGCTCAGGGTTTTGCTTTAAAAAAGCATCCCATCCGCTGTAACTTTTCCCGGTTACAGTGGCTTTTTCGGTATTAAAGTGGTGGCACACGGCTGCGGCAAGCCCGTCGGTACTGTCCAGGTTCTTGGGCAGTTCTTTCAGGCCCAGGAGTTGTTGCAGCATTTTGGCCACCTGTTCCTTGCTGGCGTTACCGTTTCCGGTAATGGCCATTTTGATTTTCTTGGGTTCGTATTCGGTAACGGGTATCTGGCGCGAAAGCCCTGCCGCCATAGCTACGCCCTGTGCACGGCCCAGCTTCAGCATACTCTGCACGTTTTTGCCAAAGAAAGGCGCCTCAATGGCTATTTCGTCGGGGTTGTGGGTTTCTATAAGCTCTATTGTACGCTCAAAGATGAGTTTCAGCTTCAGGTAGTGGTCGTCGTATTTACTAAGGTTCAGTTCGTTCAGCTGTATAAACTGCATGTTTTTATTCACCACCCGTATAAGCCCGAAGCCCATAATAGTGGTGCCGGGGTCAATGCCTAATATAATACGTTCGCTTGCCAAGGTAAAATCGTTACTTTTGCGGGATGAAAGCCCTGCCCGACAAAGCTAAGCAATTGTTTGTTCTTATTGCCAAAATTTTGGTGGTGGCCGGCGCATTTTATTTCATTTACCAACGCGTTTCCACGGGCAACCAATTCGACCCCGAACGTTTATCTGAAGCGCTTGGCAGGCCGGGCGCGGTGTGGCTTATCATTGCAATAGTCTTCCTTACGGTAATGAACCGTTTCCTGGAGGTGCTGAAGTGGCAGGCGCTGGCCGGTACGCTGCGGCCTATATCGTTGGGTAAATCTGCGGCACAGGTGCTGGCGGCAGTTACAGCAGCCATTTTTACGCCAAACGGGCTGGGGGAGTACGCTGCCAAAGCTTTCTATTATAAGAAAGAGGAAGCAGGGCAGGTGGTGTTCCTTAACCTGGTGTGCAACGGCGTGCAGATGATCATAGCCATACTGGCGGGCCTTAGCGGGCTTGTTGCATTCAACGTTATGTACAGCGTTATCCCAAACAGTCTGTTACTGCTTATACTTGCTGCCATTGCGGTAGTAGCGGGACTGGTTTTTGCTTCGCGAAAAATTACCATAAAAGGCTACTCAATACAGCGGTTGATAGAAAAAATACAGGCCCTGCCGAAAAGCGTGCACCGCCGTAATATGCTTTACGCGCTGCTGCGTTATTCGTGCATTGCGATACAGCACTATTTACTTTTTGTACTTTTTGATGTTACGGTACCTGCCTATATAATGTTGCCTGCCATAACGGGGATATACTTCTTGGGTTCGTCATTGCCGAATTTTACGTTTATCGATTTTGCCGTGCGCGGCAGTGTTGCCGTGTTTTTCTTTGGGAAAATAGGTGTGGATGAATGGATAGTAGTACTTGTAGCTACCCTGCAATGGCTGCTGAACATAGTGCTGCCGGTAGTAGCGGGCAGTTACTTTGTACTTACATTTAAGAGGGCAAGGTAATTTTATATATCTCGCAAAGTCGCGGAGGCGCAAAGCTTTGCGCCTCCGCGACTTTGCGAGGAAAATATTTATGGTTACTCCCCCGAATCTAAAATAATAGGGATTACAAACTGGCTTTTTACCGGGATACCCTCTTTTTGTGCGGGTTCTATTTTCGGGAAATCAGCCAGGCGGGCTTTTATGATGCTGTCAAATTTACTGCGGCTGTAGCCTGTGGTATCGGCCGGGAATTGCGGTTCAAACTCCACGCGCGCATCGGGGTATACGGTTACTTTCAGGGTTATGGTATCCATGCAGGGGTGCAGCATGGCTATAGTATCTGCCCCCAGGCGTTCCTGTACCAGCCGTGCCATACTGCTGAAAAAACATTCTTTTTTCAGCTCTTTGTCGGTTATGGCATCGCAGCCTTCAAGTGACGGGTAACTGCTCACTTCCTTCCAGTTGATTTCCTTCAGCCGTTGCTGCAACAGTTCTTCCTCATTCGGCACCTGCTTCTCGAAGTATTTGCAGGAGCACAAAATGAGCATGAAAGGCAATAAAAAGGCTGATTTTTTCATGAAGTGGCAACCGTGTTTTTATAACATTAGCCAAAAATAAGGAAAATTTATTTAGTGCCTGCCGTTATTTCGGGGCAAAGGCATTATATGCCTTTTTATTGGGTTTTGGCCACGAATTGCGCTAATTCTCACAAATTTCAGCCATGGTTCAATTGTTGAATTTCAAAAAATGGTTTAAAATGAATTAGGATTAGTGTAAATTAGTGTAATTCGTGGCTGATTTTTTATGATGTTATTACCCTGTGCTTTACGGAATTTCCTTACCTTAGGCTTTGTCAATCTTAATCAACCCGAAACTATGAAAATATTCTATTCCCTTCTTCTTGCAGGTGCCGCAGCAATGGGCCAGCAAACCCCGAATGATGTGGCTTTGGCCGAAAACCCGTCGCAACCGAGTGGCATGGTACAACAGGTTAATGTTGCCAAAAAGCGTACGGAACATACCGTGAAGCCGGTAAGGCACCAGGATAATGGCAGGCTGTACATGTCGGCCATAAACATGCAGTATGCGTTTTTGGTGAAACCGAAAGAAGCCGATACCTACCTTAGCACCCTTACCTTGCCGCTTATGAAAGCTGCCTTTGAGGCAGAGGGGCATCCGGGAGTATTTGAAAAAGTGAATTTTACTACCCTTGTAAAGATAGAGCTGCTGGAAAACCAGAATAATGCACCCGGTGATAAAATAGAAGGCTTTGAGCAGCTTGCCATAATTACCAATGCAGAGAATGCCAAAGAATTTATCATAAAGCTTGATAAGGAAGTTGCCCTGCCGCAAAACGGCGCCTTTGTGCAGCTTACCGTTATAGGGCGTTGTGATGCTGAGGGTGTGCTTTCAGAAGCAAAGCCAAATTACGCAACCTATAAGGATGCGGATGGCAATGAGCGTTTTTATATGGACTACTGCCAGCCAAATTTCCCGCTTACGGAAAGGCCAAAGGGAACGCTAACGTATGTGAAGAACCCGAACCGCAAGGTCGTGGAATGGGAAGCGATTAACGAACCATCGCTGCACGCAATAAAAAAATACCCTGATTTTAATATCGGGTTTGGGTATACAACAGTAAGTTATAAATAATAAATGCCGCTCACAGAGCGGCATTTATTATTTACGGTGACCTTCGGATGTAGTCCACTTTTACATCCATCTTTTTTACGGTGTCGGCTTTAGAAAGCACGTTTGTAGTTACAATACTGTCCAGTTTGCAGTTGCAGTCCTTTTTATCGGGTATGGTGTAGCGGTATACATCGCCGCCGGGTGCCTTTACAATAAGCTGCATGCCGTTGTTGTCCTTGTATTTTGCTACACTGGCTGCAGTAAGGCTGTCAAACCGTTCGCGGCTCAGGTTGCGTTCCAGTACGGTAATCACGGTACGCTTGCGGTTATAATTTACTGATAGCTTTAAACTTTTTACCGCCGGTTTTGCAGCTACATTGGACGAAAATGGTTTAAACTTCGGCAGGCTATCTGCTGTCGGTGGAATTGCTGCCTGCTGTTTTCCCGAAGTAGGGGCAATGGTACCTGTTTTTACAACGGGCTTAGGTTGTATAGCCTTAAACGGTATAGCTTTAACCGGTTTTACAGTATCAGTAACTGTCGTGGCACTTTCGGGTTGAGGTAGCACGGGGCCATTGTTAATAATGGTTGGTTGGTCTTGCTTTTGTACTGTTTTTGGTTCAGATAAACTTATGTATGCTAAAGCCCCGATTGCAATAACCCCCGCACCAATAAGCGCGAACAGCCCTTTGCCTGCCCACCACGGGGTTTTGGCAATGGCATCCACAGCCATCTGCTGCTCTATGCGTTGCCATAGGGCATCATCTGGAGCTTCGTCCATTTTATGGGCATTTTGCCTGAAAAAATTATCCAGTTCGTTATTTTCCATGGGGAGCAGATTTTTTTACCGGGTTAAAAAAAGTTTTCTTCAGTTTTTCGCGGGCGTAGTTCAGCTGGCTTTTGCTGGTTCCTTCGGTTATGTTCAGCATCTGGGCTATTTCATTATGCTTGTAGCCTTCTATGGTATACAGGTTAAACACCACACGGGCGCCTTCGGGCAGTATTTTCAGCATCTGTTCTATGTCGCCTTCCTGCACCAGCCTGTCGGCATCGGGCAATACGGGTATCAGCACGGCGTCGGGCTCGGTTTCGTTCTTAAAGTCGGTTTTCTTGCGCAGTTCCATCAGGCAGCAGTTTACCGCAATGCGCAGCACCCAACCCTCAAAACTACCCTCGTTTTTGTAAGTGCCAATTTTTTGGAACACCGTTAAAAAAGCGTTCATGGCCATTTCCTCGGTACGTTCGCGGTCTTTCATGTAGCGCCTGCATACGCCCATAACCTTCGGCCCGAATGTTTCGTACATCCGGTGCTGGGCCTTACGGTCGTTTTGCAGGCAGCCTGCTATGAGTTGGGCTTCAGTCATGTGGTCAGCGGTTCAGTATCTTTTTTATAAAGATGCACATAATACCGAAAGGGTTGTAACGGGCATAAAAAAAATCTGCACTTAGGCAGATTTTTTTGGTTGTTAGTTGATAGTTGTTGGGAGCTTCCCTCATACGTAACATTTGTTTCAATGGTTAGAAAATGCCGAGTGATGTTTCTAACAACCAACAACTGGCAACCAACAACTATTTCGAAAGCTCCGCAAAATGCTTATAAAACAACGGAATGGTTTCAATGCCTTTCAGGTAGTTGAAAATGCCATAGTGCTCGTTTGGTGAGTGTATGGCATCACTATCCAGGCCAAAGCCCATCATTATTGTTTTGCTTTTCAGTTCTTTTTCAAACAGCGCCACAATAGGGATAGAACCTCCTGAACGTACCGGTATCGGCTTTACGCCAAAGCTTTCTTCGTATGCCTTGGCAGCGGCCTGGTAGCCAATGCTGTCTATAGGGGTTACATATGCCTGACCGCCGTGGTGTGGGGTAACTTTTACTTTTACACCTTTAGGTGCTATAGCAGTGAAATGTTTTGTAAACAGTTCTGTGATTTCGTTCCAGTCCTGGTCAGGCACCAGGCGCATCGATATTTTGGCGTAGGCCTTACTTGCAATAACCGTTTTGGCACCTTCGCCGGTATAGCCGCCCCAAATGCCGTTTACGTCAAGCGTAGGGCGTATAGAGTTGCGCTCGTTAGTGGTGTAGGTAGCTTCGCCGTACACGTCTTCAATGTCCAGCGCTTTTTTGTACGCATCAAGGCTAAACGGCGCTTTTGCCATTTCGTCACGCTCTTCGCGGCTCAGTTCCTCTACTTTGTCGTAGAAGCCCGGTATGGTAATGTGGTTGTTTTCGTCGTGAAGCTGGGCAATCATCTTGGCCAGTATGTTTATAGGGTTGGCTACAGCACCGCCGTAAAGACCAGAATGCAGGTCGCGGTTAGGTCCGGTAACCTCTACCTCTACATAGCTAAGGCCGCGAAGGCCGGTAGTAATGCTGGGCTGCTGGTTAGAAATCATCCCCGTATCTGAAATCAGGATAACGTCGTTTTTAAGTTTGTCCTGGTTGCGTTCTACAAACCAGGCAAGGCTTGGCGAACCCACTTCTTCCTCGCCCTCAATCATAAACTTTACGTTGCACGGCAGGTTGTTGTTTTGTATCATGTATTCCAGCGCCTTTACGTGCATGTACATCTGCCCTTTGTCGTCGCAGGCACCACGGGCGAAGATGGCCCCTTCAGGGTGCAACTCTGTTTTTTTAATTACCGGCTCAAAAGGGGGAGAGGTCCACAGGTCAATAGGATCGGCAGGCTGCACATCGTAGTGGCCGTATACCAGTACTGTAGGCAGGGCAGGATCTATGGTTTTTTCACCGTAAACAATAGGGTAGCCGGGTGTTTCGCACAGTTCCACTTTATCGCATCCGGCGGCTTTAAGGCTGGCAAGCACCGCATCGGCGGTGTTAATTACGTCTTGGCTGTAGGCGCTGTCTGCGCTAACCGAGGGTATTTTAAGGAGTTCAATCAGTTCGTTTATAAATCGGTCTTTGTTTTGGCCGACATAATTTTTTATGTTATCCATTTATTATGAGAGATATACGATTTTAAGCCAAATGTACAGAAAAAATAATAATTAATTTTTGCCCATTTTGCTTGCAGATGTGGAAAAGCGCCGTATATTTGCACCCGTAATAATGAAACAAACACTGTCAAGTATTACTGACCTGCGGGTGTGGTGAAATTGGTAGACACGCCAGACTTAGGATCTGGTGCCTCACGGTGTGTAGGTTCGAGTCCTATCACCCGCACTGAACAAAGAGCCTATTAACTTGAAATACAGTTGATAGGCTTTTTTTATGGTTTTAAATTCCCCTAAAAGCCCCCCTGTTTTCTGAGTTATTGTGTTTTTGAACATATTTTTATCCAGCCTTATATAACTGAATAACCTAATTTCGGCTTTAAGTTACAAAATTATTTTTCTTCTGTGCTTTTCTGTAGTTAAAAATTAGTCAAAGTTTTCTTAAAAAACATACCTTTTTGTATGAACTTAAATTAACTCGATGTTAAGTTGTTGTTCGTAAGGGTTTTAAATCCTGCAAATACTTTAACACTTCCAATTTACTGCTTGTGAAACCCTCTACTTTGCCGTAACTTTGTATTCGGAATGTCAGGTAATCCCCCTTACCGAAGCAAAACCAACCGACTTTAAGTGTACACAAAAGAGTCATTTAGTATCAAGTAATTTTTTTTAACTCATTCATTCCCAGTAAAAACATTATTCTGGGCTGGATAACTAATGTTTATTTTTAAAGATGGCACAAACAGTAAGAATTATCGACCTAACGAAAGAAGACTTAATTCAGTTAATAAAAGAGGCTGTACCGCCTCAAAAATGCCCTCCTTGTGAGGAAACTAAACCTATAGTAAAAGAGCTGCTAACCCGAAAAGAGGTTAGTGAGATGCTAAATGTTTCCCTGACTACATTACACGATTGGAATAAGCAAGGTATATTACTCGCAAAAAAAGTGATGGGCAGGGTACTATATAGACGTGAGGACATTATGAACCGACTAAGTACAGCAGCATAATGATAGATAACGTAAAATTTTGGGTTCGGGAAAGGGAGATTTTAGCGAACCATATCAACAGCACCCATGTAATCGATTTAAATGCCAAATACAACGTTTTTACAAGTGAGATGCAGGATTGTCCTCTGAAAGGGAAATATTTCAATATGGAAGTAGTATTGACCTGTAAAGGGGCTTTTGGGAACGGCAGCATACATAAGCTAACAAATCTTATAAAAGGAGGGCTTGACCAGAACTATAATGACCTCTGCTTTTCATCTGCCAATGAGAGTATATTGCACCTTATGAAAACTCTACAGATTGAGGACAAAACATCCTTAACTAATTTAGAGTTTGGCTTAAATATTTATATATCAAAACCCCCACAGGAGTTTTTAGACTTCAATCTCCTAATGTATGATTATGGCTCTCACCAGCGGGATGAAAAATTTAGAGGACGGGGGGACTTCAAAGAGTATCAAAAAACGGATTACTCTCTAAAGATTTACAATAAGGCTAAACAATACAGATTGAAAAGTAATATCTTAAGAGTTGAAGTCAAAATCACAAGTAAACGTAAACTTCAAAGTTTAGGGGTGTTTAGGCTTGAAGATTTGCTAAAGGAAAACACTATGACAACATTATACGCTTTTCTGATTGAGGAGCTACAGAAGCTAATGATTGTTGATGATTATTCGGATGTCAATATTTCTCAAGAGGATAAGAAATTGCTTATGGAGTGCACTAACCCTTTATACTGGAAGAAATTGGCAAGAGATAAGACCGATAAAGTAAGAAGAACCAGGAAGGCAAGGTTTAATGACCTTTTAGCTAAATATGGCTTAGATACCACAAAAAAGGAAATTCTTAGTAAAGTGGCTGAAAAGTTTTCCGAAATGATGGGGTGCTCACTTACTACAATAAAAGTAGCTGCTTAGGGCTGGAATGTCAACTATAATACCTATAACAATAACGCCCTGCCGGGCGTTTTGTTTAGGGTAAAGGAAGTTGATGTACATTGAAAGCAACACATATCAAACCTTCTACTTTAAACTTGCCATTCGTCGAATACTTTTTAGCATCCTCATCAGATAAATCTTGTAGTCTAAAATCTGCTAAGAACCTTGCATAATCGTCAATCAAAGCAGGTACAATTTTAATGATGTAGTGAGTTCCATTTGCCTTATATGGTATGGGATATGTGTTCTTAACTTTAAGTGCTTCTTCAAAGGTCATATATTTTTTGGTTTTAGGAATTGCGAAAATTAATAGGACAAAAATTAACAGGGAAGCAAATATTAAAAAACCGACAGTTGCACCCAACTTGTTTTCTGTATCTGGGGTATCTGGGGTATCTGTATGTGTTTGATAGGTGTAAAACTTAGTCTTATTATCTTCAAAGTCTTTTAATGGCTGTGAGTGTTCTTTTTCATACAGATAGTCTTTGTAATTCTGGCTATATTCACTTTGAAAAGCGGTGTCTTTACTTTGGTACAAACTTTCTACATGTTTAGCTTCCGACTTATAGTAATCGCTTTCAACCTTTGAGACTGGTGCAGGCATAACATTTGCCAATGGATTTGTGCTGCCTACGTAGTTTACATCGTAATAGTATGAACTTTCACGAGGCTTTGTTCCCCAATCGCCTGTATGAGGATTGACATTACCTAAAGTACTGTAATTGTTGTTGACCGTATTGTCGGGTGGAGTCCTATAATGCCCCTCAACATAAGTGCCTTCACTTGTGGTATAACTGTTTACCCAAACATCCTGCGCTTTAAGATGAGGAGATACTAACAAAATAAAAAGTAGTATTTTCATCATTGCTTCGTATAAGTTACACCATTTGTTTCTATCTGGGTATTACTAATCTTTGTAAAATGATAAGTTACGCCTGTACCAGAGCCAGTTAGAACAATTTCATAGCTTGTACTTGTAGAAATTTCATCAAACTCTAATGGTTGCTCTTTATAACACGTAGTATTGTTATATAACACAGTACAGAAGTTGTCCGAAGTAAATTTAAATCCTGAAGAAACACCAGCATCCAGAAACTCTTGATTGAGCCATGTCCCTTGTATCCAAGTAGGAGGGTTGATTTCATTGTTTTGCGATGTAGCACTATTGTCATCGGAGCCTGAGCAGCTAAGTAGCAGAATCGCTACTGTCAAAAGTAAAGCTTTTTTCATTAGGTGGCTTTTAAAGGTTACTACAAAGATATAAAATTGGATACACAAATGTATCCGTGAGGTTTTTTATTGTTGTGACCTTTGAATATGCAAACTTCAGAGGACAAATTTCTGGTGGATTTAGGTATCCATATTCGGAGGTTGAGAGAGGAGAAAAACCTTTCTCAACAAGATTTGGCTGATGATGCTGAACTGCCTAAAATTCAAATCCAGCGAATTGAGCAGGCTAAGATTAACACAACTGTACTGACATTAGTCAAAATTGCCAATGCCTTAGATGTAGAACCGAAGCAACTTTTAGACCTTAAACTTAAAACTGATTAAGTGTCAGTCAATTTGAGTAGCTTTCCTTAAAACCAAAGAAAATGAGCTGTTTAGCTTGTATAAATATAGGGATTATCGTTGTCTTTATATATCCGTAAATTTATAATTTACATCTACCACCGTAGCTACCTTATTATACTATGTAAATAACAATTTCACAGGCTGCTCGGAGTTGCAATAATTTCCTTTTATATTATATCGTTTTTTATAAAATTGTTTCTCTGGTCATAACCGTACCCTCTGTCCTAAATAAGACGGGGTGCAAGTAGGGTTTTACCCTACCCGCCTCCCAGTTTGTAATCTTTTGCAGTTTAGGCAGCTTTACCCTGCATATAAGTATTCCAGTGAGCCTTTAATTTTTCAGCATATTCTCTCGGTGTAATCTTTATGTATTTAAAGAATTGATTTTCAGTTTTATGACCAGTTATCTTCATTATAGTTAGTGTATCAATCTGTCCATAGTGATTAGTAGCAAATGACCTTCGGCAAATATGAGATGAAACTAATTCATGCTTGGAATAAATCTTTTTCTGTTTCCTGTGTATAGTTTCCTTCTTGCCGTCAATATCAACTGTTAATTCGTCAATTTTTGCACCGTATACCTTTTCTGTAATGCCTGACTGTTTACAAACTTCTTTGATGTATGAGTTGAACCTTTGGTCACTTATTTGACGAGGGAATTGTCCTTCCCTTTTTTCAAGGATAGCACTCACTTGTGAATGTATAGGTATAATAGCTGGATACTCTGTTTTCTGATTAGTGTTATAGATAAAACCTTCAATAATATCCTCCGCTTTCAGTTTTAGAAGGTCGGACACCCTTAAACCAGTCCAAACCCCTATTATAAGCCAATCCCTCGCATTATCTAAGTAATCCTGACTAAACTCGGTGTTATATATTTTATTGATTTCTAATTCATTAAGATAAATATCAGAGGTAGAGTTGATTGGTGTGTAAAACTCAGACAGTTTATAGTCTTTAGATACACGGTATTCTTTTTTGTCAGCATTGCTGCAAAACAACTTTATGTCGTCAATATACCCACCAATAGTGTTTGGGTTAAGAAATTGATGGTTTTCAAGGTAATGAACAAACTTAGTATGAAACTTCAGGTCTAAGTCAATTAATTTCAGCTTTTTCCCTAAGTACGCCTCAAAGTCTATAATCTTATTTAAGGTGGTTTGATAGTGCTGTATGGTGCGAGGCTTAATTGGTGTGTTTTTTTTGCTCTTTTTTGTCCTTGACTCTTCTATGAATTGCTTTATGTAGTTGGTAACAAACACTTTGTTGTCAATATCTGGGTTTGCTGTTTCCCTGTTAAAGAAAGTACTTAATTTTTCTTTGAGCCACCTGCTGTTAATAGTTATTTCATCCAGCTTTGTAAGTTGAAACTCCTTGCTTAGAAATGCCTCTAAAGCTTTCAGTTTGCTATTTACAGCTTTATAATCTATTTCTGTAGTTTGTAGTACCTGTTGCTTTGCATCACTCCACCTCCCTTTGGGAGCTTCCAAGCCTGTAGATAGTTCAATATCGAACTGGCTACCCTGTTTAAACCTCACGTAAATACTGTTGAAATCCTTGTCTCCTTTTACTCTAAATTTTGTTGTTGACATATCACTTTTTTAATTGTTTTTGGCTTTACAAAGTTAGTGGCTGTAGGACAGGGGCTATCTCAAAATTCCCCCAATTTTCCCCCACTATTTGCTTTGCGGCTCTTTATTCAATCGTATTCAAGTGAATGCAACTTTATACTTTTCCCCTTATTTATAAGGGTTTAGTTGATTGTGTCTAACTTAGAAAAACGTCAGTTTATACTGGATTCGCCTTCTATCACCCGCACAACAAAAGCCTCTGATTTTCAGAGGCTTTTTTTATTCCTGAAATTTTACGCTCAAATTTTTTCGGATCAATATTAATTGATACCAAAAGGTTTCATGGTTAGTTAAAGTGATTAGTACAAATATAGTGTATAAATAGCAGTGGTGTAAACAAGAATTTTCCACGGTACGGTTCGTAAAAGATTGCTATCTTTGCACCGTAAAACCACAGGTAACGAAATGTAAAAAGTAATCTCTTTTAGTAAAAATAAAAGTAGCCGCCACACAGCGGTTATGGTTTGTTTCATCACTAAGAAAGAAATTATGGTTATCCTTCAAAACATTTCATATTCACATCTGAATAAAGATGTGCTGTTTACCAATATCAGCCTTACTATAAACGCGTACGAAAAAGTTGCCATAACAGGCAATAACGGTGCGGGCAAATCGACATTATTAAAAATAATATCAGGCGAATTACAACCGTTATCAGGCCATCTGGATGTGGGTGCTACGCTGTACACGGTGCCCCAGGTTTTCGGGCAGTACGACCACCTTACCGTGGGACAGGCGCTCCGGGTAGGGGATAAGCTTATGGCGCTCCGTGAAATTTTAAACGGCAATGCCACTGAAGCCAACTTCGAGCTGCTGGACAATGACTGGGGCATAGAAGAACGCTGTGCCGAAGCCCTGCAACACTGGGGCCTTTCGGGTATAGATATGTCCCAAAGTATGGGGGCGCTGAGCGGCGGGCAAAAGACTCGTGTTTTCCTTGCGGGGATTTTAATCCACCAACCCCAACTGGTACTGATGGATGAACCAAGCAACCACCTTGATGCTGCGGGCAGGGAGCTGTTGTATGAATATATCCCTTCGGCTAAAATAACCCTTATTGCCGTGAGCCACGACCGTAAGTTGCTCGGGTTGTTCGGCAGGGTGTGCGAGTTTAGCAGCAAAGGGATAAAAAGCTACGGCGGCAATTACGATTTTTACGTGCAGCAAAAAGCAATAGAGCAAAATGCCCTGAGCCAGGACATACAATCGAAAGAAAAAGCATTGCGCAAAGCCCGTGAAAAAGAACGGGAAACCATAATACGCCAGCAAAAACTGGATGCACGGGGCAAAGGCAAGCAGGAAAAAGCCGGTGTAGCCCGTATTATGATGAATACGCTTAAAAACAATGCCGAGGCTACTTCATCTAAGCTGAGGGATGTGCATGCCGAAAAGATAGACGGCATCAGTAAGGATTTGCAGGGTTTACGTGCCGAAGTAAACGACCCGGCCAAAATGAAGTTTGGCTTCAGGGATTCGGCCGCCCATAATGGCAAGGTGTTAGTAAAACTACAGGGTGTCAACTACAGTTATGGCGCCACTACTATATGGAAGCATCCGTTAAGCCTTGAAATTACTGCCGGCGAACGCATAGCCCTGAAAGGCGCTAACGGCAGCGGTAAAACCACACTGATACAGCTTATTACCGGATGCCTGCAACCTACTGAGGGTACGGTACACAATGCGGGGATCCATTGCCTGTACATCGACCAGGATTATTCACTGATAGACAATTCGCTGAGTATATACGGTCAGGCCATGCAGTTTAACGATTCCGGGCTTGAAGAGCATGACATTAAAATACGGCTGAACCGTTTCCTGTTTACACGCGAACATTGGGATAAGCCGTGCAGTACCCTAAGCGGTGGCGAACGCCTTAAACTGTTGCTGTGCTGCCTTACGATAATAAGCACGCCACCCCACATCATTATTTTAGACGAGCCTACAAACAACCTCGATATTAACAATATAGAAATGCTTACGGCTGCTGCCAAAGAGTGCAAAGGCGCGCTTATAGTAGTATCCCATGACGAAACGTTCCTTAACGAAATAGGTGCAGGGCGTACATTATTGTTGTAGCAACGTTATAGGTTATCAAAAAACTGTGGTATTGCTATTTTTAGTATGTGTGGTATTATGTTTAAAAAAGAATCATTAGTTTTTTATCCTGGATTTGTTATTTATTGAATTTTAGGGTGATAGCCTGTTTAGTGGCGGTTTTCTTCAGAAAAAATGTTAAGTTAGTAAAAACCTAAAAAACCATTTACTATGAAAAAGATTACCCTGCTTTTGCTGGCATGCTCTGCTATGGGCTACAGCCAGTGTATTACTAACATACAGGCTTCAGAACACCAGTCTGTAATCATGAAAGATGACGGCACCATATACTCATGGGGCTGGGGACTGGTAGACCTGGGCAATATGGGCCTTGGCCCTACCGGTGATGTGAACACACCTACGCAAATAGGCACCGGTACCGATTACAGCAAAATTTTTGCCGGGGCAACAACAACCTTCACGATTAAAAATGACGGTTCGCTTTGGGGTACAGGCCTGGGCGATCAGGGCCAGCTGGGCAACGGTATTGCACAAACTTTTTATAAGGTGTATAATTTTGTTCAGATAGGCACCGCTACCGACTGGAAACAGGTTAGCTCTAACCGCGAGCATACACTCAGTGTAAAAAACAATGGTACACTGTGGGCATGGGGTTCTAACTATAGCGGCAAGCTGGGTAATTCGTCTACTTTACCCAGCCTGGTTCCCATACAGATAGGTACGGGTACAGACTGGACCTGGGTAACCACCGGGGTGCTTTCTTCTTTTGGTTTAAAGACCGATGGTACCTTATGGTCGTGGGGTGGTAACGGCAGTGGGGCGCTGGCGCAGGATTTAAGTAATACAACTGTCCCTTACCCTATGCAGGTAGGTACCGATACTGATTGGGCTGCTGTAAAAGGGGCACATGCCGGTATTCACTGCCTGGCATTAAAGACCGATGGCAGCCTGTATGTTTTTGGTGGTGTATGGAGCAGCGGTACGGGGCCGTTAGGCCTGGGACCTGAATTTGAGCAGGGATTGATAAGTTTCCCGATGCAGATAGGTACCGATACCGACTGGGTGTTTATAGAATCAGGCTTTAACGATTCGTTTGCCATAAAAGCCGACGGTACGCTGTGGGGCTGGGGCCAAAATGATTACGGGCAGGTAGGCGACGGTACTACGATAGATAAAAACGTACCGGTACAGATAGGCACCGATACTGACTGGGCTGTAGTAAGTGCCGGGCGCGAACATACACTGGGGCTAAAAACCAACGGCGATTTATATGCCTGGGGGAATAATACAAATTCTCAACTGGGTACGGGGGATAATGTACACCACTTAGAACCGTTTTTGGTATATACCTGCGTGGCTACTTCAGCTGTAGATGCTTTTGCCCAAAATACGATACGCATGGCGCCAAACCCTGCACACGATGTGGTAACCGTATCTTTTGAAGGCAAAGCTGAATACGATACTATAGAGGTTTATGATATTTCGGGCAGGAATGTTTTTAAAACAACTATTGCCCCCGTAAACAACAAGATAAGCTTTGATGTAAAAAGCCTTGCTAATGGTGTGTATACCGTGTTGTTTAAAGCCGGTAACGGAGCTGTGGTTTCAAAGAAACTGGTTAAGAATTAACCGTAATGAAATATAATAAATTGGGGCTGTTGAATCATGTTCAACAGCCCGGATTTTTATTTAAAGTTCCTCAAAATCTTTTTTGCAAGTAGTACTAAATCGTTTTCAGGATAGGTCAGGATACCTTATAGCGCGGAAAACAATACGTTTGCAACAAGTATATCAGAACCTTACTGTTTTATGAAAAGCAAGATATTTTTACTATTAAGTATACTACTCCCTTTATTATCCTTCTCACAAAAAACAGATAACAATAAAAGAGTAGTACAGCTATTTAACTATGACTGGAAGTTTCATTTTGGTGAGGAAGAAAATGCTTCGGCCGTTGACTATAATGACAGTGCCTGGCGTAAGCTCGATTTGCCACACGATTTTCAGATGGAACAACCGTGGGATGAAAAAGCGAGCCGCGGGCGTGGGTTTAAAGCCATGGGCACCGCATGGTACAGGAAATCATTTAAACCTAATGCTGCATGGAAAGGCAAAAAGGTACTGCTGGATCTGGAAGGGCTTATGCTGTATGGGGAGGTGTACTTAAACGGTACCAAAGTTATGGATGTAGACTATGGCTATCTTGGTGCCGAGGCCGATATCAGCAAGCTTTTAAATTACGGGGGAGAGAATATTGTGGCTGTACACGCTTCTACAGGAAAAAATGGCAGTTCGCGCTGGTATACAGGGGGCGGGTTGTTTCGTGATGTGCATTTAGTGGTAAAAGATACCATAGCCATTGCCCGTAATGGGGTTTATATTACCACGCCTAAAATTTCGGGCCAACAGGCTGAAGTCAACGTACAGGTGGAAATGGAAGGTATAACCGGTAAGCGGTTAGATGTACAGATTATGGCAAAAATATACGGCCCGGATGGTAAGCAGGTTGCAGAAACCAGGATAGCAGCTCCGCAGGGTAATAAGCTGCGGAAGATTGAAGTACCATTACCGGCAGTAACTATTGCACAGCCGCAGCTTTGGTCTTGTGAATCGCCAAGCCTTTATAAAGCCGAAGTTACTGTATCATATAACGGAAAGGTAATAGATAATGTAACGGAAAATTTTGGGATACGCACTATAGAGTTTTCTCGTGAGCATGGTTTTATGCTGAATGGAAAAAAAGTTATCCTGAAGGGTATAGCAAACCATCATGACCTGGGTACACTGGGGGCTGCAGTATACGATGATGCAATAGAACGATTATTTAAACAGTTAAAGGCTTTTGGTTTTAACCATGTGCGTACTTCACACAACCCGTATTCAAAATCATTTATGGAACTGGCCGATAAGCACGGTATACTCATTGTAGACGAACTGTCGGATAAATGGAGTGAAGAAACGTATTGGCCGGGTAAGAAGCCGTTTACAGAACTGTGGTACAAGATGGTCCCCGAATGGATAAAGCGCGACCGCAACCATCCGTCTGTTATATTATGGAGCCTGGGTAACGAGCTGCAAATGCGCGAAGACCTGGCCGGTTTTGATACCGGAGACTGGGGTGTAACCACCTACAAAATCGTTGATGTACTAGTAAAACGTTACGATAATACACGCAAAACTACCGTAGCGATGCACCCTTCACGCGCGGGAGGGCTTAATAAGAATGATGCGGATTTCAATACAAAAATATTCCCACCGGAGCTGGCTACGATTACTGAGGTAGCCAGCTTTAATTACCGCTATGCCAATTATCAGGAATACCTTAAACACGCGCCTGATATGATAATCTATCAAAGTGAAGCTACTACCAATGAGCTTTTGGCGCCTTATTTCGGTATGGACCTTGATAAAATGGTGGGGCTTGCCTATTGGGGTGCTATAGAGTATTGGGGAGAATCAAACGGATGGCCCCGCAAAGGCTGGAACTTTTCCTACTTTAACCATGCACTTCAGCCTTACCCGCAGGCCTATCTTATAAAAAGCGCATTCAGCAGTGAGCCTCTTGTACACATTGGTGTAGTGGATAAAGCTGCCGAGAGTATGGAGTGGAATGAGCAAACTATTGGTACCGTTAATGTTTCGTCGCACTGGAACAGGGAAGCAGGGAAAAAATATGACGTGTATACTTATACGAATGTCGAAGAAGTGGAACTCCTGGTTAACGGAAAATCTTTCGGTGTCCAAAAAAATGATGTTGTAAATATAGACAAGAGAAATAAGATACTATGGCAGGGAGTACCTTATGGGCAAGGGACTATTGTTGCTGTGGCTAAAAACAACGGGAAAGAAGTAGCCAGGCATACACTGGAAACTACCGGTAAGGCAGTAGCCCTTAAAATAGAAGTTGAAAACGAAAAAGAACTTTGGAAAGCTGGAGGGGCTAACCTGAAATATATTAAGGTTTATGCCGTAGACAGCAAGGGACGTGTGGTTGCAGATGCAACCGGAACAGTAAAATTCCGGGTATCTGGTGTGGCAGAGCTTATATCTGTAGACAACGGCGACCATACTACTAACGAACTTTTCAATACCGACCATATTACAATGCATAATGGGTTTGCCCTCGCGATATTACGTTCGGGTAAAACGGCCGGAAAAACTAAACTTATTGTTTCTGCAGATGGTTTAAAGAGTTCGGAAATAACGCTTTTAACAAAATAAGTATATCGATATTACACAGGTTGACTACTTAAAATTCCTCAGAAAATCTTCTTTGTAGGTGGGCGAAATTTCTATTTCGGTATTGTCCTGCAGGGTTATGTAGCCGCCTTTGTTGTACAGTTTTACAAAGTTGAGATTCACTATGTGCGACTTATGTACGCGTATAAATGGCAGTGGCAGCATTTCGTCAAAGTGCTTTAAGAAGCGGCAGGCCATTTTTTTAGAGCCGTTGGTAAGGTAGAGGTCGGTAAAGTTACCATTGCCTTTAAGGCGCATTATCTCCTCCATTTTTATCACCTCGAAGCCTTCCATCGTGGGGAGTATTACCTGTTGTTTTTCGGGCTTAGGCTCGCGGAAGTTCTCTACAATAACCCTGTTGCGGTTAAAGAGTTCCTTGTTCATCACCTGTTGGTACACCTTGTTTACGGCGACAATAAGCTCCTCTATGCTAATGGGTTTCAGCAGGTAGTAGGCCGCACTCATGTTCAGCGCCTTCAGCGAATATTCCGAAAAAGCCGTAACAAAAATCGTCTGGAAATCAAGCCCTGCGCAGGCTTCCAGCACGTCGAACGCATTGCCAAACGGCATTTCCACATCCAGGAATACCAGCTGCGGCTGCAACTCATGCAATAGCGGAATGGCCTCGCGGCTGTTTTGTGCTTCGCCTATCACCTCTACCTGCGGGCAGTATTTAGCCAGGTAGCTCTTCAGCACCTCGCGGGCAGCGGTTTCGTCTTCTACAATTACACTTTTTATTTTCGTTACGTTCATCATGGTTTGTGTATAAGGGGTATGGTAACGGTAACCACCGTACCGGTTTCGGGTGGCAGTTTTTCGCTTACGCTAAATGCCATATCCATTTTATAAAGTTCGTTCAGCAGGGCCATGCGCTCGCCCGTATTGGTAAGCCCGCGGGAGTGGTGTTCCTTCTGGTTACGGGTTTTCAGTTCGCTGCTTTTGGTGATGCCAATGCCGTTATCGTCCACCGTAATGCGTACATTTTTCCCTTCCAATGAAAAAGCCAGTTTTAGCAGGCCTTTGGTTTCGCGGTAGCGCAGCCCGTGCCAAATGGCGTTTTCCAGGTGCGGTTGCAACACCATGTTTGGTACCCACACGGCATCTGGGTCCAGTTTTTCGTCTACGTGTATTTCAAAGGCAAATTTATCCTTAAAGCGCAGGTATTCCAGCTCCAGGTACTTGGTAAGGTTCTCCGTTTCATTGGCCAGCGTAATAAAATCCTTATTGGAATTTTCCATGGTATTCCGCATCAGGTTAGAGTAGGAGGTAAGGTACTTATTGGCTGCCAACTCATTATTCTGCGCTATAAACTGGTTGACGCTGTTAAGGCTGTTAAACAGGAAATGCGGGTTCATTTCAAGGCGTAATGATTGCAGGGCGATTTCCTTGTTCTTGGTTTTTATCGAACGCAATGCCTTGGCAATTAAGCCTAACAGTAGCAACAATATTACCGTAGCGCCCAACAGGAAGTAACTGAACAGGTTTTTGCGGCTTATCAGTTCGTCCTTTAGTTTCTTTTCATTTTCCAGAGTACGGATGCGCTCCTCGGTAACCTTAAAGGTTTTGGCATCGGTAAGCGACTTATCCGAAAGGATAATACGGTCCAGGTTCTTCAGGAAACCCTCGTACAGCGCCAGGCTTGCCGTGTCGTTTCCGGTTGTTTTGTAGTGGTTAGTAAGCTTTAGCAGGCTTTCGCGCGCATCGAATGTTTTGCCGTTGGCACCCGCTAAGGTATAAGCCTCTTTAAGTGCTTTAACCGCATTGTCGGTATCACCAGTTTCAAAGTATATGGCGGCGAGGTATTGCTGCTGGGTTACCTGGGTATCGGTGTCCTTAACGGCGGCGGCTTTGGTCAATAGCTGCTTTACAATCTGCACCGCCTCATCATACCGCTTCCCCGAAACGTACAGCTTGGCAATCTCACTGTAAATTTTAAACTCCCTGCCCGGCAGGTTGGCAGCGTAGGGGAGTGCTTTGCGGTATTGTTCCAAAGCATTGGTGCTGTCGGCCTGTTTCAGGTTCAGCAGGGCCAATTGTACGTAAGCATCGGTAACCTCCCTTTTATTATTTCCTTTTTTCAGCAACTGTATATTCTGGTCAAGGTACCGTGCTTCTACGACCAAATTACCACGGCTCCTCAGGCGATTGTAGTCGTTGTTGTTTAATGTTTTCAGGGCATTTCCGGTAGCGCTTTCGGCAGCAGATTTATAGCTGCGTGAGGCCGCCACCCATTGTTTCTGCCGTTCCTGTATTTTGGCTATGCTGCGTAATACCCTTGCCCTGCTGTCGGCATCTTTGGCCTGGGTATAAATACCGAGTGCTTTCAACAGGTTTTTGGCGGCCTGTGGTAAATCATCCTTATCGGCGAATTCCTGTGCCAACAGTTCATAGTTGCGGGCTATTTTATAATCGTCGTTTTCTATCAGCGCTTTTTCCAGGTCGCCCGCCGCCTTTTTTATTTCGGCAGGGGTTTCCTTTTTGGCATGCTGTGCCTGTAACAGCGGGGCTGCCAGCAGGGTTAAGAGCAGTAAAAACAGTCGTATACAGGGGCGGTACATGCGGTGTTAGTATTAGTAGTGTAAAGGTAATCCATTTTTACACGCTTTTCCTATCGCTTTTACCAAGTGAAAACCCCGTTTCACCCTTTCTCCAAAAAACGGTGGTACAAGGGTGGTACATTTGTATCAGATAATTAACCGAGTAAATAATTTTTAAAAAAACTTAGAATCATGAAAAAGCAATTTGTATTAGCCGCTGTAGTTCTTGCAACTGGATTTAGCTTTGTAAGCTGTGGAGACAAAAAACCTGAAACTACTGAGCCTGAAACTACTGAAGTTGTTGGAGATACTGCTGCTGTAGACACTAATGCTGCTGCTGCACCGGCTGCTGACACTACAGAAACTGCTGCTGCTAACGATACTGTAGCTAAGCAATAAGTATACGCACAGCAACCAACCAAATCCTTAAAAACCTTTAGCCAACGGCTGAAGGTTTTTTTGTTTTATGAAAATTCAGGTATACACCTACAAGGTCTTGAAGACCTTGCAGGAGCCGGAGAGTATCAGGCACAGTTAACCTGCAAGGTTTCCAAAATCTTGTAGGTTTCAAAAAATCCACCCAATCCGTTTCAATAGTGTTCCACTTTACACCACAATCCATCCTGCTTTTTCCACATTTCAGGTTAAAAATGCGCCCCAGTACAGATATTGGCACAATTTGAACAGATTCCGGAATGAATCGGTTGCAACGCTTCGGGTTTTAATCGGCTATTTTGCGAAAACGAAATAGACACTACAATCTGTAAAAAACCAAATCCATGAAACTATTTGCCAAAATTATACTGTGCCTGCTGGCGTTGCCCATGCTGGTGATGTGCAGTTCTGACGACAAAAAAGGGCAGGTTACCACCACCAAACTTAACCCTTACCTGGCCGACCCGACTATATTTGCCCTGAACGGCACCTATTATCTATACGGTACCAAAACCGACCCGAATATACCGGGCGAAGGCTTCTTGGTATACACCTCTACGGATCTTGAAATCTGGAGTGGCCCCGCCGGGCTCCATGACGGCTTTGCCTTTAAAAAAGGTGACGGTTATGGCGATACCGGCTTTTGGGCCCCGCAGGTTTTCCAGCATAATAACAAGTTTTATATGGCGTATACTGCCAATGAAAAGATAGCCATTGCCGAAAGCGACAGCCCACTGGGGCCGTTTACCAATGTGGGTAACCCGATACCTTCGGAAGTAAAGCAGATAGACCCGTTTGTGTTTTTTGACAACGGCAAAATTTACCTGTACCATGTACGCCTTGATAACGGCAACCGCATTTTTGTAGCGGAACTGGAAGATGATTTCAGTGCTATAAAACCCGGTACGCTTACCGAATGTGTACACGCCACCGAGCAGTGGGAGAACACCCAAAACGCATCGTGGGGCGTAACCGAAGGGCCTACCGTGTTTAAAAACGGCAGCCTGTATTACCTGGTGTATTCGGCTAATGATTTCAGGAACCCGGATTACGCCGTGGGCTATGCTACATCAAATAGTGCTACCGGCCCTTGGGTAAAACAATCCGGCAGCCCTATCATTTCCAGTGCACTGTTGGGTTACCAGGGAACCGGCCATGGCGATATTTTTTATGATACTGCGGGTACCATGCGATATGTATTCCATACGCATTTTTCGCCCGGCAAGGTAGACCCGAGGAAAACTGCAATAGTACCGCTTTCGCTAACAGGCAGTACGCTTTCGCTGCAACCGGGCGCTACCATAACCTGGCCTTTGGTGGAGTAGAAGTAGTTTCCTGATTACTTCCTGATTTTTTACCACCAGGTACACAAAGTTTTTTCACAAAGCCCACAAAGTTTTTTAAATAGCAATCTCAATTTGCGGTTGAAGTACACAAGGTTTTACATCCCTGCTTTGTGCCCTTCCGCCGAAGGCGGTTAATCCTTGCCTTGTGTTCTCTGTGAAAAAACTTTGTGGGCTTTGTGGTAAAAATACATTATCTAAAAAAGCCTTATTCCGTTACCTGCACCTGCAGGCCGTTGTTCCAGTTTTTGTTCTCGTTATCGTAGTACAGGTAGGCCGATGAAGCTACACCCTTGTAACTGCCCGGTACCTGCGCCTTCAGGTCGATGTTTATCTTGCGGGTTTCCCCGGCCTCAAACCTGCGGAAGTACAACACCAGCTCACTGTCGAACATTTCGTAGTAGGCTATCACGTCTTTTTCTACCAGTTCTTTCAGTTGCCATATCTCGGGGGTAGTACCGCCCGGTATGCCTATGCGTACCAGCGGGTTTGGTACAGCCTGCTTTGTGGTATTGGTTATTGCAGCTTCCAGGCGGGTGGTTTCACTCACTTTTACGGTATTGCGGGTGAGGGCTGTTTTCAGGGCCAACTGGCACTGTGGCGAATTTTCGGGCTGGTAGCTGGCGTAGGTTACGTAGAACAGGTACGGTACGCGCTTGCCTTCGTCTATGGTTATGTTTACCGAATTCTTGCCGGCAGCTACGTTGGTAGTAGTGCTTACAGCTATGTTGCCACTTTTGTTGGTATCCTTAGTGTTTAGTACAGTGCTGTTTACCGTGGCGCCCACAGTAGGCATATTGCTGCTGTAGCCTGTAATTTCGCAGAAGGTGGTAATGGCTTTAAGCGCCAGTGCCGTAGCCTGTGTAGAACCATAACCATTCAACCTTTTAGCCGATTGTATAAAGCCCAGCAGGTCGGGCAACTCAGGTGTTATCTGTTTTTCTTTCATCAGTGCCAATGCATAAAATGCCGTCCACTCTATTTTTTTAGATATGTTGTAGCTGTTTACCACGGTGCTTTCGGCTTCTACGTCAAAGTTCATGCCTTTGGTGGCCTGGCGTATGTTGCTTATCAGCTTTTGGTACGCATCCATATCGTTAAGGTTGTACGCAGCCAATGCCAGCAATGCCGAACGGTACACGTCTTTAGACTTATAGGCTTCCTCCAAAGTAGCCTTGTATTCGGCTTTAAAATCCGTTTCACCAATTTCCGAGAGTACGTATACGATGTAGGCATTGGCAGCCTTAGGTTCGCCTGCACCGAAGGCATCGAGCCCTTGGCGGTGGCCAAAGCCTCCCTTGCCGTCTTTTTTAGAATACAGCCATTTTACGGTGCGTTTTACCATAGCCTTATCTACTTTTACATACTGTTGCATTTCGTGGAATTGCAGCAGGCCGTACGCGGTAAGGGCCTCATGGCCGGGGTCGTGCCCAAACCACTCGAAACCGCCGCTTTTACACTCAAAACCTATCAGCCTGTTGTAGCCTTTTTGCAACAGGCTAATCGCTTTACCCTTAACTGATGGGTCGGTATCGATTTTTTCCAGCAGTTGCAGCGCCATAATGTTCGGGTAGTTTGAAGATGAGGTTTGCTCAAAGCAGCCATACGGTTCACGCAGCATGGCTTCAAGCCCGTTTGTAATTTCGTTGTACGGGTTGGTTATAAACTTTACTTCCGATTGGATGCTGCCCGGCACTGGGTTTTCTATGGCAAAGCTTTGGCTGCCGCTTTCGGTGCCCGAAAAGTTGAACGTCTTAGGGAAGCCCTTGGCATAGATATCCACAGTTTTGTTAATGGTGGTGCGGTACTTGTCAGATCTAAGCGTTATCTGCACCGGTATCTTTTCGCCTGCTTTTACAGCCTTTACGGCAAAGTACACCATCTTGCTTTCATTGCCCGAAAGGCTAACAGTAGCTGTGGGTTGCTGTGTTTCAATATTGTTGAGGGTGGTAAGCGAGGCATTTATGCTAATGTTTTTATCGCTGTTGTTTTTAATCCACAGCGGGATTTTTATTTCGTCTTCTTCGGTAGCAAACAGCGGTAGCTTCAGGTCGGTTTGCAGCGGTTCGCTGATGCTGTAAGTAAGCTTGCTAAGGCCAAGGTCGCCCTTATACGAGGTGCCTTCCGCCCAAATGGTATAGGCCGAGGTTTCATCGGAATTATAATATTCAAAGGCTGCCTTGCCCTGCGCATCGGTTTGTACGGTGGCGTTCCAGTACAGGCAGTTGCGGAAATCGGTTTTTTGCTCCGTTTCGGTAGTGGTATACACCGGGGCATAAAAGGCCGCAGGCGTGTTTACCTTACGGGAATTTGTCCGGCTGATGTCTTCAAACGTGTACTGGTAATGCCTGCCCAGCAAAATCCCCGAACCCTGTTTACGGTTTTTTGTATTCACTACAATTACCCCGTTTGCACCACGGCTGCCGTAAATAGAGGTAGCCCCGGCATCTTTAAGTACATTAATAGATTCTATTGTCTGTGGGTTTATATTCCTGAAGGCATCGCTGGTTTGCGGCACACCATCTATTATTACCAAAGGATCTGACGCACTGAAAACAGAGCGTGCCCCTCTTATCTTTAAATCTGCGTTAGCGCCCGGTTGCCCGGTACCGGTAGTTATGTCAAGACCCGCCACCTGGCCTTGCAGGGTTTGCACAAACGAAGCATTCGGGCGGCCTTCAATGGTGCGTGCTGTAACAGTGGCCACGCTCCCTGTAACAGCCTTTTTATTCATTGTACCGTAGCCTATTACCACTACTTCTTCCAGGGCTTTTGCATCTTCCTCAAGGTTTATATCGCCACCAATGGCTACTTCTTTTTCTCTTTCTTCCAACTTGGCATTCGCATCGGCTTTTACGGCAGGCTTGCCCGGCATTACGGCGGCCATTTCATCGGCTACAGCTATTTTGCGTTCCTCTTTCATGCGGCGTACAAGAGCCAGGTCGGCCACCGAACTTTTTATGGTGTATTTCCTGCTGTTGCGGCTTTCGGTAATCAGCACGGCACTTTTTTCAAAATGCGTACGTGCAAACTTAAAGTAACCCGACTTGCTGCTTTTGGTTTCGTACACCTTGCCGCTGTCGCTTATCAGGTATATTTTTAGCGATGCGGGCTTGTCCTTTTCATCCAGGACAAAGCCTTCCACATCGTTGCTTTTTTCGGGCAGCAGGGTTATGGGCGTACCGTCGTAGCTGTTGAGCTCCGGTTGTGCAAAGCGCCTCCAGCCGTGGGTGTTCAGCAGCAGGTCCAGCGCGGCGGTACGTTTTTCCAACGGTTCTTTGGTGTCAAAATAAAAGCGCGGTTCGTGTACCTTGCCCTTCAGTTCAAAGCCGAAGAACATCCATGTAAGCAGGTTGTGCTGCTTGTCGTCTATATAGGTAAGCAGCTTTTCATCTACCACCGAAACCGACAGGCTGCTGGGTACGGGCTTGCCGTTTTTGTCCTTGGTCAGTAGGCTAACCTGCACTTTTTCGCGGGGCAGGTACTGTTTTTTATCGGTGGTTATTTCTATCTGAAGGCCATCGGTATAGTTTACAAACACCAGGCGTTCGGCTACAATTTCGCCGTTTGCCGTAAGCGATAACGCATACATGCCCATAGGCAGGCCTTCGGTAGGGATATATTTTTGGTCGGTTTCACCCGATGCGGTAAACGGTATTTGTTTTACTATTTTACCCTGGCTGCGCAATACCAATTCGCATTTGGCATTTTTCGGGGCAAATGCAGATGCTTCCAATCCCTGAGCGCTGTCCCTTACGGTTAGGGTATAGCCTTTGGCCAATGCTTCAGGCAGTGCATAAATGCTGCTTGAACGGAACGGCGCCGTAATCACTGCCGAGTAAACCTGCCCGCGTTGTGGCGTAAAGCTTACTTTGCCCATACCATCGTAATAACTGGTAAAGTCCTGCACCTTGTTGCCGTTACTGTCCTGTATATAACCTGACACGTCGAGCGGTTTGCCAAATTCATTTTTGGCAATGAAAAACAGCGATGAGGCATGGCCTGCAATATAGTTTCCGCCTTCAGGCAAAAACTGCAAATCGGCAAAGTTAAGGTTGATGGGGATGGAGCGCGTAACCGATTCCTGAAGGTTGTCGTACATGATTTTCACGTTCACAATCCCGTCGTTCGACTTCAGGTCCTGCGGCAGCGTAAAGCGTATGGTAGCCTTGCCTTCGGTATCGGTAACGGCCTTTACCACATCGGCCTTTTTGCCTGCAATAAAAATCTCCGCTTCCAGGTCGTGCTTGCGTATCGGCTGGTTTTCTATGTTTTTCAATACAAAATCAGCCTCACAGGTTTCGCCTGCGCCATAGCCTTTCTTTTTAAAGTCCAGCGTCATCAGTACCCTTGGGGCAATGGTTTTCTGCACAAAGAACTGCTTCTCAAACGGAGGGTCGTTCAGCTGCTCCTGAAGGCGGGTGTAGGCTTTCAGCATGTACATACCGGCTGGGGCATCTGCGGTTATTTTGTACGAACCTGCCGAACCGCCGTTTTCTACCATATAGGTCTGGGTTTCGGCCTTTTTACCCGATGGGTCTATGATGTCCACGTACACATAGTCGCTTATGGGTACGGGGCGGTTGTCTGCCGTGGTGGTATATACCTTAAAATACACGGTTTCTTCGGGCAGGTACAGCACGTTGTTCAGGTGGGCGTATACCTTTTCGGGTTGCTGCTGTTTATAGTAGGTTTTTACGGCAGCGGTTTGCCCCAGTACGGTACCGGCGGCAAGTAGCAGTAGTATGCTGAATAATTTTTTCATGGCGGAGGGAGGTTAAAATTTAACTGAAACAGAAAGGCCGTACATGCGCAGCATGGGCGCATTAAAATAATCAAGGCCTGCTGTTTCTGCGGAATTGAACATGGAGTTAGAGGCAAAAGCCCTGCTGCGCGATGCTATGAACACGTTGTTCATAAAGGCCGTTACCGTATAGGTCAACGATTCGGTATAGTAGTCCAGGTTGTTAGTATACGAAAGGGTAACGTTATTCAGCCTGAAGTAGGTGGCGTCTTCTATAGCGCTTTCGGCTACGCCGGCCACACCGTAGCGCACCCAGCGGTTTTGGGTTACGGGTAGTGTAGTATCATAGAAGCTAACAGGCTGCGTATTGGCCTGGCCTGCTGTGGTAACGCCGTTAAACACATAACCCGTAACATTGCGCTGCGCTGCCGTAGCTGCCGATACGCCATAATAATTAAGCGTTTGCTGTGTGCCGTTCCAAACTTGCCCGCCCTGGCTCCAGTCAAAATTTAGCCCCAGGCTAAATTTACGGAAGTAAAAGGTATTGTTCAGCCCCGCTACAAAATCAGGGTTGGGGTCAGCTATGGCGGCGGGTGCATCGGCCACTTCGGGGAAACCTTCGTCGTTTATAATTACGTTGTTGTTGGCATCGCGTTTGTAGGCACTGCCCACTATGGTGCCCAGAGGCTTGCCCACCATGTAGTTTTTGTTTACATCGGCAAAGCCCGCTATGGGTATGCGGCTGCCACCCCCCGAAATACCGGTAACCTTGTTTTTATAGGTAGTGAAGTTGGCATTTACCATATAGCCAAAGCCCCTGCCATAGGCGTGCTGCGGGCGGCTATAGGTAAGGCTTAGTTCCAGGCCGCGCTGGTAGTAGTCTACCGCAGGCTGCCAGTTGTATGTGGTGCCATCAAACACCGGGGCGTACATATTGTGCACTTTTTTGTAGTAGAGTTCCAGTTCGCCATGTATCCTGCCGTTGTAGCGCACCCCTGCGGTATAGTTGTTTTCGCGGGTAAGGGTAGTGGTGTTAGGGGTAAACAGCTCCACGTTGTTGTCCATCTGTTTAAACTGTGCAGTGGTATACCTCAGGCTGTTAAAGTACAGGTTGTTGTTTTGCAGGCCGGGTTCGTATTGCTTGTACGATGTATTGCCGAACAGGTCAATATTTCGGCCAATCAGTCGGTTCCAAACAAAGCCTAATGCAGCATTGCCATAAATATCACTTTTTACTGTAGAGGAATAGGTAAGCCCCGCCGACCCTTCCAGGTTCAGTTCATCATGATAGGAGGCAATATCTTCTACCCTAAACCCGCCATTAGCGGTAAGTGTGGTTTCAAAACGGTTTTGGTTGTTTTTCAGGCGGTATTGTGTAGCGGCATTACCGGGATAATCTTCAAGCGAAGCATAACCGTTACTGTACAGGCGGTTTAGTGTCCGTTGCTGATAGGTGGTGCCAAGGCGTACGCCCAAAAAGTCACCATAATCAAAATCGAATTTTAACTCATCGTAAGCACTAACCAGGTTGTATTTTTCTTTCCTAACCGAATAAGCAGGGTCAGTTACCTGCGCCGCAAACGGTACATTACCCCCGGTAAGTTTAGTGTCCGATAACTGTGCCACCACGTTTATGGTGTTTTCTTTATCATCATTTCTATACACATCGTTAAGGGCTATACCTGCCTGTGTAGCGGTGTTTTCGTCGCGGTTGTAGCCTAGCAGGTAGTATGGGTTGTTTTCCCGGTTGCTGTAGCTGCGTGGCAGGCCGTTAGGTAACAGTTTACCGGCATTGTTGTTATAGTGCGCAGGCGTTACCGCATTGGCAAAAATGGCTTTGTTATAAATGAAGTTGGCATTGCTCAGGTTGTTTTCGCTGCGGTTAAAGCTCAGGTTTGCCGAAAGTTTGTGATTGTCCAGGTTTTTATAAAAAGCTAAGGTGCTGCTTATTTCGTCGTTTTTGGCGGTAGGCAGTGTGCCGTTGCTGTTGCGGTAGCCCAGGGTAAGTTTCATCAGGTCTTCGTTATCTATTACCAACCGTGCAGCCACATTAGTCTTTTGCTCAAACGAATTGCGGTAAAAACCGTTGCGGTTATACAGCGGTACGGCATTACCATTCCCCGAACCCGCTGCCACTATGTTCCCATCAGGATAGTAGGCGGTAGGTGTACCAGAGGTTTCCAGTGTGCTTACAGCAGGCCCCCAGCTGAATATTTCGCCTGTTTCCGGACTTAGGTAGGTGGCCTCGCCGTTCATGCTCTGCCCCTGTGCGTATTGGCTTTGCAGTTTGGGCAGTCGTATGGGCATGCCGATTGCAAATTCGTGATACAGCTCCAGGTACAGTTTGGCGTATTGGTACCTGTATTTCATGTTGTACACATCATCTTTGTTTTTTTTAACCAAAGCCAGGCCATGCAGGTAGCTTAGGTTGGTTGGCATGTAAACAGTAGTACCCGATGGTACTGAAATAAGCACAGTGTCTTTTTCGCGTTCCAGCAGTTTAGAAAAATCATCGCTTTTAATGGGTTTTACCTCTTTGTTAATGTCCGCTTGTGGCGATGCATTGCCCACCCGTATGGTTTTGGTAGCCATACCTATTGAACTTATCACCAGTACATCACCGGCTTTAACGCGTATGGAATAGTTACCGTCAAGGTCAGACTGGGTGCAGTTTCGGGTACCCTGTACACAGATGCTTACACCGGGCATGCCCATACCGTTGTCGCTTACCTTACCGTTATAGGTGAATTCCTGGCTGTAGCCAATAAAGGGCAGGAGCAGGATGAGTAAATATAAATACCTCATAAGATTGGTTATTTGTACTTATAAGGATATTCTATTTCACGAAAAGGTTGGAGCGGGAGGTGAAGTTTTTTAAATATAAATTATAAACGTTTGTATAACAGGGTAAAACGTTTGTGTAAAAGTTAGTTTGCTATACTTTTAAAACTCCTCCGCAGCTTCAAAAGTTACGGTTTTCCCCGTCGCCGGATGTACAAATTCCAGAAAGGCAGCGTGCAGGTGCAGCCTGTCGCTGGCAGTGCCATACAGGTCGTCGCCTACAATGGGGGCATTCAGTCCGGTTTCGTGGGCGGCATGCATGCGCAACTGGTGCGTACGCCCGGTAAGAGGCCAAAAGTGTACCTTGGTAGTACTTTCCGTACGGAGTACGGTTTTCCATCTGGTCACTGCTTTTTTGCCAAACTCATAGCATACCATTTGCCGTGGGCGGTCGTCTATATCGCCGCGCAGGGGCAGGTGTATCTCGCCTTCATTTTCGGTAAGTACTTTGCTTAGCAGGGCGCTGTAGCGTTTGGTCACTGTACGTTTCAGGAACTGGCGTTGTATGTCCTTGTGGGCATCCTTGGTTTTGGCAACCACCAAAAGCCCGGAAGTAGCCATATCCAGCCGGTGGATGATAAGCGGTTCGGTATCGCCCCAGGTATATTTCAGGCGGGTATATACCGAATCCTGTACCAGTATACCCGGTACTGACAGCAGTTCGGCAGGCTTGTTTACCACTACAAAATGGTCGTCTTCGTATACAATTTCCAGTTGCTTCCCTTCCCCAGGGTTCAGCGCAAAGGGATTATCCTCAGTCTCAATCCCTTCCAGCATGTGTTCCAGTATGGGCTTGCACTTGCCGGTACAGGCAGGGTAAAACTGCCCGTGCTGGCGTATCTCCGATTTTGGCGGGGCGCCCCACCAGAACTCGGCCATGGCCAAAGGCTTGTACCCGTGCAGGAATGCATATTGAAGCAGTTTTGGCGTAGCGCATTCACCCGCAGCGGCAGGCGGCTTGCCAAACACCGTATCGCGGAAAATATCGTACAGGCTCTTGGTTTCGCCGTATTGGTTCAAAAACGAATACTGCTCAAAAAGCTGCTGCTGCAACGCATTCGATTTCTCCCTGCGTTCCTTTTTCAGTGCTTCCATTTCTTCCTCATACGGGGCTATTTCAGCGTTCAGTGCATCCAGCTTTTGCTGCCAGTCGGCACACAGCACGTTAAACTGGTGCTTGTCGTGCAGGCTGTGCTTTATCATGTACGCCTCAAATTCGGCGTAAGCTTCGACAGCAAGCACGGCTTTTTGTTGCTGGCGCTGTTTTTTACGGAGGTTTTTATTGTCTTTCAACAGCTTTTTAGCCGCGTTGATTTCGGCTTCAGCCTGTGCCGAAAGCGTTTCAACCTCCTGCTTTAAACTGAGGTAGGTTTCGCCTGTGGCAATTTCCTTTACCTTGTCGTTAATGCTGTTTAGTATGTACTGTTCCTTCAGGAAAAAACTGTCTTCAATAAGCATGTCAAATACAGGCGGTACAAAGCGTGGGTGGTCGTTGCTTCCGGCAAGCTTGCCCGAGAAAGCCGACAAATACCCTACTTTCCCGTCCTTATCCTGCACCACCAGCACACCAAACATTTTTCCGATAACCAACCCTTCCTGCCCTTCGGTAAGCCCGAAGTTATGGTCCAGGTTAGCCTGCTCCTGCAGGTAGTGCTGCAACGCATCGGCGGCAATACGGGTAAGCGGGTGCGGCTCGTAAAAAAACGGGAATGTAAAGCGCTGTGGCAGGGCAATGCCGTCTATCGTTTCCTTAGAAAAGTACGTGAGCTTGTTATCTGTTTGTGCCAAAGTATTGAAACTGTTTTTTCAGGATGCGAAAGTAAGTTATATTCTGCATGGGTGGTAGGGGGAGGGGTAATTTAACGCATATTTTGCCGATGAAAATGTAACTTTGTAGTATGGACGATGAAAAATTTATTTTTTGCCTGGAGGGTGTGCCCGATGTTGAGAAAGATAAGGGTACCGAAGTGTTCAATGTGCTGCAACAGCTTGCCCGTGAGCAGGGTATCGACAGTATCTACAAAACCTGCGATACCATTGAAGGATTTGAGGAAAGCCTGGGTGCACTGCTGTATGACGACCATAATTTTAAAAACTACGAAATCATTTACCTGGTGATGCCCGGCGGGGCCAACAATGTACGGCTGAACGGCTACTACTACAGCTTTGAGGAAATCGCCGAATTGTTTGAAGGCAAGCTGAAAGGTAAGGTGCTCCATTTTTCTAATGCCAAACCACTCGACTTAGATGAGGAGGTAGCGCAGTACTTTTTGGATATTACAGGAGCCAAGGCCGTTTCGGGTTATGGTGAGGCATCGTTGTCTATTTCCAGCAGCGGGCTGGACAGGGCTTTTTTCAGCCTGTTCAGCGATTCAGATGATGTGGTGGATATAGTGGAAGAACTACATGAAAAGCACTATGCGCTGTGCAAACTGCTTGATTTCAGGTTGTATTATTAGTAATGACCTAAAATTATTTTACCACAACGGGCACAAAGGTTTTTCACGAAGATACACAAGGCTAATAACTATAATCTTTACAAAGATAACAATCCCAATAATTGGGATTGAAGTTCACGAAGTTTTGCGCACTGGCTTTGTGCCCTTCCGCCTATGGCGGAAAACCTCGTGCTACTTTGTGAAAAACCTTTGTGGACTTAGTGGTAAAATTTCGCGGTAAATATATATTCCTGTTTTTGTTATTCACACCTTTAAAAAACAAAACCGCCCCTTATCAGGACGGCCTTGCGACGTAACAACAAGAACATAAATTAATTGGCAATATAAGTGCCGCCGGGCAGTGCCTGTTTGGCTGTAATGGTGTCGGCTACTTTTTTTATGGCGATTACATAAGCGGCGGTACGCAGCGGCAGGCTGAGCAGTGATGCCGTTGTAAAGAGCTTTTCAAAACTCAGGGTTAAGATTTCTTCCAGTCGGCCGTTTACGGTGGCTATATCCCAGGTTTCCAGGTGCGAGTTTTGCAGCCACTCAAAATACGAAACCGTAACCCCGCCTGCATTGGCTATAATATCGGGTACTACGGTAATGTTTTTGCGGTTCAGTATTGCATCTGCATCAGATGAAACCGGGCCGTTTGCCGCCTCAATGATGATACTTGCTTTAACAGCATCGGCATTTTCTGCGGTAATAACATCTTCCTTTGCAGCAGGAATCAGCACGTCCACATCCAGCTTAAGCAGGCTTTCATGGGGGATTACCGTTGCATACGGATAGCCTGCAAGCGCTTTGCCGTTGGCATTATAGTAACTGATTAGGTCGTTAATGTCTATACCATCGGGGTTGTACAGTGCGGTATCAATATCGCTTACGGCAGTAATGCTAAGGCCGTGCTGGTGCAGGAACAGCGCTGTGTGCAAGCCTACATTGCCAAAACCCTGTATGGCTACTGAGGTATGGGCAGGGGAGAGGCCCAGCCTTTTCAGGGTGAGTAGCGTAATAATGCTTACGCCTTTACCGGTAGCTTCCACACGGCCGATAGAGCCGCCGGCGTGGAGGTGCTTGCCTGTAACCACCGCATGTATGGGCTTGCCGTGTAGCAGTGAAAATTCGTCCATCAGCCAACCCATTTCATCCGGGCCGGTACCCATATCGGGGGCGGGTACGTCTTTTTCCGGGCCAAATGTGTCTGCAAGGGCTTTAGTATAGGCACGTGTAAGACGTTCCAGTTCGGTTTTAGAAAGTGATTTCGGGTCGCAGATGATGCCGCCCTTTGCACCGCCAAACGGTATGCCGGTTGCGGCAGATTTCCAAGTCATCCAGGCGGCAAGGGCTTTCACCTCGTTAAGGTGTACACCTGCATCATACCGTATGCCACCCTTAGACGGGCCTAATGCTGTGGAGTGTATAATGCGGTAGCCTTCAAAGTTTTTTATTTCGCCGTTGTCCAGCGTTATGTTGAAGTTGACCAGTACCTGTTTTTCAGGCGTTTTCAGTTTTTGGCGCAGTGCGGTGGGCAATTTCAGTATATCTGCTGCAAGGTTAAACCTGTCAATCATTGATTGGTACGGATCCAGTACGGTTGTTTGTGTACTCATGGTTAAAAAAGAAAAATATTGTTGATAGTAATTTAATTTCAAGGCATAAAAAAAGCCCTTTACGTGTTGTAAAAGGCCTGGCTCATATATGGGCATAACAGCTTTTGCAACACGGTATCTTTCGTTTGCAGCAGCACATTACAGTAAGTTGTTGTTGTGGTATAAAGCGTCCCATTGGTCTATGCGTTTATAAATTCTGATACTTTTTTGTTGAACTCCTCCGGCTGTTCCATCATTGGGGCATGCCCGCAATGGTCTATGAGTACAAGGTGCGAGTTCGGCAACAGGTAGTAGAATTCCTCTGCTACACTTACCGGGGTTACAATGTCCTGCTTACCCCAGATGAGTAGTACGGGCAACTTAATATTGTTCAGGGCATCCCTCAGGTTTTGGTTGCGTGCGGCCTTTGCGGTACGAACAACGCTAAGTGCTTTGTTCCTGTCCTGTATGGTGCTGAATACCTGTGTTATCAGCTGGTCTGTGGCGGTTTCCTGGTTGTAAAACACCTCGCGTACTTTTCCTGATATGAAACCAAAATCGTTTATACGCGGAAATGGCACATCAAGTGTGCTTTCATACAAGCCTGAGCTTCCGGTAAGGATAAGCTTTTCTACGTTGTCAGGGTGCTTTAATGTATAGAGCAGGGCAATATGCCCACCAAGCGAATTACCAGCCAGTACCGGCTTTTCTATGTTGTTTTCTTCGATGTAGGTTTCAAGGAAATTGACAAAATGGTTCAGCGTGTCCTTACCTTCCGATTTTCTGTACAACGGAAGCTGTGGTATGTGGATGTTCAGTAACCCTTTAAAGCGTTTTTCAAAGGCGGCCCAGTTGCTGAGGTCGCCAAATAGCCCATGCAGCAGGATAATATCTTTCCTGTCTGACCCGGTACCTGTAAAGTGTGTTTTTATGGCGTGTTCCATAGTATGTGGCTTTTTCCTGAAGGCAAATATAATAAACTTTTTAAAATATATATAGTCTATCGATTTAGTATACTAATAAAATTTTGCTAAAACCGATTTTCGGCGGAGAAAGATTGGTGATAAAACAAAAACTCCGGACGGAGCCGGAGTTTCAATTATAAAAGTTCAAGGGTACGTTCCAGGGCCATGCCGCGGCTTCCCTTTATCAGTATGGTGTTGTTAGTGTATGCCTTGCCGTGCAGGTATTCCTTAAGGCTGTCGAAGGTTTCAAAGAAATGGAAGTGGGGCAGGGGTACGCTTTTTGCATAAAAGTCCTTGCCGACGAAATAGGTTTCTATATCCGTTTCATCTTCAAGCAGGGCAATTACTTTGCGGTGCTCTTCCGGGCTTTCTTCGCCCAACTCAAACATATCGCCTAAAAATGCTACTTTATGCGGCGCATCAAGCTGTATGAAGTTGGCTATAGCTGCCGCCATACTGCTTGGGTTGGCATTATAGGCATCAAGGATTATTTTGTTGCCATTTTTCTCGGTAATCTGCGAACGGTTGTTGGCAGGGATATAGCCTTCAATGGCTTGCTTAATCTGGTTGTCCGGCACACGGAAATAATGGCCTATAGCTATTGCTGCGGTAATGTTGGCGGCATTGTATATGCCTATAAGGTGCGACTGTATGTGGAATTTGTTATAGTACAGGCTCACCATGGGGTTAGCCTCAATGGAATCTACGGTTACATCGCTGTTGTGTTTTCCTGCAGAGAAGGTGTAGCGTGGCAGGTCTTTGGTTTTGTCGGCCTGTATGGGGTCGTCAAGGTTTACAAAAGCCATTTTTGTATTTGCCGAGAGGTATGCATACAGCTCACTCTTCCCTTTAATTACTCCCTCTACACCGCCGAAACCTTCCAGGTGCGCTTTGCCGAAATTGGTAATGTAACCAAAGTTTGGTTCGGCTATATCGCAAAGGAATTCTATTTCCTTCTGGTGATTGGCACCCATTTCTACAATGCCTATCTCAGTGTCTTTGGTAAAAGATAACAAGGTAAGGGGTACGCCTATGTGGTTGTTAAGGTTGCCTATGGTGGCTGTGGTTTTGTATTTGGCGCTCAGTACGGCGTTTATCAGTTCCTTAGTAGTGGTCTTTCCGTTGCTGCCGGTAAGGGCTACTACGGGCAGGCCCAGCTGTTGCCTGTGGTGGCGTGCCAGCTGTTGCAACGCGGTAAGACTGTCGTGTACCAGCAGTGTTTTGCCGGGTACTTCATAGGCCGGGTTGTCTATCAGGGCATATAGTGCACCTGCATTAAGGGCTGCCTGCGCGAAAGTGTTGGCGTCAAAGTTTTCACCTTTAAGGGCTACAAAGAAGCAGCCCGGTGTTATCTTACGGGTATCGGTACATACTACGGTACATTGCAGGTAGCGGCTGTACAGGGTGTTTATATCCATAGGGTATATAAAAAAAATAATGCCCTAAAATTAGGGCATTATTCTTAAATTTATGTCTTACAGAATTAGTTTCTGGCAGTTTTTTTGCTTGATTTTGGTCCTACTTTAGACATTGCACAACGGAAACCGATGTAGTCTGTAGCCATATCCTGAGGATAGTACCTCCTTTGTGCAGGATCTAGCCAGTAAGCCCTGTCTCTCCAAGAACCACCTTTAAATACCCTTACGTCATCGTTTACAAGGGTACTTCTTTTCTTGGCATCTTCAAGCCTTTTCTGTGCACCTGAATCTAAAAGTACTTTGTTCTCAGGAGAGTTGTACATCTTTTTAGTAGCATCAGAATCAGAAAGAGCTCCGTCTTCGGCACCAAACGAGTAGTAATCGCGGATAGATTGCTTATCACCATCCCTGAAGTTCCTGTTATCGCCACGTGTATAGTTTTGGCGCAGGTAAGCATCATCTTTAGTAATAGGCTCCTGGGCTATTTGTCCAGGCAGGTTGCGGTACTGTATACGTCCGTTAGCCAGTGTATCGTATTGGATAGTTTCAGCAGTTACAAGTTCAGCACGGCCGTCTTCACCAATTTTGTTTTTCATATAAACGTTACCCCTGTAGTAGTTGAAGTCGTTTCCTTCATCGTCTACGATAGGACGGTAAACGTCAGCTACCCATTCTGCCACGTTACCTGCCATGTCATAAAGGCCGAAGTCGTTTGGAGGGTATTGTTTAACCGGTGCAGTGATATCTGCGTTATCATCACTCCAGTGAGCAATTCCTCCGTAGTCACCTTTACCTTGTTTAAAGTTGGCAAGCTGGTCGCCTTTTTTAGTCCTTTTACCGTTACGGGTATACATACCTTTCCAAGGATATTTTTTGTTACCCCTGTACAGGTTGTACTCGCGGTTACCTACAAGGGCTATAGCAGCATATTCCCACTCAGCTTCGGTTGGTAGCCTGTACTCAGGAAGTATAAGTCCTGAAGTCCTTTGGGCATATACGTTTTTAGCGTTTTCTTTACCGTTAAGTTTGTTACCGGCTCCTTTGTATACAAGTTCCTCGTTACCACCATACGTTTTGTTAGGGCTTTCAAGGTAAGCTTCTGTACTGAAAGTGCTTTCGGCAGATATATCGGTAAGCTTAGCGTCTTTTTTAAGGTATTTTTCTTTTTCAAGCACGTTTTCGTTCACACGGTCTGTCCTCCACTTGCTGAATTCTACGGCCTGTACCCAGCTAACACCTACTACAGGATAGTTGCTGTAGCCAGGGTGCCTAAGGTAGTTGTTTACCATAGTTTCGTTATATCCAAGTGAACTCCTCCATACCAGTGTATCAGGAAGTGCGCCTACGTAAATGTTCTTGTAGTTTTCTTCTTCAGGAGGGAAAACCCTCTTAAGCCAGTCAAGGTATTCCATGTACATTACATTGGTCACCTCAGTTTCATCCATAAAGAAAGACTGTACGTGTTGCTGGGTTGGAGCGTTGTTCCAATCGTGCATTACATCGTCCTGAACCCTACCCATAGTAAAGGTTCCTCCTTCAACTTCTACCAGCCCCGGTGCTGCTTCCTGCTTCTTGTACTTAGAATTGTGCTGGAAACCACCTTTTTTGTCATTAATTTTCCAACCCGTAGCGGTACTTACGTTACCACTGCCCGAGCCTTTTTTGCTACAGCTGGTAAAACCCACCGTTACCGCCACAGCGAGCAACATGTTTAAAGCCGTGATTTTGTTAACTTTCATCTTTCTGTAGGTAAATAAATTTCGTGGCGCAATATAATAATTAACCGTTAAACTGCAACACCGTTTTAAAATTTTTGCCAAAAATATAAAATTGTGTTAAGTGTTCATTTCATTAACGGTAGTTTTAGAGTAATATTGCAGAGGTAATTATGAATTATTTTTTTTTGCCCGTAATATAAGCCGTTTATTTACGTTTTCCAGATGATGAAAAACCCATTACCCTACATACTATTCTTTTGTTTTAGTGCACTTTTTGCCCAGCAAACACAACAAGTGGTGCTAAACTGGCAGCCTGTATCGCCTGAAACCATAGGGAATACCACTTATAATATACCCCATTTTGATAAAAAGTATATGGTGTACTACGCGTCGGGCGAACTGGTGTTTTCTAAGGGTTTTTCTGCAAACGGCCCGGTAGACCCGGCATCGCTGCGCATTACTAATATAGTATACGAAAACATTACCAAAACCGACCTGGGTGATATAAAGCCGCAACTGCTCCCTACAGCACATAATGCCTCCCTGCAGGCCATTAATGCACGCGGGGTATGGAAGGGTTTGCTTAAGCTGTCTCCTATAATAAAGGAGGGGAGTGGCTACAAGCGTATAAAATCATTCAGCTACAGTTATACACCGGCTTCGGCTACAGGCAGGCAGGCTGTAGGGGTAACGGCTGTAGCTGCGGTAACCAACTCAGTGCTGAATACTAACAGCTGGTACCGTTTTTATGTAACCAAATCGGGTGTGTACCGGCTGAGCAGGTCTTTTTTAAGCAGCCTGGGGTTTGATACCAATGTAGACCCGCGCACTATAAGGATATACGGCAACGGCGGCCGCATGCTGCCCATGTTGAACAGTACTGCTTACCCTATGGACCTTACCGAAAACGCCGTACGCTTTGTGGGTGAGGAAGACGGGAAGTTTGACAGTGCCGATTATATATTGTTTTATGCCGAAGGCGTTACCGGCTGGAATGCTGAAAGCCTTACCAATAATAACCTGTATGCCGATAACTCCTATTATTATGTAACGGCAGGTACGGGTAACGGCAAGCGTATACAGCCTATGGTGCAGCCTACGGGTACGCCTGCGGTAACGCTAACCTCATTTGACGATTACCAGTTCCATGAGCTGGACCGCGAAAATATAGCCCACCTGGGGCGTAAATGGCACGGCGAAAGCTTTGAGGTGGAAAACGAGCAGGAATTTGAGTTTGAGGTGCCCGATGTAGATGCGGCATCACCTGCGAGAATAACCGTAAGTGCGGCGGCTAATGCCATTGTGGCTACCAATATGAGTATTGATGTAAACGGCAGTGTGGTGAATACCATGACGTTTGCATCAAATACAAGTGCTGATATTGCGGCAAAGGACGGATATTATTCTGGTACTTTTACACCTTCCGGAAGCACGGTAAAGGTAAAGCTTACGTATAATAATAATGGTGTGCCATCGGCCAAGGCATGGCTTGATTATATTAATATAGAGGCCAAGCGCCAGCTGAAGGGCAGTGGCAGGCAATATGCATTCCGCTACAATGCGGCGGCTGCGCAGCTGGGTGTTATACAGTATAATTTTACAGGCGCATCGGGCATCAGTGAGGTGTGGGATGTTACCGATATATATAATACCACAGCATTGGCTAACGAAGCCGGTGCTGCTTTTTCGTTTGCGGCTAACGGAGGCGAGGTACGCCAATATGTTACCGTGGTGCCGGGCGATTACTATACGCCGCTTCGCGAAAGCAAAACCCGTGTGGCCAACCAAAACCTGAAAGGTACTATATTCAGGAACAGCCAGGGGCAATTCCAGGATGTGGAATATCTTATTATTACCCCAAAGTCGCTGAACTCTAATGCTGAGGAGCTGGCTAACATCCACCGTAACTATTCGGGCATGGTAGTAAAGGTGGTAAACCTTGAAGATATATACGAGGAATTTTCGTCGGGCAAGCAGGATATAGGGGCTATACGCAATTTTGTAAAATACGTATACAACAATGCCTCGGCTGCTGATAAGAGGGTGAAATACCTTAACCTTTTTGGTGAGGGGTCATTTGATTATAAAAGGCGTGTATCGGGCAATACTAATATAGTGCCTACAGTGCACGGCATATATTTGCCGCAAACAGGCGAGCTGAACTACAGTACTACGAATACCTTTGTTACCGATGACTTTTACGGTGCTATGGACGATACTGAAGGGCGTATGCTGGTCAGTGGCTCTTCTATATATGACTACGGTTTAGATATAGCTACCGGGCGCATGCTGGTTACCAATGCGGCTGATGCTGCCGAAATGGTGAAAAAAGTAAAGCAGTACCTGGATAAAACGTCTTACGGGCGCTGGCGGAACGAATATGTAATGCTGGCCGACGATATGGATGCCAATTATGATCAGTTTACCGATACGCTGGAAGTGATAGCGGGCAATATAGGCTCGTACAAGAATTTCATCAACATGCGTAAGGTGTATCTGGATTCTTATGTGCAGCAGGCTACTTCGGGTGGTGAGCGCTATCCTGAAGCCAAAGAGCAACTTATACGTTATATAAATAACGGTGCGCTTGTAGTAAACTACCTGGGGCACGGCGGCCCGCGCGGTATGGCCAGCGAAAGGGTGTTTACTACCGAAGATGCACAGGAGCTGAAAAACGATTACAAGTTTTCGCTGTTTATAACTGCCACGTGCGACCTTACCCGTTTTGACAACCCGATGGAGGAATCTGCCGGGGAGTATATTTATAAAAACCCTACCGGTGGAGCCATTGCTATGATCACCACCACGAGGTCCATATATATATCGGCGGCGGTAGAGCTTAATATAAACCTGTCGGCCTACCTGTATTCGTATAATGGGGGTAACAATACGTATACATACCCTACCATGGCCGAATCTTTAAGGCTTACAAAGTTTGATTCAGATGATTCGCAGTTTGTAACCTGTGTGTCGTTTATAGGAGACCCGGCGCTGAGCCTTGCGATACCGAAACAAAAAGTGGTGCTTACCAAAATAAACGATGTGCCCGTGGCGCAGTCTACCGATGTACTGCAATCATTGGCATACGTAAAACTTACGGGACAGGTAACTAATGAAGCCGGAGCGCCCGAAAGCAGCTTTAACGGGGAAATAGAAGTAACTGTGTTTGATAAAGATGTGCAGCGTACTACCCTTGTTAACGACGACCAGGGTTCGCCGATTCCTTTCAGTACGTTGGGTGAAACCATTTTCCGTGGTAATGCTACGGTGGTGAATGGTGAGTTTTCGGTAGGGTTTGTGGTGCCGCGCGATATTAAGGTTCCTGTGGGTAATGCGCGTGTGAGTTTTTATGCTGACAGGCTTGCCGGGCTGGACGACCGCACCGGTTACAGTACCGATATAAAAGTGGGAGGTGTAAACAACAATGCCGTGGCCGATAATACCCCGCCTACGGTAAAGCTGTACATGAACGACGAAAACTTTGTGTCGGGTGGTATTACTAACGATTCGCCTGTGCTGCTGGCTTACCTTGAAGATTTGCACGGTATTAATACCTCAAGCGGTATAGGCCACGATATAATAGGTATACTGGATGGCGACGAAACCACCCAGTATGTTATGAACGATTATTATGAGGCTTCGGCCGATGATTATACCCGCGGTACGGTGCGCTACCCGTTCCGTAACCTGGCGGCGGGGCTGCACACCCTTACCTTTAAGGCGTGGGATGTGTACAACAACCTTGTTACTGCCGAAATACAGTTTGTAGTGGCCGGCAGCGACGAGCTGAAGCTGGAAAAGGTGCTTAATTACCCTAACCCGTTTGTAAGCTACACCGAGTTTTGGTTTAACCACAACCGCCCGCTGGAGCCGCTGGATGTGCAGGTGCAGATATTTACCGTAACGGGAAAAATAGTAAAAACGATAAACAGCCAGGTAACCACTGAGGGCTTTTTAAGCCGCGAAATAAAGTGGGACGGGCGCGATGATTTTGGCGATAAAATAGGCAAGGGCGTGTATATTTATAAGCTCACCGTGAAGTCGACATCAAGTAATAAGAAGGCAGAAAAGTTTGAAAAGCTTGTATTGCTGTAAAAAATAGTATATTTGTTTCCCCTAATACAATAAAAATCCTAAATGAAAAAGATTGTTTTAGCAGCGCTTTGCCTCATGGGCGCAGGAGTACAGGTGGCAAAAGCCCAGAACAGCAATGCTGAAAACCGTGTGATTACCACCGGTGTACCGTTTTTGCTTATAGCGGCTGATGCCCGTGCCGGCGGCCTTGCAGACCAGGGTGTAGCCACTTCAACTGACGTGTATTCGCAACAATGGAACCCTGCCAAATATGCGTTTGCTACCAGCGAGCATGGGCTGTCCCTTAGTTATACGCCATATTTAACAAGCATAGCCAACGATATTTCGCTTGGCCAGCTTACCTACTTTAATAAGTTTGACGAAAGGATGGCTTTTGGTGCCAGTATCCGTTACTTCAGCCTTGGTGATATTGAGCTTAGGCAGACTGATAACCCGGATGAAACCGTAATTACCCGTTCGCCAAATGAATTTGCGGTAGACGTTTCGTATGCGCTAAAGCTTAGCGAGCGTTTCTCTATGTCAGTAGCCGGTAGGTTTATCAACTCAAACCTTAAGGTGGCCGAAGCTGTGGCCGGTAGTAGTGCCGATGCCAATGCTGCACTGTCTTACGCGTTTGACCTTTCGGGTTTTTACCAGAGCGAGGAAGAAGCTTATGATGATTTTGACGGCCGCTGGAGGCTGGGTTTTAACTTCCAGAACCTTGGCCCGAAAATCAGCTACGACAGCGATACTACACTGAGCAGCAACTTCCTGCCTTCTAACATGAGGCTGGGTGGTGGTTTCGACTTTATATTTGACGAGTACAACACCGTGGGTGTAAGCCTTGAGGCTACAAAACTATTGGTGCCTACGCCGCCTGCTATTGTACAGGCTGTAGATACCGACGGCGACGGCGAAATAAGCGGCAGCGAAGAACAGGCAGCAGACGATGCCTATGCCCAAAAAATAACTGATTATAAAAACACCAACTGGGTAAGCGGTATCTTTAAGTCGTTTAACGACGCGCCTGATGGTTTTGCTGAAGAGCTGAAAGAGGTAACCTACTCGCTTGCTACAGAATATACCTACAACAAAGCATTTAACCTGCGCCTTGGGTATTTTGGTGAAAACAAAGAAAAAGGTGCCCGTAAGTTTTTCTCGCTGGGTGCCGGGTTTAAATATACCACGCTAAAAATCGACTTTTCGTACCTGTTCTCGGCTTCTACCGTAAGGAACCCGCTGGAGAACACCCTGCGTTTCTCGCTGAGCTTTAACTTCGGCGACGAGTGGGACGAATATTAGGATATGGAGAAACTGCAGCTCACCACAACGTTTACCGTATACAACAACACTGCTGAGTTGCCGCAGCACATAGCCCTGCTTATGGAGCAGGCTGTAGCGGTACGCAAGCGGTCGTATGCACCCTACTCGAAATTTCATGTGGGTGCGGCGCTGTTGCTTAGTAATGGTGAAGTGGTGCTGGGCAGCAACCAGGAAAATGCAGCCTACCCCAGCGGCCTGTGTGCCGAGCGCGTAGCTATTTTCCATGCCGGTGCGGTATACCCCGATGCAGCTGTGGTGGCTATGGCCATTTCGGCAGCAGCCGAAAACAAAGTGGTTACAGAACCTATCCCTCCGTGCGGTGCGTGCAGGCAAAGTATAGCCGAGTATGAACTGAAACAGGACAGCCCTATAGAGATTTATTTTATGGGCGAAGAGGGTAAAGTATATTGCAGCGAATCGTTAAAAAATTTATTGCCCCTTGTATTTGGTGGCGAATATTTATAAAATCATAAAGGGGTTGGGTTCAATCCCTTTATTTTTTGCCGGTGTTTTAAAAAATAGTAAAATACTTGGTTTAAATTTTTTAGTTATAAAAGGGATGTGCTATTTTTGCCTTTCGCAAATTAGGCGTAACAGGTAATTTGCATTCTCTTATAAAAGGATTAATTAGTACCAAGAAGCAACATTAATTGAGCAATGAAAGAAATTACAAAAGAAGTGTACCTGAAGTGGTATGAGGACATGCAGTTTTGGAGGAAATTCGAAGATAAACTTGCGGCTTTATACATTCAGCAAAAAGTAAGGGGTTTCCTTCACTTATATAACGGTCAGGAGGCAGTACTTGCCGGGGCGTTACACGCTATGGAACTGGGCGGTAAAGATAAAATGATTACTGCTTACCGTAACCACGTTCAGCCTATAGGCATGGGTGTAGACCCGCGCCGCGTTATGGCAGAGCTTCTTGGTAAGGCTACCGGTACCTCTATGGGCCTTGGTGGTTCTATGCACATCTTTGCAAAAGAAAAAGGCTTTTATGGCGGTCACGGTATTGTAGGTGGGCAAATTCCACTTGGCGCCGGCCTTGCCTTTGCCGATAAATATTTTGAAACCGGCGGTGTAACCATGACCTATTTTGGTGACGGTGCTGCACGCCAGGGTTCACTTCACGAAGCGTTTAACATGGCCATGCTGTGGAAACTTCCTGTAGTATTCATCGTAGAAAACAACGGTTACGCCATGGGTACCTCTGTAGAGCGTACGGCTAACCACACAGATATCTGGAAACTGGGCCTTGGCTACGAAATGCCATGCGGACCTGTAGACGGTATGAACCCGGTAAAAGTGGCTGAAGCCATGCACGAAGCTATAGAGCGTGCACGCCGTGGAGACGGGCCTACATTCCTTGAAATGAAAACGTACCGTTACCGTGGCCACTCTATGAGTGATGCGCAGCACTACCGTACTAAAGAGGAGGTAGAAGAGTACAAAAAGATAGACCCTATTACTCAGGTTCTTGATGTTATTAAAGAAAATAACTACGCTACTGAAGCAGAAATTGAAGCAATTGACCAAAGGGTGAAAGACCTTGTGGAAGAGTGCGAAAAATTTGCAGAAGAGTCTCCGTACCCGGACCTGAACATAATGTACGACGTAGTGTACGCACAAGAGAATTATCCGTTTTTACCACATAAACTATAATTAAAACGATGGCAAAGATTATAACCATGCCGCGCCTTAGCGACACAATGACCGAAGGTACTGTGGCTACGTGGCTTAAAAAAGTGGGAGACACTATTAAAGAAGGCGATATACTTGCTGAGATTGAAACCGATAAGGCCACTATGGAATTTGAGGCTTTTGACGCAGGTACCCTACTATATATAGGTATACAGGAAGGCGATACCGCCCCTGTAGACAGCGTTTTGGCAATCATTGGTAAAGAAGGCGAAGATTACAAAGCCCTTCTTGAAGGTGGTGCTGCTAACGGAAGCTCGGCAGGCGGTAAAGCCGAAGAGCCTAAGGAAGAGAAAAAAGAAGAGTCAAAAGCGGAAGAAGCGCCTAAGGCTGAAGTTAAGGAAGAAAAAGCAGCCCCTGCTGCCGAGCTTCCTAAAGATGTGAAGATAGTTACCATGCCGCGCCTTAGCGATACCATGACCGAAGGTACTGTGGCTACATGGCTTAAGAAAGTAGGCGACACCGTTAAAGAAGGCGATATCCTTGCCGAGATAGAAACGGATAAGGCTACTATGGAGTTTGAAAGCTTCAATGCAGGTACACTACTTTACATAGGTATACAGGAAGGCGAAAGCGCCCCTGTAGACAGCGTACTTGCCATCATAGGCCCTGCGGGTACTGACGTAAGCGCGTTTACAAGCGGTGCCCCTGCACCGGCTGCCGCAGCTGCTCCTGCGAAGGAAGAGGCTAAGGCCGAAGTTAAAGAAGATACTAAGGAAGAGAAAACGGAAGAAGTAACTACTGCCGATGGCGGTAGGGTATTTGTTTCGCCTCTTGCCCGTAAAATAGCTAAAGACAAAGGTGTAGACCTTAGCAAAGTTAAAGGTACCGGCGAAAACGGCCGTATCGTTAAGAAAGACGTAGAAGGCTACACACCTGCAGCCGCTGCTGCTCCGGCTCCTGCCGCTGCCGCACCTGCCAAGGCTGAAGCTGCGCCTGCTAAAGCTGCTGCTCCTGTATATGTTCCTACCGGTGAAGTTGCTACTGAAGAAGTGAAAAACAACCAAATGCGTAAGGTTATTGCCAAGCGTCTTGGTGAGTCTAAATTCACTGCGCCTGAGTACAGCCTTACTATAGAGCTTGATATGGACAACGCCATTGCAAGCCGTAACGTAATCAACGCTGTGCCGGATACTAAGGTGTCGTTTAACGATATGGTGATTAAGGCAAGTGCTATGGCACTGCGTAAGCACCCGCAAATAAACACCCAGTGGAAAGAGGATGTTACCATCTACAACAAACACATCAGCATAGGTGTTGCTGTAGCGGTAGAAGACGGTCTTGTGGTTCCGGTACTTAAATTTACCGACATGATGAGCCTGTCTCAAATCGGTACAGGTGTTAAAGACCTTGCCGGTAAAGCACGTAATAAGAAACTTACCCCTGCCGAAATGGAAGGAAGTACGTTTACCGTGTCTAACCTTGGGATGTTTGGTATCCAGGAGTTTACCTCAATTATCAACCAGCCAAACTCGGCTATCCTTTCTGTAGGTGCTATCGTACAGAAACCGGTAGTTAAAAACGGCCAGATTGTTGTAGGTAACACCATGACTGTAACACTTACCTGCGACCACCGTACTATCGACGGCGCTACAGGTGCACAGTTCCTGCAAACGCTTAAACAATACATTGAAAACCCTGTAACCATGCTTGCATAAGCTACAGCGTTTACATTATATGAAGGACCCGTACTGAAAAGTGCGGGTTTTTTTATTCCCCACCCCCGGAGGGGTGCCCTTAGGGCGGGGTGGTTAACTATAGAACGCTGATAGTATACGAGTCAAGCTGGTGCGAGCGTCGCGATCGTACCGGTTGTGATTTGACACGAGCCGGAAGCTCGCGCCGGCGGGGGGAAGCTTATTTAATGAGGATGAGATTGCTTCGTTCCTCGCAATGACTGCCCGGATTGGATTGGATATTCACTGCGTTTTTCACGCTCTGTCATTGGAACGAAGCAATCTCATTGAGTTGATGCATTAACCTGCAAGGTTTTTTCAACCTTGTAGGTTTTAAATAAGCTACACCTACAAGGTCGCCAAGACCTTGCAGGAGCGGTGATGCTGTTGCAATACTAATCCGTATCTTTACACTATGCTCGACCTCTTCAATCCCTTTCCCGATAGCTCCCAAAACCAACTCCGGCTTCATTTGTTTTTTGTTTATATTTAAGAACCAAAAACTAACCAATGGACTACCGCAAATATGACACTGAAGTTAACAGTGACCATACTATATATACATTTACCAGTAATGGGATTAACGGCAAAATTCTTAAAGCAATCAGGTATTCGGTAACGAATAATGAAGAGGTGTATAATTTGGGCTTCGGCGATATAGTATACCTGGATGAAGTTACCGGTGAATTGAAAATAGATGATATAGTGGTTACTGATAATGGTGATAGGGATGTAGTGTTGGCAACGGTAGCACAATCTGTATATGATTTTACCGAAGTTTATCCGGAAAGGTTCATTTTATTCAGGGGTAGTACCCCGGCAAGGACAAGGCTTTACAGGATTGCAATAACAAGGAATTATAAAGAATTGTCAGAAACATTTCATATATTTGGTGCTATAGTGAATGAGGAAGGCGAACTGACTAACGTCCCATTTACTTCCGGAACAGATTTTGAAGCATTTTTCATCAAAAGGAGAGGATAATGAAAACGGTGATAAAAAAAGAAACAAAACAGGTACCTGCTACCCAAAAAGTAGCAGTAAATAAAGGGCTTGATAAAGTCAAGACAGTGAGTTTTACTTCTGATAAATTAGAGGAAGTGAATAAATACAATATTGTTATTAAATCGTAATATATCCCCGTAAAGGGGATTTTTTTATATACATTTTCTGTTCAGGATTCTTATGGATCTTTTCAATCCCTTTCCCGATAGCTCCCAAAACCTTCTGCCACACGATGGCGAGGTAAACTACTACGGCCGTGTACTGCCATTGGCGCAGGCCAATCATTACCTGGAAAGCCTCCTTGAAAAGATAGAATGGCGCAACGATGAGGCCATCATCTTCGGGAACCTTGTGGTGACCAAACGTAAGGTGGCGTGGTACGGAGACAAACCATTCAGTTATACCTACAGCCGCACTACAAAGCACGCCCTGCCGTGGACACCTGAGCTTTTGCAACTGAAGCAACTCGCGGAGGAGCGTACCGGCGAAACCTACAATTCCTGCCTGCTGAACCTGTACCACAGTGGCGATGAGGGCATGGCCTGGCACAGCGATGCCGAAATTATGCTGAAGAAAAATGGCGCTATTGCATCGTTCAGTTTCGGGGCGGAGCGTAACTTCAGCTTTAAGCACAAGCAGACGAAGGAAACGGTCTCGGTATTTTTAGAACACGGCAGCCTGCTGGTTATGAAAGGCACCACCCAAACGCATTGGCTGCACCGGCTTCCACCCACAAAAAAAGTAACGCGCCCACGGGTAAACCTTACCTTCCGCACTATTGTGGAGCAATAGGTATTATTTCTTATTTTAGCCAAAACAAACACAGCATTATGAAAAAACTTTTCCTGTCGGCACTGCTTGCCGTTTCATGTATAAGCGTTTCGTGCGCGCAGAAAAAACAACCCAAAGAATATATAGTAGACCAGGCTTCGGTTTCGGCTACGCTTAAATATTTGTCGTCAGATGAGCTTCAGGGCCGCCTTGCGGGTACCCATGGGCTGGAGCAGGCCGGAGCGTACCTGGAAGACATCCTGAAAAAGAACGGCGTAAAACCGTATTTTAAGACCTACAAGGACACGCTTACCAACTTTAAAAGTACTACCTACAACATTGTGGGCTATATTGAAGGGACCGACCCGGTGCTGAAAAAGGAGTTTATAGTATTGGGGGCACACTACGACCACATAGGTGTAGACCCTGAGGGCGAAAACGGCGATACCGTATACAATGGCGCTAACGACGATGCCAGCGGTACCACTACCGTAGCCGAACTGGTGAAGTACTTTGGCAAAATGAAAAACAACAAACGCAGCATACTGTTCTGCTTTTTCTCTGCGGAGGAAGCCGGGCTTATGGGCTCTAAGTCGCTTGCGGCTAAACTGAAGGAGAAAAATTTTAACCTGTATGCCATGCTGAACTTTGAGATGGTGGGTGTACCGATGAACCGCGACATACTGGCTTACATAACCGGTTGGCACCTGACCAATATGGGCGATAAAATGAACGAATATGCAGGTAAAAAACTGATTGGTTACCTGGATGTGGAAATGAAATACCAGTTGTTCCGCCGTAGTGATAACTACAGCTTTTACCAGGAATTTAAAAAACCTGCACAAACGGTTTGTACCTTTGACTTCGAAAACTTTGCCTACTACCACAAGGTGCAGGACGATTTTGAACACATGGACCTGAAGGCCATGACAGCCTTTATACAGCAAATGGTACCTGTGGTAGACAAAATGGTGAACGCACCGGCAGGCGATATTGTAATGAAAAAAGAATAATGGGTAAAAACATCATCATAACGGGGACCAGCCGTGGCATAGGCCATGGGCTGGCCCTGCAATTTGCCAATGCCGGACACAACGTGCTGGCTATTTCCAGGAAAACATCGCAGGAGTTGCTGGCACATGGCAACATCACCTGCCTTCAGGTAGACCTTAGCGACACTGTGGCATTGGAGCAAATCGGGCTGTTTATAAGCCAGACTTGGAAATCGGTTGACATCCTTATCCACAATGCGGGGGCTTTGGTGCTGAAACCGTTTACAGCCATCACCGCAGAGGAGTTTGAATATATTTATAAAGTAAACGTATTTGGCGTAGCTGCGCTGAACAGGGTAGTGCTGCCGTACATGCCTGCGGGCAGCCATGTGGTTACCATAAGCAGTATGGGTGGCGTACAGGGCACCATGAAGTTTGCCGGGCTTGCGGCCTACAGCAGCAGCAAGGGTGCGGTAATAACCCTGTCAGAACTTTTGGCGGAGGAATATAAGGAGCAGGGCATTGCTTTTAATGTATTGGCTCTTGGCGCGGTAAATACCGAGATGCTCCAGGAAGCATTCCCGGGGTACCAGGCACCGCTTTCGGCTGCACAAATGGCTGATTATATATACAATTTTGCCCTTACGGGGAATACCTATTTTAACGGCAAGGTATTACAGGTATCGAGCACTACGCCGTAATTTTTTGGAAAAGTATAAGTGAAGGATATTTTACTGAAATATGTACCGGAACACGCCGCAGAACCCGTATTTGAAATGATACGGCACTACGGTGTGCACCTGAAAATCGTAAACGAACGCGTAACCCGCCACGGCGATTACCACCGCGATGCTTCGGGTTACCATCGTATTACTGTAAATGCCAGCCTTAACAAATACCGTTTCCTGATTACGCTGGTGCATGAAATAGCCCACCTGGCAGCTTTTGAAACCTACGGACGAAATATAAAGCCGCACGGGGAGGAGTGGAAGCGCACCTTCCAGAAGCTGATGGTACCATTCATCAGGCCCGAAATCTTCCCGAACCAGCTGTTGCCGCTTTTGGCACGCCACTTTAAAAACCCTAAGGCCAGCAGCGATACCGATGCCACGCTTTCATTGGCACTGAAACAATTTGACGAGCGCGACCCTTCTAAAACCTATATGTTTGAGGTGCCGTACGGGGCGCTGTTCCGAATACATAACGGCAAGCTGTTCCGCAAGGGGGCGCAGCGCCTTAAACGTTTTGAATGCCTGGAAGTAAATACGGGGCGTACCTTCATTTTTGCCCCAAATGCCGAGGTAGAGCTGGTGCAGGCGTAAAATTTTGCAGAAAAGTTAATAGGCACAGGTAGGGGAAAACAATTTTAACATGTTCTGTTAAAATTGTATGCTTCTATGTAGATTATGTTTTTTTTAACATATATTTACGATTGCCAATCTATTATGATAAACCTGCTATGAATCAAATTTTACGTTCACTGGGGAAAATCCCATTCCACCTGTTATTGTTGTTCGTTTCATTTGGCGCATTTGCACAGTTACCCGCGTTTACGCTTACCGTAACGCCTACTGCGCAAACCTGCCTTGGTAACGGTACACTAACCTTCGGCACAACCGGCACTGCAGCCGGGGCTACGCTGAGCTATGCGGTATACTTACTGCCCAATACCACTACACCACTTACTACCACCAGCGCTACATCGGTAAACAGCCTTTCGGCGGGTACATACCAGGTGGTGGCCACACAGTCATTAAACGGGCAAAGCAGCAGTGCAACCGTTACGGCTACAATAGCCAATAATGTTGTAAACCTGCTGTATACACCCGTACCGGGGCCGGTAACGTGTGAAAACAACGGTACTATAACAGTAAACGTGTTGCAGGGCGTGGCGGTGTCTTACGAAATTATTTCAGGGCCGGTAACCAAGCCATTGCAAACGTCTAACCTGTTTACAGGCCTGCCCGCCGGGTTTTACCAGGTACGTGTGTATGATAACTGCGGCGAAGCCGTAGTTGTTTCGGTAACGCTACAGGAAGCTACCGCCAGCATAAGTTTTATAAGCAATGGCCTGGATACCGGCCAGCTGGTTACCTGTAACTCCATAAAGACGATTAACTCGTTTAATTATTCTAACCTAACGTTTCCGTTAACGGCGGTGTATACTGTATATCCACCGGGTAGCGGCGCGCCTACGGTAGTAACCACTACGGTAAATGAAGCTGATATTACAGGGTTTCCACCGGCAATAACTGCCGTAATACCTTTTTACCATAACCAGAATTACGGCTACGGCCTTGTAATAACCGATGCCTGCGGTCACGTATTTACGCGGCCAAACAACCCTTCGTTTGCCAAGATAGAACTTGGCGTTACCCCGGACTTTCCCGGGTGTACAGGTGCTATGTTTACACTACAGCCATTTGTATATTTATCTCCATGGACGGTAACCTTTACGTCGGCGCCGGCAGGTTTTGATGCAGAAAGCTTTAACAGCCAGCAGCCTACGTTTAACTCGCCATCGGCTGATTTCGGTTCGGAGACAAACCCGGTTCCTGTAGGTACCTATACCGCACAGATAACCGACGCCTGTGGGCGTACCGCTACCAAGACCTTTGAAATAGAAATGCCTGAAATAGAGCCAATAGTAGATGCCGTAGCCGAATGTGGCGATACTACCGGGAGCATTACCATATCGGTAAGCGGCAGGGATATTGTACAGGTTATAGTGCTTACGGCCCCTGAAGGCTTTCCGGGTGATTTGCCGTTTGATGCTTCGGCCGGTATAAATGACGAGGGCGACCTGGTGATTTCCGATGTGCCCCTGGGCGACTATACATTTTACATACTGGATGAGTGTGGCGAAGAATTTGACAACTACCCCGGCACGCTGGCACCCAGTGCAGGAGTTGAGGGTGTTAACGTAAACAACCGCGCCGGTTGCGAAATAGGCTTTGGTTCGGTAAGGATATTCAGCATAGATGCCAATACAAAGTTTGAGGAAGCTACCATAATTTCGGCACCGGCCAACTATACTGCCACACTACCGCAGGATGTTAGCGCTAATATAAATACAGCGCCGGGCAATACCCAGGGCAACTTCTTTATGAATACCCTGCCCGAAGGCGATTATGTAATAGAGCTTACAGACCAGTGTAACTTTACACAAACACAGACGTTTACAGTAACGGGCTATGCCATTGGTACAAATGATGTTAGCATAATACAGCACTGCGGTTCATTTGATGTGCAGTTTGACCACCAAAGTAACGGCAGCTATGTGCAGTCGTTCTGGTTGCAGAAGTATAATCCCGATACCAATACATGGGGGCATCCGCTTACAGGTAATCCCTATGTTTCGGGGCTGCCAAATTTAGGCAACGCGGTAAATATAGCGCTTGGGCTTAACCTGAATAACCCGTATACCGGCCATTTCAGGATACTGAAGGTATTCTACACCTTTAGTAACGGAAGCAGCTTTAACAGTATTTGTACGTCTAGCCTTTATGAATTTGACTTTGACGGTGGGCCACAAATAACCAATGCGTACAGTTTTCCGTGTGCAGGCGGCCTTACCGAAGTGGCCCTTGAGGTTACCGGTGTGCCGCCGTTTACGTACTATATAACCAGCAAAAACGGCGACGATACATTTGATGTAGACAACGGTAACAGCAACCTTTTTAGCGGACTGGAGCCTGCAGTGTATATTTTCCAGGTGGTAGACAGCTGCGGAAACATGCGTAACCGCGAGTTTACCATTACTGAAGAAAACCCTATAGTGATAACTGCCAACGGCTTCTGCGAAGGCCAGGCCAGTACCCTTAGCGTACCGGAATACACCTTCCTGAGCTACCAGTGGTACGAACAAAGCAGCCCGGCAACCATACTGAGTACATCGGCTACGCTTACGTTCCCGTCGTATACGTCGGCTAACGATGCGGGTACGTATGTGCTGAATATCATTGCTGAAAATCCTGAATCGTGCCTTAACCAGCAACTGGATTATACCATAGCACCAAACGCCCTGCCAAATGCAGGTAACAATAATTCGGCAAGCATATGCAACCCGTTTGCTGCCATAGACCTTGCCACTTACCTAAGCACTGCTACCGATGCAGGCGGTACCTGGACCGATGACGATGCTACCGGCGCGCTTACGGGTTCGGTATTTAATACCCAAACCATGGCTGCGGGTATCTACCACTTTACGTATACGGTAAACGGTTTCTGTAGCCTTACAGATTCGGCTACCATAACCATAGAGCTTAAAGACACGCCGCAAATCCCTGTGCTTACTGCAGTACCGGGTGTGTGCGTAGGTGCCGATGTGCAGCTTGGCGCCAATACCCTTGCGGGTGCTACCTATGCATGGACAGGCCCTAACGGCTTTACATCGTCATTACAAAACCCGTTACTGAATAACGTTACCGTGGCGCAGTCGGGTACGTACTCGGTTACCATATCGCTAAACGGCTGTACGTCGCCACCGGCTACTGTAGCCCTTACCGTAAGCCCGCTGCCGTATGCCGGTACCGATGGAGCACAGACCCTGTGTAATACCGGTACCACTGTAGATCTTACTACATTCCTTGGTACAGGGTATACCACCGGCGGTACCTGGACCGATGTAGACGGATCGGGTACGCTTACCAATGCTGATTTTGATACAGCGGGTGTAGCGGCAGGCGTGTACCACTTTAAATATGAGGTAAACAACTTCTGTAACATCCCCGATGAGGCTATAGTAACCATAACACTGAACGATATACCGGTGCAACCGGCCATTGCGGCAGTAGCGCCATTGTGCGAAGGTGCCGATATACAGCTTACCACCACAACGGTGCCTAACGCTATCTACGCATGGACGGGCCCTAACGGCTTTACATCTGCACAGCAAAACCCGCTGATTGCAGGTGCTGCCATGGCAACTTCAGGAACGTATAGCCTTACGGTTACCGTAAACGGCTGTGCATCGCCGGTAGGTACGGTAAGTGTACAGGTTAGTGCATACCCTCAGTTTACCTTTAGCGGTGAAACGGTGCTGTGCGATGGGCAAACCATTCAGCTTGATGTAGTGCCGGGCAACTTTACAGCCGGGTCTGTTACCTATACCTGGTACCACGATGGCAGCCTGCAGGCAAGTGTTAACTCAGGCTCGATACAGATTTCTGAAACGGGTATTTATACAGTAGAAGTTTCTAACGGTACCTGTACCACCCCGCTTGATTTTACCGTTTCGCCAAACACCAATGCCTTTGAGGTAGTGCTGGATGCAGGCTGTGAAAACGAGCGCTATATAATACAGGTGGCAAACATTGGTGAAATAGCCGATGTGGCATCTATAGACTGGACAGGCCCGGGCGGATTTACCGCAGTAGGGGAGTTGGCAGATATTACTGATGGCGCTACCGGTACCTATATAGCTACCGTAACCACGCAAAACGGCTGTAGCGCTTTCGCAGAAATAGAAGTGGATAATACACATTGCTTTATACCACGCGGTATTTCGCCGGGCGACCCTGAAAGTAACAATGAGTTTGACCTAAGCAACCTGGATGTAAGGCACCTGCAAATATTTAACAGGTATGGCATGCAGGTATACGAAAAGAATGATTACATAAACGAATGGCATGGCCAGTCAGATAAGGGCGACCTGCCTACAGGTACCTATTTCTATGTTATAACCCTGTCTCAAGGTAAGCAGGTTACCGGATGGGTGTACCTTTTAAGGAAAGTATAATTCCTTATATCAATGTCTGCAAAGAAAAAGCCCTCAGTAATGAGGGCTTTTTTGTTTTTTGTGTAGAGACGCATTGCATGCGTCTTGTATAATGGTTTACACGAGACGCATGCAATGCGTCTCTACCGGAAAGTGGTATTAGTGTATTTGATTACCTCACAAACCCGAATTTCTTCATAGCCTGCTCTATCCATACATTCAGCTGGTACACGAGCCTTAGTTTGTATACGGCAAAAACGGTAACCGCTACATACGTCCCTATTTTATAAATCAGTGTAAACAGGTGCGAACCAAGCTGCGGCAATATGTGCAGCGCGAAGCCCGCCAGCAGGAATATCATCCCCATTTTAAAGAACTTGGCATCAAACGGCAGCAACTTAAATTTCTTGTAAATAAATGCCAGCTTGCTGATGTTAAATATCGTCATGCTGATAAGTGACGCCCATGCCACGCCTACAATACCGTAACCCATATCCAGGAACAACAGGTTAAGCGATACGTTCAGCACTACGAGTATGGCAACGGCTATCAGGTTAAAACGGTAGTATTTGCTGTAGGTTATTATTTCGCCGTTAAAACCCGTAGCCATGTTGATGAGCACGCTAAAGCCCAGTATCAGGATAATGGGAACGGTTGCTGCAAGTTTATTGTAATCGGGCATCAGGCGGAAAAGGTCTTCCACGCCCAGGAAAATACAGCCGTACAGCACTGCCCCGATGAAGAACAGCAGTCGGGCGATTTCTTTGTATTTTACGTCGAGTTCCTTAAAGTTGTGGTCTTTCAGGTAGTTGGAAATAATGGGTGCATACAGCGCAAACATGCCCACGGCAGGTATTTGCAGTGTACTCGCCAGTATAGAACCCGTGCTGAACACCCCGTTTGCCTCCATGGAAATGTAGTTCGGGATGATGAGCCCGTCAATCCGGAAGGCCAGCAGCGAACCCAGGCTGCCCGCCAGCGCATACAGGCTGTAACGGAAATAGTCCTTACGTGAAATTTCGCCAAAAAGGGTCTTAAAGCGGTAATTAAAGCCGGGTTTATAGTACTTAAAAAGGTAGCTTCCTGTAAGCAGCAATATCAGCCCGAAGCCTGCCATGTATACCCATATTGCCGTATTTACATTTGCCGAGCCGTACAGTAACAGCAGGAATGCCAGCGGCAGGGTGATTTTCGGGATTATTTTTTCAAACAGTGTGGGTGCGGCTATGCGCTGTAGATCCTGCAACTGCTTTTTAAAAAGCTCTACAAAGGCCAGCACTATGGCTATGGGATAGGCATAATACACCAGCCCTATAAATTCATCGTCCGATACATTGGCATAGATAACCAACCCTAACAACACTACCAGGCTCACCACGATTACCGACAGCATGCTGTAGCTGAACAGCTGTTTGCGGCGGCGTTCGTCTAAGGCGGGGTAAAACTTTATCAGTGCCTGGCTGGCCCCCAGTACCATAACGGGGAACAGCAGTTGCGATACGCTGTCTATATAGCGTATCATGCCCTGGAACACGTAATTCTTCGGGTACAGCAACAGCGACGATATAATGCCGATACCGGTACCCATATAATTAAATAGGGCAAACCAAACCACCTGTTTTATGGGGGCTACACGTTGCTTTTCCATTACAGGGCGCGTTTTCGGGCGGCTTTTACAGGCGCGGGGTTAAACAAAAATTTCAGGTAGTAGCCGCTGAGCTTACCCAGCATGGAAAGGGCTTTACCCCAACCGTAAAATTTGGCAAAATACTTTGGCAGCCCAAGGGTTTCCTTAACGCCATGTACATACGCCTGCATAAGGCTATATTTCGGGTTGATTAATGCCGAGAGGATTTTATACTGGCTCTGGGTAATGTCTTTAGTAAAATTACGCGTAATCACACGGTCATGCACAATTTTGGCATTCGGGTCTATGGCAATCCGGAAGTTGTGGTACGCCACACGGTCGCAATAGTTCCTGTCCTCGCCATAATGCCCAAACAGCGGTTCGAAATAACCGACTCTTTCTACACATGCGCGGCTCAGCATCCATGCTGCTGCATTTACAAAGGGTACTAACGGCAGTCCATTTACCTCGCCTGTTTTTCGGTTAAGGTACGTTGCGAAAGACGTGTCATACTCCGTTTCGTTCGCCTGGAAGTGCATCGGGCTAAGCAAACCTATTTGCGGATTGGCTTCCATATTTGTAACCAGGCTGCTTACCGTATCATCAAACACCCATGCATCCTGGTTCAGCAGGAACAGGTAATCGGCACCAAGCGCCAACGCCTTTTGCATCCCTATGTTATTGGCCTTGCCAAAACCCAGGTTGCTGCCGGTTTCTACAATATCTACTTCGGGGTAATGTCGCAGCAGGGCTACGGTATTATCGGTACTCTGGTTGTCTACCGCTATAATCTGCACCGGATAAGACGATGCCAGCAACGACGGTATAAGCTTATCTATCCAGCGGGCGCCGTTGTAGGTAACAATAATTACAAATACGTTCTTATCCAAGGTTTCGTTTTTCGGTTACGGCAAAATTAAGGATATTTGCACTTCTTTTATATTTCAGTATGAAATACTATGTAATAATACCTGCGCACAACGAAGAAGCCTTTATGGGCGTAACGCTCGATTCGCTTGCGGCGCAAACCGTACTCCCCGCAAAAGCCGTGGTAGTAAATGACAACAGTACCGACCGTACCGGCGAGATTGTGAGCCAATATGCCGCGCAATACCCATGGATTTCATTGGTAAACAAAGACTCGGCTGCAGTACACCTGCCGGGCAGTAAGGTAATACAGGCCTTTAATGCCGGGTATGCCACGGTAGACGAAGATTACGACATCATTGTAAAGCTGGATGCCGACCTGATACTCCCTGCCGATTATTTTGAAACGGTACTCAATGCTTTTAAAGCCGATGACACCGTGGGCATGGCTGGGGGTTTTGCCTACATAGAAAAGAATGGCGAATGGATACTGGAAAACCTTACCGATAAAGACCACATCCGCGGGGCGTTTAAAGCGTACCGTAAGGCGTTGTTTGCCCAGATGGGCGGGCTGCGTACTGCCATGGGTTGGGATACCGCCGATGAGCTGATTGCTAAGTTTTATAACTGGAAGGTAGTTACCATAGAAAGCCTGAAGGTAAAACACCTGAAGCCTACCGGAGCCAACTACAACAAGGCAGCACGCTACAAGCAGGGCGAAGCGTTTTACAGCCTGGGCTATGGATTTATTATTACTGCGATAGCGGGTGCCAAGCTGGCCATGCGTAAGGGTAAGCCGCTGTTATTCATAGATTATATAAACGGTTTCCTGAAAGCGAAGGCCGATAAAAAACAAATGCTGGTAACGGCAGAGCAGGCGAAATTTATCCGCGCGTACCGCTGGAAGAAAATGAAGCAGAAGGTTTTTAAGTAGTTTTCAGTATTTAGTCGCAGTTTTTACGAACAGAATAGGACGCGAATGACACTGATTTAAATCACTTTGCGGCTCAGCAGCTAAGTGGCTCAGCAGCTTAGAATCTCAGTAGCTCAGCAGCTTTTTTATTAAAAAACTATTAAGTTCAATTAAATAACGGATGTAAATCGGTACTTTAGCCGATATTTTCGTACACATTACATGATAAAAGCTTTAGACCAAATAGGCCGTTACTTCCTGATGCTAAAGGAGGTATTTAATAAACCTACCAAATGGCAGGTAATGCGGCCCTTAATATTTAAAGAAATAGACGACCTTATTATAGGCTCCATGGGTATAGTGGCGTTTATTTCGTTCTTTATAGGCGGGGTTGTGGCCATACAAACGGCGCTTAACCTTACCAATCCGCTTATCCCGAAATCGCTTATCGCTTTTGCCACCAGGCAGTCGGTAATACTGGAGTTTGCCCCTACGTTCATATCCATCATTATGGCCGGGCGTGCGGGTTCGTACATTACATCGAGCATCGGTACCATGCGCGTTACCGAACAGATAGATGCACTGGAGGTTATGGGGGTTAACTCGCTTAACTACCTTGTATTCCCTAAAATCATTGCGTTCCTGTTGTACCCGTTTGTTATTTCCATATCCATGTTTTTGGGTATTATGGGCGGCTGGCTGGCCGGTGTATACGGCGGCTTTATAGGCAGCGAGGAGTTTTTGCAGGGTATACAGCGCGAATTTATACCGTTCCACGTGTTTTATGCCTTCTTTAAAACAGCGGTGTTCGGCTTTGTGCTGGCTACCATACCGTCGTTCCACGGTTTTTACATGAAGGGCGGAGCGCTTGAGGTAGGTAAAGCCAGTACCACATCATTTGTGTGGTGCAGTGTGGTTATCATCCTTATCAATTACATTATTACTACTTTACTTTTGAGCCAATGATAGAAGTTAAAGACATAAGAAAATCGTTTGGCGATGCCGAAGTGCTAAAGGGTATTTCCACCACGTTTGAGGCCGGCAAGACCAACCTTATCATAGGCCGAAGCGGATCGGGTAAAACCGTAATGCTGAAAACCCTGCTGGGCATACACACGCCCGACAGCGGTACCATAGCCTTTGACGGACGTATATATGGCGAGCTTACATCCGATGAAAAGCGAAACCTGCGTACCGAAATAGGTATGGTGTTCCAGGGGAGTGCCTTGTTTGACAGTATGACGGTAGAACAGAATGTGGCGTTTCCGCTGCAAATGTTTACCAATAAAAAGGGCAGCGAAATAAGGAGCCGTGTAAACGAGGTTCTGGACCGCGTAAACCTGAAGGATGCCAATAAAAAGTTCCCGAATGAAATATCGGGCGGTATGCAGAAAAGGGTAGCCATAGCCCGTGCTATTGTAAACAACCCTAAGTACCTGTTTTGCGATGAGCCTAACTCGGGCCTTGACCCTGAAACCAGTATAGTGATAGACGAACTGGTACAGGAAATTACCAAAGAGTACAACATTACTACCGTAATAAACACCCACGACATGAACTCGGTACTGCAGATAGGCGAGAAAATCGTGTTCCTGAAAAACGGTATTAAGGAGTGGGAAGGAAACAACGAGCAGATACTGGAAACCCGCAACAAATCTATTGTGGAGTTTGTATACTCAAGCGACCTGTTTAAGAAAGTACGCGAAAGCCTGCTTGCCGAAGAGGAAGAGAACCACCACAACGATAAGAAGTAATCACGGCATTGCCTGATATAAAACACAACAGCCACCTTTTCGGGTGGCTGTTGTGTTTTGTTTTCTCCTGTCATTGCACGAAGCAATCTTATTAAAGGTATATGTTGCTAATAATGAGATTGCTTCGCTCCGTACCTCCGCTCGCAATGACGGGATGTTAGAGTGAAGCTGCTCCCTCTCCTTTGCTACGCCAATTCGCTTACGCTCGGGTGGAGAGGGCCGGGGTGAGGCCTTTACACCCTGTAAGTGAACGCATTGATGTTCATGCCGGCGCCTACGCTGGCAAAGATAACCACGTCGCCTTTATTAAGCTCCTGGTTGGGTAGCAGGCCGTTTACCAGCAGGTCGTACAGGGTAGGTATGGTAGCCACGCTGCTGTTGCCCAGCTTGTGGATGCTCATAGGCATAACGCCATCGGGTGGGGTGGTGCCGTGCAACTTATAGAAGCGTTGTATAATGGCTTCGTCCATCTTTTCATTTGCCTGGTGTATGAGTACTTTCTTCACCTCGCTGATGTCTATACCGCTATTCTCCAGGCATTCCTTCATGGCTTTAGGTACATTGCTCAGGGCAAATTCATATATTTTGCGTCCGTACATTTTTATGTAGCGTACATCGGTGTCGTGCGCTTTGTTGTACGAGTTGCCAAAGAACAGGAAGTAAGCCTCATCATAGGTAAACGATGCGCTTGCATGTGCCAGTATGCCGCCTTCGTCTTCGGTGGCTTCTATCACGGTAGCACCGGCACCGTCGCTGTAAATCATGCTGTCGCGGTCGTGCGGGTCTACCACGCGGCTCAGGGTTTCGGCGCCGATAACCAGGCAGCGCTTAGCCATACCTGACTTTATAAACGCCATAGCCTGTATAACGCCTTCTACCCAACCCGGGCAGCCAAACAGTATATCATAAGCCACACAGCGCGGGTTTTTAATGCGCAGGCTGTGTTTTACACGGCTGGCAATGCTGGGAACTGAATCGGTTTGTATGGCGCCGTGCTTTACGTTGCCAAAGTTGTGTGCCAGGATAATATAATCCAGCGTTTCCGGGTCGATACCCGAGCTTTCTATGGCCTTTTGGGCGGCAAAGTAAGCAATGTCGCTGGTAAGCAAATCTTCGTCGGCATAGCGGCGTTCCTCAATGCCGGTTATCTGCTTAAATTTCTCCGTAACCACCTCGTTAGGGTAGGGCAGCGGTACGCCTTCCTCGTCCAGGAACTGGTGGCCGGCAAAATCTATATTGGGGATAGCCCTTGTGGGGATATAGCTGCCGGAGCCTGTTATTTTAATATTCATAAGTCCTCTTTCTCGTTTGTTTATGTTTTGCTAATGTAAACATTAAATCTGAGTAAACCAGTCAAAACAATATGCGTGCATAACAATTGTGAAAACGCTAACAGGTGTCGGTAAATTGTGTAATCGGCTGAATATATGGTGCTAAAATGGAGTTTTAACAACTAAAACGTTTGAATTTTTAGCTGTTTTTATAAACTTTTTACAGAGGAAAAATTATTGGTTGTACAGCTTCACCTGCATTACGGTAGCAATGGAAAGGGCGCGTGTTTTGGCCAGTTCGGCTATTTCCCCGGCAAACATTTCGTCTACCGCAGCATTAAAGTGCCCCAGCCATGTGGTGAAGTGTGTGGCGGTAAGGTGTTCCAGCGCGTTGAGGTCCAGGTGTATCTGCATTACATTTTTGCGGTAACCGTTGCGTTGCAGCAGGCTTTGTTCCCAAAAATCAGTAAGCGACGGCATGTGTTTCTCCAGGTTTATTTTGGCCACATCGGTAAATATATAGCCTATGGAAGGGTCGGCCAGCAGGCGGGTGTAAAACGCCCACAGCAGTTGTTCCAGGTCGTGGCGGGAGTGTATGTCGTGCATGGCGGGAGTTTTTATATTACAAAAGTAAATAGAATATTGCGTTAAAGATTGTTAAATAAAAAACACTAACTTTATCACAATAATTAACCAATTAATCTCATCATGGATTTTAAAACACAAATTAAATCTCTTGGGGAACGAGTGCAAACCCTAAAGAGCCAGGTTCTTACAGAGGAAGCGACAAAAAATGCATTTATAATGCCTTTTATAAAAGAACTTGGGTATGATGTATTCAATCCTTTTGAAGTAACGCCTGAACTTGTAGCAGACATCGGCATAAAACAAGGCGAAAAAATAGACTATGCCATACTAAAAGATGGTGCACCTATTATACTTATTGAATGTAAACATCATGCGGGCAACCTGAATGTGCATAATGAATCGCAACTGTTCAGGTATTTCCATACAACAACCGCAAAGTTTGCGATCCTGACAAACGGTATCGAATACAGGTTCTATACCGATTTGGTTGAGCCAAATAAAATGGATGACAAGCCTTTCTTTTCCTTTGATGTAACCGAAATAAAAGACAATCAGGTTGAAGAATTAAAGAAATTCCATAAGGTCTATTTTGATTTCAACAATATTGTAAATACGGCAAGTGAGCTGAAATTTACCGGAGAGCTTAAGAAGCTTATCAACGAGGAAATAAACAACCCATCGGCTGAGTTTGTTAAGTTTTTTGCCAAGCAGGTTTATCCTGGTATGGTTACCCAAAAGGTTTTAGACCAGTTTACAAACCTGACTAAAAAGTCTTTTGCCCAGCAGATAAATGACATAGTTACAGATAGGCTTAAACTGGCTTTAAACGAATCTGAAATTCAGGATAAAATAATCGAAGAAGAATATATTGAGGCCAAAGTTGAAGATAGTAAAGTTATCACTACGGCCGATGAGCTTGAAGGTTTCTATATAGTAAAAGCTATTCTTTGTGCAAAGGTGAGGGGTAACAGGATTCATTATCGTGATGCCCAATCATATTTTGCTATTTTGTTTGATGATAACAACAGGAAAACTATTTGCAGGTTATACTTTACAGACAAGAAAAAAGTAATCGGCATTTTTGATGAGGAGAAAAAGGAAACCAAATTTGAAATCCAAAGTAGCGAGGATATTTATAGTTACGCAGATAAACTCCTCAGCATTGTGGAGTTTTATGATAAATAGAAAATTGAAACCGCCCCTCACAGGGCGGTTTTTTATTGGAATTTACTTGATATATCCATCATCTCATGGAGTATTCTGATAATCTCAGTTACCCCGTCATACCCCTCCCTGTAGAAAATAAGGTGTGATTTTACTTTGGTCATTTTATAACCCAACTTTATGTGGTGCATATCCCTTCCAATGTCAGGGTGATGAGAAATGTATTCAATTTCGGCAATTAAAAGACTATAGTATCGGTCAGCCTGTTCTTTAGACGATTTATAGTTTGTATATTTCCAAATGTTTTCCAAATCCAGAAAAGCCCTACTTGAAATCCGATACCGTTTCATGAATGTTTTTTATGAAGGCTTTCTAAGTGTGCCTGCGGGTCGAAATTTTCTATGAACCCGCTATTTTCACCTTCTTCGAGCTCGGCCCTTAATTTTTTTATTTTGTCTTCTTCGTTTTCTAACAGCCGGAGTGCTGTACGGATAACCTCGCTGGCTGATTTATACCTGCCTGAAGCGATTTCACTACTGATAAAATTATCGAAGTGAGGCCCTAAAAGGATGGAAGTGTTCTTAGCCATAAAATTTTCATTTTATCAAAAATACCAAAAAATGGTATTTAAGAGTGTTAAAATTTGATTTTAAAGTTTTAGATGAAATGGTTAGCGTTGCGGAATGTAAATTCTCCCATCGGTTCTTTCCCTCCAAATTTACATTTTTAAAATCTATTCGCTACATTTGGGCGAAACATTACATTACGAAACTTCCCAATAAATGCGTACACATTTTATCGCTATAGGGGGCGCCGCCATGCACAACCTGGCACTTGCCCTGCACCACAAAGGATATCACGTAACCGGCAGCGACGATGCCATTTTTGAACCCAGCCGTACCCGCCTGGAAAAAGCCGGGCTGCTGCCTGCCGAACTGGGTTGGTTCCCGGAGCGTATTACGTCCGACATAGAAGCAATTATCCTGGGCATGCATGCCAAAGCCGACAACCCTGAGTTGCTTAAGGCGCAGGAACTTGGCCTGAAAATATACAGTTACCCCGAGTTTCTATACGAGCAAAGCAAGGACAAAACCCGTGTGGTTATTGGCGGAAGCCACGGAAAGACTACCATTACCAGCATGATACTGCACGTAATGCACTTCCACGATATAGATGTGGATTATATGGTGGGCGCGCAGCTGGAAGGTTTTGATACCATGGTGCACCTTACGTCAGATAACGATTTCATTGTTTTGGAGGGCGACGAATACCTGTCGTCCCCTATGGACCGCAGGCCGAAGTTCCACCTGTACCAGCCCAACATTGCCCTGATAAGCGGCATCGCGTGGGACCACATTAACGTGTTCCCTACGTTTGAGAATTATGTGGAGCAATTCGAGATTTTTATACAGAAGATAACCAACGGCGGGATTTTGGTATATAACGAAAATGACCCTGAGGTAAAGCGTATTTCGGAGGCATCGACCAACCCGATACGACGTATTCCGTACAGCACGCCCGAGTATGCCGTGGAGAACGGCGTTACGCTGCTTGCCACACCCGAAGGCCCTATGCCTATAGAGGTGTTTGGCGCGCACAACCTTAATAACCTTGCGGGTGCCAAATGGATTTGCCAGTGCATGGGTGTAGACGAAGCCGAATTCTACGAGGCCATTGCTACCTTTAAAGGAGCCAGCAAGCGCCTTGAAAAAATAGCCGAGAACGGAAAGAACGTTGCCTATAAGGATTTTGCGCATTCGCCAAGTAAAGTGGCTGCGACCACTAAGGCGGTGAAGGAGCAGTATCCTGACAAAACCCTGATTGCCTGCCTGGAGCTGCACACCTACAGCAGCCTTAATGCTGAGTTCCTTAAGGAGTATCGTGGCGCGCTGGATGCTGCCGATGTAGCGGTGGTATTCTACAGTCCTGATGTGGTTAAAATCAAGCAGCTTGAAGAGGTGACCTACGAACAAATAGCTACAGCCTTTAACCGCGAAGACCTGATTATTTATACTAATCCGGCTGCGTTTAAAGAATACCTGTACCACCTGAAATACGATACCAACGGCGCTGCACTTTTATTAATGAGTAGCGGCAACTACGGTGGGCTGAACTTTGATGAGGTGAAGGACCTGATTTAATTTCAGATTTTAGAAGGTAGATTTCAGATTTAGTTTCACTCAGCTTTTATATTGCAATATACCCCGGACGTTGTCCGGGGCTAATACACGCGACCCCTTCAGGGTCGGGAGTTTGGGTACGAGTGAAGCTTTAACCTGAAACTTTAAACTTTAAACAAATTAAAACTTTTCTATATACGGCCATCCGTTTTTATCCCATTTCAGTTCGGTGACAATCAGCTTACTGGCGCCGTTGTCGGCTATAGAATATCCGTGTGCCACAAAGTATTCCTTACCGTCAATTTTGTAAACCGAATTGTGCCCCAGCGCAGCCCATTTCACGCCGTCGCCTATGGCAATGTCGGTACCGTTTCCGTCTATCATGTCGTAGCCCGGCTTGTCTACATACGGTCCGGTTACTGATTTAGAGCGGCCTACCACCACATGGTAGTTGCTGTTTACCCCACGGCAGCACATATCAAACGAGGCAAACAGGTAGTAGTACTCGCCGTGCTTGTACACAAACGCGCCCTCTATCTGGCTGTCTTCCAGCCCGTAGTTGTAAGGCTTTTGGGTAGTAGGCCTGCGGGCTATGGTATGCCATTCCTCCGGATGCGCAAAGCCCATCATGTCAGGCGTCATCTTTACGGCCTTAATCCCGTCCCAAAACGACCCGAATACAAACCACGGCGTACCCGCATCGTCTACCACCACATTAGGGTCTATGGCCTGCCACAGGTCGCGCCCTAAAACTGACTGCACTATTTTACCCTGGTCGGTCCATTTGTATTTCGGGCTTTTCTGGTCGAGGGTAGGGCTGGTAGCATGGCCTATGGCAGCATCGGGCTTGCCGGGCGTGGCATTGCAGGCATAAAAAATATGGTACTGCCCCTTATAGAAAATAATATCTGGTGCCCAGATGTCGCCTTTAAAATTTGGCAGTGCCTTCAGTACCCACTCGGGTAACTTGTCAAAGATGGGTTTGCCTTCTGTCCATGTTTTCAGGTCTTTAGAATACATGGTGGTAATCCCTTTACCTGTGCCGAATACATAAAACGTATCGCCTTCTTTGGCCATAACGGGATCGTGCACGCCGGGATTTTTAGGGTTGAAGGGTAGCACCGGCAGTTCGGGTGGCGGTACTTCCTGGCTGTAAGAATTTACGGCTATAAAAGCCAGGGAGCAGAGAAGAAGTTTTCTGAACATAAGTTATAAATGTTTATTTTACACTTATGCAAGATAAGAAAAATTACAACGTTATAGTTGGGGTTTGTTCCAAGTTTAAAGTTTCAGGTTTCAAGTTCCTACTCGACCGTCTATACCAGCTGAAATTTAAAAAAAAACAACCCATAAAGTTTAAGGATTTGAGTGAAGCTCTAACTTTAAACTTTAAACCTGAAACAAAAAATCATAACTTGTACTGAACGCATTCTTTCAGTAAAAATGTGGAATATTACCTGTTAGGTGTGAAAGGGTCAAAATTTTAATTTGCTTAAAAACAGTTGCTTGTGATTTTTAGGCAAGTCTAATCTTCCACAGGAAATTGTAAAAGAATGTAAAAATTGTGGAATATTCGGGTGTTTTTGGCTTGGGCCAAAAAGTTATCAACACTATTTTTGGTACCTGTAATGTCCATTAATGGTATAGCTGAAAAGGCAGTCTTCCATCACCTGCCCGTTGCCGATATTGTGTACCATTTTGTACCTGCCACCGGCTCCTTTTTTGTCTACCACCAGGCCAATATGAGGGAGGCCGTTTGCCAACCTCCACGTAACGATGTCTCCGGGCTTGTAATCGGTTGGTTTAGTGGTTTTTGGCAGGCTTGTCCCTTTGCGGGAAAAGAAAACCTCAAGGTTGGGCACACGGCGGTGGTCTATATTGGTATCGGTACTGCGTAAACCCCATGTTTTCGGGTACTTAGCGAAGTTGGCCGCCATATCTGTATGCACTTCTTTTTGCAGGTCGATGCCCAGTTTTCGGTAGCTTCGGATTATTACGTCAGTGCAAACGCCTTGGTTTTTAGGCACATCGCCGTTGGGGTAGGGTATGGAGGTATAGGCTGAGTTGTATGCTACATTTGGGTCGATGATACTAATCGCAGCATCGGATAGCTTCCCGTAAAAATCCTGCTGTTTATCAGGGTTTTGGCTGCATGCAATAAGCAGCAGTAGGGCGAGTAAGTGCTTCATGGCGTGGTTTTTATAACTAACGCTGTGGCTTACGGGTATAGTATTTTAACATCGGTAAAAAATATGTATCTTCGTGAAATAACCAACCGCGATTTACCATGGAAGACAACCTTACTAACTTCTCCATAAAATACTGGGCTGAAGACGACCAACCCCGTGAAAAGCTGATGTTTAAAGGGCAGGCCGCACTTAGCGATGCTGAGCTGATAGCCATACTTATAGGTTCGGGCAGCCGCAATGAAAGCGCCGTGGAACTGAGCAAACGCATCTTGAAATCAGCAGATAACAACCTGAATGCCATGGGAAAACTCACCATAAAACAGCTGATGCAGTTTAAGGGGATAGGGGAGGCAAAGGCTGTAACCATAGCTGCTGCCATGGAGCTGGGACGCCGCCGCCGAGATGAGGCGGTACGCGAGCTGGACAGGGTAACAGGCAGTAAATCAGTGTTCCAGATTATGCAGCCGATAATAGGGGAGCTGCCGCACGAGGAGTTTTGGGTGCTCTACCTTAATAATTCTAACAAGGTGATTTATAAGACCCAACTGAGTAAAGGCGGCCTTACCGGCACCGTTGTAGATGCACGCCTGGTTTATAAAACTGCACTGGAACACAACGCGGTAGCCATTGTTTTGGTTCACAACCACCCCAGTGGGGTGCTGCAGGCCAGCGGCCCCGATAAGCAGATAACACGCCAGCTGCAAAGTGCTGGCATAACGCTGGATATTAAAGTGTTAGACCACGTTATCGTTACCGAACACAGCTATTTTAGCTTTGCTGATGAAGGAATTTTGTAGCTTTCAGCAGTCAGCAGTCAGCAGTCAGCAGTCAGCTTTCAGCCATTGGCATAACTCCAGATTTTAAGAAAAATAAGTTGCTCAATTAAAGCTGACAGCTGATAGCTAACAACTGATAGCTAATTAAACAACTTCCTGTATTCCAGTGGGCTTACCTCGGTTTTTGCCTTAAATAATTTACTGAACGATTGCGGGTGCTCAAACCCCAGTCGGTAGGCTATTTCGCTTACGGTAAGGGGCGTGTTTACCAGTATCTCTTTTGCTTTGTCTATCAGTTTGTTGTGTATGTGTTGCTGGGCATTCTGCCCGGTATGTGCACGCAGCATATCGCTGAGGTAGCCGGGTGAAACATTCAGGTGGTCGGCCAGGTCTTTTACCCTGGGCAGGCAGGTTTCGGTACCGTTAAAATGGTCGTTAAGCGCCTGCTCCAGTTTGCCTACGAGGTCGTTATTGGCCTGTTTCCGGGTTATGAACTGCCTGTTGTAGAAACGGTTACAGTAGTTAAGCAGCAACTCTATATGCGATACTATTACATCCTGTGTAAACCGGTCTATGTTGCCGTGGTATTCGTTGGCTATATTGTTCAGTATCTGGTCTATGAGCAATTCTTCTTTCTTGGAAACATAAAGCGCTTCCTTACTGTTATACGAAAAATATTCGTGCTGCTTAATGCTTTTTGCCAGGGCATACCCCTGTATAAAATCAGTGTGGAAGAGCAGCATAAAACCATTTGCGGGGCGGTCTGAAGGTTCATCTTCATAGCACAGCTGGCCGGGCGCCAGAAAGCTCATCACACCTTCATCAAAATCATAATAACTTTGCCCGTAGCGGATTTTTCCGGTGAAGTCGCGCTTGGCGGCAATCATATAAAAATCAAGTGCGAACCCCTGTGAGAAATCAGTATGCGAACCTTTCAGTTCAGCAAGATCTACAATGCTAACCTGCGGGTGTTCAGGCTCCCTGATGCCCAGCAGGCGGTGCAGTTCTGTAATCGTAGCTATTGGGATTATGGGTTTTGCAGGCTTTTTCATAAGTTATTTTTTAAAGCAGAAAAGCTACCGTAAAGATAGCTTTTCTTTAGTTATATTAAAGGTTCACCATATTCATGCCCGATGCGTCGTAGCGGTTGCCGGTATCGGTTCCCAGCGACACTATGCTTTCCAGGCGCTCCATTTCTGCGGGAGTGATGGTAATATCAGCCGCCGCAAGGTTTTGTTCGGCATACTTCACGCGTTTGGTACCCGGTATCGGCACAAAACCTTTGTTTACCGTCCATGCTATGGCCAACTGCGAAGGTGTAACCCCTTTATCGGCAGCCAGTTGGTTTATAGCCTCAAGCAATTCAATGTTTTTGTAAAACTGTTCCCCCTGGAATTTCGGGATACTGCGGCGGAAGTCGTTTTCTGCAAAGTCATCCGGGCTTTTTATATCTCCCGAAATAAAGCCCCTGCCCAGCGGCGAATACGGTACAAAGCCTATTCCCAGCTCTTTAAGCGTATCAAGTATGCCTGCTTCCTCCACGCTGCGCTCAAAGAGCGAATACTCGCTTTGCAGTGCCGTTATCGGGTGCACGGCATGCGCACGGCGGATGGTTTCGGCGGCAACTTCGCTCAGGCCTATGTAGCGTACCTTGCCTTCCTTAACCAGCTCGGCCATAGCACCTACGGTTTCTTCAATAGGCGTTTCCGGGTCAAGGCGATGCATGTAGTACAGGTCTATATAGTCTGTACCCAGGTTTTTAAGCGAACGCTCGGCAGCTTTTTTTACGTAGTCTTTTTTACCGTTAATGCGCCATGTAAGCTGCTCGTTATCATCTATTTCCCAGGCAAATTTTGTCGCAATAATGTAGTTGTCACGATTACCCGAAATGGCTTTGGAAATCAGGCGTTCGTTAAGTAACGGGCCGTATAAGTCGGCGGTGTCCAAGAAGTTACCGCCCAGTTCCAGCGAACGGTGTATTGTAGCTATAGCTTCGGCTTCATCGGCTTTGCCATATATATCGTTTCCGGCTATGGTGGTCATGCCCATACAGCCCAGGCCTACTGCGGGTACTATAAGGCCCTGGTTTCCTAAGTTTATTTTACTGATGCTCATGTCGTTTTTGTTTAATGATTGAATATTGAAATCCCGTAAAGCGTTCTGTTTCTTTTTATTATTGTTGAAGTTACAGCGTAGCCATATCTATTACAAAACGGTAGCGTACATCGCCGCGCTCCATGCGCTCGTATGCTGCGTGTATGTCTTTAATATCAATGACTTCAATGTCTGATACGATGTTGTGCTCGGCGCAAAAGTCCAGCATTTCCTGGGTTTCGGCCAGTCCGCCTATACCGCTGCCGGCTATGGCTTTACCGCCTGCCAGTAACGAAAACGCAGGTATTACGTAAGGCTCGTTAGGGGCGCCCAGGGCTATATGTGTGCCACGGCTTTTCAGCATGCCCAGGTACATGTTTACATCATGCGGCCCGGACACCGTATCTACAATAAAATCAGAGGTTTTGGTTGCAGCGGCTACCTGCTCAGGGTCTTTGGTTACCACAAAATGATGTGCGCCCAGTTTTTTGGCATCTTCCTCCTTAGCCGGCGAAGTACTCAGCACAGTAACATCGGCACCAAAGGCTACGGCAAATTTTACCGCCATATGCCCAAGGCCGCCAAGCCCCAGTACGGCTACCTTATGCCCCGGACCTACCTTCCAGTAACGTAGTGGCGAATAGGTAGTAATGCCGGCACATAGCAGCGGAGCCACGGCTGCAAGCTCTATCTTATCTGAAACGTGCAGGGCAAATTCCTCTTTTACAACAATGTTGTTGCTGTAGCCGCCATAGGTAGGCACGCCGTCATGTCCAAGGCCGTTATAGGTTTGCACACCGTGGCTGCAAAACTGTTCCAGGTCGTGGGTGCAGTCTTCGCAGTGGCCGCAACTGTCTACCATACAGCCTACACCGGCAAGGTCGCCCACCTTAAACTTTTTTACATGAGCGCCCACGGCTGCTATACGGCCCACAATTTCGTGGCCCGGCACCATAGGGAATATCCCCGGGAACCAGTCGTTTTTAATCTGGTGCAGGTCGCTGTGGCACACGCCGCAGTACATGATATCTATAAGCACATCGTGCGGGCCTACTTCGCGGCGTTCAAAATTCCAGGGGGCTAAATCAGTCTCGGCGCTTTGTGCCGCATATCCTTTACTTTTTGTCATGGCTATTGTTTTTATTTGTCTATTTTTAATCTGATAGTACAAAGTTGGCACAATCCATCCGTTTTGGCTGTAGCCAAATTGAATGCCGTTGTAGCCAAATTGATACTTTTTAGCTGCCTCTCCCCAGCCCTCTCCAAAAGAGAGGGGGCAGCTTCACTCAAGTTGAATATTATAGTTTTGATTTTAGTGGTTTGAAACAAAACCTAATTAGGATCGTACAATTCCCATGTAGCATTTTTTACAAGGTAATACCTATGATACATTTGCGCTGCAAATGGATAAACGGTGTCATTGATTTTAATGTTTACAACATCCTCACCAACATGTAAATCAAAATGTCCCTTTACCTTTAGTGTTTTACCTACGTAAGTGCTATCCCAATGGCTTAAGCCCGACATTAGGCATGTGCCACGGCTACTGCTTAGTACGGCCCCGGCTTTATCATTTCGTGCAGTTCCTGTTACAACTTCAAAATTGCCCGCATCTTTACCGGACTTACAACCCATAATCACAAAAAGAAAACAAAAGAAAATATGTTTCATAATTCATTGGTTTATAGTTGTTAATGCCTTTTAAAGAGGTTTATAAAAGTACTCAATTTTGGGTAGTAATAACAGGTGCTATTATAATAATTATTAGCCTGTTGCGGGGGCGGTTTTGTGTGCATCAGGTTGTTCCCGTCTTAAATGCAGGCGGGCAAGTACGGAGCATATGTTTAAAAAATCTAAAAAATGAAGGTGTAACTGGTAAAGTTGTGCAAAAAAACCTCATATTGTATTAGCGCTTTGTTAATCCATATGGTTGAATGGATTATAAGGTTTAATTTTACACCAAAATTGCTTGGATATGGACAATTATACAATGACATTTTATTGCAGGGACTGCCTTGTAGTACCGCCCGACCCCCGTATGCGTATGCGCGAGGTACAGAGCCAGGTGCTTAATAAAATGACCGAGCATAAACTGGAACTGGTAGATTTTAACCTTACCCAAAATTACCACATTTCCCCGGGCTATACCTCGCGTGGCGCAGCTTATAAAACAATGGTAGAGATACGGCTGGACCTTAACCGTGCCGACCTTAAAAGCCGCGATGCCATATACAACCGCTGCCTTAACGCACTGATGCACGGCGATGTATACCTTAGCGATTTTACCGATGAAACCCTGCAAAGCGGTGAGCCTTACAATATCTTTATCTTTGATATGAAAAACCATGCGCAGGCTTCTTAACCTTAGTGTTAATTCTTAAGCCTGTACGCAACCTATTGTATTTATTGTAATCTACACAATAGCCATGCTGAAATAAGGGTGTTTGTTGTGGTTTAGCCAGGCCACACACTATAAAATTACTTTTATAATAATTGCGCTTTGCGTATCTTGCATGCTTATTAAATAAGTACATGATTTCGACCCAAAATATACGCTTTTCCTACGGGAAGGGCACTGATTTTTCCTTTCCAGATATTACGGCGCAGGCAGGCGAAACCCTGCTGATTACAGGCGGTTCGGGTAAGGGGAAAACCACACTGCTGCACCTTCTGGGAGGGCTGCTGCGCCCGCAACAGGGGCAGGTAACCATAGGTGGTACTGATATAGAAACCCTTTCCGATAAAAAGCTCGACCGTTTCCGTGGGCAGCACATAGGCATTGTATTGCAGCAGTCGTACTTTGTAGCGGCGCTTTCGGTGCTGGATAATGTGGTGCTTGCATCGTGGCTGGGCAATGGCAGGAAAGCCACCGATAAAGCAACGGGATTGCTTACCCAACTTGGATTAGAAGCACACCTGCACAAACTACCGTCGCAACTCAGCATAGGCCAGCAGCAGCGCGTATCCATTGCCCGTGCATTGGTAAACAGCCCGCAGTTGTTACTTGCCGATGAGCCTACCAGCAGCCTGGACGATGAAAATGCCTTTATTGTGGCCGATATGCTTTCGGGATTGGCTAAGCAGTACGGCACCGCGCTGGTTATCGTAACGCACGACCAAAGGCTGAAAGACCGTTTTACTAACCAGATAGCACTGTAGCCATGATTACTAAAATAGCCTGGAAAAACATTTGGCACAAGCCGCTGAATACCACCCTGAGCATTGTACTGCTTACGGCCAGCGTAGCCATCATCACCCTGCTGATATTGTTGCAGGAACAGTTTGAAAAGAAATTTAACGATAATATAGACGGCATCGATATGGTGCTGGGAGCACAGGGCAGCCCGTTGCAGCTTATCCTTTCGGCGGTGTACCAGGTAGATTCTCCCACCGGGAACATTAACTATGACGAGGCCAAAATGTGGATGCACAACCCTATGGTGAAGGAAGCCATTCCGCTGGCCTTTGGCGATAACTACAAGGGCTACCGCATAGTGGGAACCACGCCGCAATACCTTACGCACTATGGTGCAAAGCTTCAAAAAGGTGCCGTATTCACTAAAGATTACCAGGTGGTAGTAGGCAGCGATATTGCAAAAAAAGTGAACCTTGAGGTTGGCGATAAATTCTTTGGTGCACACGGCGACGCTGCCGAGGGTGAGGTACACAAAGAACACGCTTACATAGTTACGGGCATAACCGAACCTACCGGCAAGGTAGTGGATAACCTTATACTGTGTACCATACCTACCGTATGGGGCATGCACGACGGCCATGCACACCATGAAGGCGAAGCGCACCATGATGATGCCGATGAAGAAGACCACGCACACGAAGGCCATGAGCCTGTGGATTATATGCAGCAGGACCATCACGAGGAAAACCACCACGATGAAGAAGCCCATGAAGGTGAGGGCCACGAAATAACGGCGGCGCTTATCAAGTTCCGCGGGCCTAAGGCGTATGTAATCTGGCCGAATATGGTAGCCATGAATACCAAGATGCAGGCTGCCGCACCGGGGGTGGAAATCAACAGGTTGTTTTCGCTGTTCGGTATAGGGCTGCAGGCGCTGCAATACCTGGCATACGGCATCATGCTTATTTCGGGTATCAGCATATTCATTGCGCTTTACAATACATTAAAGGAACGTAAATACGAGTTTGCCCTGCTGCGCGTTAATGGTGCAAGCCGCCTGCAACTGCTACTGCTGGTACTTATAGAAAGCCTGCTGCTGTGTGTTACCGGCTTCATCTTTGGCACTATTGTTGGGCGTATAGGATTGGGCCTTATTTCGGGTACCAGTGAGTCAGAATTTAAAATGGCGTTTAACCCCTACGAGTTCGTTTGGGATAAGGAAGGATATTTGCTGGGGCTTACTATCTTTGTGGGCATACTGGCAGCCGTAATACCCGCGGTTAAGGCGTATGGATTGAATATTTCTAAAACACTTGCAAATGCGTAAAACACTCATTATAGCCCTTGTGGCACTATCGGGCGTGGTACTTACTTCGGTAGGCCTGCCGTCTTCAAACCCGGCACCTGCTAAAGTTTCGGTTAGCGGCGAAAACACTTTTGCCTATGCCGATACCCTGAGCTGGAAGCTTTTGGGACAAATAAAATACCTGAAGAAACCGAGCAAAGATTATCCGGAAGGGGTAATGTACCCGGTAATAAACACCACGCTGAAAGCCAAACAGGGCAAGCCAATTGTAATGACGGGCTTTGTTATCCCTATAGATAACAAGAGCTACGCCATAAGTAAAAATATGTTTAAGGCGTGTTTCTTCTGTGGGCAGGCCGGGCCTGAAACCATTATGGGCATTAAGCTGAAAAACCCGGGGCAACGCTTTAAGACTGACGAATACCTTACACTGAAAGGTACGTTCCGTTATAACGACAGCGATGTGGACGACTGGATTTACCACATAGAAAACGCCGAAGTGGTTAAATAATATGAAGCTGCACAATAAGAAAGCCATCTTTTTTGACCTCGACCATACCCTGTGGGATTTCGAGAAGAATTCGGCTTTAGCCTTTGAACACATACTTACCGAAAATAGGGTAGCGGTTGATATACAACAATTCGTGGCATTGCACGTGCCTATAAATGCCGGTTACTGGAAACTGTACCGCGACGGGCTTATCACCCAACAGCAGTTGCGCTACGGCCGACTGAAGGATGTATTCGATGCGTTGGAGTACGAAGTAAGCGAGACGCTTATAGAAACGCTGTCGGAACAATATGTGGCCAATTTGCCATTGAACAACCACCTGTATGAAGGTGCTATTGAAATTTTGGAATACCTGAAACCCATGTACAGCCTGCATATTATAACCAACGGTTTCCATACCGTGCAGGAAGGCAAACTGAAAAACAGTGGACTGGAAGGGTATTTTGAAACGGTGACCAACAGCGAAAATGCCGGTTGCAAAAAGCCGCACCCTGCTATTTTTGAATATGCACTTGCTGCTGCCGGAGCCGAAAAGCACCACAGTGTAATGATAGGCGACTGCATAGAAGCCGATGTGCAGGGTGCTATAGACTGCGGTATTGATGCTATTTTCTTTAACGAGCACCGTGCCGAAGCGCCGGTTACCATACCGCAGGTAAACCATCTCCTTGAACTTAAAAACCTCTTATAAATGAAAAAGATTGCGCTGTATATCGCGTTGCTTTTCAGTGGCATTACCTTTGCCCAAAGCGAAATCATCAACAACTATAAATATGTTATCCTTCCAAGGAAATTCGAATTTTTTAAGGAAGAGAATAAGTATAACCTGAACCAGATTACCAAGCTGGCCTTTGAAAAATACGGCTTCAAGGTATTGTTTGTAGACGAGCAGCTGCCTGCCGAAGTAGCCCTTAACCGCTGCCGTGCGCTGTATGGCGATCTGGACAATAACAGTGGTATGCTTACTACCAAGGTGAGTATACTGATTAAAGACTGTTTCGGGAAAACAATTTTTACGTCAGAACAGGGATCCAGCAAGAACAAAGATTTTAGTAAAGCCTATTTTGAAGCTACCCGCGAAGCCGCACAGGCATTAGAAAAACTTAATTACACTTACGTAGGCGATGCCGCTTCTGCGCAATATTTTGCAGGCCAGGGGCAGGCTGTTGCCGTGCCGCAACCTCCGGCTGTACCTGCTGCACCCGCTGCCCCGGCAGTGGTGCCTCAACAGGTAGTAAACCAGAATACGCTATTTGCACAGCCTATTGCCAACGGTTACCAGCTGGTAGACAGCACACCTAAAGTGGTACTGAAAATGTACAAAACATCGCAACCCGATTCATACACCGCTGTGGGCGATACCAAAAATGGTGTGGTATTTAAAAAAGGCAACGAATGGTTTTTCGAATACTACCAAAACGACAAGCTAATCAGCGAGAAGTTGGATATCAAATTTTAATAAAGTTTCTGAGATTCTGAGACGCTTAGATTCTTAGTTTTTAAAAGATATTAAGTCATATATAAAAGGCTTCACTGAAAATTAGGTGAAGCCTTTTCTTATTTCTTATGAGTGTAAACTTAGCTGCTGAGAAACTCAGCGTCTCAGAATCTAAGTATCTCAGCATCTTTCTCAATACCCATACTTCCCTTTCCAGCGCTTCCTTAGGGCCTCGCGGTCGGCATTTTCGCGGCTGTTGGCACCGGGTTCGTAGAAAGCAGTGCCGCTTATAGCATCGGGCAAAAACTCCTGGTCGGCAAAGTTATTATTGTAGTCGTGGGCATATTTATAGTCGTCGCCATAGCCCAGTTCCTTCATCAGTTTGGTAGGGGCATTGCGCAGGTGCAGCGGTACAGGCAGGTCGCCGGTTTGCTTCACTACACTTTGCGCCTTGCCAATAGCCATATACGTGGCATTGCTTTTGGGTGAATTGGCCAGGTACACCGCACACTGGCTTAATATTATCCGTGACTCAGGATAACCAATCGCAGTCACTGCCTGAAAGGTGTTGTTTGCCATAATCAGTGCAGTGGGGTTGGCATTGCCTATATCTTCACTGGCCAGGATAAGCATACGGCGGGCTATGAACTTCAGGTCTTCGCCACCTTCAATCATACGGGCCAGCCAATACACGGCGCCGTTAGGGTCGCTGCCGCGCATGCTTTTTATAAAAGCGGAAATAATGTCATAGTGCTGTTCGCCCGTTTTGTCATACAGCACAGTATTTTTTTGCACCAGCTGCATCACACGTTCGTTGGTTATTTCTATGGTATCGCCGTCAACGGCATTAATAACCAACTCAAAAATATTAAGCAGCTTGCGGCCGTCACCACCGCTAAGGCGCAGCAGTGCTTCCGTTTCTTTAAGGTCTATGTTTTTTGTTTTCAGTACATTGTCTACCTCCATGGCGCGGTGCAGCAGGGCTTCAAGGTCTTCGCGCGTAAAAGGGTTCAGCACGTATACCTGGCAGCGCGAAAGTAGTGCGGGAATCACCTCAAAGCTCGGGTTCTCGGTAGTGGCACCTATAAGCGTAACCCAACCGCGCTCTACCGCCGCCAGCAGCGAATCCTGTTGCGACTTGCTGAAACGGTGTATCTCATCAATAAACAGAATAGGGTTTTTGGTGGTAAACATACCGCCGCTTTGCTTGGCTTTATCTATCACCTCACGCACGTCTTTAACGCCGCTGTTTATGGCACTCAGTACATAAAACGGGCGGTTGCTTTCCTGTGCCATTATCTGCGCAAGGGTAGTCTTACCTGTGCCAGGAGGCCCCCACAGTATAAGCGATGGGATGATGCCGCGGGCTATCTGGTGTGTAAGCGAGCCGTTTGGCCCCACAAGGTGCTGCTGGCTTATGTATTCTGATAAATGCTGCGGGCGTATGCGTTCTGCCAAGGGTGCTTCCATAGCGTAAAATTACGGATTTTAAAACTATTGTGCGGCTGCTTTGGTAAAGTGTTATAATTTGTTTGGGGCCAGTGTTTTGCGGTGTTAAAGTTTTTGACCGAAACAGGAAAATAGCTACATTTATAGGGTGTATGTCATTTTAAACCAATCTGTTATTAGTATGAAAAAGATACTTGTACTCCTGTTGCTTATCCCCTCGATGGGAATTGCCCAAAATGGCGGCGGATTATCCCCGTTGCTGAACCTTATTATATTTACTGGGGCTTTGCCACACCATCATACATCCTCAGCACGTATATCGTTTCCCGGTAAGTGGGAAGGTACGGCCGTATACTATAATGATACTATAACCGGCAACTTTGCGGTAAAGCAGGGTGTACTGGAAACAGAAAAGCTTTATGTGCCAATATACGACAGCAGGATTACTTTGCTGCATCTTAGAGGAGAGAGCAGTACGCTTTATATTGAGCGCCTGAAAGAATATGACGGGTTTATGCACCGCAGGCTTTTTGAGAGCTTTGGGGTAACGGTATACGATGATAATTGGTATACATTTGATAATAAGAATGTAAAGCGGGGTAGCCTGCTTTTCTCATACCAGGGCAAATTTTATGCAATCAGGAATAATATTTTTAAGCATACTGATGAAAACATCCGCAATGTGCTGGCACAAATAGCCATACCGGAAACTGACAAGGATGCTATTTTACAGCAATGCATGAAGCTTATTAAAGCCTGATTTTCGTAAACGTATAGCCGTAGAGATGCCTGCCATTTTAACAGGAAAAAAAGTTTGGTTGCCTTTTTGAGTTATCCTAAGCCTATGAAACAGGATAACGAACCTTTCCGTTTTTCGCCCTCGGTAGTGCTGTGGCCGCTTGTTGCCGTGCTCTCCATCTGGATTTGCTACTGGGCCGAAACAAAATACCACCTGTACCTTAACCAGTACGGCATTATGCCCCGCACCATACGTGGCTTACGCGGCATTATATTCAGCCCGTTTTTGCACGGCAGCCTTCAGCATATATACAACAACAGCATACCGCTTTTTTTGCTCATAGCCGCGTTGCGCTATTTTTACCGAAGGTATGCACTGCGTGTTATAGTGTACGGTGTATTAGTTTCGGGTTTTGTTACCTGGCTGATAGGGCGGGGGTACAGCTACCACATAGGTGCCAGCGGGCTTATTTATGCCTTGGTGAGTTTTATGTTTTTTAAAGGGATACAAACCGGTTATTACCGCTTAGTGGCAGTATCGCTTACCATAGTGCTGCTGTATGGCGGTATGGTATGGTATGTTTTCCCGGGGGTAGATAGCGACATAAGTTGGGAAGGCCACCTGGGTGGGTTCCTGGCCGGTATGATTTTCTCACGCTTGTACGACACGCCAGAATACAAGCAGCAGCAAATAGTATACGACTGGCAACAACCGGATTTTGACCCGAATGCCGACCATTTTATGAAGCGCTTTGATGAAAACGGTGTGTTCCAAAACCCACCAAAACCTGAGGATATAGAGGTGATAGATGCAGAGATATTATCGCCGCCTCAGGAAATTAGAATTGTTTATAACATAGTGAAAAACAGTGGTTAATCTATAGAATTATGTAGTTAATCGACTTTAACATATCTTTAAGATTGCTTGTCTTTTTTTATTTTTTCATTTGTCCCAGTTAACCGGTCAACCAAAAAAAATCTAACAATCAATCTAATTTTTATGAAGAAGTTTTTTCTTGCAACGCTTGTTGCGCTTTCCTTGCTATCATGCTCGGGAGAGCAAAATGTATCAACTCCTAAAGAAACTGAGGCAGTAAAGCCTAATGTTACAGCACGTTACAGCCAACAGGATTTTGAAGTTATTTACAACCGTATGGTTACTTCAAGTGAATATTTAACGTATAAAGCTGCTGAGGATTCATTTATGTTAAAGTTGAATTATACAGGAGATGGAAGTATATTTAGTTCGAGTACTACTTTATTATCCTGGATATCCTCAAATTTATCTACAACAAGTTTTACAAGTTACAATGCTGCTCAAAGTGAATATACCAACCTTAAAGTTTTATATGCACCTGTAGTTAGTAACCATAGCGATTTTTTTCTTGCGACTTTAGATCCTGATAATGATGATGTATTCATTGAAGTCCTTATGCCCGATGACAACATTACAGAAAATAGCTGCGGATGCAAGGCAAGTTATTATGCCTGTTGCAAAGGAGCAAATATGATTTATCATGGAGGGCTTAAGCGTGCTCGACAACAGTTAGCGGCGAATGAAATTTCAGATCTTGGTTTTCAGGCGGAAGCTTTTAATCTCCGGTTAGAATTACAATTTAATCTTTCAAACTGCCTAAGGGCACTAAAGCTTTGCCAGCAAGGCTGCTAACTTAAATAAGTCGCTATGAAACATTTATTATTTATAAGCCTGTTGTTTTTAGTTTTATCATGTGGTTCTGATAAAAAGGTAGCTGATATGCCCGATGTACAAGCAATTAATGACACAATAGGTAGTAATAGTAAGTTACCGGAACTTTATGAGAAATTAATCCACTCAGAGAGTTTTATTAACATGGAGAAACTGCAGAATCAACTTATAAGTAAATTAAATGGTAAAGCCGTAAAAGGTATTTTCAAAAATGAAGAGACTTTTAAAAAATGGCTGGAACTGAATGTTTCACAGACAAAGTTTAAAGATGTAGGTGAAGGTGTTTCTTTGTATAAAGAGGCTCTTGAAAGCAGTAAAGTTTGTTACGAAGAAAACGCTGAGTATTATAAAGCTTATGCAAATGCTACTTCAGAAGCGGATATAATGCAATATTCACCTATTACTGAATATTAATTTCATTTTTGATTAATTTAAAAAGCCCTCCCGAAGTGAACAACTTTGGGAGGGCTTTTCTATTGAGTATAGCCGAATCTGAAATTCTAATAATCTAACCTTCTAACGATCCAATCCTCTGCCTTACCGTTTCATACAGGAACGCCCCGCAGGCTACTGATACATTTAACGATGATATAGTGCCATACATAGGCAGTTTGGCTTTGTCGTCTACAATTTTCAGTACCGATGGGTTAATACCGCGGTCTTCGCTGCCCATAATAATGGCTACAGCCTCTCTGAACGATACATCATATAAGTTGTTTTCGGTCTTCTCTGTAGCGGCAACAGTCTTAATACCCGACCCCTGCAGGTGGAAAATAGCATCTTTAATATGCTCTACTTTACAGATAGGCACATTAAATACTGCCCCAGCTGAGGTTTTTACAGTATCGCCGTTTACCGGTGCCGAACCTTGTTTTTGTACAATAATACCATCTACGCCGGTACATTCGGCAGTACGGATAATAGCCCCGAAGTTTCGGGCATCGCTAAGCTGGTCCAGTATCAGGAACAGGGGAGTTTTCCCGCTTTCCAAAACGGTTTCAACCAGCGTTTCCAGGTCGTGGAATTTTACCGGCGATATGCTGCCCACGGCACCCTGGTGGTTGTTAGGGGTAAGGCGGTTCAGCTTTTCTACGGGTACGTAGGTAAAGTTTATACTGTGTTGTTTCAGTACTTTTAAGAGTTCGCGCATCAGGTCGCCCTGTGCATCTTTCTGTATAAACACCTTGTCTACTTCTTTCCCTGCGTTTATTGCCTCTATAATGGCGCGTATGCCAAATATCTGGTATTCTTTTTCCATGTGGCAAAGGTATAAAAAAACCACCCCAAAAATGGGGTGGCTTCAAATTCACATTATAATACCTAAACTGCTAATATTCGTCTTCTTCAAAACCTGTACGTTTGTGGCCGGCAAAAATAAGTACAGTTTCGGGGTCGTAGTTAAATACGCCTTTAAAATAAATGCTGTCTACAACCACACCGGTAGCCGAGTGGCCGCCGTTTTTAATAATCTTGCCTTCGGTAATTGTCACTTCCGATTCGTCTGCGTTGTTAAACGCATCGGTAGCGGTAAAGGTAAGGTTGTCTGTATCTACATTCACTACAGATTCCAGCCACCAGCCGGTAAATGCGGTGCCTTCGCGGTCGCTAATCCACATACCTCCGTTATTATCATCGTAGGTACGGTGCAGGGCGTGTTGTACGTACACGTCGCCTGTAGCTTCATCGCTAATGTCTATCCACCATTCGCCGTTCATGGCTTCGGTAGGGGTGCCGCCGGTATCATAGTCATCGTACCCATCGTCGTCACATGCTACTGCTACAATACCTGCCAGCAGTACCAGTGCTATATATTTAATATTTGCTTGTATCTTTTTCATTTGTGTTTCGCTTTACAGTTGAACCTGGTCTAAGTGTATCTGGAACGTGTAGGTAGTAGAGGTAGACCATACCACAGTAAGGTCTATGCTGTTAGTAGCGGGGTTAACTGTCATAGCAGTGATTTCAGACGGGTCGCCAAAACTGGCGTTGTATTGTGTGCCCGGGAAACTAAAGCTGTTAGACGGTATGTCGTTTGCTACAATAACACCACCCGGAGTTATGTAAGTAATACCATACGCACGGCCTATATCATAATATCCGCCAAAAGCATCTGATATTTCATAACTGCCGTCTTCATTTTTCCAGATAACTACATATTCCATATCCGTATACTGGGCAGTAAGTGTACCATTACGTGTTACGGTAGCCCTGTACAGGCCTTCAATGCTGGTTACAAGGTCGCCGGTGTTACCTACGTATATAGTACGTGTAGCCACACCGTCAAAACCGTCTTCGTTTGTAGCAGCATAGCTTGCTGTATACAGGTCGGCTACGGTTGTGCCCAGGGTACTGTTGTATGATTGACCCCTAAAACGGCCTTTATAAGTAGTGGTTACGGGTACTTCTACGCCATCTATGGTAGCTACTGCACCGGGATCGCTATATGTTCCGCCTTCTTCCACCCACATAAAGTCGTCACCGTTTACGGTAATAAGAGGATAGTTAGTTACCTTACTTCCTATCGGGTCTTCAGGGCTGCAGGATGCCAGGGTTAATGCCAACCCTAATCCTAAAATGCTAAGTTTAAATATGTTTTTCATATAGCTATTTTTTATTCAGGTTTTTGGTCCCACCATACATTTTCGGTAAGCGAAGCATGCTGGGTAATGTTAGGGTTGCGGTTTACTTCATCTGCAGGGTAGTACAGTATGCTCGGTATATTGGTACCTGTAAGTACCGAAATATCTGAAGGTATACGGTTACCTATTGCATAGTTTTCTGTACCCGGTGTTACCACCTCAGGGAATTTGGTACGGGTAGCCTCTATGTAGGCCTCAATGGTGTTTACGTAAGGGAGTGCCGCCCATTTTTGGATGATTACCTGCCTTACTGCTGTTTCCACATTGCTTGAAGGTACATACTCATACGCACCGCCTGCACCGGTAAAATCAGCAGCAGATGCTGTTCCATCCAGCCCAAAATATTCCTGGTATACAGCAAATGAAGCTGCCACCCCGGCATCATATTTTTCCTTGGCACCGGTACCACCTGCATAGCGTATAAGCGCTTCTGCCTGAAGGAAATCACTTTCTGCAAGCGAGATAAGGAACACAGGGGTCGTCATACCTATATTAGGGCGGGCATAATTCTGGGCCAGGTTGTTAAAGGTGTTACCGGTACCCTGAGGGATGGATGTGTAAGCACCGTCTGTATTGGCACGGAATACTGCCATAAGGCGTGGGTCGTTGTTTTCAGTATAAAAGTCATGCAGCGTATTACTGGCCACATGGTTTACATCTGCAAGGCCATCGCCTGCTATAGACAGATAAGAACCGTAGAATGGATTGGTTTTGTTTGTAGAATCGTCAAAATTGGTAAACGCAACATCTGACTCAATGAAGTTGTTTTGTGCCAAAAGGTCATTCACAGCGGCAGCATTGGCCTGAGAAGTGTATGCCATCCTTAAGTACATTTTCAGTTTCAGTGTATTTATAAACTGAATCCATGAATCTATATCAGCATTGTAAATAACATCTTGCTGGCCTACTTCCGGTTCGGTAGGGTTTGCCTCATAGGCAGCTACTGCGGCGTCAAGCTTAGTTATCAGGTCGGCATATATTTCTTCACCCGGGTCGGCTACAGGAGTAATGTTACCAGATATACCTTGTAATGCTTCAGTGTAAGGCACATCACCAAAAAGGTCTACCAGCAGCTGATAGGTATATGCCCTAAGCGCTTCGGCAATAAGCAGGGTGCCGGTATCGCCAGCCGCTTCAGACTGTGTAGTTACATATTGCAGGTCGGTAAGTGTACCGGCATACAATTGTGTCCACAATGCATCGGCATAAGTAATGTTAACGTTGTAAGAATCGATGTTTTCATACTGGCTGGCCGATGGCGCCTGAGTATGGTACTGTGCCATAAAGCCACCAAAGTTAGTAAGCTCAGCACCTGTTACAGAAACAAGTGTAGCTTCTGCTGATGTAAGTGCAAGCCCTGCGTTTATTTCGCCCGGGTAGTTAGGGTCTGTATTGATGTCGAGTTTTTCGTCACACGATACAAAAATACCTAACAGCAATACTATAAATATTTTATTAAGATTTTTCATAGTCCTTTATTATTAGAAGTTAGCTTTCAGGCTAAAACCAAGGCTCCTGGTTGAAGGGTTAGCGCTGAATTCACCAAACTGGCCCGATAGGTCGTTACCGAAGGTAGAAGCTTCAGGGTCAATGTACTGGTTGCTGGCGGGAGTCCAAAGGAACAGGTTACGGCCGATTACCGATATAGAAAGGTTGTTTATAAATGTCCTTTCCAGGAATTTAGAAGGCAGTTTGTAGGTTAGCACTACCTCACGCAGTTTTACAAATGATTTATTTATTACTGTCTGCCTTGCTAAAGCCTCGGCCCTGTAATAATCATCCATATATTCACCGGTAACCGGGGTAATGTTTGGAGAGTAGGTTCCGTCATCGTTAAGTACAACTGAGTTTGGCACTATAAACGGCTGGCGATCGTTATACACCGTAGTTATAGAGTTGCCGGTAAACCTGGTAATATCTGCAGTCCTTGAGTACATAAGGCCACCCTGGCGTACGTCAAATGTAAAATCAAGCGAAAGCCCTTTATAGCTGATGTTGTTACTTATACCCATGGTATAATCGTACTGGGTGTCACCATACACTTCCTGTGTAGATGAGGCTACAGGTATACCGTGAGAGTCTACTACAATATTACCGTTTGGATCCCTTTCCGCTACAGATCCTTTAATAAGACCTACTGGCTGTCCTTCTTCTGCTATATACTGGAAGGTGCTTAGTCCGCCAAGTGGTACGTTTTCTATCCTTGGGTCCAGTTCTTCCAGTACGGTTTCGCTTTTGGTATAGTTTACGCTGGTACTCCAGCCGAAGCCATCAGGGTTTTTGGCCCAGTTAAAGGTAACAAGCCCTTCAAAACCTTTTGTACGAAGCGTACCCACGTTAGCCTGCTGGCTGGTATAACCTGTAGAAGGCGCTACTGCAAGCGGAAGTATCTGGTTGTCGTTTTTAGAGTTGTAATAAGTAGCATCTATGGTAACAAAACTGTCAAATAGAGCAAGTTCAGTACCTATCTCGTATTCCGAACGTATTTCCGGTTTCAGGTTAGGGTTAGGCATCCTGTTACCTACAGTGTAGGCGTTAATGTTATTTATCGGATAGTTAAGTAAGCCGAAACCTGTATCTATTGAGGTAATAGGGTATACGCCGTTTGCAAGATATGGCCCTGTGTCACCACCTGCCGTACCATAACCTACACGCAGCTTACCGTAGTTAATTACTTTTTCTATACCGCTGAATGTCCTGCTGAATACCCAGCTGGCATTGGCACCGGCATACAGTTGTGACCTGTTGGCGGCTGGTAGTGTAGAGTACCAGTCATTACGGGCATTTACGGTTAAGAACAATTGATCGTCATAAGAAGCTGTAAGCGTCTCGTAAAAGGCATAGATTTTCCTGTGTGTATTAACTGTGCTTACCAAAGGTATTTCAGAACTGTTAGTTAACGAGTAGTAACCCGGTAGGTCTTGTGATGTTACCGATGCAGCATGTGCTGTTGTTCTTTCGTCATTAGTGTTAAAACCTACTGATGCCAAAAGATTGAATTTCTCGGTTAAGTCAAAGTTGAAGTTGGCAAGTAGGTCATGGTTTACCTGCTTGTAGTTATAGTATTGTTCACTATAGCTGCCAAGGCCTTCTGTTGTACTGCCATCGTTAGGGCTGCCGGGCAGGGCATCTATTTTAGCAGTCCACATCCTGGTTACATCACTCGAACTGTCTAAACCTAAACGGTAAGTAAACGATAACCATTTTGTAGCCTCGTAGTTAAATTCAGTATTTCCGTAGAACCTTTCCTTTTTATTCCTTCCGCCGTTTTCATTCAGCGTAAAGTAAGGGTTTGTAATACCGTAAGGCGTATAGTAGTTACTTACGTTATGGAAATCACTATTGTAGTCTTTAAATTCAGTGATAGGCAGGTCGGTAGGTATTTGCATAAGGTTGTTGTATACCGTAACGCCCTGGCCGGTAGCTACGCCTTTACCACTACTGTTTACATAGTTAAGGCTACCGCTCATGCTAAAGTTTTTTACCTTGGTAGATCCCGAAAGGGTAAGGTTGTTTCTTTCGTAAGAGTCATTGTCGGTAGGGTAGATACCGTCTTGCGCAGTGTTAGAAAGCGATAGGCGTACAGTGCTGTCGCCGTGGCCGCCCGATACTGCCACCGAATTTATCTTAGAAGTACCTGTAGTAAAGAAGTTTTCAAGCTGGTCTTTCTGGAAAGAGTACGGCTTAAGCAGCTGGCTGTTGTTTACCACATTTCCCCATACGCGTGGTTGACCGTCAAAACGCGGTCCCCACGAACCGTTTTCTATAAGGTAATGTACACCATCCCATCCCTGGCCGAAGCTTGACTGGTACTTAGGCGTCCTGTTTATTTGTGAAAACGTGGTCGTAGTAGTAAAATCTACCGACAGTTTACCCTGTTTCCCTTTTTTGGTGGTGATTATAATAGCACCGTTAGCAGCCCTGGAACCGTAAAGTACGGTAGCCGAAGCACCTTTCAGTACAGTCATGCTTTCAATGTCCTGTGGGTTAATGTCGTTTGCCCCGTTACCGAAGTCATACGCATTGCTCAGAGCCGAAGAGTAGTTAGCCGGGTTACCTACCGGAATACCATCTACAATGTAAAGCGGCTGGTTAGAGGTGCTCAGGGATTTAATACCCCTTATCATAACACTTTGCGAAGCACCCGGGTCAGTTGAAGAAGCAGATATTGTAACCCCTGCTACCTTACCTTTAAGCGCATCTGAAATGTTTGCCTGTTCACCTTTTACAATCTGGTCAGATTTAAAGGTAGTTGTTGCGGCACCAATTGATGCCTTTTCGCGTTTAATACCTACTGCGGTAACCACTACGCCCTCAAGCTCAGTGGCCTGGCTGGCCATTTTTACGTCAAGCGTGGCCGATGTAGCCTTAACCTCGCGTGTAGCCATGCCGATGTAGGTAAATACTAAAATTTGGTCCGGTGCGGCGGAAATTTGGTATTTTCCGTCAAAATCAGTCTGGGCGCTGGTCGTTGTGCCTTTTATGGCCACATTTACCCCCGGAATGGGAAAACCCGTGTCGTCTGTAACAGTACCGGAAACTGTCCTTTCTTGTGCAAATGAAATTTGCATCATTAACACGCAGAGCAGTGTTAATAAAACATGAAGTCTCGTTTTCATTAGTTAGTAAATTGAGTTAGTCAACTTCAAAGTAATAAAATAAACTTAACGAACACAACTTTTTTATGATAATTTTTAGACTGGAAGTATCTAAATGTTAATCAAAATGCAAATAAAACGTTAAAAAGTAGTTTTGTAGCTGAGGTGGACTATTGAGTTTGAGAGCTTTATGTTTTGTGAGTTTATACTGCCATTTGCGTAAATTATGTTAAATAATCCGTTGTTAGTGAAAAGCCCCATTCCGAAACCTAATCCCAAAAGCCTGTTTTTTGAATCGGTAGTGTGGTCCTGGTAATACCCATAGTCTGTAATGGTGTGTACGTAGAGGTTGCTGCTGGCAGCATAGCGGTATTCGGCCATTAATAAGGAGTACATATCGGCCTGAAGGCTGTTTTCGTTAAAACCCCGTATGGAATTTATCCCTCCAAACCGCTGTAATTCATTTGTGATGTAATTCCGGCTGTTAAGGTAATAACTGTGGGATTTCAGGTTAATGATATTTGTTTTGTTAAGATAGAAATTGTAGGACGCGTTCAGTTCACCAAAAAACTGGCTGCTATTGCCGGCCTCGCTATCGCGCTTACCCGTTCCGGTATGTATGTATAGTGTACCCCGTTGCGGAAACATAAGGTCTTGCGGGTTGTACAGTGTCAGGTCATATGTGCCGGTGTAAAACTTGCTGTTGTAGTCACTAAGGATGGCAGTGCTTGTTTCCCGTATGTTGGTAGATTGTGTTTGCTGGTAGCCCAGGTACACGCGTGAGTTGTAGTTAAAGTAATACCCCAGATTCAGTTCGCTCACCGTATTCTGGAACGTGCTGTCCTGCTTAAATATTTTAAGGCTGGCTTTGGCGCCTACCGGGCTTTTAAACAGGTAGGGCAGTTCCAGGCTGGTATTAAAGGTGGTTTGGCGGTCGCCGTTGTTTTTCCAGTACAGGTTAAAGCGCTCACCGTTATTCAGGGTATTTATAAGGTTAAGGTCCAGGTAGCCGTTAAGGCGCAGCTTGCTGTTTTCATCATTGCTGAAGCCTATAAAACCGTCGAAAGTATTGGGGCGTGCCTTTTCGGCATACACATATATATTAGTAGTGTCCTGCTTGAACAGGATTTCGGGGTAGCGGGGCAGGGTTACAAACCGCAGGCTGCTAAAATCGTTATATACCCGCTGCAGGTTGTTTTTGTTAAATGCCTTTCTTCTGTACTGGCGCAATATGTTGCGGCGTATGCCTTCGGGGAATTTCGGGTAGCCTTCTATAATGATGTTGTCTACCGTGCGTCTTTTTTCTATAGATAGGTTTAGTGTGGCGGTGAGTGTGCTGCCTTTCTTTTTATAATCCACCAACTGAAGGTTGCTCAACGGGTAGCCTTGCTGCTCCAGCAAAGCCAGGTTACGCTCCATAAAAGTTTCGGTTTCGGCGGGGTTTATATATAAGGTGTCTTTATCTATATTAAGGAGTAGTTTTTCTTTGGGTGAAAGCCTGCCGGTATACACCTTAATAGTATGTATGCGGTTGCCTACTTTATATTGGAACACAAAAGTAGAATCGTTTGTTTTGAGGTAGGCTTCAATATGGTTTTCAAAATAACCGGCCTGGTACAGTTTTGCCGAAAGGCTGTTGGCTTCCTCATTCACGCTTTTGGCATTCGGGTGTATTTTGTTGTAACCAACAGAGTCCAGTACGGCGGTTTCCTTGGGGTTGCGGCCTTCGGTTTTCAGGTACAGGTTTTGCGCTGCCGTTTTCAGGCAAAAAAGTAATACTATATATATAAGGAGTGATTTTTTCAACGCGCGGGTTTCTGTGCTGTAAAAATAACGCAAATATTTACGGAAAAATATACGGGTGTTATGCTATTGATAAGGCATTTGAAAATTAATAGATTAGGATTTGTTTTATTGATTATAATTTCTACCTTTGCATGCCCGAAAAAATCGGGTTTTTAAAGAATTAGAAATTTTTAGTATTAATTATGCCAACAATTCAACAATTAGTAAGAACTGGTAGAACCCAGATAACTAAGAAGAGTAAATCGGCTGCTTTGGATTCATGTCCACAACGCAGGGGCGTTTGTACACGTGTTTACACTACAACACCTAAAAAACCAAACTCGGCAATGCGTAAAGTTGCAAGGGTACGTTTAACAAATGGTAACGAAGTGAATGCGTACATCCCTGGAGAAGGACATAACCTGCAAGAGCACTCGATAGTATTAGTTAGGGGCGGAAGGGTAAAAGACTTACCTGGTGTAAGGTATCACATTGTTCGTGGTGCTTTAGATACGGCTGGTGTTGCAGGAAGAACGCAACGCAGGTCTAAATACGGAGCTAAGCGTCCTAAGCCGGGACAACCAGCTGCAGCTCCGGCAAAAGGTAAGAAAAAGTAATCATTAAAGCTTTTAAACAAAAGACATGAGAAAAAGACAGGCTAAAAAAAGACCACTTTTACCGGATCCGAAATTTAACGACCAGTTAGTAACACGTTTCGTTAACAACCTAATGTGGGACGGTAAGAAATCTACAGCTTTTAAAGTATTTTATGATGCTCTTGAAATCGTAGAAAACAAAAAGCAGGATGCGGAAAAATCTGCGCTTGAAACTTGGAAAGATGCCCTAACTAACGTTATGCCTCACGTAGAAGTGCGTAGCCGCAGGGTAGGTGGTGCTACTTTCCAGATACCAATGCAGATCCGTCCGGACAGGAAAATATCTATGGCCATGAAATGGCTTATACTTTATGCAAGGAGGAGAAACGAGAAATCTATGGCTCAAAGGCTGGCTAACGAAGTTCTTGCTGCTGCAAGGGAAGAAGGAGCTGCTGTAAAGAAGAGGATGGATACTCACAAAATGGCTGAGGCTAACAAGGCGTTCTCTCACTTTAAATTTTAATTAAACACACAGCATAAAGAACAACTAAAATGGCAAGAGATTTAAAATTCACGCGTAATATAGGTATTGCTGCCCACATCGACGCCGGTAAGACTACGACCACAGAGCGTATTCTTTTCTACACCGGTAAATCTCACAAAATAGGTGAGGTTCACGATGGTGCTGCTACCATGGACTGGATGGCACAAGAGCAGGAAAGGGGTATTACCATTACTTCTGCTGCTACTACGTGTACGTGGAACTTCCCTACAGAGCAAGGAAAATCACTTCCTGAAACTCAAGGGTACCACTTTAACATCATTGATACCCCGGGCCACGTTGACTTTACCGTAGAGGTAAACCGTTCTCTTAGGGTTCTTGATGGTCTTGTATTCCTTTTCAGTGCAGTTGATGGTGTGGAACCACAATCTGAAACTAACTGGAGGCTTGCAGACAACTACAAAGTTCCCCGTATGGGCTTCGTAAACAAAATGGACCGCCAGGGTTCTAACTTCCTTGCTGTATGCCAGCAGGTGAAAGACATGCTTAAGTCTAACGCTGTGCCATTGGTTCTTCCAATCGGTGAGGAGCAAGACTTCAGGGGTGTTGTAGACCTTATAAGGAACCAGGCTATTGTATGGCATGACGAAACCCAGGGCGCTACTTTTGATATTGTGCCTATCCCTGAAGATATGAAAGACGAAGTACACCAGTACAGGTCTCAACTTATCGAAGAGGTAGCTGCTTATGATGAAAACCTTCTTGAGAAATTCATGGAGGATGAAGATTCAATCACTGAAGAAGAAATCAACGAAGCACTAAGGAAAGCTACCATAGATATGGCTATCATCCCTATGCTTTGTGGTTCATCTTTCAAAAATAAAGGTGTACAGTTTATGCTTGATGCAGTATGTAAGTTCCTTCCTTCGCCTCTTGATAAAGAAGCTATTGAAGGTACACATCCTGATACAGGCGAGGCTATCTCTCGTAAGCCATCTGCATCTGAGCCATTCTCGGCTCTTGCATTTAAGATTGCAACAGACCCTTATGTAGGCCGTCTTGCATTCTTCAGGGCTTACTCTGGACGTCTTGACGCGGGTTCTTACGTGTTTAACGCGCGTAGCGAAAACAAAGAGCGTATCTCTCGTATCTACCAGATGCACGCTAACAAGCAAAACCCAATCGATTTTATCGAAGCCGGTGATATTGGAGCTGCTGTAGGTTTTAAAGATATCAAAACAGGTGATACACTTTGTGATGAGAAAAACCCTATCGTTCTTGAAAGTATGGACTTCCCGGATCCGGTAATCGGTATCGCTGTTGAGCCTAAAACTAAGGCCGACGTAGATAAAATGGGTATGGCTCTTGCAAAACTTGCAGAAGAAGACCCTACGTTTACGGTAAGGACAGACCACGCTTCTGGCCAAACTATTATCTCTGGTATGGGTGAGCTTCACCTTGACATCCTTGTAGACCGTCTTAAGCGTGAGTTTAAGGTAGAGGTTAACCAGGGAGAGCCACAGGTAGAGTACAAAGAGGCTATTACACGTGCTGCTAACCACAGGGAAACATACAAGAAACAATCAGGTGGTCGTGGTAAATTCGGTGATATCGTATTCCGTCTTGAGCCGGCTGACGAAGTTGACGGTAAAGTGCCAATGGGACTTCAGTTCGTTAACGAAGTTAAGGGTGGTAACATCCCAAGGGAATTTATCCCTGCTATCGAGAAAGGTTTCAAAGAAGCTATGAAGCAAGGTCCTCTTGCCGGTTATGAAATGGACAGTATGAAAGTTACACTTATCGACGGTTCATTCCACCCGGTTGACTCGGATGCCCTTTCTTTTGAACTTGCTGCTAAAATGGGTTACAAAGAGGCTGCTAAAGCTGCCGGTGCTGTTATCCTTGAGCCTATCATGAAACTTGAAGTACTTACTCCTGAAGAAAACATGGGTGATATCGTAGGTGACCTTAACCGTCGTCGCGGCCAAATCAACAACATGGATGACAGGGCAGGTTCTAAAGTAGTTAAAGCTAGCGTGCCACTTTCAGAAATGTTTGGTTACGTTACTACGCTAAGGACACTTTCTTCTGGTCGTGCAACTTCTACAATGGAGTTCTCTCACTATGCAGAAACACCTTCAAACATCGCTGACGATGTAATCAAAAAAGCTAAAGGCAACGCTTAATTTTTAAGAAAATGAGTCAAAAGATCAGAATAAAATTAAAATCATACGATCACAGCCTTGTAGACAAGTCTGCTGAAAAGATCGTTAAAACTGTAAAAAGCACAGGTGCAGTTGTAACTGGCCCTATTCCGCTTCCTACAAACAAAAAGATTTTCACTGTACTACGTTCTCCGCACGTAAACAAAAAATCAAGGGAGCAGTTTGAAGTTAGCTCTTACAAGAGGCTTCTTGATATTTACAGTTCTTCTTCTAAAACTATCGATGCTCTAATGAAACTGGAGCTTCCTAGTGGTGTAGAAGTTGAAATCAAAGTGTGATAATTTCACCTTATATACAAAACCCGGCCTTATGGCCGGGTTTTTTGTTTTATATATGTTCTACTTATAATATTTGATATAATATATTGAGTACTTTTAAACGTTTATAGTTATTTTGCATTAAAATACAACTGCTTACCAGGCAACCAATATTAATTATCATGAATATAAAATTACTCTTTTTACTATTGCCGTTTTATTCATTTTCCCAGGCTCCTGAGGTACAATGGATGCATACCTATGGAGGCTCTGCCAGCGATTTTGCAAAAGGCGTTGTTCAGACGGCTGATGGCGGCTACCTCACGGCCGGGGGGACTACCTCTAATGACGGAGATGTGATAGGGCAGCATGGAGGTCCGGGATCAAGGGATATGTGGCTGTTAAAATTTGATGCCGATGGCAACTATGAATGGCAGCAAACCTATGGCGGTACCCATAGCGACTGGGCGGAAAGTATTATAAATACTACTGATGGCGGATATGCCGCGGCAGGAACTGCATTGTCTAATGACGGTGATGTAACCGGTAACCAATACTGGGGATTTTGGGTAGTTAAATTAAATGTTGACGGAACAATAAACTGGCAAAAGAGTTATGGTAGTGGTGTAGGGCAGTCTCAGGCGCAACAGTTAATACAATCGGCAGATGGCGGTTATGTGCTTGCCGGAACAGCAGCAGCAAACGGTGGAGATGTTACAGGACTTCAGGGTTCGTATGATTTTTGGGTTATTAAACTTGACAGCTCTGGCGGCCTTGTGTGGCAAAAAACTTTAGGCGGCTCAGTCGATGACCAGGCGCTTACCGTTCAGCAAACTTCGGATGGCGGCTATTTGGCTGCCGGATGGACTAATTCGGATGATGGTGATGTAACCGGGTTTGCAGGTTGCTATGACGGCTGGTTAGTAAAACTGACTGCAGAAGGCGAACTGGAGTGGGAGCAAACAATTGGCGACAGTGGCTGCGAAAATATTACTGATATTAAGGTAACACCGGACGGAGGATATGTGTATTTAGCTACACAGGGTTATGACAGCTTAGTGGTGAAAATTGATGCAGAGGGAAACATGCTCTGGCAACATCAGATAGGGGGCAGCGCGCAAGATGAATTGGATTCAATAAACCTTACGGCAGACGGCGGTTATGCGGCCTCCGGATTTACACATTCCATAGATGGAGATTTGGCAGAGATACCTGGTGAAGGTAAGGCCTGGTTTATACGCCTTGATGCGGATGGTGAAATACTATGGCAGAAAAAGCTGGGCGTGCCCTATTTTGATGTGGGGTATGAAATAAAAGAAATTGCAGAAGGAGAATACATAGTTTGTGGCTTTGTGCAAACAGATGGCTTTGGTCAAAACGATATGTTTATTGCCAAGCTTGTAACTGAAGATTTGGGAAGTCGCAACTATAATAGGTCTGTTGTAAGTGTTTGGCCTAACCCGGCTGCATCATCAGTCAATATTAGCCTTCCTGATGGTTTTGAACTTACCGGTGTTGCGGTGTCAGATGGTGAAGGGCGTATTGTTGCTACCGGCAATAGTAGTGTTATTGATGTTTCGAGGTTGGCAACAGGTGTGTATTACATTACTGCAACTTCGACGGGTGAAATTTTTAAAGGAAAATTTATTAAACAATAGCGTTTGGTTTTTAAAGGCCGGCTTTAAGTTTTTCTGAATATGAAGTAAATTACCCTATTTATTATAAATATGGGCAGGATGCTTAATTACGATTTTGCGGGCCTGTTTTTTACCACACCACATAAGAGTGTGCTTCATAGTGTTGTGCGCGCACTAGGCTGAACCGAAGCTGGTAAGGGTAGGGGTGTGCAGAATTAGGTATATGTGGTAAATGCATCGGCCTTATTTATTGTAAAGTGTTTTGTTTTATCGGTTCTGTTGTGAATCTGGTACGATTCTATTTTTATTGTTACAAAAAAGTTTACGACATTTTACTGATAAAATGTCGTTTTTAAATAGCGGACTAAACCCTTAATTGCTGTAAATGAAATATTTTTCATTTATTTTTTTGTAACTGTTTGATTTTCTCAATTTAATATTTACTTTTGCACCCCTGTTTGGAGTATTCTGTTACTTCAAATTGAAGGGTTTTAATAATTAATAATAATAATCTATGTCTGGGTTAATTGGTAAAAAAATCGGCATGACCAGTATTTTCGATGAAAACGGAAAAAACATTCCGTGTACAGTAATCGAAGCTGGACCATGCGTTGTTACCCAAGTCAGAACCAACGCGGTTGACGGGTATGAAGCTGTTCAACTTGGTTTCGATGACAAAACAGAAAAACACACTGTTAAAGCTGAGGCTGGCCACTTTAAAAAAGCGGGTACAGTTGCGAAGAAAAAAGTCGTTGAATTCCAAGGTTTTGAGCAATCGTTTAATTTAGGTGACACTGTTACTGTAGATCTTTTCGCTGAAGGCGATTTCGTAGATGTACAAGGTGTTTCTAAAGGTAAAGGTTTCCAGGGTGTTGTAAAACGCCACGGATTTGGTGGTGTTGGCCAGTCTACACACGGTCAGCATAACCGTCTTAGGGCGCCGGGTTCGGTAGGTGCATCGTCTTATCCTTCAAGGGTATTTAAAGGTATGCGTATGGCCGGTCGTACAGGTGGAGAAAATGTAACAGTACAAAACCTTAGAGTTTTAAAGGTTGTAGCCGATAAAAACCTTATCGTGGTTAAAGGTGCTATACCGGGACACAAAAACTCTTATGTAATCCTTCAGAAGTAATGGAAGTAAAAGTTTTAGATATCAACGGAAAAGAAACTGGCAGGACGGTAACCCTTTCTGATTCAGTATTCGCAATTGAGCCGAACAAGCATGCAGTGTACCTGGATGTAAAACAATACCTGGCTAACCAAAGGCAAGGTACGCACAAGGCAAAAGAGCGTAACGAGGTTACTGGTAGTACCCGTAAAATTAAAAAACAAAAAGGTACTGGTACTGCACGTGCCGGTAGCGTTAAAAACCCTTTGTTTAAAGGTGGTGGTACTATCTTCGGTCCAAGGCCAAGGAGCTACTCTTTTAAACTGAACAAAGGCCTTAAGCGTCTTGCAAGGAAATCTGCCCTTTCAATCAAAGCTCAGGAATCAAATTTAGTGGTAGTTGAAAACTTCGAATTCGAAGCTCCAAGCACTAAAAATTTCATTAACGTTTTGAAAGCTTTAGGGTTAGAGAACAAAAAATCTTTGTTTGTGTTGGGAGATACAAATAATAATGTATATTTGTCCTCACGCAATTTAAAGGCTTCAAGTGTTGTAACTACCTCAGAATTAAGTACTTACACGATACTTAACGCGAAAAGTGTAGTTCTTTTTGAGGGTTCACTTGCAGGAATTGAAGAAACTTTAAGTAAATAATAGGGAATATGAGTATCATAATTAAGCCTATCATCACTGAAAAGATAACTAAAGACGGCGAAGTTTTTAACCGTTTTGGTTTTATTGTAAACAAAAAAGCTAACAAGATAGAGATTAAGAAAGCTGTTGAGGCTGCTTATAATGTATCTGTTACTGATGTAAATACAATGATTTACAGGGCTGATAGATCGGTTAAATACACTAAGAGTGGTTTAATCTCTGGTAAAACAAGTGCTTACAAAAAAGCAGTTGTACAGGTAAAAGAGGGTGAAACAATAGATTTTTACAACAATATCTAATAGAAAATGTCAGTTAGAAAATTAAAACCTATTACCCCGGGTCAGCGTTTTAGAGTTGTTAATAGCTTTGACACTATAACAACTGATAAGCCGGAGCGTTCATTACTAGCTCCGAAAAAAAACTCAGGCGGTAGAAATAGTCAAGGAAAAATGACCATGCGTTATACAGGCGGTGGTCACAAACAAAGGTATCGTGTTATTGATTTTAAACGTACAAAAGCAGGCGTTCCTGCAACGGTTAAAACAATAGAGTACGACCCGAACCGTTCAGCGTTTATTTCCCTATTAACGTATGTGGACGGTGCTAAAACTTATGTAATTGCACAAAACGGACTTCAGGTAGGCCAAACCGTAGTTTCAGGAGAGAATGCTGCTCCGGAAATTGGTAACACTCTTCCTTTAAGTAAAATTCCTCTGGGAACTGTTATATCTTGCATCGAACTACGCCCTGGCCAGGGTGCTGTAATAGCACGTAGTGCTGGTACATTTGCACAACTTATGGCAAGGGACGGTAAATATGCTACTATAAAAATGCCATCAGGTGAAACAAGGCTTATCCTTCTTACCTGCAGCGCTACTATAGGAGCTGTTTCTAACTCAGACCACCAGCTTATCGTTTCTGGTAAGGCAGGTAGGAGCCGTTGGTTAGGCCGTAGGCCTAGGACAAGGCCGGTAGCTATGAACCCGGTAGATCACCCGATGGGTGGTGGTGAAGGACGCTCTTCAGGAGGTCACCCACGCTCTAGGAAAGGTCTTCCGTCTAAAGGTTACAGGACTCGTTCTAAAGTTAACCCGTCTAATAAGTATATCGTAGAACGTAGAAAGAAATAATAAGTAAGATATGGCACGTTCATTAAAGAAAGGACCTTTCGTACACTATAAACTAGAAAAGAAAGTTCAGGAAAACATTGCTGGTGGTAATAAAGGTGTGGTTAAGACTTGGTCTCGCGCTTCTATGATTACCCCGGATTTTGTTGGGCAGACTATCGCAGTACACAACGGACGTCAATTCGTTCCGGTTTATGTAACAGAAAACATGGTAGGTCATAAATTAGGAGAATTTTCACCAACTCGCTCTTTCAGGGGCCACGCTGGTGCTAAAAATAAAGGTAAAAAATAAGAGCAATGGGAGTTCGTAAAAGAGAAACAGCTGAGGCTAGAAAAGAGGCTAATAAGTCAATTGCTTTCGCAAAACTTAACAACTGCCCCTCTTCTCCAAGGAAAATGCGCATTGTTGCTGACCTGGTAAGGGGTAAAAAAGTTGAACTAGCCCTAAATATACTGAAATTCAATGCAAAAGACGCTTCTGGTAAAATAGAAAAACTGCTTCTTAGCGCCATAAACAACTGGCAGCAAAAGAATGCAGATGCTAACCTTGAAGAAGCAGGCCTTTTTGTAAAGGAAATCACGGTAGACGGTGGTGCTATGCTAAAAAGGCTTAGGCCTGCACCACAGGGCCGTGCCCACAGGATAAGGAAACGCTCAAACCACGTAACTATTGTGCTTGGAGCTACTAACAATAATACACAAAGCAATTAATAAACATGGGACAAAAAACAAATCCAATAGGAAATCGCCTTGGTATCATCAGGGGTTGGGATTCTAACTGGTATGGTGGAAATGATTACGGCGATAAAATTGCCGAGGATCACAAAATCAGGAAATATATCCATGCCCGTTTATCTAAAGCTAGTGTAAGTAAAGTGATCATCGAGAGGACTCTTAAACTTGTAACCGTTACTATCACCACTGCCCGTCCGGGTATCATTATCGGTAAAGGCGGCCAGGAGGTAGACAAGCTGAAAGAAGAACTTAAGAAAATTACAGACAAAGAGGTTCAGATCAACATCTTTGAAATCAAAAGGCCGGAACTTGATGCTTACCTTGTAGGTACAAGCATTGCCCGCCAGATTGAAAGCCGTATCTCTTACAGGAGGGCTATTAAAATGGCTATTGCTGCCGCTATGCGTATGAACGCAGAAGGTATCAAGGTAATGATTTCAGGTCGTCTTAACGGTGCCGAAATGGCACGTTCTGAGATGTTCAAAGAAGGTCGTATTCCTCTATCAACTTTCAGGGCCGATATTGACTATGCTTTGGCTGAAGCTCACACTGCCTACGGTAGGATGGGTATCAAAGTATGGATCATGAAAGGTGAAGTTTACGGCAAAAGGGATCTTTCTCCGTTAGCAGGTATGGACAAACAAAAGTCTAAACCTTCAGGATCTCAGGACAGACCTCAAGGCGGAAGGCCGAACAGGGATGGTAAACCTAACCAGCGCAAAAGAAAGTAATCCTTAAACTAAAGAAAAATGTTACAGCCTAAAAGAACGAAATACCGTAAGGTACAGAAAGGTAAAATGAAAGGCGTGTCTCAAAGGGGTCACGAACTTTCTAATGGTATGTTTGGTATAAAATCTTTAGATTATTCTTTCATTACTTCTCGTCAAATCGAGGCTGCACGTATCGCTGCAACCCGTTTCATGAAAAGGGAAGGACAGTTGTGGATTAAAATATTCCCGGATAAGCCTATCACTAAAAAACCTCTAGAGGTACGTATGGGTAAAGGTAAGGGTGCCGTAGAATACTGGGCAGCCGTTGTAAAACCGGGACGTATTATGTTTGAAGTAGGAGGCGTGCCTCTATCTGTAGCAAAAGAGGCCCTTCGCCTTGCTGCTCAGAAACTACCGGTGAAAACTAAGTTTATCGTTGCCAGAGATTTCGAAGCATAATCCAATTTTATTATGAAACAATCAGAGATAAAGAATCTATCTGCAGCTGAGTTACAGAGTAAACTTGGTGAGCTAAAGAAAACATATTCGGACCTACAATCAGCTCACGCTATCTCTCCGATAGCAAACCCACTTGAACTTAGGTCTGTACGCAGGTCTATAGCAAGGGTGGCTACAGAGCTAACCAAAAAAGAGTTACAATAATTGTATCTGCTGAAAGATGGAAAACAGAAATTTAAGAAAAGAGCGTATAGGTGTAGTAACCAGTAACAAAATGGACAAATCAATCGTGGTTGCCCAGGTTACACGAGTAAAACACCCACTATATGGAAAGTTCGTACTAAAAACTAAAAAGTTTGTAGCACACGACGAAAAGAACGACTGTAACATAGGTGATACAGTAAAGATCATGGAAACACGACCTTTAAGTAAAACAAAATGTTGGAGGTTAGTTGAAATCATTGAAAGAGCGAAGTAATTATGGTACAACAGGAATCTAGACTAAAAGTAGCAGATAACACGGGAGCTAAAGAAGTTTTAACTATCCGTGTTCTAGGAGGAACGAAACGTCGTTATGCCTCTGTTGGAGATAAAATTGTAGTAGCCGTTAAGGACGCAACACCAAACGGAAACGTTAAAAAAGGTGCTGTATCTACTGCAGTAGTTGTTCGTACCAAAAAAGAAGTACGTCGTGCCGACGGTTCATACATCAGGTTTGATGACAACGCATGTGTGTTGTTAAACGCTGCCGGTGAAATGAGGGGTACACGTGTTTTTGGTCCTGTAGCAAGGGAACTTCGTGAAAAACAATTCATGAAAATTGTATCACTGGCACCTGAAGTGCTTTAATTGTTATTAAGATGTCGAAGCTAAAAATAAAATCGGGAGACACCGTAACAGTAATTGCCGGCGACCACAAAGGTAGCGAAGGTAAAGTGCTGCGTGTACTTCGTGAGAAAAACAAAGCGATCGTAGAAGGCGTAAACCTTGTGTCTAAGCACACTAAGCCAAGCGCTAAAAACCCTCAGGGTGGTATCGTTAAAAAAGAGGCTCCTATCCATATTTCTAACATTGCACTTGTAGATCCTAAAACTAAGGAAGCTACTAAAGTAGGTGTTAGGACTGAAGGAGATAAGAACGTGAGATTTTCAAAAAAATCTAATCAAGTACTATAGTCATGGCTTATATACCAAGATTAAAACAAGAGTATAAGGACCGTGTTGTTGCTGCTCTTAAAGAAGAATTCGGTTATAAGAACGTTATGCAGGTTCCAAAACTTGAAAAAATCGTTCTTAGCCGTGGTGTTGGCGCCGCTGTATCTGATAAAAAACTTATCGACTATGCAGTAGACGAGCTAACAAAAATCACCGGCCAAAAAGCGGTATCTACTATTTCTAAGAAAGACGTTGCTACGTTTAAACTAAGGAAAGGTATGCCAATTGGTGCAAAAGTTACACTACGTGGCGAAAGGATGTATGAATTCCTTGACAGGCTTATTACAGCTTCTCTTCCACGTGTGCGTGATTTCGGTGGTATTAAGGCTACTGGTTTTGACGGTAGGGGTAACTATAACCTTGGTGTAACTGAACAAATCATTTTCCCTGAAATTGATATTGATAAAGTTAACAAAATATCAGGTTTAGATATTACCTTTGTAACTTCTGCGCAAACAGATAAAGAAGCAAAGTCACTATTAACAGAACTAGGTTTACCTTTTAAAAAGAATTAAGACATGGCTAAAGAATCAATGAAAGCCCGCGAGGTAAAAAGGGAGAAATTGGTAGAAAAGTACGCTGCAAAAAGGAAGGCTCTTATAGAAGCCGGAGATTATGAAGGCCTGCAAAAACTACCTAAAAATGCTTCGCCTGTACGTCTGCACAACCGTTGCAAGCTAACAGGAAGACCAAGGGGTTATATGCGCCAGTTCGGTATATCACGTGTTACTTTCCGTGAAATGGCTAACAGCGGCCTAATACCGGGTGTTAAAAAGTCTAGCTGGTAATAAAACAAAGAGTATAATTGGTACCAGGTTCGGCCCGACAGGGCCGAAAACCGTTACCGCAAATAAACAAATATGTATACAGATCCTATCGCTGACTTCCTTACAAGGGTAAGAAATGCTGTAAGGGCAAACCACAAAGTAGTGGAAATCCCTGCATCAAACCTTAAAAAGGAAATCACCAAGATTTTATTTGACCAAGGGTACATCCTAAGCTACAAATTCGAAGACAGTAGTGTACAAGGTACCATTAAAATCGCTCTTAAGTACGACAAAGAGACTAAAGAGTCGGTAATTAAAGACATCCAAAGGATAAGTAAGCCAGGTCTGCGTAAGTACGCCGGTGCTGACAGCCTTCCAAGGATTCTTAATGGACTTGGTGTTGCTATTGTTTCTACTTCTAAAGGTCTTATGACTGATAAGCAGGCAAGGCAAAACAATGTAGGTGGTGAAGTAATTTGCTACGTTTACTAATCTAAAAGACTTTACACGATGTCAAGAATAGGTAAAAATCCAATCACAATACCGGCGGGTGTAACTGTAGAAGTTACAGATACCCTGGTTACGGTAAAAGGAAAAAACGGCCAGCTTACTCAGGATTACAATGATGTAACCATTAAAGTAGAAGAAGGTCAGGTTATTGTGGAAAGGTCTTCTGATCACAAAGTTCAAAGGTCTAAACACGGATTGTACAGGGCTCTTATAAACAACATGATTACAGGCGTTAGCGAAGGCTTTACAAAGTCTCTAGAGCTTGTAGGTGTTGGTTACAGGGCTTCTAACCAGGGTCAAAAACTGGATATAGCTTTAGGTTTCTCTCACAACATTGTACTTGAGGTTGTTCCTGAAGTAGTTGTAGAAACTATATCAGAAAAAGGTAAGAACCCAATCATCAAACTTACGTCATACGACAAACAACTTCTTGGTCAGGTAGCTGCTAAGATACGTTCGTTCCGTAAGCCTGAGCCTTACAAAGGAAAAGGTGTTAAGTTTGTAGGTGAGGTTCTAAGGAGAAAAGCAGGTAAATCAGCTTAAAAATTAAAAGATCATGGCATTAAATAAATCTGAAAGAAGACAAAGGATTCAGTACAGGATCAGGAAGATTGTAAGCGGAACTGCATCTCAGCCACGTCTTTCTGTATTCAGGAGCAATAAAGAGATCTACGCACAGATCATAGATGACGTTAACGGTGTAACCCTTGCTGCTGCTTCTTCTCGCGAAGGTGGTATCACAAAAGGTACTAACATCGAAACTGCAGCTGCAGTAGGTAAACTTGTTGCTGAAAGGGCGCTACAAGCCGGTATATCAACTATCTCTTTTGATAGGGGTGGTTACCTGTACCACGGACGTGTTAAATCATTAGCAGAAGGCGCAAGGGAAGCCGGACTTAAATTCTAAGAGAAATTATGTATCATAATTATAAAAACGTAGAACTAGTAAAACCAAGCGGTCTTGAGCTTAAAGATCGCCTGGTAGCTGTAAACCGTGTAACTAAAGTTACTAAAGGTGGTAGGGCATTCGGTTTTTCTGCTATCGTAGTGGTAGGAGACGAGCACGGTGTAGTAGGCCATGGCCTTGGTAAGTCTAAAGACGTATCTGAAGCTATTGCTAAAGCCGTAGAAGATGCTAAGAAAAGCCTTGTAAGGATTCCACTTAGCGGACAAAGCGTACCGCATGAGCAAAAAGGTAAATTCGGTGGTGCACGTGTACTGCTTATGCCTGCTTCTCATGGTACCGGTGTTATTGCCGGTGGTGCTGTACGTGCCGTACTTGAATCTGTAGGTATACACGACGTACTATCTAAATCTCAGGGTTCATCTAACCCTCACAATGTTGTTAAAGCTACTTTTGATGCCCTTCTTCAAATGAGGAGTGCCGTTACTGTTGCAAAACAAAGGGGTATTTCTTTAGAAAAAGTATTCAAAGGTTAATTCAAGGGAAATCATGGGAAAAATAAAAGTAAAACAAATAAAGAGCAAAATCAACTGCCCTCAAACACAAAAACTTACGCTAGAGTCTCTTGGCCTTCGTAAGCTTGGGCAAGTTGTAGAGCACGATGCTACTCCTGCTATCCTTGGAATGGTAAATAAAGTTAAACACTTAGTTTCTGTTGAAGAAACTAACTAATACTTGAACGACAATGAATTTAAGTAACTTACAACCGGCTGAGGGTTCAGTTCATAATCAAAATAAAAGGGTAGGACGTGGTGAAGGTTCTGGCAAGGGTGGTACTGCTGCTCGTGGCCACAAAGGTGCTAAATCACGCTCTGGTTACTCTAAAAAGATAGGTTTTGAAGGTGGACAGATGCCACTTCAAAGGCGTGTTCCTAAATATGGTTTTAACAACATAAACCGTAAGGAGTATGCAGGTGTAAACCTTGACACGCTTCAAGCTCTTGTAGACAAAGGTCTTGTTACAGATACTGTAGATTTTGCAGTACTTGTAGAAAACCGCCTGGCTACTAAAAATGAAGAGGTAAAAATACTAGGAAGAGGAGAGCTGAAGGCAAAACTAAAAGTTAGTGCCCACAAATTTACTGCTGCCGCTAAAGCTGCTATTGAAGCTGCTGGTGGTGAAGCTGTAAGTTTATAACCCCAATTAAAGCCTTATGAAGAAATTTTTTGAAGCATTTAAAAATGTCTGGAAGATTGAAGAACTAAAGAACCGTATCTTAGTTACTTTGGGATTATTACTTGTATACCGTTTCGGTGCACACGTAACGCTTCCCGGTATTGATGCTGCAAGGCTTGCAAACTTAACTAAGCAGACTGATAGCGGTATCGGTTGGCTTATCGATGTATTCACAGGTGGTGCGTTTTCGCAGGCATCTGTGTTTGCATTGGGTATTATGCCATATATATCTGCATCTATCGTGGTGCAGCTTATGGGTATAGCCATTCCGTACCTGCAAAAACTGCAGAAAGAGGGGGAAAGCGGCAGGCGTACGCTTAACCAGATTACCCGTTGGCTAACGATACTTATTACGTTAGTACAAGGTCCTGGTTATATATACAACCTGCACCGTCAGCTTAACGATACTCCGGGCGCATTCTTGCTGCCTTCAGATTCGCTACAGTTCCTTGTATCTTCTATCGTTATCCTTGTAACCGGTACCATTTTTGCAATGTGGCTGGGTGAAAGGATTACAGACAAAGGTATAGGAAACGGTATATCGCTTCTTATCCTTGTTGGTATTATAGCAAGGTTGCCTCAGGCATTTGTACAGGAGTTCACCTCTGTGGTAACACAAAACAACGGTGGCCCTCTAAAACTGCTTCTTGAAGTTGTAGTTTGGCTTGGGGTAATAATAGCGTGTATTCTTATGGTTATGGCCGTAAGGAAAATACCGGTACAGTATGCAAGGCGCACCGCATCGGGCGATTTTGAGCAGGACATGTTCGGTGGCAACCGCCAGTGGATTCCGCTTAAACTAAACGCCAGTGGTGTTATGCCTATCATCTTTGCACAGGCTATTATGTTCATTCCTGCTGCACTGGCTGGCCTTTCTCAGTCTGATACGGCTAAAACTTTTACAGCTAACTTCCAGAATGTCTTTGGTTTAGCCTATAATTGCGTGTTTGCTTTATTAATTATAATTTTTACGTACTTTTACACCGCCATTACGGTGCCTACAAATAAGATGGCAGACGACCTTAAAAGGAGTGGAGGATTTATACCCGGCGTAAGGCCTGGTGTAGAAACCGGAGACTACCTAGACAGGATTATGTCACTTATCACACTGCCTGGAGCTCTGTTCCTTGCCCTGCTTGCCGTGTTCCCGGCTGTGGTGCATAACTTCGGAGTTCAGCAACAGTGGGCATTGTTCTACGGAGGTACTTCATTGCTAATTATGGTAGGTGTTGCTATCGATACCATACAGCAAATAAATACCTACCTGCTGAACAGGCACTATGATGGTTTGATGAAGAGTGGTAAAAACAGAAAGGCTGTAGCTTAATTTTTATGGCAAAACAATCAGCAATAGAACAAGACGGATCAATTATTGAGGCATTATCAAATGCTATGTTCCGTGTTGAATTAGAAAACGGGCACGTGGTAATCGCTCATATTTCCGGCAAAATGCGTATGCACTACATAAAGTTGCTTCCGGGCGACAAAGTGAAGCTGGAAATGAGCCCTTATGATTTGTCTAAAGCAAGAATTACTTATAGATACTAAAGCTAAATACTAAAATGAAAGTAAGAGCATCAGTTAAGAAAAGAAGTGCCGAGTGCATTATAGTGCGCAGGAAAGGCAGATTATACGTTATTAACAAAAAGAATCCTAGATTTAAACAAAGGCAAGGATAATTATGGCAAGAATTGCAGGGGTAGATGTACCTAAAAACAAACGAGGAGTTATTGCTTTAACATACATCTTTGGTATTGGAAAAAGCAGGGCACAAGAAATACTGGCTAAAGCCCAGGTGAACGAAGATAAAAAAGTTAACGAGTGGAATGATGATGATATCAGCGCCATCCGTGAAGCAGTTTCTTTCTTTAAGATTGAAGGTGAACTTCGTTCAGAAATACAGCTTAACATTAAGCGCCTTATGGACATAGGCTGCTACAGGGGTATCCGCCACAGGGCTGGTCTTCCACTACGTGGCCAACGTACCAAGAATAACTCAAGGACAAGAAAAGGTAAGAGGAAAACTGTTGCTAACAAGAAAAAAGCAACTAAATAATAAATAGTATGGCTAAAGCTAGTACCAAAAAACGTAAAGTTGTAGTAGAATCTACAGGCGAAGCTCATATCAGCGCTACTTTCAATAATATCATCATTTCACTTACTAATAAGAAAGGTGAAGTTATCTCTTGGTCATCAGCAGGTAAAATGGGTTTCCGCGGTTCTAAAAAGAACACACCATATGCCGCACAGATGGCTGCAGAAGATTGTGGTAAAGTAGCTCTTGAGGCTGGCCTAAAGAAAGTGAAAGTTTACGTTAAAGGCCCGGGTAACGGACGTGAGTCTGCTATCAGGTCTATCCACAACGGAGGAATTGAGGTTACTGAGATCATCGACGTAACTCCGCTACCACACAATGGTTGTCGCCCTCCGAAGAGAAGGAGAGTTTAATTTTTTATTAGAGTATAACAAGAACAGGGCAAGGATTATCGTAGGATGGAACCTGAATTCATAATCCCCTGTTCGTTTTAATTTTTAGAAATGGCAAGATATACTGGTCCAACTACTAAAATCGCCCGTAAATTCGGCGAGGCGATATTCGGAGACGACAAAGCCTTCGAAAAAAGAAATTACCCTCCGGGACAACATGGTTTAGCCAAGAAAAGGGGTAAAAAATCTGAATATGCTGTTCAGCTTATGGAGAAGCAGAAAGCTAAATACACTTACGGTATCCTTGAGAAACAATTCCGTAACCTGTATGAAAAAGCTGCTGCTACTAAAGGTGTAACCGGTGAAGTACTACTTCAACTTTGCGAAGCAAGGCTTGATAACGTAGTATTCAGGATGGGTATAGCCCCGTCTCGCCGTGCTGCCCGTCAAATCGTAGGCCACAGGCATATTACAGTAAACGGTGAGCTTGTTAACATCCCGTCTTACCACCTTAAAGCCGGCGATAAAGTTGCTGTACGTGAGAAATCAAAATCACTTGAAACTATCACAAATTCTTTATCTAACTCTGCTCACGTATATGAGTGGATTACCTGGAACAACGATACTCAGGAAGGTACATTTGTAAATGCACCTGCGAGGATCCAGATACCGGAAAACATCAAAGAACAACTAATCGTTGAGTTGTATAACAAATAATAATTGACATTTTAGTCGACAATATGGCAATATTTAATTTTCAGAAGCCCGATAAAGTTATCATGATCGATTCAACCGATTTTCAGGGGAAATTCGAATTCCGCCCCCTGGAGCCTGGTTATGGATTGACAGTTGGTAACGCACTTAGAAGAGTTTTGCTTTCTTCGTTAGAAGGTTATGCTGTTTCATCTGTTCGTATCGAAGGTGTGGAGCATGAGTTTTCTACTATCCCCGGGGTTGTTGAAGATGTTACAGAAATTATCCTTAACCTGAAGCAGGTTCGCTTTAAGCGCCAGATAGAGGACGTAGATAACGAAAGTGTATCTATTTCTTTTACCGGTAAAGACCAGCTTACTGCAGGTGACTTCCAGAAATTTATCTCAGGCTTTCAGGTGCTTAACCCGGAGCTTGTGATCTGCAACATGGACAGCAGCATTAACATAAACATGGAACTTTCTATAGAGAAAGGACGTGGTTATGTACCGGCTGAGGAGAACAAAAAGCAAAACGCTCCTATTGGTACTATATTTACAGATTCTATCTTTACCCCGGTAAAGAATGTAAAATATACAATAGAAAACTTCCGTGTGGAGCAGAAGACCGACTATGAAAAGCTGGTTTTTGAAATCATTACAGATGGTTCTATTCACCCTAAGGATGCGCTTACAGAGGCAGCAAAAACGCTGATACACCACTTTATGCTGTTCTCTGACGAAAGGATAACACTTGAGGCCGACGAAATTGCACAAACAGAATCTTATGATGAAGAATCACTTCACATGAGGCAGCTTCTTAAGACGAAGCTTGTAGACATGGATCTGTCTGTAAGGGCACTGAATTGCTTAAAAGCGGCTGAAGTGGATACATTAGGAGACCTGGTATCTTTCAACAAAAATGACTTAATGAAGTTCCGTAACTTCGGTAAAAAGTCGCTTACAGAGCTTGATGAGCTTGTAGCTTCTAAAAACCTGCACTTCGGGATGGATCTAAGCAAATACAAATTAGATAAAGAATAACCTGATACCCCTGTGGTACTGGTTTAAAGTTACAGACAATGAGACACGGTAAAAAAGTTAATCACCTAAGCAGGCAGGCTGGGCACAGGAAACTGATGCTGGCTAACATGGCTTGCTCACTTATAGAACACAAGCGTATTAATACGACTGTGGCAAAAGCCAAGGCGCTTAAAGTATACTTTGAGCCATTGGTAACTAAAGCAAAAGAGGACACTACACACAACAGGCGTATTGTTTTCTCTTACCTACGCAACAAATATGCTGTTACTGAGCTTTTCCGCGAAGTAGCTGCAAAAGTAGGCGATCGTCCGGGTGGATATACCCGTATCATTAAGCTTGGAAACCGTCTTGGTGACAACGCTGATATGGCAATGATCGAGCTTGTAGACTTCAATGAACTGTACAACGTAGCTAAGAAAGAGGCTAAGAAGACTACCCGTCGTAGCCGTACTGCTAAGAAAGCTGAAGCTGCACCTGCTGCTGAAGCTCCTGCCGTTGACACAGCTGAAAACACTGAAGCTACTGAATAATCATGAACAACTGATTTTTCAATATAAAAAGGATAAACTTTATAGTTTGTCCTTTTTTTTTGGCAAGGCTTTACCGTTATCGGTTACGCTTAATGTAAAAGTAATACCATACTTTTATCTTCACGAAAAATTATAGTAAATTTGCACGCAACACAACAACATTTTACACTACTTAAATGAAATACAAAAGCAGGAATAAAGCGATCCTACTACTGGCAGACGGAACAATATTTTATGGCAAATCTGTCGGCTTAGAGGGCACTGTATTTGGCGAGGTATGCTTTAATACCGGTATGACAGGCTACCAGGAGATATTTACAGACCCGTCTTATTTCGGGCAGATAATGGTAGCATCTAACGCTCACATAGGCAACTACGGCACCAACGGTGAAGAAGTAGAGGCCGATAAAATCATGATTTCGGGCCTTGTTTGTAAAAACTTCAGCTTTAACCACTCGCGCGTTAACTCTGATGAGAGCCTGAAACAATATTTTGAAGAGCAAAACCTTGTGGCAATATCTGATGTAGATACCCGTGCGCTGGTAAGCTACATACGCGACCACGGCGCACAAAATGCAGCTATTTGTACAGAAGACTGCGATATAGAGGAGCTGAAGCAGCGCCTTGCAGCCGTGCCTGATATGAAAGGCCTGGAGCTGAGCAGCAAAGTATCTACCAAAGAGCCTTATTTTGTGGGCAACCCGGATGCTAAATACAAAGTATCGGCACTGGATCTTGGTATTAAAAAGAACATATTACGCAACCTTGCTAAAAGGGATTGTTACATAAAAGTGTTCCCGTATGATGCATCGTACGAGGACCTGAAAACATTCAGCCCTGACGGTTACTTCCTGTCTAACGGCCCCGGCGACCCTGATCCGCTGTTCTCGGCTCAGGAAACTGCCCGTCAGATACTGGCAAATGATGAGCCTGTATTCGGTATATGCCTTGGCCATCAGGTACTGGCACTGGCTAACGGCATCCCTACCTACAAGATGTTTAACGGGCACAGGGGTATAAACCACCCGGTAAAGAACATTATTACAGGCGAAGGCGAAATAACATCGCAAAACCACGGATTTGCGGTAGACAGGGAAGCCCTGGAGCAGCACCCTGACTTTGAAATTACACACGTACACGTTAATGACGGTACGGTGGCAGGTATGCGTATGAAAAATAAGAACTGTTTCTCGGTACAGTACCACCCTGAGGCCAGCCCCGGCCCGCACGATGCTACGTACCTGTTTGACCAGTTCATAGAAAACATAGAAAAAGGTAAACACAATAATTAAACTTTAAAACAACCGAAAGCGATTATGAGTATTATTATCAAAGTACACGCCAGGCAAATACTGGATTCTCGTGGCAACCCAACGGTAGAAGTAGATGTAATTACAGAAAACGGTGTTCTTGGCAGGGCTGCAGTGCCTTCAGGAGCTTCAACCGGTGAGCACGAGGCAGTAGAGCTTCGCGACGGTGGTAAAGATTACATGGGCAAAGGCGTTCTTAAGGCTGTAGAAAATGTAAACACCACTATTGCTGCTGCTGTTGTAGGTATGTCTGTTTTTGAGCAAAATGCTATAGACAAAACCATGATAGAGCTTGATGGTACAGCAAACAAATCAAACCTTGGTGCTAATGCTATCCTTGGTGTTTCTCTTGCTGTAGCTAAAGCGGCTGCAAATGAGCTGGGCCTTCCACTGTACCGTTACGTAGGCGGTGTATCTGGTAATACGCTTCCTGTACCAATGATGAACATTGTAAACGGTGGTTCGCATTCAGATGCGCCTATCGCGTTCCAGGAGTTCATGATTTTCCCTGTAAAGGCAGAAAGCTTTACTCACGCTATGAAAATAGGTACTGAGGTATTCCACAACCTTAAAAAAGTGCTTCACGACCGTGGCCTTAGCACTGCTGTAGGTGACGAAGGTGGTTTTGCGCCAAACTTTGAAGGTGGTACTGAAGACGCCCTTGAAACTATTAAAATTGCTGTAGAAAAAGCAGGTTACACTTTTGGTGACGACGTTAAAATCGCGCTAGACTGTGCTGCTTCTGAGTTCTATGTAAACGGTAAATACGACTACTCTAAATTTGAAGGCCCAACCGGAAAAATCCGTACTTCAGAAGAGCAGGTAGAATACCTTGCCGAGCTTGCTGCTAAATACCCTATCATCTCTATTGAAGATGGTATGTATGAAGATGACTGGGCTGGCTGGAAACTGCTTACTGAAAAAATCGGTGATAAAGTACAGCTTGTAGGTGACGATTTATTCGTTACTAACGTAGAGCGCCTTTCTAGGGGTATAGACCAAAGCATTGCTAACTCTATCCTTATCAAAGTAAACCAGATAGGTACACTTACTGAGACTATTGCTGCTGTAAACATGGCACACAATGCGGGTTATACATCTGTAATGTCGCACCGTTCGGGTGAAACTGAAGATAACACCATTGCCGACCTTGCTGTAGCCCTTAACTGTGGCCAGATTAAGACCGGTTCTGCTTCACGTTCAGACCGTATGGCTAAGTACAACCAACTTCTTCGTATTGAAGAAGAACTTGGTGAAGTAGCTTACTTCCCTGGTGAAAAAGCTTTTAAAGTAAAAGCTTAATCATTAAGGTTCTATAATATGAAGCCCTCGCCGACAGGTGGGGGCTTTTTTTGTGCACGGCATATAGGGTATTTTAGGTTTAAATTGTTCTAAAGGAAAACCACCTTACAATTATGAAACAAAAATTACTTTTAGCGCTATTGTTTGTTACTGCAATTGCTTCTGCACAGATTGTGGATATACCGGATAATGTTTTTAAAAACTTCCTGTTGAATGCTACGGCTACTAACCACTACGCAAGGGATATAAGTGGCAACAGTATGGTTGTAGATGCTAACGCCGACGGGGAAATCCAAGAGGCTGAAGCGCAACTGGTTTACAGGCTGAATATAGCGAATAACATAGGCCTTAGTAGCCTGACGGGTATACAGTCGTTTACTAACCTTACCGAATTTATCTGTAAAAGTAATAATAACCTTACAGCATTAGATGTGTCGGGTATGGTAAACCTGGCTAACATGAATGTATATAACAATTCACTGGCCACGCTTAACCTTAGCGGATGTACGGGGCTTGTATTCCTTAATTGTGGAATGAATGAATTGACAGGTTTAGACCTTACGGGGCTTACAAGCCTGGATGAATTGCATTGCAGTAGTAATCTGATGACCGAAATAGATTTGTCTCCTGTTAGCCTGTCAGAAATTACCGCAGGCGATAATTTATTTACCAGTCTTGATTTTTCTACACAAACGGGCTTAGAATATTTTAATGTATTTGGATGTCCTTATTTAAGCTCTATATATTTAAAAAACAATCATATTGACTTTTTTGATGTTGAGACTTTTGGCGGATGCATAAGCCTGAATTATATATGCCTTGATGAAGGAGAGTATGACTTGGCTTATAATGCTATAGTTGCAATGTCAGAATTTAGTAGTGGAGTTAGTGTCGAAAACATTGAATTTTCTACCATATGCTCTGTTAACGGGGAGGAAAATAATACCATTACAGGTACAATACGTTTTGACGGGGATGCCAATGGCTGCGATAGCGGGGATTCTTTACTGCAATTGGTTAAAGTATCATCATTACACAACGGCAACACATCTTCTGTATGGACAACACCTTCCGGATACTATGCTTTTGCTGCCGAAACCGGAGATTACCAGCTTTCGCTTGATTTGCAGGGTTTACAGTATTTTGGTACAAGCACTACTGCGCCATTAATAAGTTTTCCTGAACTAAACGGTACCGAAACAATACAGGATTTTTGTATAGTGCCTGTTGGTGTGCATCCTGACCTTGAGGTTAGTATTGGTGCTACAGCCGGTGTTGTTGTAGGTACTAACCGTGATTATTTGCTTACGTATAAAAATAACGGTAACCAAACGCTTAATGGCACAGTTTCATTTAGCTATAACGACGATGCCCTGAATTATGTTACTGCAACAGTGCCTTATACAAGTTCTGCTACAGGGCTGGTTTCGTGGGATTTTTCAAATCTGGAGCCTTTTGAAATCCGCACTGTTTTGGTGACCCTTTATGTAAACACCCCTGCAAGTACCCCGCCGGTTTTGCTTGGCGATATCCTTGAGTTTTCGTTTACAGGAAGTATAAGCCAGGAGGATGAAACCCCGGAGAATAACCAGTTTGACTTCAGCCAGGAAGTAAGGGCATCGTTAGACCCGAACAATATTGTTTGCCTTGAAGGCGATTCTGAACCGGTGACTAAAATAGGGGAGTACCTGCACTACACCATAAATTTTGAGAATATAGGAACGGCAGCTGCAAATTTTGTAATTGTTACCAGTGCTATAGATGCTGCCAAATATGATGTAAGTTCAATAGAAATATTAGGCAGTACCCACCTTGTTACCCCGTCATTAGAAAACAACATCCTTGAATTCAGGTTTAATGATATAGGCCTGGCGCCGCAGGGGCAGGGGAGTGTTACCTTTAAAATAAAATCTCTTGAAACCCTTGCGGAAGGCGATGCAGTAATAAACCAGGCAAGCATTGTTTTCGATTTTAATGAAGCCATTGCTACTAACGAGGCAGTTACTGTATATGAGGATACTGCTGCTACAGATGAATTTAGACTAAATAATATACATATTTACCCTAACCCTGCTAAAGACATAGTGACACTTGAAGCAATATCGGAGATAGCAGAAATAAGTGTGTTTGACATAGCGGGAAGGCTCGTTCAAAAATCGCAACCGGCAAGCAGCAGCGCTGTTTTAAATATAGCTGCACAGCCTATAGGGGTCTACCTCGTAAAAATTACCACAGATACCGGGAGCATAACCCGAAGGCTTATAAAACAGTGATGATAAAATCCTCCCATAGCGGAGGATTTTTTATTTCAAATTCTAACCCATTATGGGCAAATTCTAATTCGCGCGCGTAGTATGCGTACAATATCATATTTTTGCAGTAGATTAAGGAGAACTATATGAGGCTTTTAAGGATATTGCTGGCAGGTGCTGTTTTGTTGTGTGGAGCAAATGTTTTTGCCCAGCAACAGGTGCTTGACAGCTTACTTACAAAACTCGGGCATGCATCGGCAGATGCAGATAAAGCGCATTTGTACAATCTAATTTCCAGCGAATATTCGGGTACTGACGATAAAAAATCAGAAGAGTATGCCCATAAAGCTTTGGCTTTAGCCAAAAAAGGAAATATGGAGCGCGAACAGGCCGATGCCTGGTTTAACCTGGGGAATTGTGGTATAATGAACGGGAATTACCCCGAAGCGATAAAGTATTTTACCGCTTCGCAGGCGGTATATGAGCGCCTTTTGCATAAAGACCGTTCTGAAGAAGTAAAAGACGGCCTGGCTCGCGCTTACGGCAGCATAGGTATTGTGTGCAACAGGCAAAGCGATTATCCAAAGGCGCTTGAATATTTTTTTAAAGCCCTGAAGCTGTATAAAGAAACCCGGCAAAATGAAGTTGTAGCACGCATTTACAATGGTATAGGTGTAGTGTACGAATCGCAGAAAGAGTATGATAAGGCGCTTCAGTATTACAACAAATCACTCGCTCTACAACAAAACAGCAAGTATGACGACAGTGGTGTAACCATTACTAATATAGGCAACGTTTACCTGGACCAGGGTAAGGATGCCGAAGCACTGGCGGCGTACAAAAAAGCCGAAGAAAAACTGGTTAACGATACCGATAAAACCGTTTTGGGTGAGTTGTACAACAACTTCGGGAATTATTACCGCAAACAAAAACAAACCGAAACAGCCCGTGGCTATTATGAAAAGGCTTTGGGGTTATTTAATGCTGTAGAATACAGTTTTGGGGCATCGGCTTCGCTGGAATACCTGGGCAGGATTGCAGAGCAGGAGAAGCAGTTTAACGAAGCGATAGAGTATTACAAAGCTTCATCTGCGGCAGCAACAGCAGTAGGTGCTACAGACCAGCTTCGGGATTCTGAAAAGGCGCTGAGCGAGCTGTATGAAAAACAGGGCGATGTAAAAAATGCCTTTGAGCATTATAAAAAATATGTGGTGGCCAATGACAGTATTGTTAACGGCGAAAATATAAAAGCGCTGGTGCGCGAGGAAATGAATTTTGAGTTTGAACGCCGCGAGGCACAACGCAAACTTGAAATTGAAAAGAAACAGGCGCTGTACAACGAGCAGAGCAAGCGCCACAGGCTGCAATTGTTCTTTTCGGCATTGCTGGGAATATTAGTATTCGGTTTTGCTTTTTTAATATACAACCGCAGACAAATAAAGAAAAACCTTACATTGCAGCGTGATTTGGCTGAGTACGAACAAAAGGCACTGCATTTGCAAATGAACCCGCATTTTGTGTTTAACTGCCTTGGTGCCATATCTGGGTTTATAGTGCAAAACGGTACCGATTCGGCTATAAAATACCTGTCTAAATTCAGCAAGCTGATGCGCCTTACGCTGGAATATAGCAAAGAGCCGCTGATTCCCATAGATAAGGAAACCGAAAGCCTGCAAAACTACCTGGAACTGGAACAGCTGCGTTTTAACCAGATTTTTGATTTTACAATAACCAAAGATCCGGCTATAGAAGACGATACGGCCATGCCACCACTGCTCATTCAGCCGTTTGTAGAAAATGCTATAATACACGGCTTAGTGCCTAAAAAAGAGAAGGGGCACATAGCAGTGAATTTTGCTATTAAAGGCGATTCGCTGGTGTGTACCGTGACTGATGATGGCATAGGCATGCAAAAAAGCAGGGAAATGAAGGCCAACTCTGTTACCGTGCACAAATCTATGGCGCTGGAAATAACAAAGAAGCGGCTTGAAGTGATACAGGCCTACACCGGTAAACCTGCCCATGTGGAAATTACAGACGGCACAGGTGAGGATGGCAGCCCTGAAGGAACTAAAATAACATTATATTTACCTGTACAATATTTATCTGACAGCAAATGATTTCGGCATTACTCATAGACGACGATACTAACCTTCGTAACGCCATGAAGGGGTTGCTGGGTATGTATGCTCCGGACATCCACATATTGGGCGAGGCAGACAGCGTTAAGGCAGGTATAGCGGCCATTTCGCAGTTTACGCCCGATGTTGTTTTTATGGACATACAGCTGGGCGACGGTACCGGCTTTGATATACTGGAGCAGTTTGCACAAAAAAACGGCAAGCTGAAATCGCAGGTGGTTTTTATTACCGCCCATGAGCAGTATGCAGTAAAAGCATTCCGTTTCAGTGCGCTGGATTACCTGCTGAAGCCCGTAGACCCTGAGGAGTTGCGCAAAGTAACCGAGAAAGTGAAAAAGGCTTTTTCGGGTAATGATAACTATGCGCATATTGATTTGTTGCTGGAAAATATCCGGAAAAAAGTGGACAAGTTTAAACGTATTGCCCTTTCTACTTCAGATGGCATACATTTGTTTGAAGTAAGCGACATTATAAGACTTGAATCACAGGATAACTATACTAAGTTCTATATTAAGAACAGTAAGCCGGTGCTGATAGCAAAAACACTGAAGGAATATGAAGACCTGCTTAGCGAACAGGGTTTTGAACGCATACACCAGAGCCACCTGATTAACCTGGCCTACCTTAAGTCGTACATAAAAAAGGATGGAGGCTATGCTGTAATGGCCGATAACAGTAACCTGCCCATAAGCCAGCGCAAAAAAGAAAGGTTACAGGAACTGCTTAAATCACTTTAAACCAAAGAAGCCCATAGAAAAAACATAAAATCCCCGCGTTATGAAGAAGATTTTGATTACCCTGCTCTTGCTTTCCGTTGCTTTTTCCGAGGCGCAGGTTATTACCATACCCAATGCCAATTTGCTGAATGCACTGCTTTCGGCAAATACTGTCAACGGCATTGCGCTTAACAGCGGCGGTAACCCGGTGGTGATAGATACAAATAGTGACGGGCTTATACAGCAAAGTGAAGCCGATGAAATAGAAGAATTATATTTGGGTGGACTCAATATAGACAATATGGAGGGCGTGCAGCACTTTACAGGATTACGCACGCTGGATTGTAGCGGTAACTCTTTTGCAACGCTTGATGTTACGGCGTTAACCGAACTAAGGATATTGGACTGCCAGGGAAGTGTGGGGCTTACATCACTAACTGTAGCGGGCATGTCGTCGTTAAGGGAATTGTATTGCAACAGTTGCCAGCTTTCTGTACTAAACCTGTCGGGGCTTGATGATTTACGTAACCTTGATTGCAGCTACAATAGTATCAGTACACTTTCGCTTACGGGATTAGACCATTTGCAGGAACTGGTATGTACAAACAATCAGCTAACGGCACTTTCATTTGCAGGTTTGGGATACCTGCAAAGCTTTAACGGTGCCGGTAACTACTTTACAGAGCTTGATTTTAGCGATTGCCCGCAGTTTTCTGTGCTAAGGTGTGCTAATAATAGTATAACTACCATTATCCTTAAAAACGGAAATGTACAGTCGGCTGTATACAATATTAACGACTGGGAAAATAATCCCCTGACGTATGTATGCGGCGATGAAGATGAAATAACAATTATTGAAGACCAGCTGATTCTTGACGGGTACAGCAACATCAGTGTAAATACCTTTTGCACATTTACCCCGGGTGGTGAATACAATACTATAACAAGCACTATTATTTCAGACAGTGACGGAAATGGCTGCGACAGCTCAGATGCACCGCAGTGTTATATGAAGGTAATGCTGAGCGATGGCTCGTATACTTTTACCGATATGTTTGGTTCGTATGATTTTTATACCCAGGCGGGCAGTTATACCGTGACGCCACAGTTTGAAAACAGCAGTTTGTTTTCGGCATACCCGCCATCGGCTACTGTAAATTTTGCAGCGGTAGACGGTTCTGTAAACGGGCAGGATTTTTGCGTAAGCGCCGTGGGCAGCAGTAACGACCTGGAGGTGGTAATGGTACCTGTAACCAAAGCGGTGCCGGGCATGCCTGCCGATTATAAAATAGTGTATAAGAATAAAGGGAATACAACGTTGTTTGGTGTTGTAAACTGTAACTGGAATACCAGCCAGTTTAGTGCTGTATCAAACATAAACCCATCTGCAAGCTACATGGGTATAAATAACTACCAGTGGAGCTTCTACGACCTGAAGCCTTTTGAAAGCCGACAAATAACCATGACGCTTACCCTGAATAATTCAGGTTCTGGTACTCCGGTGTATGTGGGTGATGACATTCCGTTTACGGCAACAATAACCCAATACCTGGACCAGTTGCCTGATGATAACAGTTTTGTATTGGACCAGCAGGTGGAAAACGCTTACCAGGATAACTTTATACAATGCCTGGAGGGCGAAACACTGTCATCTGATTATATAGGCGAATACCTGCATTACCATATTTATTTTACCAATACCGGCAGCACTGCAGCTGAAAATGTGGTAGTAACCCAGGATATAGACCCTACACAGTTTGACATCAGTACCCTTGAAGTAATGAATACATCGCACGATGCTACGGCAAGGATAAGCAACAACAGCATCAAGTTTTTAATGGATGGTGCTAACGTAGCTGCCGGAAACGGGCATGGCGATATATTGTTTAAGCTGAAAACCAGGGGTAACCTTGCGGTGAACAGCCAGGTAAGTGGCCAGGCACGTATTTTCTACGACTATGCGCTTCCACAGCAGACTAATGCCGCAACAACCGTATTTGGTATTGCCGGTGTAGATGAAGTAAACCAAGATGCCAGCGTTAAGGTATATCCTAACCCTGCAACTACAGAGGTTACCATAAGTGCCGAAGGCCAAATCAGCTCAGTACAGCTTTACGATGTACAGGGCAGGCTGCTGCAGTCAGATATTGTAAACCTTAACAGGGCTACAATTAACCTTTCGTCAAGGGCGGTAGGTGTGTACTTTGTAAAAGTGAGTACAGCAAAAGGCACCACAACACAAAAGCTAATTAAGCAATAATATAATAACAGATACTAAAAAAGGTTCGGCATTGCCGAACCTTTTTTAGTTTATAAAGAGGATAAAAATTATCCTTTGTATTCTGCGGTTTTGGTGTCTCCGTCTACTACCACTTTTACAAGCCCATGTTTGGCAAGTCCTTTCATGGCAGCATCCCATTTTTTGCCGCTTAGGTTGGCCTGGGTTTTAAGCGCATCAAGGGCAAGTTGCCCGGCAGCTTTAAGCAGTTCGGCTACGGCTTTTTCATCTTCGGTAAGTTCAGGGCCTTTTTTCTCCGGGCGCATTTGCGGGAAGAACAGTACTTCCTGTATGCTTGGGTTATTGGTAAGGAACATAATTAGCCTGTCCATACCGATACCAAGGCCCGATGTAGGCGGCATACCGTACTCCAGCGCACGCAGGAAGTCGTTATCTATAAACTGGGCTGCCTCTACGTCGCCACGCTCGCTAAGCTTCAGCTGGGCTTCAAAACGCTCACGCTGGTCTATAGGGTCGTTCAGCTCGCTGTAGGCGTTGGCAATCTCCTTACCGCATACCATAAGCTCAAAACGCTCCGTAAGCTCAGGGTTTTCGCGGTGTTTTTTACACAGCGGGCTCATCTCGATAGGGTAGTCAGTAATAAACGTAGGCTGAATAAAGTTGCCTTCGCATTTCTCCCCGAATATTTCGTCGATAAGCTTGCCTTTACCCATAGTTTCATCTACGGCTATGCCCATACCACGTGCAGCTTCAAACAGTTCAGCTTCGGTTTTGCCTGTAATGTCAAAACCTGTGAATTGCTTAATAGCATCCGTCATGGTTACGCGGGCATATGGCGCTTTAAAGTTTACTTTATGCTCGCCAAAAGTAGCTTCGGTAGTACCGTTAACCGCAGTAGCACAGTGCTCCAGCAGGTTTTCGGTAAACTCCATCATCCAGTTGTAGTCTTTGTAGGCTACATATATTTCCATGGCCGTAAACTCAGGGTTGTGGGTGCGGTCCATACCCTCGTTACGGAAATTTTTACTAAACTCGTACACACCGTCAAAACCACCTACAATAAGGCGTTTCAGGTACAGCTCATTGGCAATACGCATGTACAGCGGAATGTCCAGCGAGTTGTGGTGCGTAATGAACGGCCTGGCGCTTGCCCCACCCGGAATAGATTGCAGGATAGGGGTCTCCACTTCAAAGTAACCTTTGTCGTTAAAGAAGTTACGCATGGCGTTAAACAGCTTGGTGCGTTTTACAAACACCTCTTTCACCTGAGGGTTTACCACAAGGTCTACGTAGCGTTGGCGGTAACGCAGCTCTGGGTCGGTAAAGCCGTCAAACGTATTACCTTCGGCATCCGTTTTAGGCAGCGGAAGCGGGCGCAGCGTTTTGCTCAGCAAGGTAAAATTGGTTACCCAAACTGATTTTTCGCCTACCTGTGTGGTAAACAGTTTGCCCTCAACGCCTATGAAGTCGCCAAGGTCAATCAGTTTTTTAAATATATCGTTATAAAGGGTTTTGTCTTCGCCGGGGCAAATTTCGTCGCGGTTAATGTATATCTGTATACGGCCTTCGCTGTCCTGTAGCTCTGCAAACGAGGCTTTACCCTGTATACGCATGCTCATAACACGGCCGGCAAGTACCACCTGTTTACCTTCAGAAAAATCTTCCTTAACCTGTTTACTTGTAGTATCTACCGGAAAAAGGTTTGCGGGATAGGGTTCAATGCCGAGGTTCCTCAGCGTGTCCAGTTTTTCTCTGCGGATGATTTCCTGTTCTGAAAGCTGCATGATATATTAAATTAATAGTGTTTTTAAGGCTGCAAAGATAGTGAATGTTAATGAATAAGCAATTTGCAAATCGCTTACTTTATTAGCTTGCATACAGGTGAACAATTTTGAGAATATGTTCGTAAATTTGTACTGTAAAACATTAGTCTGTATACCATGAACAGGAAAATATTTGTGCAGGATTTAGGTGAAAAGGATTATAAAGATACGTGGGAATACCAGGAAGAACTTTTCCAGAAGACCCTGGATGTTAAAATAATAAACAGGAGGGAAGGTACTGAAACCGAAACGCCAAACTATTTACTGTTAGTGGAGCATCCGCATGTGTATACGTTGGGTAAAAGCGGCGATTTCAGTAACCTGCTTATCAATGAAAAACAGCTTGAGGAAAAAGGTGCCAAATATTACAAGGTAAACAGGGGAGGGGATATTACCTACCACGGTCCCGGGCAAATTGTAGGCTACCCGATACTCGATTTGGAGAACTTTTTTACCGACATACACAAATACCTGCGCCTTATGGAGGAAACCATGATTATGGTTTTGGCTGATTATGGTATTAACGGTGTACGCAGCGAAGGCGAAACCGGTGTGTGGCTGGACGTGGGTACGCCCTTTGCCCGCAAAATATGTGCTATGGGGGTGCGTGCATCACGATGGGTAACCATGCACGGTTTTGCGCTGAATGTAAATGCTAACCTCGGTTATTTTGATAATATCATCCCATGTGGTATACGCGGCAAAGCCGTTACTTCTATGCATGCTGAACTGAACCGCGAAGTAGACGAAGCAGAAGTGCGTGAAAAGATACTCAAATACTTTTCACAGCTTTTTGAAGCAGAGGTTGTAGTTGCTTCAGATGCTGTAGTTCCGGTAGAATAATTTTACAATCCGAAATCCATTTCCAACTGTGCAGGCAGTAACTGGAATGACATGCGGTGGTGTGGTGTAGGGCCGAATTGCCTTATGGCTTCACGGTGTGCTGCGGTAGGGTAGCCTTTGTTCTGTTTCCAGTTGTACATAGGGTATTCCTCATGCAGGCGCTCCATGTATTCATCCCTATACGTTTTTGCCAGTACCGATGCTGCTGCTATGCTCAGGTATTTGCTGTCGCCTTTTACAATGCAGCTGTGCGGTATGTTGCCTACGGCTTTAAAACGGTTGCCGTCTACAATAATATATTCCGGTACGGGGGTAAGGTTTTCTATGCATTGCTGCATGGCACGTATAGAGGCGTTCAGTATATTTATTTCATCTATAACTTCAGGACCCAGGTGTACTACGTGATAGCAAATCGCTTTTTCTTCTATAATAGGACGCAACCGTTTCCTCGTTTTTTCCGTAAGTAGTTTAGAGTCGTTCAGTTCTTCCATTTCAAAATCGTCAGGCAGTATTACAGCGGCTGCGGTAACGGGACCTGCAAGGCAGCCGCGCCCGGCTTCGTCTGTTCCTGTTTCAACCTGGTATACAGAGTGTTTAAGTAAAAGCATTATAACGATTTTGTTTAGGAATTGTAACTCCGCAAATATAACTTCCTGAAAGTTAAAATTTAAATTCTTGAAGTTTAATTTGTTATAATTGCTATTTTTGCTATTCTTTTTACCGCCTTAACATTTTTTTTAAAGATATTTGCGGTGCTAAGAGGTTTACAATTATTAATTTTTTATTAAAACTATCATGAAAAAAAATACGCTGAGGGTTGTCCTGGTGTTTGGTTTTGCGTGTTTAGGTACCGTTGCTTACGGACAGCGTAAAGACCCTGCCAGGCTGGCAATTAACGACTCTCTTGCTAAGGTTTTTTACAACCGTTCTGTTCTGCAAAAAGAAAAAGCAATACAGATGGCTGCCATAAAAGGCTGGCCACTGAAAATAGAGGAAAACGGTGTACACGCAGAGCTTGTAGGCATTATGCCGGGCGGTGAGCCTAAATATTACCAGACATACAATGTAGGTTCTGCTATTACCTCAAGGGCTAACCTTCTTTATTCAAGTGCTAATATGGGCTTTGACCTTGACGGTAGCCAGATGCTTGCCGGTGTGTGGGATGAACTACATGCACGCTCTACCCATATTACTTTCGGGGGCAGGCTTTCGGTTAAAGATGCCGGTAGCGAATTGTCTGAGCACAATACGCACGTAAGTGGTACTATAATAGGTTCCGGTTCAGGAAACACCCAGGCAAGGGGTCTTGCTTACAGTGCTTCAATATGGGATTATGATTGGAACGGTGATATCGCTGAAATGACTTCTGCTGCAGATAATATCTGTGCCTCAAACCACTCTTACGGGTTAAAGGCTGAAGTGTTAAACGGGGCTGTATATCCATTCGGAAGGTATAACTATGAAGCCCATGATGTTGATCAGGTTACGTTTAATAACCCGTACTACCAGCCGGTAATTGCAGCAGGTAATGATAGGAATAACGGTATTAACCCCGATAAAGGGGGTAACGACCTGTTGTCTGGCTTGGGTGTGGCTAAAAACGTTATTACGGTTGCTGCGGTAAACCAGGTAGATACTTACGTTGACCATAACTCAGTACAAATTGCTGGTTTTTCTAACTATGGCCCTACTGACGATATGCGTATTAAACCGGATATCGCTACAAAAGGTGTAAACGTGCTTTCTTCTGTGAGTAGCAACAATACGGCTTACGGAAACCTTAGTGGTACTTCAATGGCTGCGCCGGGTATAACTGGGGTTATAGTATTGTTACAGCAATTGTATTCTGATATGCATCCTTCAGATGATATTGATATTTTAAACCTGTTACGCTCTGCTTCTGTAAGGGGCTTGCTGGCGCACACGGCAGATGAGGCCGGACCAAATGACGGACCGGACCATATGACGGGCTGGGGGCTTGCTAATGCATACAAAGCTGCCCTTATAATCCAAAATGAAGGTTCGGAATCGCAAGTGTTTGAAGAAACATCTTTAGAAAACGGTGACCAGTATACATTTGAAGTAGTGTCTAACGGTGAAAATCCGCTTGAAGCTACCATATCATGGACAGACAGGCCTGCTGCTGAAAATAACAATACAAATAATCCTGATGCTTTGCTAAACAATGCGCAGGATCTTTTGGTAAACGACCTTGACCTTAGGCTGGAAAATTTAGAAACCGGCGAAATATATTATCCATGGAAGCTAACCGGTACTTTAGTGAATCCTACAGTTACTACAGGAGACAATAAAGTAGATAACATAGAGAAAATATGGATACCAAACCCTGGTATAGGTACTTATGTTGTTACAGTATCTCACAAAGCATCGCTTTATGGTGCCCAGGCGCAGGATTATACCCTTATTATAACTGGTATAGGCGGTACTAATGGTGTTAAGGAGTATATGGATAAAAATATTACAGTATGGCCAAACCCTGCGCAAGATGTGGTAAACGTATCACTTGCTACAGGCGATTTTGGTGCTAATGCTTCAATGGCTATTTTTGACATACAAGGCCGTGAAGTACTACGCAAAGCAATAAGTTCTAATGCTGCTACTGCTAATATAAGCCAGCTAACGGCCGGAGTGTATTTTGTGAAAGTATTTAGTGGTGGTAACGAATTTGTTAAAAAAATTATTGTTAAATAATTAGCAGTTACGCAACCTTTTTAGATAATCTACATCTTATATATGTAATTATAAACGTCAGCTCTTTGTAGCTGACGTTTTTTTTAAAAATATATAAATATGGAGGTTATAGACGTAAATATGTTGTGGATTTATTGCTTACATTAAAAAAAATCGTGTTTTTAATCAAGGAATATGCAATGTTAAAACTTTGTTATATAAAAATAAATTTTTAGCTTTGCAGCTTAACTAACTCAAATTTAATTTAAATATGAAATCAAAGTTTACTTGGATTTTTACGCTTTTAATGGCGTTTTGCATTCAGTTAACCTTTGCCCAGGAAAAAACCATTACGGGTACAGTTAATGATGCCCAGGGATTGGGATTACCTAATGCAACTGTTATGGTTGAGGGCAAGGCGCCAGGTGTTCAGACAGACCTTGATGGTAAGTACTCTATTAGTGCTGCTCCGGGCCAAAAGCTTGTTTTCTCTTTTGTAGGTTTTACTACACAGGTGATTACTGTGGGTAATTCTTCTACAATAGATGTACAGCTTGAGGAAGGTACTGTGCTTAAGGATGTGGTTGTAGACAGCTACAGGACCATGTCAAGGCCTAAGAATGCTACTGCTGCTGCAGTAGTAACGTCTAAAACCATTGAAGGCCGCCCGAACGCTTCGTTTGTGCAAACCCTTCAGGGCCAGGTTCCGGGTCTTAACATTGCTTCAGGATCGGGTCAGCCGGGTTCTAACAATACTACGGTAATCCTTAGGGGTGCGGGTTCTATTAACGGTAACATAGAGCCGTTATATGTAATAGATGGTGTACCGCAAACCGGAGATAACTTCAGGAGTATTAACCCTGCTGATATTGAAAGTGCTACTGTACTTAAAGATGCCGGTGCTACTGCTATTTACGGTAACAGGGGTGCTAACGGTGTTATCGTTGTAAAAACCAAAAGGGGGTCTTATGACTCTAAAATGACGGTTAAATATAGCGGTATAACAGGTTTCTCTGAAATGCAGAAAAACCGTTACAACACCATGAGTGGCCAGCAGTTGCTTGAGCTTCAAAGGACTTACGGTGCAGGTCGTGGTGCTGCTTATACAGGTGCTACCGGTACTGAGACAGCTCGTCCTATGACAGATGCGGAAATTGCAGCATCTGCTAACTATGACTGGAAAGATTATTTTTACAGGACTGGTGTTTCTCAAAACCACACCCTGAATATTTCTGCAGGTTCTAAAAACCTTTCTTCGTTTACCTCTTTAGCTTTCCTTGACCAGGAAGGTATCCTTAAAGGTTCTGACCTTAGGAGGTTTAACTTCAGGAGTAACCTTGATGGTAAAAGCAACGATGGTAAATTTACCTTCTCTACTACTTTTACAGCTAACTACTCAGTTTCTAACACTGTTACCAGCCTTGGTACAGGTGGTATAAACCAGAACTTTGTAATCGGTGCCATTCAGGCAGCGCCTTACATTACCCCTGGTGATTACACAAGTGGTTTTGATCTTGCGAGGAACCAGGCTTTATCTCTTGAAAAAACCCCGCTTTATCTAATGGATAAGCTAAGGTATTTTAAAAACCAGGTAGAAGAGGTTAAAGGTATAGGGCAGGGTAAGGCTAACTATAAAATTACAGATGATCTTTCTGTAGGCACACAGTTTGGTCTTGATTATGTAAATACTACAGGCCTTACATGGCAAGATCCTGAGAGTTTTAACTCTTATTACTTTAGCATAGGTGACCAGGTGGGTGGTTTTCAGACTGAAAGCTACGTAAGGAGTGTGTCTATGACTACTACTACTAACATTTCATACTCTAAGCGTTTCGGTAACCACAGCATTGATTTCAGTGCGTTTACAGAATATCTTAAAGCACACTACAAAGGTTTCTCTGCTACACAAAACGGTTTAGATCCTGTGTTCTCTCATCCTGGTACAGGTAATGGTTATATTGGCTTCCAGTCAGATAACACATACTATGTTCCTGAAGTGGGTTCATCTAAAAGTGAATCTGGTTTGTTCTCTTACTTTGCTTCGGCAGATTATGACTACAAAGAGAAATATGGTGTTTCTGCAACAATAAGGAGGGATGCTTCATTCAGGTTTACAGGAGAAAACAGGTGGGGTACTTTTTACTCTATAGCCGGCCGCTGGAATGTAGACCAGGAGGACTTTATGAAAGAGAGCGTGTTTAATGCGCTTAAAGTTCGTGGTTCTTACGGTACTACAGGTAACCAGGATGTTACAGGTTCTGGCCTTTACATAGGTAACTCGCTTACTAAGTTTATTTACAACATTAGTTCTGGTTACAACAACAGCCAGGCGTATACCCTTACTTCACTTGCAGGTCCTAACCTTCAATGGGAAACGGTTAAACAGCTTGACTTCGGCGTAGATTTTGAATTGCTTAACAGGAGGCTTCGTGGTGTATTCGACGTGTACGAAAAAAGGACGGTAGATCTTTACCAGGATAAAGGTATCTCTGCTGTAAACGGTTCTAACAGTATTGCCGGTAACTTCGGTTCACTTTACAACAGGGGTGTTGAACTTCAGTTAGGTTATGACGTTATCAGTACTAACGATTTCTTGTTGACGTTAAACTTTAACGGTTCTTACAACAAAAACAAACTGTTAGACCTTACACCTCCAAGTGGTGTAATATGGGATGGTAACTCACTTTCTGCAATGAAGGAAGGTGGCCTTATCAATGAATACTATGTAATTAAATATGCCGGTGTTAACCCTGCTAACGGTAACCTGTTGTTTTATGACAAAGATGGTAACCTTACAGAAAACCCATCGCAGGCAGACCGCCAGTGGACAAACAAATCATCGTTGCCTAAATATCAGGGAAGTTTTGGTTTTGACGTTCAGTACAAAGGCTTCTTTGCTAACGCAATGTTTACTTACGTAGCAGACCTTTACAGGTTTGACTGGGACTGGTCTAACCTAATGGACCCTACAGATATTAACCTGTTTAATAAATCTACAGATATTAATAATTACTGGACTCCTGAAAACCGTGTAACTAATGTACCGGGCCTTTATGCAACTAACAGGTCTTGGGATGGTTATTCAGACAGGTTCCTTATTGATGCTTCTTACGTAAGGCTTCGTTACCTTAGTGTAGGTTACAGCTTCAGCAAAGAACTTCTTGCCAAAACTCCATTTAGCGCTATCAGGGCTTATGGACAAGCAGAAAACCTTTACACATGGACAAAGTGGAGAGGTTATGATGCGGAAAGTAACCGTGGTTCAGACCAATCACAGTATCCTACTCCAAAAATGCTGTCGTTAGGCCTTGAGGTTCAATTCTAAAAAAAACATTACTATGAGAAAAAATAAATTTTTATTAACAGCTTTAGCTCTTTTAGGGCTTTTAGCATCGTGTGATGATGCTTATAACATTGCTCAGCCGGGAGAGGTTACTAATCCTGATGATGTTTATACTTCTATTGATAATCTTGAAAGCGGCCTTAACGGTGTTTATGCAGTTTTCGGTACTGATGCAGAAATTGAGTTTACCTCAATTTTTACTGATGAAACTTCAATAGGTATACAGAATGGTGGCCAGGGCCTTATTAGTGGTGTTTATAACTTTAACCTGAACGCAGGTTCTGATGCACCACAGGCTATATGGCAAAGGAACTATTTGCTTATTAACTTTGCTAACCGCCTTATGGTAGCTGCCCAGAATTTTAAGGATAACAATCCGTATTACTGGGAAGAGTCTGGTCCTGATGCCTCTCAAGATGAAATAAACGAAAAACTTGATGTAACAACCCGTTACGACAATATTTGGGCACAGTTATACGGCCTTAGGGCATATGCTTATGTAGATCTTGTAAGCTGGTTCTCTACAGATCCTGCTGACGACAGTGCACTTGGCGTAATGCTGCTTGATTTTGTACCTGCTGATGATTACAGTACGTTTTTACCAAGGGTAACTAATGATAAAATCTATGCACTTGTAGATTCAGACATACAGAAAGCTCTTGATATTTATGATGCTTCACCAAATCCGGTGCTTGAAAGTACGTATTATGTGTCTGAGGATTTCCTTTTAGCACTAAAAGTACGCGAGCTTGTATACCGTAAAAAATATCAGGAAGCTTTAGATGTTGTTACGGACTTACCTATGGGTTCTGCTCCATATACGCTTCAAAATACAGTTGATGGCTATATAGGCCAGTTAGAGGAAACATCTTCAGAAGAAATGATATTTAAAATTGCACGTGTATTTGGCGATGCGCAGATTGGTGGCTACTGGAACTCTCAAAGTAGTAATATAGATGGTGCACCGTTCTTTGAAGTTGGCCGTGCGCTTTATAACTCTTACGGAAGTACAGATATCAGGATACAACCAAATGCTCTTATAGATGAAACATCTCTTATAATGAGTCCTGCGCAGCTGGCTATAGCTTCGCAAAGCACTTACAGGAATAATGATGTACTTGTAGTGAATAAATATCCGGGTAATGAAGTTCAGGGTGAGGCACTACTTAACGACGTTAAAATATTTACAATAGGTGAACTTATACTGCTTAGGGCAGAAGCCCTTGCCGGTGTAGGTAACTATAACGGAAACACTGTTAATTCTGCTGCCTACTGGATAAGGAGGCTTCGTAATTTCCGTACCGGTATAAATACTGCAGTAAGTATGGGTAGCTCGCAACAGGAAGCATTTTCTATCATCCTTGATGAAAGAAGGAAAGAGCTTGCATTTATGGGCTTCCGTTACCTTGACCTTAAGCGTCTTGGTCCTGTAACCGGTAAAAACGTAGACCGTTACCTTAAGGATTGTGAGCCATATGGTTCTTGTACACTTAGTTCTACTGATTACAGGTTTACAATGCCAATCCCTAATCTTGAGATAATCTCTAACCCTAATATTCAGGATCAGCAAAACCCTGGTTATTAATAAAAAAAGCTTATTATTATGAAACAATATTTTATAAAGTCTTTTTTGTTTGCATTAGCGATTGTTTCCCTTGCAAGCTGTGAGTCTTTTGAAAACGAAACCTTGGTTTCAAGCTATTCTTATGCCGGTTTTAACCAGGAAATTGTTAACCTGCCTGCTTTTGAAGATGCTGCAGAAAATGTAGCTTATGTAGAAGTAGGGGTTACAAATAAAGTTGACTATGACCGTACTTTTGTAGTACAGGTTGAAGAACTGCTTAGTACTGCAACACCAGACCAGTATACTATAGACCCTGTAATGGTAATACCTGCAGGTGAGTATGTAGGTGAGGTTAAAGTAACTGCTAATTATGCTAACCTTCCTGAAACGGAACAACGCATGATTGCACTTACACTTGTTTCTGTACAGGATGCTGATTCTTACAACGACCAAAGTGTAGATGCTAACGTATTTATATTCAGGGGTTGTATTATAGAAGCTGAAGGTAACTATACTGCCCAGGCTACAGGTTATGGTACTACTGTTGAATTTGATGCTGTTTTAACACGTGCATCTGAAATTGTAGGTATTAACTCTTTTACAAGCAATTCAATGTGGGGAACACTTCCTGCAGTACTTGCTGATAACACATCTTATGCCGGTTATATATATCCGGGGCTAATCACTATAAATTGTGATGGTAGTGTAGTAATGGAAGGTACTAACGCCAGTGGCGATACTGGTGAAGGTGAGGGTACCTATGATTTTGAAACCGGTGTTATAACGGTTACTTTCGATCAGGCATTCTTCAATGTTGAGTTTGACACTACAACAATATTTACTCCAGCAGAGTAATTACTGTTTGTTCAATAGATTAAAGGCTGCCCATTGGGCAGCCTTTTTCGCATTATATAAATAGCTTATTTTTATATTAAAAAAGTATCTTTGCCGTTATATTCTCCATATACCCGATATATGTTTAAAAAACAGCTTTTGCTTATACTGTTACTGTTTCCGTTGGTAATGCTTTCGCAGCAGGGCCTTACGAGGGCAAAGAACATGAATATAAAGCGCGATACCTCTGCCGATAAAAAAACACCCGATGCAGACGGACAACTTGCTCCGGCAGATACTATAGCCACTATAGATATGTACAAAATAGTAACGCTTGAGCGTGATACTATTCTTGTAGATACCACCCTTACCATAGAAAAGGAATATACTACAAACTATCTGCGTAAAGATAATTTCGGGTTGTTGCCGTTAGCTAATGACGGGCAGGCATACAATACCCTTGATTTTGGGCTAACTAAATTCGACCCTTTCCCGGGTTTTGGCTTTAAAGCCAAACATTTTGCGTATGCAGAAGTTGAAGATATAAAGTACTATAATGTACCCACACCGTATTCGGATTTAATGTACCGCTCCACACAGTCGCAGGGGCAAATACTTGATGCATTGTTTACGGTAAACACATCTGAAAAACTGAACCTTTTTGTGGGATATAAAGGCCTTCGGTCTATAGGTAAGTACATCAATTCTATTTCCAGTAATGGTGTTTTTAAAATAGGTGGCAGCTATAATACGGAAGGTAACCGCTATATGCTTAAATTCCACTTTACCGGCCAGGATTTCTCAAATGAAGAAAATGGCGGTATTATTGATACCGGTGTATTTGAAGGCGGTGACCAGACATCATCGGAGCGCGAACGCCTTGAGGTATACTTTACCGATGCAAGCTCCATGCTTAAAGGCAAGCGCTTTTTCATAGACCACGAGTTCCGTCTTAGTAAAAGCAACCCAAATAGTATTGTAGTACACCACCGTTTTAACTACGAGGATAAATTTTTCGAGTTTAAGCAGCCCACACTCAGTGATAAGTACGGTGATGCATATACCACATCGGCAAATAACAAGACCAGGTATAACCGCATGTACAATATGGTTGGTGCGGCGTACTCTAATGAAACCATTGGCGATATAGAATTTTACGTAGAAGATTATACCTATAATTACTATTACAATTCTATAATCCTGCAAAACGACTTTTCTGTAGAAGTGCCAAATGCACTTAATGACCGTATAGATACTTATGGTGCTAAGTATAGTTACCAAAAAAATAACTGGAAAGGTACTGCACTAATTTCAAACAGTATTACAGACCAGTCGTTGGCTAATATCGACCTGCAGGCATCGTATAAGTTTGACGATAAAAACCAGGTTTCGGCACGCTACCAGAATATGAACAAGCTACCCGACCTGAATTACCAGCTGTACCAAAGCGATTACAAGGAGTATAACTGGAGCAATACGTTTAAGAACGAAAAAATAAACAGCTTTGAGTTTGAAGCAAAAACCAAATGGCTCGATGCTTCAGTACAGTATTCTATATTACAAGACCATCTTTACTTTGCTAATACATTTGAAAGCGAAGACACAGCCAATTATTTTGATACACTGTATGTAAAGCCTGTGCAGTATGATAAAACCATTAATTACCTGTCAGTAAAGGCGCATAAGGATATCCGTTTTTGGAAGCTTGGGCTTGATAACACGGTATTGTACCAAAATGTGCAACAAGAAAGTAACGTGCTTAATGTGCCTTCTTTCGTAACACGAAATACACTGTACTACACAGACAGATGGTTTAAAAGGGCATTGCAAATACAAACTGGTTTTACGTTCCAGTACTTCACAAAATATTATGGCAACGACTACAACCCTATAATGGGTGAGTTTTATTCGCAGGATAAACGCAAGTTTGGTGGTTTCCCGTTGATGGATTTTTTCATAAATGCAAAAATCCAGGAGTTTAGGGTGTTTCTCCGTGCGGAACATTTTAATTCCTCATTTAGCAGCCCTACTTTTTATTCTGCGCCAAACTACCCTTACCGTGATTTCACCGTGCGTTTTGGCGTCATCTGGGATTTCTTCTCGTAAAACAATTTCACAAATAAACGTATCTTTGTGCCATATTCAACTGATATGAAATACGCTGAAAATATACTGCAAACCATTGGTAACACTCCTTTGGTAAAAATAAACAAGCTGGCTAAGGAAATCGATGCCTTGGTACTGGCTAAAGTAGAAACTTTTAACCCCGGCAACTCGGTAAAAGACCGTATGGCCGTAAAAATGATAGAGGATGCCGAAGCCGATGGCCGCCTGAAACCGGGTGGGACCATTATAGAAGGTACATCAGGTAATACTGGTATGGGCCTTGCACTGGGTGCTATAGTAAAAGGGTATAAGCTTGTATGTGTAATATCAGACAAGCAGAGCAAGGAAAAAATGGACATACTGCGCGCCGTTGGTGCCCGTGTGGTGGTTTGCCCTACCGATGTGGAGCCTACCGACCCGCGTTCGTATTACTCCGTATCAAAGCGTCTTGCTGAGGAAACGCCTAACTCATGGTACGTAAACCAGTACGATAACCTTAGCAATACAGTGGCACACTATGAGCAAACCGGCCCTGAAATCTGGGAACAAACTGAAGGCAAGATTACGCATTTTGTAGTGGGTGTGGGTACCGGTGGTACTATCTCCGGTGTAGCGAAATACCTTAAAGAAAACAACCCGAATGTAAAGATTTGGGGTATAGATACCTATGGTTCAGTGTTTAAAAAGTACCACGAAACCGGTATTTTCGATGAAAACGAAATCTACTCGTATGTTACAGAAGGTATAGGTGAAGACATTTTGCCAAAGAACGTTGATTTTAGCCTGATTGACGGCTTCACAAAAGTAACCGACAAGGATGCTGCGGTATATACCCGTAAGCTGGCACTTGAGGAAGGTATTTTTGTAGGCAACTCAGCAGGTGCTGCCATGAAAGGCGTGCTGCAGCTAAAAGAGCATTTTAAACCCGAAGATGTGGTTGTGGTATTGTTCCATGACAGTGGCAGCCGTTACGTAGGCAAGATGTTTAACGACGATTGGATGCGCGAACGCGGTTATCTTGACGATGAAATAACCAAGGCTGAAGACCTTATTAAAGACCATTCGGATAAGCCGCTGGTAACCGTGCGCACCGAAGAGCTGGTAAGCCACGCCATAGACCGCCTGCGGAAGTACAAAATATCGCAGATACCGGTGGTAGATGTCGATGGTTTTGTTGGGTCTGTGGATGAAACCGACCTGTTCCGTAGTTATATTGAGGATAAGGACATCGCTGATAAACCTATTAAGGATGTAATGGGCAAACCGTATCCGGTAGTTAAATCAGGTACTTCGGTAGATGAAATCTCAAAGCTGTTTACCAAAGACAACCAGGCTGTACTGGTAGAACTGGAAGAGGGCAGGTACCACATCATTACGAAGCACGACATCATTAGTTCAATAAAATAAGGGAACTCCCGATACCTTGCGTACTGTCATTGCGAGGAGGAACGACGAAGCAATCTCATAAATAACTTTATAGTGATGAGATTGCTTCGTTCTTCACAATGAAACTACGTTGAGGCTAATGTAAAAATACAGTCATGAACTTTACCGCAATAGACTTTGAAACCGCTACCGGGTACGGCCACAGTGCCTGTGCCGTGGGTATTATTACAGTAGAGGACAGTATTATTACCGAAGAATACCATACCCTGATTCAGCCGCCCGATAATGAATATTGGTCGCGTAACATTATGGTGCATGGCATAAAACCATACGATACTCTTAATGTGCCTACATTCGATACGCTGTTCCCGGAGATACAGAAGCGGCTTTTTGGCAGAAAAATCGTTGCTCATAACGAAAGTTTTGACCGTAGTGTATTGTCTAAAACCATGGCGTATTACGGCTTGCATTATGACGAGCTTGAAATTGCCAACCGATGGGAATGTACCGTAAAAATTTACCGCGCTAAAGGTTACCCTAAAGCCAATCTGCAATACTGCTGCGACCGTAACAACATAGCACTGAACCACCACGAAGCCCTGAGCGATGCCCGTGCGTGTGCAAAGCTATACCTGCTGCACGATAGCCAGGTGAAAATGAAGATTTGATTTTTTTAGATTATTGGATTGTTAGATTTTTAGATTTTTAGAAAATTGGAAACTACGCATGCTTTCTGATATTCTTAAAATCCAAAAATCTAACGTTCTAACAAATCTAATAATCCAAACCTCCTACAATCTAATCTGCCTTTTATTCGTTATCTTTGGAGTAAAGTTGTTTGTAATGAATTTCAGGAAAATATGTTTCGTGCTGGTATTGCTGTTGTCATTTGGGGCAAAAGCCTCTATGATACTGGTGCCAATGGACGAAACCTCTCAAAAAAACCACCTCAAAGCCTACGGTATTACCTACTGGGTACTTTCTAAAAACTATAAAGCCAACTGGCTGCTGAACTATCGTGGTGGCTCGTTCCTGCTGCCTGATGCTTCTGAAATACGTAAAGAGTGCCAGATTCGCGGTGTAAGCTTTGAAGTACTCAGCGATGGACAGGCTAACAGTATACTCGATGAAATAAGCAGCCCGTCTCAAAACATGGAAAACGTGCTGCTGGAAAAAGCACCTAAAGTGGCCGTATACACACCACCGGGCAAGCAGCCTTGGGACGATGCCGTAACGCTTGTGCTTACGTATGCGGAGATACCGTTTACGCCGATATATGATGAGGAAGTGCTGGGCGATGGCCTGCTGTTGTATGACTGGCTACACCTGCACCATGAGGATTTTACAGGGCAATACGGTAAATTCTTTGGGGCATACCGCAATGCGCCCTGGTATATAGAACAAAAGCAGGACGCTGAGAAGCTGGCTGCAAAATTAGGTTACAATAAGGTTTCGCAGGAGAAGCTGGCTGTGGCCAAAAAAATACGTGATTTTGTAATTAGCGGCGGCTTTATGTTTGCCATGTGTTCGGCTACGGATAGTTTTGATATTGCGCTTTCGGCGGAAGGTACGGATATATGCGAACCGATGTTTGACGGTGACCCAAGCGATGCCAACTACCAGTCGCGTATTGACTACAACAGTACTTTTGCCTTTAAGGATTTTGTGTTGGAACGCAATCCTGTGGTGTACGAGTTCTCGGATATCGATACTACTACCAAACGAAATATCTTGCCTGATAATGATTATTTCACCCTGATGGAATATTCGGCCAAGTGGGACCCGATTCCAAGCATGCTGTGCCAAAACCATACCCAATTGGTAAAAGGCTTTATGGGGCAAACCACTGCTTTTGTGGGTGACCTTGTGAAATCTAATATTCTTGTTATGGGCGAATGCAAGCAGAATGGCGAAGCACGCTACATACACGGCACTAAAGGCAAGGGGATGTTTACCTTCTTTGGCGGACACGATCCTGAAGATTACCAGCATAGGGTAGGGGATGCCCCTACAGTGCTCGACCTGCACCCGAACTCACCGGGCTACAGGCTTATCCTGAACAATGTTTTGTTCCCTGCTGCCAAGAAGAAGAAGCTTAAAACGTAATAAATATCTATAGATTCAGAAAAGCCCAAAGAGGGCTTTTTTTGTATGCTATTTCGCGCAAAGACGCCAAGGCGCTAAGATTTGCCACGCTTTATAGGGTTAAAAACTTTGCGCCTTGGCGTCTTTGCGAGATGAAACCTGCTATAAAAATAGTGGTATGATATCTACTCAAAAAAGCAGCTCCTTTGCGAGAGAAAGTATAATTCGAGAAAATATAAAGCAATAAAAAAGGCTGCAAAACTGCAGCCTTTATATCGAATAACCGAATTAACAAATAACCATATAACCGGTTACTTAGCAATATTCACCGCCCTTGTTTCACGGATTACGGTAATTTTTACCTGGCCCGGATAGGTCATTTCGGTTTGTATTTTGTGAGATATTTCAAACGAAAGGTTAGCCGCCATATCGTCGGTTACTTTTTCGCTTTCTACTATTACACGAAGCTCACGACCTGCCTGTATCGCATAAGCGCTCTTCACACCCTGGAAACCGTAAGCGATATCTTCAAGGTCTTTAAGGCGCTGTATGTACGAGTCAAGCACCTGCCTGCGAGCACCCGGCCTTGCACCGCTAATAGCGTCACATACCTGTACAATTGGCGACAGCATCGACTTCATTTCTATTTCGTCGTGGTGGGCACCAATCGCGTTGCACACCTCTTCTTTTTCACCGTATTTCTCAGCCCATTGCATACCCAGTAGCGCGTGCGGAAGGTCGCTTTCAGTATCAGGAACCTTACCTATATCGTGTAGTAAGCCGGCACGTTTGGCAAGTTTCACGTTAAGGCCCAGTTCAGCAGCCATAATACCACAAAGTTTGGCTACCTCGCGGCTGTGCTGTAACAGGTTTTGTCCGTAAGACGAACGGTATTTCATACGGCCTACAATCTTGATAAGTTCCGGGTGAAGCCCGTGGATACCAAGGTCTATAACGGTACGTTTACCTACTTCTATAATTTCGTCCTCAATCTGCTTGGCAGTTTTGGCAACAACTTCTTCAATACGCGCAGGGTGTATACGTCCGTCCGTCACCAGTTTGTGTAGTGAAAGGCGCGCAATTTCCCTCCTTACAGGGTCAAAGCACGAAAGGATGATAGCCTCTGGGGTATCGTCCACAATGATTTCTACGCCGGTAGCAGCTTCAAGCGCACGGATGTTACGTCCTTCACGGCCAATGATACGTCCTTTAACGTCATCAGACTCTATGTTGAATACCGATACACAGTTTTCTACGGCTTCTTCAGTACCTACACGTTGTATGGTGTTGATAATGATTTTCTTGGCTTCCTGCTGTGCAGTAAGCTTAGCCTCTTCAATAGTGTCCTGAATATGGCTCATAGCGCTGCTTTTGGCCTCAGCCTTAAGGCTTTCCACAAGCTGGTTTTTTGCTTCCTCAGCCGATAGGCCTGATATTACCTCAAGCTGTTCTACCTGGCTTTTGTGTAGCCTGTCTACTTCCTGTTGCTTTTTGTCTATATGCTCCAGGCGGTTGTTGTAGTCTGCAACTTTATGCTCCAGTTCGTCGCTTAGTTTTTTGTTTTTGGCAAGTTCGCTTGATATTTGCGACTCTTTATCGCGTGTACGCTTTTCAGCTTCAGCTATCTTTTTGTCTTTACCAAGTATAACCTGTTCGTGCTCGGCTTTCAGTTCCAGGAACTTTTCTTTAGCCTGCAGTAATTTGTCTTTCTTAATCGTTTCACCCTGGTTGGTCGCATCTTTCACAATGATAGATGCCTCTTTCTTTGCCTCTGCAAGTATACCGGTAGAGCTGTTCTTTTCAAGGTATTTAGCTATACCAAATCCTGCGCCCAGGCCTACAATCCCGATAATTATCAATAATAGAATCTCCATATGTTGGTTTTATGTATATATATAAAAAAGCCTGCATCAGGATGAATTGTATAAACTCGTATTGACAAGTTTTGGGCTAACCCGCTGTTCAGGGATCTGCGACAAAGGCAGCATGCCATAGAAGCGGCGATTCGCCCATTTTAAAGAATTGGCGTTGAGTTTATCAAATATTTACTAATGCAGGCAGTTTTGTTTGCTATGTAAAGAACGTGTCTTAAGCTATATTTTATAGGAGGTTCCCAAGTTTTTCATCCATCAGCTTCAGCCTTTCGGTGGCATCGTCTATTTCCGCAGAGCGGTCTATAACCTGCTGTTCGGCCAGCGCTGCAAATTGCAGTGCGCACATGGCCAGCACATCCTGTTTATCCCTTACGGCATAGTTTTCTTCGAACTGTTTTATCATGGCATCGATTTTTTTAGAGGCGGTCCTGAGGCCTTCCTCCTGCGACGGGTCTACCGTAAGCGGGTATACCCTGTCTGCTATCGATATTTTTATCTTCAGTTTATCGTCCATGACGTTTATCAGTCTGAAAGTTGGGCTATACAGTAATCGATCTCGCGGATCAATGAATTTATTTTGAGTTTCGTCTCCCTCTTGCTCTCATCACTGCCCAGTAACGAATTGGCCATCCTCAGCGATTCGTTTTGCTGTTTTAATGCAGCAATTTCATCTTGTTGCCTGCCCATATGCGCTTTCGCATCGGCAGCCGAACGCTGTAGTTCATGGTTAGCCGCCTGCAGCTGCACCAGCTTTTGCTGAAGCATTCCGAGTTTATTTTCCAGTGATTCAACTATTTTGGATAATTCACTCATGCCGCAGATATTTCGTTACATCTTTTACAAAGTTAATATTACTTTAATTACAAACAATAGGTTTACGTAAAAAACCGCTTTTTTTTCATCGGAGGGTACTATTTTAGCGGCGCAATAGTTATAACATTAACGAATTTTGGGCGAAATTTTGCCTTCGTTTTTTTATTTTAGCCCTATGAGATTTTTTGTAGCCTTACTTTATATTTTTACCCTAAGCGTTTCGGCGCAAAACCCTTACCCGCAGGATTACTTCCGTGCGCCTATGGATATTGCGTTGCATACCTCGGGTACTTTTGGCGAATTGCGGGCAAACCACTTTCATGCGGGGCTGGATTATCGTACCAATCAAAAAACAGGTTATCCCGTATTTGCGGCGGCAGATGGCTATATTTCGCGTATTAAAGTTTCGTCTTATGGTTACGGGACGGCTATTTACATTGACCATCTTAATGGTTACACTACTTTATATGGGCATTTACTGAAATACGCACCCAAAATAGAGGAGTACGTGCGTAAAAAGCAATACGAGAAAAAATCTTTTGAAATAGAATTGTTCCCAAAGCCGGGTGAGATAACCGTTACCAAAGGCGAAGTAATTGCCTATTCGGGTAACAGCGGTGGCTCGGGCGGGCCGCACCTGCATTTTGAAATTCGCGATACCAAGACTGAAATGATTATCAATCCGCTGTTGTTTGGGCTTGATAAAAAAATGAAGGATACCAAGTTGCCTTTAGTATATGGTGTAATGGTATACCCGCTTAGTGAAAATGCTGTGGCCGAAGGTTCGCGCTCGCCGGTATTGCTAAGCATAAAGCAGCTGGACGACGGTACATACCTTGCTGACAAAATACAGGCGCGGGGTAAAATAGGCTTTGCGGTAAATGCTACCGATAAATCTACCGGAAGTACACCTAATAATGGTATCTACAAAGCTGAGCTGTTCTTTAACGGCAGCCCGCATTTCAGTTGCGAGTTTAACACCTTTGCATTTGACGAGTCGCGCTACGTGAATAATTATATCGACTACGAGCGTTATTACAACACAGGGCAACGCTTCCAGAGGCTGTTTGTGCAAACGCCGTACCCGCTGTCACTGCTGAAACATAATAAGAGTAACGGGCAGTTTGAGGTAGTGCAGGATTCTACCGTGCAAAACTACCGCATAGTAATAAGCGACTACCACGGTAATAAAACCGTAGTGAACGGCAGTATACAATACAGCCCTGCGCCGGCCATAACCGGAGACCCAAAACACGTAACCCCGTACAGGGTAAAAGCAGGCAGTGACAATAATTATACTAAAGGTGGCGTTTCGGTATTTGTGCCGGCCAATGCCTTCTATGAAGATTTCTATATGGATTTTGATGTGAAGGATTCCATGCTGTACCTGCATCACCCTACGGTACCTGTGCACAGCTACGTGCAGGTGTCGTATGATGTAAGCGGTTTAAGCCGGGAAGAACTGGCCAAAACCTTTATAGCGGGTACAGCGGGTAAAAAGCTGCATTACAATGAAAGTGTGATGGAAGATGGCCGCCTTACCGCCAAGGTGAAAACGCTCGGGCAGTTTAAGCTGATGAAGGATATTACCCCGCCGCGTATCTACAGCGCTACCTTTAAACCGGGTGATAACCTGAGCAAGCGCGATACCCTGGGGGTAAAAATTAGCGATGACCTTTCGGGGATAGGTACCTATGATGCTTTTATAAACGGCAAGTGGGCGCTTACGCATTACGATTATAAAACGCGCAACCTTACGTATTTTTTCAGTGATGCGATTACTGACGACGGCAAAAATGAATTAAAAATTGTAGTGACCGATAATGTAGGAAATTCTACTACCTTTGAAACGTATTTTTACAGAACACAAAACACAAACCCTGTTGAGAACAATAAATAAGCTTATAACGCTCACAATACTACTGCTTTCCTGTGCCGCTTTTGCACAAAAAAAACCTATAATTTACGGCCTTGCGATTGATAGCGACCAAAATCCGCTACAGGGTGTTACGGTATATTATGACGGGCCTGAAGGCCGCAAGCAAACGGTAACCGACCGTACAGGGTTTTATAAGCTGGACTTGCCTGTAAATACTAAAGTAGTGGTTTGGTTCAGCCACCCGAGCTATAAAGGCGAACTTTATGTGGAGACAGATGCCATGCCGGCAGGTTCGAGCTGGCAGTTTAATTTTACCACAGGTACACAGCTGAAGGAAGTGGAAATTATAGTAGATGAAGACGGGCACCGCAGGCGTGAAGGCATTATTCAGGTTAAATATCAGGATGTAGCAAATATACCGTCTATGGCGGGTGGTGTAGAAAGTATCGTGAAACTTGGTTTAGGTGCTTCAGGCTACAGCGAAACAAGCCAATACAATGTGCGTGGAGGTAATTACGACGAAAACCTTATTTATGTTAATGATGTAGAAGTGTACCGTCCGTTCCTGGTGCGCTCGGGCCAGCAGGAAGGTTTAAGCTTTCCCAATACCTCGATGGTAGAAAGCCTGGAGTTTTCGGCAGGTGGGTTCCAGTCGCGTTTTGGAGATAAAATGTCGTCTGTCCTTAATATTAAGTACCGCGACCCAAAAACATTTGGCGCTGCACTTGAAGCCAGTTTTTTGGGCGGAAGCCTTACCCTTGAAAATGCTTCGAAGAATGGAAAATGGAGCTATATGGTTGGCGGGCGCTACCGTAACAACAGCCTTCTGGTAAACAGCCAGCAAACCGAGACCCGCTATAAGCCTATTTTTGCCGATGTACAGGCTTTGGTTACCTATAAATACAGCGATAAGCTTACGTATAGCTTTATCGGAAATATTTCCCAGAATAACTATGATTACCAACCGCTGTTCAGGCAAACGAATTTCGGTACCATATCAGACCCTATTGCCTTACAAATAGTATACGATGGGCAGGAGAAAGACCGTTACCGTACCATGTTCGGTGCATTTACGGCGGATTATGAGGTCAAGCCGAATTTCGACCTGAAATTTATAGCATCGGGCTTCCATACTCAGGAGCAGGAGTACTTTGATATCCTTGCCCAATATGCCCTGGGCGATGTAGATACTAATATAGGCAGCGATACCTTTGGTGATATACAGTTTGCCCGTGCGGTGGGGTCGCAACTGAACCACGGCCGTAACGACCTTGATGCGCTGATAGCCAATGCAGAAGTAAAAGGCTACCACAGGCTTGGTAATAATAATATTGAATGGGGTGCCAAATACACCCGTGAAGACTTCCGCGACCGCCTGGTGGAGTGGGAGGTGATAGACTCGGCAGGGTTTTCTATACGCCCGCCGGTTATTGATTACATTCCGAACGACCAGCCGTACAACCCTTATACTGGCGAATTGGTACCGTACCAAAATGTACGTGCTACTAATTTTGTAGTGATAAACCGCCTTTCGGGCTATGGGCAATGGACGCGTGAGTTTAATATAGGCAATGCCGAATTGTTTGTAAATACCGGTGTGCGTGTACATCAGTGGCAGGTAGACGGTGCCAGCGAGCCGGGCAAAAGCCAGGTAGTGGTGAGCCCGCGTGCACAGGTATCGCTTAAACCCAACTGGAGCAGGAATATGCTTTTCCGCCTTTCGGGCGGGCGCTACAGCCAGCCACCGTTTTACAGGGAGCTGCGCGACTCTATGGGAGTAGTACGGCCTAATGTAAAAGCACAGAACTCATACCATGTGGTGCTGGGCAACGATTATAACTTCAGGATGAAAGGACGTCCGTACAGGCTAATTACCGAGGCCTACTATAAGAGTATGGATAATATAAATACGTATACGCTGGAGAATGTGCGTATACGCTACCGTGCCAATAACGATGCTGTGGCCTATGCTTATGGGTTTGATGCCCGCCTTAATGGTGAGCTGGTGCCGGGCACGGAGTCGTGGATTACCGTAGGCTATATGAAAACCGAAGAGGACTATCAGGGTAAAGGCTATATACCGCGCCCTACGGACCAAAGGCTGAAGTTTGCCGTACTGTTCCAGGACTATGTGCCGAACATACCCAATATACGTGTATACCTTAATATGATGTACAATACCGGGCTGCCGGGCGGCTCGCCATCATATGCCGATACGTATAAATACCAGTCAAGGCTTAACGATTACCGCAGGGTAGATGCCGGTTTCTCGTATGTGTTTGTAGATAATAAGATAAAGGCGAAGCCGGGTACTTTTGTTGCCAAAATGAAAGAGCTGGCTATTGGCCTTGAAATATTTAACCTGTTTAATAACCAGAATGCGATAACCAATACCTGGGTGAGGGATGTGTATACCAAAAGTTCTTATGCTATACCGAACTACCTTACCAGCCGTGTATTCAGCCTTAAGCTTATTGCAAAAATATAATAGTACCGGCTTTTTTAGTATTTTTGGGATATATCCTTATGTTTATGAAAAAAGTTACCATCATATCGGCGGCCTTGGCCATACTGGCGCTGGCAGGGTGTAAAAACGACAGCCCTAAACCAAAGGTTATATACAGGGACAAGCCTGTAGCAGCCCAGCCAAAGAAAATAGACTCATCGCAAATTAAGGTGGCCGACCTGCCTGTGCTTATGGAAGGTACAAAATACCTGATACACCCCGTAGGTGATCTGCGCATATACGATACAGACCGGGATGCTACCGACAGCCGTGCGGCAGTGAGTTATGCCATATCAAATTATAACCGGTATGAAATAACGGGTTATTTTGCTAACCTGAAGTTCCAACATGCTGATTCTACCGCGTTGCGCCCGCTTACCGATAAAAAAGTGCAGATACAAACAGTAACCTACCTTAATACGATAGCAGAGCGTACTAAAAAGCAGATACTGGTGTACTCGCTCATAGATAGTGATACCAACCAGGATGGTAAGGTAGACGGCAGCGATATAAAGGCTTTTTATATAAGCAACATCAACGGCACCGGCTTTAAAAAGCTGAGTGGCGAAACCCAGGAACTTGTAGACTGGAATGTGATTGAAGCCCAAAACCGCGTATATTTCCGTACGCTGGAGGATATAAACAAAAATGGCGCATTCGATAAAAACGATGCCATGCACTACCATTATGTAGACCTGCTTTCGGCAGGGTGGGAGGTGTCCGACTATGAACCTGTAAAATAACAGGCTTGTTTTTTGGGGATATTATTTACGTGAAATTATTGGAGTGCTTTTTTTGTTATTGCTATAACGTTATTGTTTTTATTTTGTAGGAAAATATTTCATTTTTAACTTATTTATTACGTGTTTTCGCACAGTAAAATGGGTTGGCAAGATAAATTTTACTAAAACGAAGTAGTGATACAATAAATAAGTACGATTTGTGTTATTTATATGCAATTTAAATTAATTTGAACAATTCATTAACGGATGGTAGTTTTAATTTGTCAAAATTTGATTTTGCATAAGAAAACGATAAAGATTGAAGCAATGGCAGTGGGGGCAATTAAGAATAAATTAATGTTAAGAATAGAGAAAAAAAATTAATTTGTTTTTTTTTACCACCTAATCGTATAAATTTGCCAATCTTATGCAAAATATTATTTAACAAATAAGAACTATTATTAAAAAATCAGAAAACTAAATTTTTAAAAAAATGGCAAACGCATCTGTTCAAAAGGTTGAAACAAAAGGGAAATCAGGTGGATCAAACATCTTCACCGGACTTGCAGTCTTTACTTGTATTTTAATTGGTTACCTAGTATGGGAATTTATCATGGGTAGCCCTTCTAACTTTGAAGGCGGTACTACAGAAGGCCACCCTAACGGCTTCCTTGGTACGGTTTACAAAGGTGGTATTATCGTAGCAGTTCTACTAGGACTTCTTCTTAACGCCCTTGTGTTCTCTATTGAAAGGTTTATCGTAATTACTAAAGCTGCCGGTAAAGGTAACGTTCAGGCTTTCGTGGCTAAAGTTCAGTCTCAAATCAAAGCCGGTAACATTAACGAAGCTCTTGCTGAGTGCGACAAGCAACAAGGTACTGTAGCTAACGTAATCAAAGCCGGTCTTCTTAAATATGAAGAAGTAAAACGTGAAGGTTTTGACAGCGAAAGGGCAGAAGCTGCTATTCAGCAGGAAATTGAAGAGGCTACTTCACTTGAAATGCCAATGCTTGAGAAAAACCTTGTTATCCTTTCTACTCTTGTATCTATCGGTACCCTAATGGGCCTACTTGGTACAGTATCTGGTATGATCAAGGCGTTCTCTGCGATGGGTGCAGGTTCTACACCGGATTCAGCTCAGCTTGCAGTAGGTATCTCTGAAGCACTTATTAACACTGCTACAGGTATCGGTACTTCTACTATATCTATCATCGCTTACAACATCTTTACTACTAAGATTGACAAGCTTACTTACTCTATTGACGAGGCTGGTTTCGCAATTACTCAAACCTACAGGAGGTTTAGGGCTCGCGCTAACAACGCATAATTGTCTTAGAGTTAAAGTAATTTATTTAATCGGGTAAAAACCGTATATTTATACGACAGTTTTTTCCGTAGCTAAAAAAATAATAATGTCTAAAGTAAAAATATCAAGAAAAAGCACAAGGATAGACATGACCGCGATGTGCGACGTGGCATTCCTTCTGTTGTCGTTCTTCGTAATGACGGCAACAGCAAGGCAGCCTGAGCCAAAAGCGGTTGATGCTCCTGCTTCTACCGTGCAGGACAAGCTTCCTGAAGATGGTGTTGCTGTTATTACTGTAGGTGATGAAGAAGTGTTCTTCACCATTCCGCGCGACCTTAGGGAATCTACCTTTAAGCGTGTGGCTCAGGAAAAAGGTATGACAGTTACAAATAAGGAGGTTGAAGCCTTTGTACGTACTGATGGTTTTGGTATGCCGCTAAATAAAATCCAGGGCTGGCTTGCGCTTCCCCTGAACGACAGGACCAAAGAAGGTGTACAGGAAGGTATACCTTACAAAGACAGCCTTAACGACCAGCTGAGCGTTTGGATTAAACAAGCGCGTGAAGCTAACAAGGAAGTATATGGCGCCAAGTTTGACGCTGGTGAAATTGATGCGAAAGAATTTGCACAAAAAGGTGATTTGGCTATCGCGATTAAAGCAGATGCCAAAGAGAGCTACCCAACCGTAAAACGTGTGATAGACATCCTGCAGAAACAAAAGAAGAACAAATTCTTCCTTGTAACAGGATTACGTAACAAAGATTTTTAATCCCATTTAAAACATTTAAAAGAAATGGCTGAATTAAATACCGGCGGCGGCGGTGGCGACGGCAAGAAAGTAAGAAGTAAGAAGAGTAACCCAGGGGTTGACCTTACTGCAATGGTGGACCTTGCGTTCCTGTTGATTACCTTCTTCATGCTTACCACTACGCTGTCTAAACCGCAAAGTATGCCACTTGTAATGCCGGACAAAAATCCGGAAACGCCAGATGATAGTCCTACACCTGTACCGGAAAAAAGGATGATGACCATCCTTATAGGTAAAGATAACAGGATACTGTGGTATATGGGTAAATTTGAAACCCCTACACTTCCTCCTACCGAAGCCAAATTTGGTAAAGACGGTATCAGGAAAGATATTATTGAGAACACTGCTGTTGCTAAAAAATACGCTAAGAAACCGGATGAAGGGCTTATCGTAAACATTAAGGCGAGTGATGCAGCCAGCTACAAAAACCTGGTAGACATCCTTGACGAAATGGCAATAAACAAAGTACAGCTGTATGCTATAGGTGATATTACACCTGCAGAGATAGACTTATTAACGAAATCAGGATTACTATAATCCCGGCCTAATAACTAAAAACAAAAATTATGTCTAAACTTAATATATTCGGAAACGGGTGGATTGACATGGTGTTTGAGGGCCGTAACAAAAAATACGGTGCTTATGCACTAAGGCAAGAAAATCCTAAGACAACCACTGTAGCCCTTATAGCAGGTTCTCTTTTCTTTGCTGTTGCCGTAGCTGCGCCTATCATCATTAGTGAGATACGTGCCGGTATAGCAGATAACACTAAAGAAGAAGAAATTGTAAAAGAGGTAGAGGTTAAGGAGATAGTGGAGCCACCTGTAGAGGTGCTGCCACCGCCGCCGCCACCAATTGAGGTGTACCAGGCACCAAAATCTATTGTAGAAGAGGTGAAATTTAAGCCTCTTGAAGCTGCAAGGGAAGAAGAAGTTCCTGAAGATCCACCAAAGATTGAGCAGTTTAAGGAAGCTGACCCAAGTTCTCGTAACGCTGAGGCCAGCCCTACAGGAGATATCAACATCGGTAAGCCTTCGGGTGACCTTGACAGGGGTGTTGAAGTGCCTGAGGTAGATAACGCAGTATATAACTCTGCTGGTCTTGCGGTTCAGCCGGAATTCCCGGGTGGTATCCAGGCTTTCTACAACTATGTAACAAGGAACTTTAAAACGCCTGAGGTAGACCAGGACATGACTGCAAAGATTTATGTATCATTTGTAGTTGAAAAAGACGGTACACTTACTGCGATTAAAGTACTTAGGGATCCGGGTTACGGCCTTGGTAAAGAGGCTGAGCGTGTGCTTAAAGGCTTAAAAACCAAATGGTCTCCGGGTATACAGAATGGTAAGCCGGTAAGGGCGCAGTACAACCTGCCTATTACCATTAACATTAAATCGTAATTAAAATACAGCGCGATGGCTTCATACAGGCAGCGCCGCTATAACACTCAGAAATCGCCCATAGAGCGATTTCTGTTTGTTTTAGGCGCATTCTCATTTGTAATTTATATAGCCATGGGCTACCTCCTTATCTTTACCGACAGGATGTCTATGTGGCTTACTTTTAACGGCAGGCTGGCCTTAGGTATCATTGTGGTTATTTACGGAATTTTAAGGCTGGTACGTGCCATACAAAAATATAAGGAGGACTATTAGTATATATGAAAAAGCTGTTTTTGTCGTTTATGCTATTGCTGGCTGTTTCGGGTTTTGCCCAAACAGATGATGCTAAGCTGCCGGATGTAACGGCTTCTGAAGGCTTACAGGTTAAGCCCGAGTATCCGGGCGGTATCCAGGCCTTTTATAATTATGTAATGGACAACTTTAAGGTGCCGAATGTAGACCACGATATGGTGGCTAAAATACTGCTTACTTTTGTGGTGGAAAAAGATGGTACCGTTAGTAATATTGAAATAGTACGCGACCCGGGCTACGGATTTGGCGAGGAAGCCTTACGTGTTTTAAAGGCCTGCCCCGAAAAATGGAAACCAGGTATACAGAATGGTAAAGTGGTAAGGGCGCAGTACCACCTGCCACTTACCATAAATATTGAAGGTCCTGAACCTCCAAAGCAAAACTAAACTGAAATGAAAAAGATTATTCTTTTTGGATCAATAACTCTGGCTGTGTTGGCACTGGTGTTTATTTCCTGCAAAAACAGTGAAGCACAGCAGGAAACGGTTGAAGAAACCATGACCTCGGGTAGCCTTACCATTCAGGTAGATAATACCATTCAACCCATTGTGGAAGATGTTGCCGCTGTTTTTCAAAGCAACTACCCAAAAGCAAAACTTACCCAGGTAAACCGCAATGAGGCAGATATAGTACGCGCATTGTTGAACAATTCCACTTCGGTGGCCGTACTCAGCCGTGAACTTACTTCAGGCGAAGAGGCTCATTTTAAAAAGTTGGGTATAAAAGCACGTACAACTGCTTTTGCCCAGGACGGGCTTGCTTTTGTGGCTTCAAAAACACAGACTGACAGTATAGTAAACCTTCAGGATATCTACAAAGTACTGAAAGGTGAAGATGCACCTTCAATAAAACAGCTTATTTTTGATAATGCTGCTTCCAGTACTACACGCTACCTTTTTGAGAGGGCAGGTGTGAGTAATGTACCCGAAAAAAAGGTTTATACCCTTAAAAATACTGCTGAAGTCCTTACATTTGTAAAAAGCAACCCCGGTAGCATTGGGGTTATAGGTGTGAACTGGCTTGTGCAACCCTCTGCCGAACTGGAACCGCTTATTAGCGAAGTGCAGGTTTTGGCAGTGAATAATGTTAAAAACGGCGTTCCCGGAAAAAAATATTATAAACCGTCTCAAAGCAATATTGGCGCGGGTTTATACCCTCTTACCCGTACGCTTTACGTGTTAAATTACCAGGGGCGCGACGGCTTGGGCATGGGTTTTGCAAATTATATAACAAACCCTGACGGACAGCGTATCGTTTTAAAGTCGGGATTGCTCCCGGTAAAGATACCTTTCCGTGAAATTGAGATAATAAACAAATAACCTTTTATAAAAAGAAGAAACTAAAATGACTAATATGAAAGATTTCAAATTCCTCGGTTTGTCATTATTGCTTTTTGGTGCAGCAAACGCGCAGGACGCTAATGATGCCAAAAAAGCTATTGATGCCGAGCAATACCAGAAAGCCAAGACAACCCTTAAATCTCTTATAACTTCAAATCCTGACGAGGGTAAAAACTATTTCCTTTTGGGAGATATTTACCTTACCCAGTCTGAGCAGGATTCGGCAGCCATTTTCTTTAACAAAGGTAAGGCTGTAAAAAATAACGCTGCTTACAACGAAATCGGCCTTGGCCAGATTGACCTTGATAATGGCAATGCTGCAGGTGCACAAACTAAATTTGCCGCTGTAGAAAAAGACCTTAAGAAAAAAGATACTGAGCAGCTGGTATACATAGGCCGTGCTTATATCTATTCTGAAAAGCCAGATTACAAAAAGGCCATTGAAGTGCTTAACAGGGCTGTTGCTAAAGACGCTAAAAATGCCCAGGTATTCCTTAACCTTGGTGAGGCTTACTATAGGGACAGGGACCAAAACAACGCCTACAAAAACTACCGTACTGCATCTGAGCTTGACCCGTCACTACTTAGGGCGCAGCTTCAGCTTGGTGTAATCACCAAGAACACCGGTGCTGCTTTCCCTGAAGCGGTTAAGTTTTTTGAAGGCATTGTAGCTAAAAACCCTAACTACGGTCCCGTATACCGTGAGCTTGCCGAAACCTACTACAAGTGGGGTAACACAGATTATAAAAAGAAAAAAGAGTACAACGCAAAAGCGCTTGAATTCTATAAGAAATACATGAGCCTTACGGATTACTCGCTTAACTCGCGTATGAGGTATGCGGACTTCCTACTACTTACAGGCGATTATAAAGCCCTTGAGACTGAGGCTAAGGCCATGCAGCAAATGGATAACGTAAACAAGCGTATTTACCGCTACCTTGCTTATGCCGCTTACGAAAATGGTAACTATGCAGAAAGTATTGCTGCTATTAAGCAATTCCTTTCTAATGTAGAGCCTAAGCGTATCATTGCAAGGGACTATATGTACTCTGGCCTTGCTAAGCTTGCTGTAAGCATAGGTGCTGACGAAAGGGGTAAATCGGTTGTAAAAGACCAGGCTGCTTTTGATGAGGCTATTGCCGACCTTAAGGCTGCTGCTGCTAAAGACCCGAACATCACTAACGAGTTTAGCGAAATTGGTAAAAAGCTTTTCGACCAGAAATTGTATAGTGCTGCTGCTGCCGTATATGAAACAGCTGCTGCTACTCCGGAAGATAAAAATGCCCTTATGGACAACTTCTTCCTTGCATATTCTATCTATTTTGACCACGTAGGTAAAACAGCTGAAGCTAAAAAGCAGAATGCTGAGAACCTTAAGAAAGGTATTGCTGCCCTTGATAGTGTGATTGCTGCTTCAAGCGGTGCACAGGATGCTTACCTGTACAAGGCAAGGCTTAACCAAAACCTGCAAACTAACGAGTCGTATGTAGAGATGGCTAAGGCTTATGATGAGTACATCAGGATAGTAACTGCTACTGCCGATGCTGCAAAATACAACAAGTTCCTTCTTGAGGCGTACTCTAATGCCGGTGCTTATTACGCTGTGGCTGATAAGGCTAAAGCTAAAGATTACTTTACAAAAGCACTTGCTATAGATCCTAACGATGCTTATGCAAAAGGTGAGCTTGCTAAACTGAAATAATCATATTTCGAAAATTATATACTAAAGGCCTTGGAAACAGGGCCTTTTTGTTTTTAACATTTGGCGTTGTTTTATTGCATATCTTTGCACACTATTTATATTACAATGCTGACGAAGGATATACAGGTTGCTGTAGAGAAAGGGGATATGCTGCCGCTTATGGAGGAGTTTTACACCATACAGGGTGAAGGTTTCCATACTGGTACGGCTGCCTACTTTATTAGGGTAGGAGGCTGCGATGTGGGGTGCCACTGGTGCGATGTAAAGGAGAGTTGGAATGCCGACCTGCACCCGCCTACTGCAATACCTACCATAGTGCAAAATGCTGCAAAATATGCCAAAACCATAGTAATAACAGGCGGCGAACCACTTACCTGGGATATGGGCCCGATAACTCATGCGCTTAAAGCCGAAGGTATGCGTGTACACATAGAAACCTCAGGGGCGTACAAGCTTAGTGGCCAATGGGACTGGATATGCCTTTCGCCTAAAAAAAATAAATTACCTGTGGATGATGTTTATGAGCATGCCCACGAACTTAAGGTAATAATCCACAATAAGCACGATTTTATTTTTGCCGAGGAGCAGGCCCAAAAGGTGAATAAAAATGCCATCTTGTTCCTGCAGCCTGAATGGAGCAAAAAAGAAGCCATGACGCCGCTTATTGTAGACTACGTAATGGAAAACCCTAAATGGCGCGTATCACTTCAAACACACAAATACCTGAATATTCCTTAATTTTATACAAACTTTAAACAATCAAAAAAAATGAAAAAAATTCTATTGGCCTTCGCATTCTTACTTGTTGCTAATTTTGCTGTGGCCCAGGATACTGCCTTTAAAGCCGATGTAAAGAAACTGCTTCAGCTTTCAGGTGCCAATAACCAAATGGAAATGGCCAAAAAACAAGTAAGTGCTATGGTGCCTGCTGATAAAAAAGAGGCTTTCAATAAAGACTTCGACCTAATCATGAAACCGGTTGTAGAGAAGCAGGAGAAGTTTTACCTTACTGAGTTTACTCATGATGAAGTAAAACAAATCATCAAATTCTACGAATCTCCGATAGGTAAAAAGATGGCTGAAAAAGCTGTGAAACTTGCCGAAAGCAGCATAGCAGACTCTCAGGAGCTGGGTATGCAGATGCAGGAAGTTATCATGAAATACATGCAGTAATAAACTGCCCGTTATAAAAACAACAAAGGCCCTGATTTCAGGGCCTTTGTTGTTTTTTATATATGGGTGAGCTTTGCAAGGTAATCATAATGTTCGCCTTCCATTACCAGTTCGCAATTGAGGCCATTGGCAAAAGCGGCGTTTTGAAGTGTGTTATAGTCTACATATAACCAGTCAAACGGTTGCTCGTGCTGGCCTTTGTAACTTACAATAAAGGTAAGTTCGCCATAATATCCGTTAGCAGGAATCCAATGTCCGCCGTCGCCATCTTCATCAAACATATAAATAATGTCAGAAGAGTCCAGTAATACCTGGCCGTTTTCTGCTAAAAGTGATTTCAGTTTTTTTAGGTATAGGCTAAGATTTGTCAGTTTCCCGGTAATGCCTATGCCGTTCATCATCATGATTATGGTATCAAAAGTACCTCCGTTATAATCAACGATGTTGCTGCAAACGGTGTTTCTTATCCCTCTTAGTTTACAAGCCTCTATTGCCTTAGGCGAAAAATCAAGCGCGGTAACTCCCAGTTTCTTTTCATCCTGGAGGTACAGGCTGTGGCTTCCCGCACCGCACCCGGCATCAAGCACCCGGCCTTTTGCCAAAGACAGCGCCTTTTTTTCAATGCCCGGCATTTGGCTGTAATTACGGAACAGATAGGCTGTTTCCATAGCGTCGGCCTCGCTTATAGAAGTTTCAGTAATAATATCTTCAGGACTATTACCGGTTTGGTAATCCAGTATTGCCTGCCCGAAAAGGTCTTTCATGGTACACTAATTTGGTGCAAAGTTACCTAATTAATGAAAAATGGCCTTTGTATTCTTTACCGTTTTGGCGTTTTACTACAAACCAGTAATCAGTACTTGGCAGGAGGGCATTGTTGTACATGCCGTCCCATCCCTGGCTGCCGGTATCAAAGCCAGTAATCAGCTTGCCGTAGCGGTCGTATATAAATACCATTAAGTCGGGTTCTGCAACGGCAGCAAATCGTATCCTCCAGGTTTCGTTAGAGCCATCGCCGTTCGGCGTGAAAAACTTAGGATATGTAAGCAGGAATATACTTTCGGCAGGTGCATAGCCGCAACCGTGGCTGTCGCGTACATACACAAAGTATTTGCCCGGAGGCAAGCCTATAAAAGTATTTTCAGTTTGCCAGTTAATCCCGTCTACAGAATATTCCACATCTTCATCAGCTACCGAAGCATTTTCAAGGTATACAGTAATAGCGTTATTGTAATCGGTCCAGTCGGCAGTGTCTATTTGTGCTACAACGGGTACTTCAGATGTGGCAAGTACCACCTGCCCGGTGCTTATGCAGCCATTGCTGTCAGTAGCCGTTACACTGTAAGTGCCTGCATGCTCAGGATATATGCTTGCCGTAGTTTCGTTAGTAGACCACAGGTAGCTTACAAAATTACCACCGGCATTTATCTCGTTCGGCTGGCCTTCACATCCCCTTAATGTAGTAGGTAAGCTTAGTGAGTGTGAGGTGCGTACTATAATAGAAAAACTACTGGTTTCATAGCACTGCGTAGGATTACTTGAATGCTCGGTACGTGCGTATACAATAGTTGTGCCTGTGGTGTAGCTTAGTGGTAAAGGGTTCATGTCCTGTACAGCATCTGTGAGCGAAGCGTGATAGGTAACTGTTACAAGCGATGCATCCTGGCTGCCCAGTATGTATGGGGTTTGCTCTGACAGGTCAAATGTTTCCGTGCCATCGCCATCTGTATCACAAGTATCAAGGGTAGGGGCGTTGCCTGCCGAAACCAATGATGGCAGGTTGGCCACGTTAAAGGTAAAGGTTTCGTCGTGCAGGCACGGGTCGCTTACTTGTACTGTATATGTAGCGGGGGCAAGTCCTGTAAATATGTTACTGCTGCCATTAGGTATGTTTACATCATTGTTGTCAATTTTAATAATGCTGAATATAAACGGTTGTACACCCTCTACATTTATCTGCACGTCAGATACGGTTCCGTTACAGGTAAGGTTCTGTGCGCCCAACACGTGCAAATCGGTATAAAAAGAGAAATCATATATTTGAACCATACAATCTTTTAATCCACCCGGTTTGGTGCTGCTGAACGAACGGAAGCTTTTTATAACCCGGTAGTTACCTGTAGGGAACATAAGGCTGTAGTTTACCGCATTGTTTTGTAGTACATGGGCATTAGTACTTTCGGGTATTCCGGCCGATTCATCATAAACACCACTTCCATCAGGGTGCCCCCATACGCCGGGGCTATATTCTCGTTGCAGCCAGAACTTAACAGAAGCTGTAGTGGTGCTTACGTGGTTTACCCCAAGGTCAAAAGAACCGCAGTGCGGTGTATATACAAAATCATTTTGTGTAACGTTATTGCCTATAACCGTTATGTTTTTAACGGTATCGGGTGGTGCGCAGGGGCTATTCATTACTACGGTATAGTTACCAGGTAGCAGCTCGTCCAGGTACATGTTCCCATTATCATCTATCCCTGCCGATACATCGTGCGGCAGTGTGTGCGGATAACCTGTGGGTGCAGCTGTTATAACAGCCGATGTAAGGCTTTGGCTCAGCATTATACTGCCCAGTCCCGGTTCGCAATCAGGCCTTTGCAGCCATGTTAGTGTAGTACCGCCATAGTTAGGTACGTTAACCTCTACCGGCGGGTATACGATACCGCACTCATCAATAACTGTAAAAATGTAAAGCCCCGGAGGCATGCCTATCATGGTAAGGCCTTCCTGCCCGTCTACATACTGCGATACATCCTGCGGCAGTGTGTTATTGTCAGTATAGGCTGTAGGAGCCGTTGTTATTATTATAGTTTCTATAATTTTCGGGGGTGTAAATATTTCTATTTTCCCAAGGTTAGTAAGGCAGTCGTTGTTAGAAGATTGCGAAATAGCAATAGGCTCCGGATCAGGTTCCAGTTCGGCTGAATAAGAATCAGTATGGCCACAGGCATCAGTCACAGTTATTTCATAAACACCCAGTGGTACGCCGTTTTCGGCATCGCCAAAGGTAAGGTTTTGGTCTGTAAACGGGCCGGGATATGCAGGGTTAAGTGCTTCAGGGTCAAATCCCGGGGGCGATTGTGTGAATGTAAGCGTATAGGGTGCCACATACTTAAGTAGTGAGGTAGTAATTGTCTTTGCACACATCGCCACGGTAAAAGTAAACGAAGGGTCAATTGTTTGCTGTACAAGGTTGTTAAGTACAGGGTATTCTATTCCGCAAGGATCTATAACTACCAGGTCATAGTAATATGGTGTATCGTAGTAAAATGGTATGACCATGTTTACAGCCATCGCCTGGGGGTCCATTGTAGGAACGTTATATTGTGTAAACGTTAAAGGAGCGCTCCCGTCGGGTGGGTATACAGTAAATATGACATCTATAGGAAATTGAAACGGTTTGTCCGGTTCATGGGTTATTATATGTTGTGCGGTAATATGGTCACAATCGGGCAGTGGGCCGTCAGGGAAACCGGCGGGGCTTACAAAAAGCTCTGTATGGCCTGAGAAAAGGGTAAATGCTGTTACCGGTGCAGAGCCGCAGATGTCGGTTACTTTTATGTTGTAAAAACCGGCAGGCAGGTTGTTAAATACGTTGCTGCTTTGTGCAGGTGCGGTAACCGGGCCTGATATTATTTCATAACTTTCCGCTTGGCCTTCAGTTACAGATACTGCAATACTACCGTCTGACCCACATACGGCATTGTTACCTATAATATTGAACTCCAGCGGTGTTATTGTGTTAAGTATTTCTACTTCGTCTACAGTATCGGTATATGTAACCCCATTTACTACCTGTGTAACAATTACACGGTACAGGCCGGCCTGCTGTCCTTGTATGTACGGTTGCGAACCATCGGCAATAGGGGTTGTGGTGTTGGGTAGCTTGTATACCTTATAGTTAACCGGTGCAGTAGCATCGGCCCCTGTAAGGCTAAAGGTAAGCATACCATTACCGGCGCATGTTTCGTTTCCTACGGTAACTGCGAGGTCAATGTTCTGTGCTTTGCTTAAAACCGGCAGGCACAGCAGCGATATTAATAATAAGAGCCTCTTTATGGGATGTAATGAGCCCTTGGTTTCGATTGTGATAATCATAGCAAAAATTAAGTTTCATGGCACTTAATTTCAAGTTTTTTTCCGGTTTCTAAGATAGATAAAAATTTATTAAGCCAAATACTGAAAATTAAATATTTCTTAAATGTTACGCGTATCACAAAATAAGATGTATGTGTATTATTTCTGATTTGCCCTGGGTGCAATAAATAGAATAAATGTTTGTAAATCATGAAAATAGTTGTAATTTTGCGCACCTTTTCGGGTATAATGGGTTTCGGAAAGGGGAATTAAAATAATTTATATGTAAAACGCTTCTGCTGATTTGTTTATACAATAAAAACCCGCAAATGGCAGAATACAAATTTTTAGGATCAGACATGTCTGAACAAACAAAAACAAAAGAAGAATTCCTACAGGAGTTTAACTGGCACAACTTTGAAGAAGGTATTGATGCTGTAGATGAGCAAAACCTTAGGGAATTCGAAAACCTTGTTGAGGAAACTTTCATCTCAACTGACAGTGATGAAGTTGTAGAAGGTACAGTAGTAAGGATAACTGACAGGGATGCAATCGTTGATATCAACGCAAAATCGGAAGGTGTTATTTCACTTAACGAATTCCGTTACAACCCGGCTCTTAAAGTGGGCGACAAAGTAGAAGTACTTATCGACGTTCGCGAAGACAAATCAGGCCAGCTTGTTCTTTCTCACAGGAAAGCACGTACTATCAAGGCTTGGGACAGGGTTATCAATGCTAATGAAACAGGCGAAATCGTTAATGGTTTCGTTAAGTGCAGGACTAAAGGCGGTATGATCGTTGACGTATTCGGCATCGAGGCATTCCTTCCTGGTTCTCAGATAGACGTAAAACCTATCAGGGATTACGATCAGTACGTAAACAAAACTATGGAGTTTAAAGTTGTGAAAATCAACCACGAATTTAAAAACGTTGTTGTATCTCACAAAGCTCTTATTGAGGCTGATATCGAAGTTCAGAAGAAAGAAATTATCGGCCAGCTTGAAAAAGGCCAGGTACTTGAAGGTGTTGTTAAAAACATTACTTCATACGGTGTATTCATCGATCTTGGTGGTGTTGACGGTCTTATCCACATCACTGACCTTTCTTGGAGCCGCATTAACCACCCAAGTGAAGTACTGGAACTTGACCAGAAACTTAACGTTGTTATCCTTGACTTTGATGACGAGAAAACACGTATCCAGCTTGGTCTTAAGCAGCTTAACGCCCACCCTTGGGATGCGCTTGACGCAAACCTTGCAGTAGGTGATAAAGTAAAAGGTAAAGTAGTTGTTATTGCAGACTACGGTGCATTTATTGAAGTTGCTGAAGGTGTAGAAGGCCTTATCCACGTAAGCGAAATGTCTTGGTCTACGCACCTGCGTTCTGCTCAGGATTTCGTTAAAGTAGGTGATGAGGTAGAAGCTGTAATCCTTACTCTTGACCGTGAAGACCGCAAAATGTCTCTTGGCATTAAGCAGCTTTCTCAAGACCCATGGACAGATATTACTACTAAATACCCAGTTGGCTCTCGCCACACAGGTATCGTTCGTAACTTTACTAACTTCGGTATCTTTGTAGAACTTGAAGAAGGTATCGATGGTCTTATCTATATCTCAGACCTTTCTTGGACTAAGAAAATCAAGCACCCAAGTGAGTTTGTAAACGTAGGTGACAAACTTGATGTTGTAGTTCTTGAACTTGATGTAGATGGTCGTAAACTTTCTCTTGGCCACAAACAAACCCAACCTAACCCTTGGGATAAGTACGAAGATTCATTTGCTGTAGGTACTGTACACAACGGTACTATCGCTGAAATCGTAGACAAAGGCGCTACTGTAGAGTTTGGTGACGATATCGTTGCTTTCATCCCTGCACGTCACCTTGAGAAAGAAGACGGTAAAAAACTTAAAAAAGGTGAAGTTGCAGACTTCAAAGTAATTGAGTTCAACAAAGAATTCAAGCGCGTTGTAGCTTCTCACACTGCTACCTTTAAAGACGAAGAAGAAAGAAACGTAAGGTCAAACAACAATGACAATAACAACAACGTAACTTCTTCTAGCAACAACGTAGAGAAAACCACCCTTGGTGATATCGATGCGCTGTCTCAGCTTAAAGAAAGAATGGAAAGAGGGGAGAACAACTAATCTCTGATTTTCTTTTAATACAGGAACCTCCGCAATTGCGGAGGTTTTTTGTTTTTATATAGTTGTATTGAATACGTTAATAATTTGCAAAAATCATCTTACTAAAAAACCATCCTGTTCTTTGCCGCGTAACTGCTACTATAACATTAACAAAGAACATTATGAAAACTTCAAAATTTTTAGCTACAGCCGTAATCGCGTTAACCATGCTCATCAGCGGGACATCTTTTGCACAAAAAACTAAAATGGTAGGTGGCGCGGCCATGTACCCTACCAAAAACATTATTGAAAACGCCGTAAACTCTAAAGACCATACAACGCTTGTTGCAGCAGTAAAAGCAGCAGGATTGGTAGAAACCCTTAGCGGTAAAGGACCTTTTACTGTTTTTGCGCCAACAAACGCTGCTTTTGATAAATTGCCAAAAGGTACGGTAGATAAACTATTGATGCCTGAAAACAAAAAAATGCTGCAAAGCGTGCTTACCTATCATGTTGTGGCAGGCAAGTGGAGTGCGGCAGATATTATGGCAGCCATTAAAAAAGGCGGTGGAAAATATGAGGCAACAACCGTACAGGGTGAAAAGCTCTGGTTTAAAATGGATGGCAAAGACCTTTGGGTTATAGATGCAAAGGGCAATAAGGCTAAAGTAACTATAGCTGATGTAAACCAAAGCAATGGCGTAATCCATGTAGTAGATACCGTATTGATGCCGTAATATAGTAAAATGCGTATTGAATCTGTTATAATTACCTCCGCAATTGCGGAGGTTTTTGTTTATTTGCTATATAGTATTGCAACATGATTACACTGGGTAATAAGTTACATTTTGGTTTAGATTATAAGATAACTAATTTTAGAAAACCCGTTATGGGGTATGCTAAAGTGTGGTTTGGTGGTAACTTTATGTGTACTGAAGAAGATCTTGTTTATCTTGACGGCTATATTTTTAACGGGTTAAAGAGGGTAGCCAATGCAAAGAGGGCAGATATAGATATTAAAGATAAAGAGTCGCTTTTCAGTTATTTCTATAATCGTTTAAGTGATATAGATGATGATGTAATACATGGTTATCTGGTAGGTTTTGGAACGGCATCGGATGATTTTATAATATTTGCGTATCTGGATGGTAATAATGTGATTCATTTGGTATGGAGGCTTCATAATACGGATACGGTTTTTCAGGATTTAAATCAATCCGATAAGGAGATACATTATTTTTCAATTGATAAGGAAGAGTATACAACACAGGTTGATGAAATGAGAAATACAATTTCGGGTGCCGTAAATCCCAACTTCTTTTAAATACAGGTGAATTTCCTCGTAATTAGGCGGTAAAGTAACGGGCTTAATATCTATTTAATATATATTACGCAATCGGTTACGTTTACAAAACATAAGTAACATCATGGTAATGTAGCTTTGTTTTTAAGTTAAAGTTTGTATAACACTGGTCGTGGAATTTTGCAGCAATATTTTAACTACACGACCATGATGAAAAACTACACGAAAAGCTTCCTGCTCCTTGGCGGTTTGCTTGCCGCTAATGCAGCCGGTGCACAGACACTGTTGCATTACTGGAATTTTAACAACAACAGTAGCGAAGCTGCTATTACCACAGTATCCCAGTCTATAGTAGGTACACCTTCTATTGCTACCGTTATCAGCGGTAGTACAGTTATAGACTTTGCCGGCGGAACCGGACAAAACTTCGATGTTGATAACCTTAATGCACAAAACAGCGATGCAGCAGGTACACACCTTAGGTTTAATGATCCTATAGGCAGTGCGCTTGTATTTTCACTGCCTACTACAGGTTATGAAAATGCTATAGTGCAGTTCGCTACAAGGCGTTCAGGCTCTGGCGCAGGTACTCAAACCTGGTCATACTCTACAGACGGTACTACTTATACAGTATTTACTACGGTAGACCCTAATAACGGTAACCCGGCACTGGCCACACTTGATTTCAGTGCTGTGCCTGCTGCTGACAACAACCCTGACTTTAAGCTAAAAGTTGAATTTGCTGTAGGCCCGGGTGGCGATGGCGGTAACAACCGTTTTGATAACTTTACCCTTAAAGCTACGCCGATGGAAGGTACTACAGATACTACACCTCCGGTAGTAACTGTTACCCCGGCTGATGCTGCTGCTAACGTAGCGGTAAACACACCGATAACCATAGCATTTAACGAAGCTGTAAGACTTGCCGATAACACAGCTATAAACAATACTAACGTTGATGCTGTAGTAAGCCTTCATACAGGCAGTGCTAACGGCCCTGCTGTAGCTTTTGATGCTACTTATGCAAACAACACTATTACTATAACCCCTGCTGCTGCACTGGCTAACGGCCAGCAGTATTATGTAGCGCTTCTTCCGAACACGGTTGAAGACCTTAGCGATAATGCTGTGGCTGCTACTGTAGCTGCTACATTTACTACTATTTCGGTTCAGACAGAGTTTGAAGCGGGAGATATGGCATTTGTAGCTTACAGGATGAATGCTTCATCTACCGAAGACCAGATAGCACTTATAACATTTGTAGATATTGCTGCCGGTACCATGATTAACTTTACCGATGCAAAATATACTACCAATGCACAGGCGCAATGTTCAGGTGGTTTTACCTGGACAGCTAACAGCTGCCTGCCTGCCGGTTCGGTTATAACCATACAAACCGATACACTTGTAGCCAATACAGGTACTGCAACCGGAAGCGGCTTTGGCCTTAGCTCTGGTGGCGACCAGGTAATGGTGTATACAGGTACGGCTGCAAACCCTAACTATATTACAGCACTTTCATCTAAAGGATGGGTTGCTGCAAATACATCATGCAGCGGCAGCGACTCTATGATTCCTGCTGCCCTTACAGATCTTGTTACAGCTTCTAACCTTAGCACTGCCCCTGGTAATGATGCAGGTAACACTGTAAACGCATACTACAACGGTATACAAACCGGTACTGTAGCCGAGCTTAAAGCTGCGATACTGAACCCTGCTAACTGGGTGGGTGTTGCTGCCGGAACTGCTGCACAGCAATGGCCTGCTTGGGCATTCCCATCTTCGCCTGCTGTACAGGCTGCTACCGTACTAAGCGGTACAACAATCCAGCTTACGTTTAACAATGAGCTTGATGCTACTGCTGCGGCTGTACTTACTAACTACAGTGGTATCAATGGCCTTGTATCTGCTGTAGCTACAGGAAATGTTGTGGTACTTACTTACGGTACTGCATTTGCTTCAGGTACTGCTTATGAGCTTACTGTAAACAATATTGAAGATGAGGCCGGTCTTACCATGGCTTGCCCTTATGTGTACACATTCAGCTTCAACACTACCATTGCTTTCGACGAAACATTTATCGTAGCAAACGAAGGTGACGGTACTATAAACCTTGTACTGAATGTAGAAAGCCCTGCTGCCGGTACGGTAGAACTTGTGGTGAAACCTGCACCGTTCAGTACTGCAGACAGCAACGACTTTACCCTTGCTACGCAAACCCTGAACATTCCGGGTACAGGTAACACATTTACCGTGAGCATCCCTGTAATTGATGATGAGGTTGCTGAGCAGCATTCAGAATATTTTGTGGTAAGCCTTGAAAACCCTCAGGGACTTTCTATAACAGGTGATACTTTTGCTACCATTTATATTAAAGACAATGACAACGTAGCGCCACAGCCAAGCCATGCTATAGAGCTTGACTACATAGGCAGCTTTGACCCATCGGGTGCAAACGACAGTACTTGCGAAATCGTAGTGTACGATGCTGCTTCACAAAAGCTGTTCACTACAAGTGCAGTAGAAGGAAGGCTTGATATTATAAGCTTTGCTAACCCTGAAACTCCAACTACGCTTTCATCTATAGACATGACTTCTTACGGTGGTGTAACCAGCGTAGCGGTTAAAAACGGTGTAGTAGCTGTAGCTTCTCCTGCCGACCCTGAAGACGAAGACGGCTCAGTAGTATTCTTTGATACAGACGGTACATTCCTTAGCCAGGTAACTGTAGGTGCCCTGCCGGATAACATTTCATTCACTCCGGACGGTACAAAAGTACTTACTGCCAACGAAGGCCAGCCGAATGCCAACTACAGTATAGACCCTGAAGGTTCGGTAAGTATCATCGATATTACAGGCGGTGCGGCTAACCTTACCAATGCTAACGTAAATACAATTTACTTTACTGCATACAACACTCCTGAGGCCGAAGCTACGCTTCTTGCATCGGGTGTACGTAAACTGAAGCTTACCAGCACCATGTCTCAGGATTTTGAGCCGGAGTACATTACTATAAGTGCTGATTCTCAAAAAGCATGGGTTGCACTTCAGGAAAACAACGCTGTTGCTGAAATCAACCTTGCTACAGGTGCTATTACAAGCATCTGGGGTCTTGGAACTAAAGACATGAGCCTGCCGGGTAACGGTTTTGATATATCTGACAACAACGGCGAAGTGCTTATAGCCAACTGGCCGGTACAAGCGTACTTTATCCCTGACGGTATGGGTAACTACAACGTAAACGGTACTAACTATATAGTTACAGCTAACGAAGGCGACGAAAAAGAATACGACGGTTTTGTAGAGAGGACTACTATTGGTGCTTCTTCTTACACACTGGACAGCGCGCTGTATCCTCAGGCTGAAATGCTTAAAAAGTCATTCAATGCAGGCCGTTTCAGGGTAACTAACCTTAACGGTAATACCGATGCCGATGCAGATTTCGAGCAAATCTATGCCGTAGGTACACGTTCGTTCTCAATCTTCAATGCCGACAGCAAGCAGATAGTGTTTGACAGTGGTGATGATTTCGAAAGGTATACTGCCGCTGAGCCGTCTATCAGTGCACTGTTTAACTCAGACAGCGAAGACAACAGCTTTAAGAGCCGTAGCCGTGCTAAAGGTCCTGAACCGGAAGGCCTGACCCTTGCACACATAAGCGACAGGGTATTTGCTTTCGTAGGCCTTGAAAGGGTAGGTGGTGTTATGGTTTATGATGTTACCGACCCAGCAAATGCTGAGTTTGTAGACTACAAAAACAGCCGTATGGTTTCTGCTTACGGTGGCGATAACGGTCCTGAAGGTATCACATATATCGATGCAGAAAACAGCCCTACAGGTACTCCGTACATTATTGTTGCTAATGAAATCAGTGGTACGCTAAGTATATACGGTATCAATACTGAAAACCTTTCTACAGGTGAGATAGTGAAACAGCCAAAAGCGTTTACACTGTTCCCTAACCCTGCTGCAGACGGTATTGTATACTTTAACCGTGTAGCTGATATTAATGTATATGATTATTCAGGTAAGCTGGTGCATACTGCAAAGCAAGCCTATACTATAGATACCCACAGTTTTGCTACAGGTATTTACCTTGTAAAAACATCTGAAGGTATTGTGAAGAAATTAATTGTAAAGTAGTGTTAGTTTCGTGTTTTTAATTTTTCCATCCGGAAAAATGATCCCGCCTATTCTTGGCGGGATTTTTTTTGCTATACAATGTATCAATGTATCAATGTATCAATGTATCAATGTATCAATGTATCAATGTATCAATGTATCAATTGGTATATTAAACAATCGGCTAATCGCTACATTACTTCATTGTTATATTAAATAATTTTACCGTTTCCATCGCTTCCTTTACATCATGTACGCGGAGTATTTTGGCACCTTTCATAAGGGAAATGGTATTTAGTGCCGTAGTGCCGTTAAGTGCTTCCTGTGGGGTAGTGCCAAGCAGTTTATAAATCATCGACTTGCGAGAAATACCGCTTAGCAATGGCAGCCCGGTTATGGTGCTGAATAGCTCCAGCTTACCCATAACCTCATAGTTTTGTTCTAATGTTTTGGCAAAACCAAAGCCGGGGTCTATAATTATATCATCTATACCATGCTGGCGCGCTACAGCAATACGCTCTCTGAAGTATTTTAGCATTTCGCCTATGATATCGTCATAGTGCGTAAGCTTCACCATGGTTTGCGGTGTGCCACGCATGTGCATCATTATATAAGGTACTTTGTGTTTGCCCACGGTAGGTATCATGGCTTCGTCGAGTAAACCGGCGGCAATGTCGTTTATTATGGCAGCACCGGCTTCTATACAGGCAGCCGCTACTTTTGCCCTGAACGTGTCAATAGAAATAACCGTGTCCGGGAAATGCTTCAGTAACAGCTCAACTACAGGTACAGCCCTTTGCAGCTCTTCATCTTCAGTTACAAACTCGGCATTTGGCTTGCTGGAATATGCTCCAAGGTCGATAAACGTGGCACCTTCGGCCAGCATCTTTTCGGTTTGGTTGAGCATTGTGGTTCCGTCTTTATATTTCCCCCCGTCGAAGAATGAATCGGGCGTAACGTTTAATATCCCCATTACTTTCGGGGTACTCAGGTCGATGAGGTTTCCTTTGCAGTTTATATACATAAGCGGTAGTTTGGTGCCCCGCTTTGGGGTTGGGGCGTTTTTTACTACATTTGAAAAAATTTCAAAGCAAAGATACTACTAAATGAGCAATACATCCCAGCAGTACGATAAGGTGATAGCCGCATGCCGACAGCTTTATGCCAATAAAATGAAAGACTACGGCCCCGCCTGGCGTATACTCCGCTTGCCATCGCTTACCGACCAGATTTTTATAAAAGCCCAGCGTATACGCAGCCTTCAGGAAAATGAGGTACGCATGGTAGACGAGGACGAAACGGGGGAGTTCATTGCCATAGTAAACTACTCCATCATGGCGCTGATACAGCTGCAACTGGGAGTAGCCACACAACCCGACCTTACTGCTGAAGAAGCCACGAAGCTATACGATGAGAAAGTAACGCTGACCAAAGACCTGATGATGGCTAAAAACCACGACTACGGTGAGGCCTGGAGGGACATGCGTGTAAGTTCGCTTACCGACCTGATTTTGCAGAAGATACTCCGTGTAAAGCAGATTGAAGATAATAAAGGCAAGACACTGGTAAGCGAAGGCATAGATGCCAACTACCAGGACATGCTGAATTACGGTGTTTTTGCGCTAATCCATCTTGGGTACGCACAATGAACTGACTTGGACTTTTTTGATTGAAGCGAAAAACAGGGATTTTTGTTCCAGATTTTAGCTTTTTTGCACTGCATAGCAGCGCTACGGAGTAAGAAAACAGGTGAAATATGGGGCAAAAAGACCTTTTTGCAGCCAATCGGAAAAAGTTTAAGTCAGTTCAATAACAAGTCATTAACAAAACGCATTGGTTTAAGCCTTAATTTTGAGGAAAACTAATTAAAAAATGGTCAATTCCAATAAGCAAAACATAGCATACGCCATAAGGGGGCTGGTAGCATTCCTGTTCCTTTTTTCGGCTGTAGCCAAAATGTTCCCTTCACCGTACTTTGCTATTTCCACCTTTGAAGTAAAGCAACTGGTGCCGCTGGGCTTCTCACAATCGCTTGCCGTATATTTTTCGCGTACACTAATCGGTATAGAAATAGCACTTGGATTACTACTGTTGCAGCCGCATTACCTTAAAAGGTTTGTGGTACCGTCTACCATAGCACTGCTTGTGGTATTCATTATCCACCTGCTGATAACCATAGCCGGTGGTGGAAATTCAGGCAACTGCGGTTGCTTCGGTTCGCTGCTGCCTATGACCCCGCTGGAATCGGTGTTTAAAAACCTTGCCACTGTAGCGTTGCTTGTATGGCTGTACAGGTTATTGCCATCAGGTTCAGATAAAAATAACTTCTGGGTGCTTACAACCGTGTTGTTTGCTTCAATACTTGGAGTGTTCATGGTGGCCCCGATGCCTAAAGCAAGCACTACACCTACGTTTGAAGTAGGCGAACCGATACCCGAAGAAGCCGCTGCTTTCCCCAATGATACTGTTGTTACAGAAGCACAAGATACCCTTGTTGCACCTGTTGTGGATAATGCACCTGCAAAAACGGATGCTGCTGTTACACCTGCCGCATCGCAGGAAAAACCTGTAGAAGCCAAGCCTGTAGGGCCTGCGCAGAAAAAATCGGTATACTCGCAGTTTTTTGCCAATGCCGATAAGGGTAAAAAAATCATCGGGCTGTTTGTACCGGGCTGTGAGCATTGTCGTGATGCCGCCAAAGAAATAACCGAACTTAGGAAGAAAAACAAGGACTTCCCTGAACTGGAAATCATCTTTATGGATGAGGAAGCCGAAAAGATACCGGAATTCTTTGACTTTGCCGGGGCTAAGTACCCATACAAGATTATGGATGTAGCCGCGTTCTGGAATCTGCTGGGTGGCAGTAAAGATACCCCGGGGGTTATTTACCTTTGGAACGGCAATATCATTAAAGACTGGGAAGGTATAACAGGTAATAAATTTACCGGGGCCGCCCTTATGAAAGAACTCAATAAAAAATGATACAGAATAAAAGGATACAACCGCTTATAGGTTCACTTATCTTATACTTCATTGGCTTTTTCCTGTATAAAGGCTCAGAGGGTAATCTGGTAATGGTTATTCCTGGCGCTTTATTCATGCTTGCAGGGCTGATAATGAATGTTATTTTTATGGTTAAGGTGTTTAAAGACGTGTTTAACAGAAAGAATTGATACGCTATTTTCTACATAAAGCCGGGTACGCACTCCTAACATTGTTTGGGGTGGTTACAGTTATTTTCTTTTTGTTTACCGTACTGCCGGGCGACCCTGCCCGAATGATGCTGGACCAAAACGAGAACAGCGAACAGCTGGCACTCATCCGTAAAAAATATGGTTTTGATAAGCCCATAAGTACACAATACTTGTATTACCTTAATGACCTCTCGCCGCTGTCGTTCCACAGTACCAATGCCGATGACTATACGTTTTTAGCAGAAGGGAAATACAGTGCTGCAAAACTGTTCACCACGGGCAATACAACTACTGTACTAAAAGCGCCTTATTTACGAGAAAGCTTCCAGAAAAGTGGCAAGAAAGTAACACAGGTAATAGGCGACACATTGCCAAATACCGTAGTATTGGCATGTTTTGCCATAGTTATAGCTATTGTAATAGGGGTAGTGCTGGGCGTTGTTTCGGCATTGTATAAAGACACCTGGATAGACCGCACCATAGCCTTACTGAGTACACTGGGCATGAGCCTGCCGTCCTTCTTCGCAGCCATATTGTTTGCATGGTTATTCGGATACTTGTTGCATGAATTTACCAACCTGAACATGACCGGCAGCCTGTACGAAGTGGACGACTTTGGCGAAGGCAGCCACATAAAATGGAAAAACATATTACTGCCTGCCGTAGTGCTGGGCATACGTCCGCTTGGGGTGGTGATACAGCTGATGCGAAACTCATTACTTGAGGTACTCAGTCAGGATTATATCCGTACGGCCCGTGCGAAAGGTTTAAGTGAAATACGCATCATCCGTAAACATGCCCTAAAGAATGCGCTAAACCCTGTGGTAACTGCCATATCGGGGTGGTTTGCAAGTATGCTTGCCGGAGCGGTATTCGTTGAATATATTTTCGGGTGGAACGGCTTGGGTAAGGAAGTGGTGGAAGCACTTAATACACTCGACCTGCCCGTGATTATGGGCAGCGTACTGGTTATCGCCGCTACCTTTGTAGTGATAAACATATTGGTAGATGTGATTTATGCATGGCTGGACCCAAGGATTCGATTGGAATAAGATGAAATGGCTTTTTATACTATACGGACTACTTGTGTTTACGGCTTGCCAAAAGAACAAAGCAGTACCCTTTGCTGTAAAGACAAATAAAGATTCGGTAACAGAACAAGAAAAACCTATAGTGCCGCCGGCTGAACCTGAAATCCGTAAGCCCGAGATTGGAGTTCAGGTAGGGATTGTTTCAGGAAAAAGAATTGCATACGACAGTTACAAGACTAATGACTGGACGACAGAGAAATTTGTAGTGTATATGAAAAACGGTACTGTAAAGGATACCTTGTTTTCACTTAACGAAGCTGATTTTAGTGACTATTATATTTCCGGTGCTGAGGTGCTCTTACTTCAGGGGAAGCCATTTATTTATGTAAGCTCAGATCATACATATGGGCATACCCAAGGGTATTTGTATTCGCTTGACATTGCCAAAAATAAAGCATACCCTGTAAAAGAGGAGCCTTCGTCTGAAACCTATAAAATACCGGACAGCCTTTTTACAGGCCATGTTACCTATTTTGGACTTGCTAAAAATGAAGATAACAGTTTTAGCTTTGGTGCCAACCTGCATTCTCCAAATCAGGTTGCTTATACATATATTAGCAGGTGCAAAGTGGTAGCAAAGCGTAATAGTAAATATGTATTAAGGACTTATGAAAGGACATTGTCTGACGAGAACGGCAATGTTATTAAAATTAAATAACGCGCTTTTTGTTAGAGGCGATGTCGTAAATTTGCTACAATTAACTATATATTAAAATGAAAAAACTATTTTTACTGCCAATACTGTTTATAATGATAGCATGCCAGGCACAGGATAAAACCGCTTTCGGTAATGAAGCGCTTGAAGCAAAAATGACCGCTGTAGACGGTACCCAGATAGCTTTTAAAGACATACTTGCCCAGTATAAAGGCAAGGTTGTGGTTATAGACGTTTGGGCATCATGGTGCCCGGACTGTAAAAAGGGCATGCCAAAGGTACACGACCTGCAAAAGCAGTTCCCTGATGTGCAGTACCTGTTCCTGTCGTATGACCGTGTTATCGAAAAATGGAAAGCAGGTATAGAGTCGTTCAACACTAAGGGCGGCGACAATTACCACGTAGGTACCAGCATGAAGGAAGGTGCTTTTAGCGAAGACATTAAGCTGGACTGGATTCCGCGCTATATGGTGATAGACAAAAACGGTAAGATAGCGCTGTTCCGTGCTATTGAAGCCGACGATGAGAAACTTATCAGTACACTAAAATCAATACAATAATGAGAAAGAAGATCGTTGCAGGTAACTGGAAAATGAATAACGACATTGACCAGACCGTAGCCCTGCTTGATGAACTAATAGCTAAAAAGCCTGAAACTACTACTGCTAAACTGGTAGTAGCACCAAGTTTTATCAACCTTACTACTGCTGTAGCCAAAACTAACGGTACCGGTATTATTGTTGCTGCACAAAACATGCACCAGGCCGAAAGCGGCGCTTATACAGGTGAAGTATCGGTAGGTATGCTTAAAAGCGCACACATTAATACTGTAATCCTTGGCCACTCTGAAAGGCGTGCTTATTTTGGCGAGACCAATGAAATCCTTGCCAAAAAAGTAGATACAGCCCTTGCACATGGCCTTACAATTATATTCTGCTTTGGCGAAGAACTTGCCGACAGGCAAAGCGAAAACCACTTTGCGGTGGTAGAAAGCCAGCTTCGCGAAGGTATTTTCCACATTGCGCAGGAAAACTGGGCAAACGTAGTACTTGCTTATGAGCCGGTTTGGGCTATCGGCACAGGCCTTACGGCTTCACCGGAGCAGGCTCAGGAAATGCACGCGTTTATCCGTAACCTAATTGCAGAAGCAGTAAGCCCTGCAATAGCTGAAGCTACTTCTATCCTTTACGGTGGTAGCGTGAAGCCTGATAATGCAGCTGAAATTTTCGGTAAGCCCGATGTAGATGGCGGCCTTATAGGCGGTGCATCGCTTAAAGCGGATGATTTCCTTGGAATCCTTAAAGGTATAGAATAATATCTTTACCATAAAAATAAACAAGGCGGCTCTTTCGGGCCGCCTTTGTTGTTGTATAAAGTAATGATTACTTATTTTCTTTAAGTACCATATCTATGGTTACCGCAGCAGAAATAATCGCGATACGTGTTTTTGTATCTTCAAGCGCACCGCTTATGTGCACGTGGTATTTATCAGCAGTGGTGAAAAGCTCTTTTAATGCACCTGCCCACTTTTTGTTTACTACACCTATAGGCTGGTTTTTGGCATCGGTAATTTTAAAGTCCCAGGCCACAAAGTCGCCTTTAATATAGCCCAGTGGTATGCCTGCCATATCGGTAATGTTGAAAGCAGGTTTAAGCAGCGTGAATTTTTGTTTTATCTGGCCCACAGGTGTACCGTTTGCATCAGCTATGGTAATTTTAGACATAAAGAATGTCCACCCGCGCGAAATAGTAGCCTGTAGCTGGCCTTGTGCATCACGGATTTCAAGAAGGAAAGGCAGCATTTTTTTGTTCAGTATAAGCCTTAGAGCTTTTTGCCCACCGGTAAGTTTCTGGTTGATGTTACCCAGCTGCTGGCCATCGCCATCGTATACGCGGTACGCATTTTCAAATTTGAACATGTTTACTTTTTCATCAATAAAGTAAGTGTTGCCACTAAAAAAGTTTGATTCCATAAAAGGTCGGTTAAATGAATTTGTGAATGTTTTAAAAATTAGCAGCGCTAATATATTCAAAAGTTCAATACAAACCGCTTTTTGTTAAAAAAAGAAACCTCCCCAGTGGAGTAGGGAGGCTTCCGGTAATTGGAAAATAGTTGAAAGAAAATCCTTTGTTTGTTATGCAGGCACGGCTACCTGCGCTGTGGAGGCGTTCTTCGTTTCCTTAACCACATTGATAAGGATAAACGAAACATCGCTGCCGTATTGCTGTTGCAGTTGTTTAAGGTTGCTCAGCGTAATATCTCCTGTAATGTAGCCCGCGCTGTTATTAAGGTAGGCTTCCTCTACAGTATTAAATTTCAGTTTCAGGGCTTCCGCATCGTCTTTAAGGTGACGCAATAGTACCTTAAGCTCGGCATCGTTGCTTAGGCTCAGGTTTTCCTGGCGCAGTATCTTTTTATATTCGTAGCGGTAGTCATAGCTCAGTGCCGAAATATCAGACAATACAGCCGATGCTGTAGGGTAAGCACCCGCACCACGGCCTACGAAGAAATGTGTATCGGCAAAGTACGTTTTGGTAAGCACACCGTTAAACACATCGTCTACGTTATACAGACGGTCTTCCGGGGTTACAAACTTAGGCGTCACAAATGCCGAAATGGTATTGTCTGCACCTTTAAAAGCCTGTGCTACCAGTTTTATCTTAAAGCCTTTTTCTTTGGCGTACTTCAGTTCAAGTTCGCCTATATTGTCTATGCCCAGGTTGAATATCTCATCAGGGGTAGCTATGTAGCCAAACGAGTGCGCCAGTAATATCTGTAGCTTGTATTTAGCATCAAAACCGCCGGTATCCAGTATCGGGTTACTTTCGGCAAAGCCCAAATCCTGAGCCTGCTTCAGCGCATCCGCATAGCTAAGGTTTTCGGAAAAGGTCTTGGTAAGTATATAGTTTGTACTGCCGTTTACAATGCCTTCTATAGAATCAAGCAGGTCGTTATCGTAGTACTCCTCCAGGTTACGGATGATAGGCATACTGGCACAAGCAGCCGCTTCATATAGCAACGGTACATTGTACTCGCGTTGCAGTTGCAGCAGTTCGGCAAAGTGTTCGGCCACCATTTTTTTGTTGGCGCTTACCACAGCCTTGCCTTTTTTCAGTGCAGCCGTTACAATTTCGTACGCAGCATCGGCATCGTCTATAAGCTCTACCACAACATTAATGCTGTCGTCGTTAAGGATGTCGTTTTTATCGTACGTAAAATTTTCCGGGCCTATTTCACGCTGCTTGTTCTTGTCTTTTACGCAAATGTTCTTGATTGTTGCCTGAAGGCCCGGAGTTTTTTGCAGTACTTCATACAGGCCATGCCCTACTACACCAAACCCAAATAAGCCTATATTCAATTGTTTTCTAGCCATTTTTCCCTATCCTGAGGTGATTTTTCTTCTTTTTAATTATACGGTTGCCGATGCATTTTCCTGAACGCTTATTGCCACTGCAAAAGCCTGTTTCAGGTCTTCGATAAGGTCGTCTGCATCTTCAAGGCCTACGCTAAGGCGTATAAGGCTGTCGGTAACACCTGCCTGGTAACGCTTTTCTGCCGGGATAGACTTGTGGGTCATTTCACACGGTAAACACAGCAGGCTTTTCACCCCGCCAAGGCTTTCGGCAAGTTTAAACAACTTGGTGCTGCTTACTATTTTGCTGGCCAGTTCTTTGTCGTCTATCACCAGGTCAAACGTTACCACACCGCCAAAGTACTTCTGTTGCTTTTTGGCAATTTCGTGGTTGTGGTGCGTAGTAAGGCCCGGATAGTATACGTTTTTAACCAGTTTTTCTTCAAGAAGGTATTCAGCCACTTTTTGTGCATTTTCGGCATGTGCCTTAATGCGCAGGCTAAGGGTTTCTATACCGCGGATAACCAACCAGCTGTCAAACGGCCCAAGGATGGCACCCGAAGCATTCTGGATGAATTTTATTTTGTCGCCAAGTTCCTGGGTGGCTGTAACCACAAGGCCGGCAATAAGGTCACTATGGCCCGAAAGGTATTTTGTAGCACTGTGTACCACGATGTCGGCACCAAGGTTAAGCGGCTTTTGCGCTATTGGCGAAGCAAAAGTATTGTCTACGCAAAGCAGTATGTTATTTGCCTTGGCAATCTTGCCAATGGCTTCAATATCAGAAATTTTCAGTGTAGGGTTTGTAGGCGACTCTATCCAGATCAGTTTGGTTTTGTCGGTTACGGCATCGGCTACGTTTTGTGCATTGGTAGTATCTACGTACTTAATGCTGATGCCGAATTTTTGGTACACATGGGTAAACAACCTGAAGGCACCACCGTAAATATCGTCTACTGCAATAACCTCATCACCGGCGCTAAGTAGTTTTATAACGGCGTCTATCGCTGCAAGGCCGCTGGCAAAAGCGTAACCGTTAGTACCGTTTTCAAGCTGGGCTATAGTATCTTCCAGTACCTTGCGGGTAGGGTTGTTGCTGCGTGCATAATCAAAGCCTTTGTGAACACCCGGTGCATCCTGTACAAATGTTGAAGTTTGGTAAATAGGCACCGAAATACTTCCGGTTAGCGGGTCGATAGGCAGGTTGTTCAGGATTGCAGTTTGTTCTTTCATCTTTTCGAATTAATTTTTGTTAAACATTTCGTTTCTCAAAAACTATTCAAAGCCAGGTATCGAAAAGGCATAAAATAAAAAAGCCTTCCCGACAAGTCAGAAAGGCATATATGGTAAATTATATATTTGCTGTTTCTTACTTATCTTTCCCCGCCATAGGCGTGGTTGAATGTGGCACCTTATCAGCACAAATGCAGGACAGGTTGCCAAGACGTCATCGGGTCAATTCCCTCGGTCTTTCTGGATAAGAATAATTTTGAAGAACTTGCTGCAAAGGTAAGGGAGGAGTTTTTTATTTTCCAAATATTTTCGTGAAAAAATTTCAACCCGCTTGGTTTTTTTGTTTTAACTTATTGGTTTTAAGAAAGTTGTGTTATGTGGAAATTTGCGAAAGCGTAATCAAAACAATCGCCACCAGTGCTAAGAATATCCCGATGTAATTTTTAGTTGTAAGTTTTTCCTTAAATAAAAAAACACCTGCAAGGCTGCCCAAGACAATAACCCCCATGTTCATGGCAGCAAAAACCGTCGACGGGTTTTCGGCAAAAGCCTGATGTGCTTTCAGGTAAAAAAGGATGTTGCCAAAATTAAAAATACCCACCAAAAGCCCAAATGCAAAGTTGATAGGCTCTATATTCCTCTTTAAGAAAATAGCTTCGTAAATTGTGATGAGGAGGGTAACCACAAGTGCCCCTGTAAATATCATAAATAGCGATGTGGTGTAGCCCGGTTTTTCCAGCAGTGCCACCTGTTTAAACAGCGTATCTACCACCCCGAAGCCCAGCAATACAACCGTAGGGAATATCCATTCCCGGCCTGTATTCCCGGTTTCTTCCTTCTTACTCAGTATAAGCATTAGTGCGGGGAAACCCACTACAAGCCCCAGTATTTTCCAGGTGTTAAATGCCTCATGGAAAATAAGCCATGCAGCCAGTATGGGAATAAACAAAGACAACCTTTGGGCGGCATCGGTTTTTACAATGCCCACATGCTTTACAGATGCTGCCAAAAAGAGGAATATAGAGGGCAGCAAAACCATAAGCGGTACATAAACCGGCCAGTGTTGCCCCATGTAAGATACGTCAGCCTCCGGCTTAAAAAAAAGGTAGCACAGCAGCAGTGCCACTACATAATTACACAATATCAGCTGGGTACTGCGGCGTGCTTTCCTGCCCGCAATTTTAAAGATTATCCCCACCGATACGCTGCATAGTATGCTTAACAATAAAAATAACATTTATAAAAATTTCCACAAAAATAATCTAAGAATGCATAACATTTGTAATCGTTTTTGTTTTTTCATAAAGGGTTTAACTAATTGAGTTAGCGAACCTTTTTTTGAATTTTTAGTATAGCGCTTTACAGCATATTGTTTACATTTGGTAAAATGTATGTTTATTTAATTCCCCCACATTATGAAAAAAATTATATCTTTTTTATTATTATTTAGCTGTTTGGCCTGCTCGCTTGTATTAGAAGATGATGATTCGGTAAGCTCTGGCGAAAGCACTAATTCTGAAGCCAAATTATATGGATTGATAATGCAATATCGCCATGAGAAAGGATTGCCTCCAATTCCTATATCTAACTCATTGAATTTTGTTGCGCAAACACACGCTAAGGATTTAGTTGATAACAAACCTGATGTCGGTAATTGTAACCTGCATAGTTGGTCTGATAAAGGAGACTGGACATCTTGTTGTTATACAGAAGACCATGCAAACGCAGCCTGCTTATGGAATAAACCCAGTGAACTCACGTCTTATACAGATAATGGTTATGAAATAGCTACAGCATATTCTTCAAGCGGCAGAAATAAAACAATGGGTGCTGAAGAAGCACTGGAAAATTGGAAAAATAGCCCTGGGCATAATGCTGTAATTATTAATGAAGGTGAATGGGCTAATCATCCTTGGCAAGCTATTGGTATTGGTATGTATAAAGGGGTTGCTCTTGTTTGGTTTGGAGAAGATATTGATGAATACTAACGTTTCTCGTAGATTTGCTGAATATTGACCTGATTTGCTATGAAAAAGCTTTACATACTGTTATGTTTCCTTTTTGCTTTGGCCCTGCATGCCCAGCAAGATGCCTGGGTATACTTTACTGATAAGCCCGATGCCGACTATTATCTGGCAAACCCGCTGGAAATGCTGTCGCAAAAAGCACTGGACAGGCGTACCGCACAGGGCATAGCTTTGGACGAAAAAGACGTACCCATACACCCCGAATACATAGACGGTATTACAACTGCAGCCGGCATTACCGTTATGGCAAAAAGCAAGTGGCTAAATGCATTGCACATCCGGGGTAGTATAGCAGATATTTCGGCGCTTACTTCGTTGGCCTATGTAGTATCAATAGATTTTGCAGACGACAGCCTGAACAGCAAACCGGCAAAGACGAAAACCAACGTCAAAACCACCAATAAACAACTCGAAGTACAAACGGAATACAACTACGGTTCGGCGGCTGCGCAGATACAAATGCTGAACGGCCACCTGCTGCACCAGGCCAATTTTACCGGTACAGGCATGACCATTGCGGTGCTCGATGCAGGCTTTCCTAATACCGATACATCGCCTGTTATGCAGCATTTGTATGATAACAACCTGGTACTGGGCGGGCATAATTTTGTTGAAAATTCAGATAATGTATATACCGGCGGCACGCACGGAACACTGGTACTGAGTACTATGGGCGGTTATGTTGATAATCATCTGGTGGGCACAGCTCCTGATGCGTTTTACTACCTTTTTGTAACCGAAAGCATGACATACGAAAACCCTGTAGAAGAATCGTTTTGGGTAGAAGCCGCAGAAGAAGCCGACAGCCTTGGTGTGGATGTTATCAATACTTCTCTGGGATATTTTACTTACGAAAATGCCGCTTATAGTTATAGCTATGATGAAATGGACGGGCAAACAGCTTTCATTTCACGTGGGGCAGATATTGCCTTTAGCCGAGGCATGTTTATAGTGGTTTCGGCGGGCAATACAGGCTTTGGATCAAACCCCCACATAGGCGTACCGGCTGATGCTGTAAACGTGCTTACCGTAGGCGCTGTGGATAGTGGTGAGCAGTATGCATATTTCAGCTCGACGGGGCCAAGTGCCGACAACCGCATAAAACCCGATGTTATGGCTATGGGCCTGGGCAGTGCTTACGCCGCTACCGATGGCAACATTTACACGGGTAACGGTACCTCGTTTTCCAGTCCCATTACAGCAGGGCTTGTGGCTTGTTTGTGGCAGGCTTTGCCCGACCTTACCAATGCTGAATTGCTACAACTTATAAAGCAATCTGCCGACAGATATACAAATCCTGATGCCTATTACGGTTACGGTATCCCTGATTTTTGGGCAGCGTACCAAAGCACGCTTGACGTACCTAAGGCAGACAAAGACGGTATAACTGTATACCCAAATCCGGCAAATGATGTAGTAAACATAAGCCTCCCCGAAAATGAAACGGGCCCGTTTGTATTATACAACAACCTGGGGCAGGTAGTGCTGAAAACACAACTGACCACTGCTAAAAACCAGGTGGACATAAGCCAATTATCTTCGGGTATATATAATTACCGCGTAGAAAATTCCACTGGCAACAGCATTGGCAAGCTGGTTAAAAACTGATACTATAACCCAAACCCATGAATAAAATAACCCAACTGTTTAACATTAAATATCCCATTATCCAGGCCGGGATGATATGGGCCAGCGGATACAAACTGGCCAGTGCCGTGAGTAATGCCGGTGGCCTGGGCATCATAGGCGCAGGGTCTATGTACCCCGAAGTGCTTCGCGAGCATATCAGGAAATGCAAGGTCGCAACCGATAAGCCTTTTGGGGTAAACGTACCCATGCTGTACCCTAACATTGATGAGATAATGAACATCATTGTAGAGGAAGGTGTGAAAATTGTATTCACCAGCGCCGGTAACCCCAAGACCTGGACGGCTTTCCTTAAAGAAAAAGGTATTGCTGTGGTGCATGTGGTAAGCAGTGTAAAATTTGCCCTGAAAGCACAGGAAGCCGGTGTGGATGCCGTAGTTGCCGAAGGCTTTGAAGCCGGTGGGCACAACGGACGCGAGGAAACCACTACCTTTACCCTGATACCTATGGTTAAGGAGCAGCTGGGCATTCCGCTTATAGCTGCGGGGGGTATTGCTACAGGCAGGGGCATGCTGGCTGCTATGGTACTCGGTGCCGATGGCGTACAGGTAGGCAGCCGTTTTGTGGCTACGCCCGAGGCTTCATCACACCAAAACTTTAAGGATTTGATTGTGAATATGCAGGAGGGCGATACCCACCTTACCCTGAAAGAACTGGCTCCTGTAAGGCTGATAAAGAATAAATTCTACAACGACCTTATGGCGCTGTATGCGAAAGGCTGTACCCCGGACGACCTTAAAGCGTTATTAGGCCGTGCCCGTGCCAAAAAAGGCATGTTTGAGGGTGACCTGGAAGAAGGCGAACTTGAAATAGGCCAGATTGCAGGTTTAATTCACGATATAAAACCTGCTGCCGATGTTGTAACCGATATGATGGCAGAGTTCGAGCAGGCGAAGGCAGACATGGTTTCACTATAAAAAACAGGACCGCAGTTAATTACTGCGGTTTTTTATTGTAAAAGAAAACAGTTTTATTACAAATATAATCTGTGCTACTGCAAACGGAATTAAAGTAATGAAAAACAGTGGGATGTATAAATGCAGGATGGTGATGCCTAAAACATCCGAAAGGGATAAAAGCACATCGCATAAAATAAAAGGTACCGTCATAAAGACATAGGTGTAGGCAGTGGTACTACTGGTTTCTTTTCGCAACAGCAGAAAATAGATTAATAAAACTACTGCCAGCCAAAGCCCCGCTATACGGGTAAACAGCATTTTAGGTAATAGTGTAGTATGCCATCCCGGAATTATTGAACTAAGATAGTCAAATGAACAGCTTTGCATAAATACATAGGCAACTGCCATCAGGGCAATAGTACCTACTATAGTTTGTTTATGGAGCTTCATATTTACCTACTATCGTTTCTAGCAATTCACTGTCGTATACATCCTTCGGGGAAATCACTTTTTCATCCATAGGAATATTGTTACCGTAGCGTTCCTTTAGCTTTTGCTGCACAGCAGGTGCGGTAAGGTCAAAATCCTTGAGCTGTTTCAGGCGGCCTATTTCCAGCCCGGTAGATTCTTTATAGAGCTTCCAAACGAGTTCGCTGCAATAAATACGGTCGTCGTTCCACTCAAAATACAGGTCGTAACCCTTGCCATTCATGGTATTGGCTACGGCCTTCATCTTTTTCAGTGCTGCCGGGGTTAGGGCAGTAGTGTCTTTAAGCCGCTTTATTACATATTCGTCGTTTTGGCCGCGGTCTATCCAGTCCTTAAGCGGTGTTTTCTTTACCGGTTGTATGGCTTCAAATACGTACCATTTGCTATCATCTTCATACACAACCCCGCAATGCGAATATTCAGAATGCGTAGCCAGTTGTATCGCCTTGCTTTGTGCCGATGTTGAGGTTTGGAAAATAATGTCGCCGTTATGCAGCTTATCAGGCTTGGCAACGTGGTTCTTTTTGCAGGCAAATGCGACACTACAAATGATTATGAGCAGCAGTATTTTCTTCATAAGCTTGACGGTAAATGGGTAATACTTCGGCTAATCTTTTTGGTTTAACAGACATGTAGCTGATTTCAATTTTTTTATCAACCCCACGGTTTTTAAATTCAAGGAAAAACGATGAGCTGTCACTGTTATCATTTTCAGTCATCCTTTCGTCTGTTATATATTCCCAGGAAACAAAACCTGCTTTTTCAGAATCTATGCCTTCAGCGCTGATAATTATTTTAGGTTTTTGGTCTATAATGAGCTTAAGTCCCTTAAACAATGTGAAAACAGCAATTGCTATCATAACATATAGAAAGAAACCTTCCTGGGCTGATTTTTGGTTGCCGGAAGCAAGAACAATAATTAGGGCAACAAGAGCAAACAGCACTAAAAATATGCCCATTGCATAGCTGTTCCTAATGATAAATTTTTCAGGTACTTTACCGGTTGCTGCCATGTCGGGTTGGTTCTAAATAAAAAATGCCACGTGGTTAACGTGGCATCTAATATAGAAATTTTTATGTTAAAACTTATTCTCCACTTCCGCAGCCTGAAGCATCAGGTAGTGCAGGTCGGTATTTTTTACAAACGGCTTCAGCAGGTCGCTTCCTGGCCCAAACATAGCAAGGTTTACATAGTCTGCACTGTGGTCCATGCTTATCCATCCCACGCTGGTATACGCCTGCTGCATTTCTGAAAAAGCCTTGAACGGTAGTTTTTTGTAATTGTACAGCCCGCCTTCTTCCTTGTCAATACCGGTATAATGGCTTAGTATACTTTTAGCCTCATCTTCGGCAATGGTGTGGTTATTGGCGTATTTAACCAACTCCTGTACTTTAGCAGTAGTCCAGTCGGGTTTTATTTCATTTAGCAGCCACTCATTGGTATTGGTAAACTTCTGTATGTTGTCAAAGTTATCATTGGCACTTTTACCGTAAATCACACCCGGGTTTGCATTACCGTGATCGGTAGTAATAATAACAAGTGTTTCTTTATCTTTTTCAGCAAAGTCGATTACTGCCTTCACAGCTTCGTCAAAGGCTATCTGGTCATACAGCAGTGCACCAATGTCATTGGCGTGTGCACCCCAGTCTACCTTACCGCCTTCTATTTGCAGTACAAAACCATTCTTGTGGTTTTTCATGTGGTCTATTGCCTTCTGTGCCATTTCGGCAAGGGTAGGGGTGTTCTCGGTAAGTTCCTTGCTGCTGCGCCTGTCAATGCTGTAAGGTAAGCCATTATCAGCAAAAACGCCCAGTACAGGCTTGCCCGGTTGTGTAGCCAGCATTTCGTTGCGTGTGCGGGCTACCTGCCATCCTTTGGCTTTGTATTCGGCATACATATCGCGTTTGTCCTTACGGTGGTCTGCGTTAAAGTAGTCATTACCGCCACCCATCATAATGTCGAAACCTAAGTTGAGGTAATCTACAGCGATATCCTCCATCGCATTACGGCTGTCGTTATTCACGCAGAAGCCTGCCGGGGTAGCGTGTGTAATAGGCACTGTGGTTACACAACCGGCCATTTTACCTGCTTTTTTGAATTTTTGCCAAATTGGCATGTACTTCTCGCCGTTAGCGCCAATGTTCAGTACGCCGTTTTTCACACGCTGGCCGCCACCCCAAGATGATGAACCTGCAGACGAATCAGTAACTATAGAACTTGCCGAAGCGGTATCCATAAGGGCATTGGCTACACGGTTGTCTTTATATAGCTGGATCCAGTTGCTGCCCTTACCGGTTTTACGGTTCAGGTACAGGTCGGCCATGTTAAGCGTACCGGTACTCATACCGTCGCTCACCATAAAGATGATATTTTTGGCCTTCTTGTTTTTATTGTTGATGCCGTCGTCTAATACGCGGGCAGTACTTTCAAACGGGTTGATAAGGGTAGCCCCAAGTGTAAAGAGCGAACCGTTGCGGAAAAACCTTCTCCTGTCCATGGATATTGTATTGGAATTTTGCCAAAGTTAACCACAAAAACGGAATGTAGTTTTAAGAAGAGGTAAATTAACGTGGGTTTGATCATTCGATTATTGGAATTTTAGATTGTTCGATGAAGAGTGTGCCTCATGTAAAGTGTCGAAAACTCCAACAATCTAAAATTCTAATAATCTGATTCAGTCTCTAAACAAAAAATCCCCATACTTGCGTATGAGGATTTTTGTATCTGATAAGATGGAAAATTACCTTCTTCTCTTTTCTTTGATCTTAGCTTTTTTACCGGTAAGTTCGCGGAAGTAGAATATACGTGCCCTTCTAACTTTACCACGTTGGTTAACTTCAATTTTCTGAAGTGCCGGCATGTTAAGTGGGAAGATACGCTCTACACCTACAGCACCCGACATTTTGCGGATGGTAAATGTTTGGGTAACACCTGCACCCCTCTTCTGGATAACTACACCCTTGAAGAACTGAGTCCTGGTTTTTTCACCTTCTTTAATTTCGTAGTACACAGTGATTGTGTCACCTGAGTTAAACTCAGGAAAATCTTTTTTTCCGATGAACTCGTCCTGAACGAATTTTAAAAGATCAGACATGATTTTTTAGTTTAAAATAGTTTAACCGGGGCAACGTTTTCACGATTTTCGCCAGAGGTTGGCCCGAATGAGGGTGCAAATATAAATCTATTTTTTGAAATGCAAAGGAAAATTATATCCTAATTTGCAGTAATTTAATATTTTGAGTGTCTTGGGATTAGCTGCCTGCCGAGCCATGTTGTTACTCCAATACCTTCTCAAAAGCTTTCCTTGCACTGCCCCTGAAGAAGACTTCGCCGCAATAAGTATAACCAAGCTTATCCAGTATTTTCAGCATGCCGGGATTGTCAAAGTTGGTGTCTACCTTAAGGCTCTTAATATTATTTTGAAGGGCATAATCTTCAATATAGCCCAACATTTTCTGCGCAATCCCCAGCCCTAAAAATTGCTCTGAAATCGCCACACGGTGATACACCACAAAGTCGCCGTCGGTAAGCCATTTGCCATCTATATCTGCGTAGGCGGGTTCATCGTTAATCAATATAGCGCTGTAACCGGCTACTGTACCGTCAACGGTAATTACGTAGCCTATTTGTTTGTCTATATCTGCCTTTACCACATCGGGGTTGGGGTAGCCGTCCTGCCACTGCTTGCTGCCGTCGGCTTTACGGCGCGCTATGGCGGCCTGTAAAATTTCCCATATCTCAGGGGCATCATTGGCAATAGCCTGCCTGAAAGAATATTCCATGTTTGCTTATAATTTGGTTACACAAAAGTCTACATTAAAATTGTTTTAGCAAAGTGGAAGGTCATACGTTTTCCATTTCGAGCGAAGAGAAACGGAGTCGAGAAATCTCTATATAAGTATTTGAGATTTCTCCACTTGCTTCGCCAGTTCGGGCAAAGCCCTCTTGTCGTTGCGCTGTGGTCGAAATGGAAGAAAACAAAAAGCGCCTCCGTTTCCGGAAGCGCCTTTCCCAAAGTATGGAATAATTTAGTTTTTATCTATGGCTCCAAGTACGCGCATCATAAATGCATTCAGCGCTTCCTTTTTGCTCATTCCGTCTTTCATAAGTTTTTGTACCTCAAGCGCACCATACATGTTAGAGATAAGTTCTCCCACCACATCAAGCTCCTCGTCTTTAAGCGAAGGCACTTCGGTAAGCGCTTCCAAAACTTCCAGGGTTTCTATAATATAGTCCTGGTCATTTTGTTCTATAAACTCCGTAAGGTGCTTAATTACTGGTAACTTCATTTACAAGTTCGGTTAAGATTTCTACTTTGTTTGTCTGCACCTGGCTTACCAGCTGCCCGCCTTTAAAGGTGGCAAATGTAGGCAGGTTGTCTACCTTGGCCAGCTTGCGCGATTCAGGATAGTTTTCGGCATCTGCAAGTACAAAGGTTACATTTTCATGGTCGCCTGCCAGTTTCTTAAACTTCGGCTTCATGATCCTGCAGTTACCGCACCATCCTGCCGAGTATTGCACAACAACAACCGGCTCTGCCGCTACAATTTCGGCAAGGTTATCTTTATCAAGTTCCTGTAACATGATGGTAATCGTTTATCGGTTAAAAAAATTAGTTAGATGCAAGGTAAGAAGCAACACCATCACGGTCTGCTGTCATGGCCTCTTTGCCTTCTTCCCAGTTAGCCGGGCATACTTCACCTTTTACCTGTACGTGAGTGTAAGCATCTACAAGGCGCAGGTATTCATTTACGTTACGGCCAAGAGGCATATCGTTTACGCTTTCGTGGAATATTTTACCATCCTCGTCTACAAGGTATGTAGCACGGTAGGTAACGTTGCTGCCTTTAAGGATAACTGTGTCTGTTTCGTCGTTGTATTCGCCAGATTCTATGTCAAGGATACCAAGAATGTTAGCCAGGTTCCTGTTAGTATCTGCAATAATAGGGTAGGTAACACCTTCTATACCACCATTATCTTTAGCAGTGTTTAGCCATGCAAAGTGTACTTCGTTAGTATCGCAAGAAGCGCCTATAACTACTGTATTCCTTTTTTCAAACTCGCCAAGGGCAGCCTGGAAAGCGTGAAGCTCAGTAGGGCATACGAAAGTAAAATCTTTAGGGTACCAGAAAAGAAGTACTTTTTTCTTTTCATTTACTGCTTTTTCAAAAACGTTGATAGAAAGGTAGTCGCCCATGTGGTCAATAGCGTCTACTGCAATGTTTGGGAATTTTTTTCCTACTAATGCCATAGTTTGTTATTTTAAAGTTTTAATGTAAATCGGCTTAAAATTTCTTTTGCAAAAATACACGCAAAAGCCGCTTTCAGGGCATGATAAGCATCATATTTCTTTATTTTAAAATAGACAAAATCTATTAAATTTAATTTAACTATAAATAGTGAATTATGCAAGCGGGTTTCACATTTATTTTTAGTTTTCTATATTTGTCTGTTATACCAATAATTTTACACAAATGGCATTAAAAGACCTTTTCCGTACCAAACCCTTAAGTAAAATTTTGCAACAGGGTGGCGACGGCGAACATACCGGCCTGCATAAGGTACTTACAGTAAAAGATCTTACATTTTTCGGGGTGGCAGCCATCATAGGCGGTGGTACCTTTAGTGCCATAGGCAATGCCTGTTTTTCAGGCGGGCCGGGTGTAATATTGTTGTATATTATGTGTGCTGTAGCGTGCGGATTTACCGCCATGTGCTATGCCGAATTCGCCAGCCGTGTGCCTGTATCGGGCAGTGCTTATACGTATGCCTATGTATCTTTTGGCGAGCTATTCGCCTGGATAATCGGCTGGGCGCTGATTATGGAATATTCCATTGGTAACATTTATATCGCATTTTCATGGAGCGGTTATCTTACTAAGTTACTCGAAGCCTTCCATATTCACATTCCCCAATGGCTTACTATTAACTATACCGAAGCCCATCGTAACTTCATTGAAAATAAAGCGGGAGAAGGGTTTACAGCATGGCAAAACGCGCCTATGCTGGGTAGCCTGAAGATTATCTTCGATTTACCTGCTGTGCTTATAAATGTGCTGATTACCTATCTTGTATACCGTGGCACACAGGAATCTAAAAACCTGAGCAACCTTATGGTATATATGAAGCTTATCATCATTGTTTTAGTAATTGTGGTAGGCTGTTTCTACATTGACATAGATAACTGGACACCTTTTATGCCAAACGGCTTTGGTGGCGTTATGGGTGGTGTATCGGCGGTGTTCTTTGCCTATATAGGTTTTGATGCCGTGTCTACCCTTGCGGAGGAATCAAAGAACCCACAGCGCGACCTGCCTAAGGGTATGATATACTCACTGGTAATCTGTACCGTGTTGTATATAATACTGGCGCTTGTGCTTACCGGTATGGTGCCTTACGATAAGCTTGGTGTTACCGACCCGCTTGCTGAAATCTTTGCTCTTAAAGGCGTAAAATGGATGCTGTTCATAGTTTCAATCGCTGCTGTGGTAGCCATGACCAGTGTAATGCTGGTGTTCCAGTTAGGGCAACCGCGTATATGGATGACCATGAGCCGCGACGGCCTTATGCCAAAGAAATTCTCTAACATACATCCTAAGTTTAAAACGCCGGGCTTTGCTACGATAGTAACCGGTTTTGTGGTGGGATTACCAATATTCTTTACTGATGAGACGTTCGTGCTTGACTTTACCAGTATAGGTACGCTGTTTGCATTTGTGCTGGTGTGTGGTGGTGTATTACTACTTAGCCCGCACAGCGAAGCCGAAAGTGAGGAAAATAAGACCCGGGGTAAATTCAGGATTCCGTATATCAACGCTAAGTTTATATTCCCGCTTATTGTAGTGGGAGGTGTAGCTGTAATACAGTATGCATTCCCGGACTTCTTTACCAATACCTTTGATTTTTCCGGAGATGCCACTGCAAACGTAACCATGCTGGTATTCTTTGTACTGTGCATAGTTATGGCGGTGCTGTCGTTCCTTAAAAACCTTTCGCTGATACCGGTGCTTGGCTTGGTATCGTGCTGCTACCTGCTTACAGGCATGTCATTGGGCAACTGGGCATGGTTTGGCCTATGGCTGGTGCTTGGTCTTATCTTCTACTTTGCTTACGGAAGAAGCCACAGCAAGCTGAATGTAAAGGCCTGATAAATGGCAACAGACTTTTCTGCTGAATTAAATATATTCGAGTCTGTAGGGCTTACTATTACTCATATCGTCCCCGAAAAAGAAAGCGCAGAGTACAATGCCTGCCAATTCACTACGGCAGACCATGGTAAAATGCTGTTTCGTAAAAGCAAAATTACGCCTACCAAAAACGGACAGTTTGTAACGCTGTGGAAAAGGGAGGGTAATGGCCCGATTGAACCTTTTAGTGAAGAGGATAACATAAGTACCGTTATTATCTGTGTGGAAAATGACGCGCATAGCGGATATTTTATTTTTTCGTGCGCGGTGCTTTGTAACCAAAAGATATTTACCGCCAACGGAAAAGAAGGCAAGCGTGCATTCAGGGTATATCCTCCATGGGATGTACCACAAAGCAAACGGGCTGCAACTACCCAAAAGTGGCAGTTACTCTATTTTGTTCCAACTAAAGACAATACTTTTTCTAATCCTGAAAAAGTAGCCGGGTTGTTTAGTCGATAATAAATCAAAATTCAACGAAAGATTTTTCTGAATATGTTTTGTGTTAAATATTTGGCTAACTTTATGTTACAAAATTTAACCAATACTTATGGAAACTCCTCAAACCTATTCCACCTCCCAAAATATCTTCAGGATATTGTTGGGATGCCTGTTGCTTTTTACCGGTACAGGCCACTTGACTTTTGTCCGAGAAACCTTTAGCGCACAAGTACCATCTTGGGTACCGCTGGATCCCGATCTTGTTGTAATACTCTCAGGAGTGGTAGAGATACTGCTTGGACTGTCATTACTTGCCCTTACCAAATACAGGGTAACGGTAGGCTGGGTAGTAGCTGCATTTTTTGTGGCAATCTTCCCGGGCAACTACGCCCAGTATGCCAACCACGTAGATGCTTTCGGGCTGAATAGCGACAGCCTTAGGCTTACCCGTTTATTCCTGCACCCGCTGTTAGTATTATGGCCGTTATGGAGCTGTGGTTCTTTACAGGCTTTAAAGAAAAAGAAAACAGATTAAGCCTCTTCCTGCAACAGTTTATTAGTCCTGCGTATGGCTTCTTCGGCCTTATGGTCCAGCCATGCCTGGCCTTTGCGGCGGCGCATCCAGTTATCGTATATACGGTTAAAGGTTACGTTTGCAAGGCCTTTCAGCAGGTTCTTAGGGCGGCCGGCAAGCGAACGCAGGCTAAGCGAAAATCCCGGTGTTTCGTATTTCATGTAATGCCACCAGCCTTCGGGCATGTACAGCATTTCGCCATGTTCCAGGTGGGTGATGTAAGGTTTTACTTTTTTCAGCGCCGGGAATTTCTCAAAATCAGGATTGTCAAAATCAATGTCCTCATTGCATATCCATGAGTAGGGCAGGCGGTACATGTATTTGGTATCATCAGGGCTTACCAGTACACACTGTTTTCGCCCCTGGAAGTGTATATGCAGTATATTTGGGAAATCTATATCGTAGTGCATAAATACCTTAGCGCCCTCACCCCCAAAAAATACAAGCGGCAGGCTTTTTATCAGGCGTAACCCAAGCTTAGGCCAACGTATGTCAGCTTTCATAGAAGGTACTTCTTTCAGCAGGTTAAAAAGGAAAATACGTAATTGTGTGGGGCCTTTTTCCAGTATGCTAACATACTCAGCCATGGTCATGGTAAAGTCGGGTTCGTTTACCTTTTTGGTATGGTCGGTTTTTCGGTTATCGTAGAGCGGTACTATCTTATCACCGGCTTCCTTTTTCAGGAAGGCAAAATTCCATTTTTCAAAAGCTGGCCAGTCTTCAAGCTGATGTGTAATAACTACAGGTTTCTGAGGTTTGTAGTAACGTTCCACAAATTCGTCGCGGGTTAGTTTTTCTACCCGGTCTATCTCATTAAAATCAAAATTCATAATACTGGTTTCGTGTACATCAAATGTACCGAAAATACTGACACCTTATTATGAATGCATAATTTTTTGTAATAGGGGTAAATAAAAACTGTCCGGCAAACAGTATCTTTCTGTTTACAGGACAGTTATGTAATGTGGTTATGTGCCCGTGAGGGAAAGGGTTCAATTACTGAAAAATAGAAAGTATTTCTTTTTTCGCTTTGCCCAGCTTCTGCTCCAGGCGTCCCCACATTTCATCGTCTTTACCTTCTTCGTACGTTAGGTCGTCGTCGGTAAGTTCGGCATACTTTTGTTTAAGCTTTCCTTTCAGCTCATCCCAGTGGCCTTTTATTTCTGTTGAATTTGGCATAACAATTTTTGTTTTTAGGTTATTTCAGTAGTGTAAAATTACACCGTATAACCTTAAAAGACTGCCAAGGGTTTTATAAAGGGATGCTAAAGTTTTATGCCGTAATAGCCGGTTTACTCCTCCTGCTTTCCAGTATCATATAGAACTGTAAGCCGAATAGGATAGAAGCCGTAACTACGTGTATGCTTTGCGATGCAAACGGGAAATCAAAGTTGTACATGGCAATACCCGAAGCTACTTCTACAAGCAGTAATACCAGTACCCATGATGTTTTGTTGAAGCCAAGGTCTTTTTGTTTGTTCATTATGAACAGCCATATATTTAGTGCCAGTACCACTATGGAGAATGACCTGTGGATATAGAAATTGATAATGGGATCCTGCATTACCAGATGTATGTTTTCATGACCCAGTAGCTTGATGCGGTCGTCTACAAATTGGCGTACCTCGGTACCCAGTACCACTTGTATAAGTGTAGCGATAAGTGTAACCCAAAGCAGTTTTTTAAAGAAACCGTCGTATTTGTATGCTTTTTCGGTATGGGTTATTTCTTTGGCTTTATCTAATATCAGCAGTATAACACCTACAATAATAAGTGCCACTACCATATGCAGGGTGATTTTTACCGGATTAAGTACGCTGTACACCACGGTGGCACCGAGCCACGCCTGGAATCCCATAAGGAAAACCGCAAGCCAGGACAATAGTATGATACTCGATTTAGTCCTGAAAAATGAAAACGACGCTATAGCCATAAAGAATACCGCCACACCTGCAAGAGCACCCGTTAAGCGGTTAATGTATTCTACCCAGGTATGTACGGGGTTAAACTCAGCATAGTCATGTTTGGTATAATGCTCCCAATCGGATTCGTTATAAGTTGCCCCGGTTTTAAAATCCTGTCGTGCTACCCAAAGCTTATCGTCTTTAATAATCACCTGCCCGTGCTTAAAATCACGGTTCGGTGCCCATTGCAGCTCTTTTATATCAGTAGGCGGAATGTAATACCCAAAACATTTTGGCCAGTCCGGGCAACCCATGCCACTGCCGGTCATACGTACCAGTGCACCCGCAACAATAACTAGGTAAACCAGTATAAGGGCTGTCTTGGTGATTTTTGGGAACATTCGTTTCATAGTAAAATTTCAAAGCTGCAAAGTAGCAGGGTTATAAAGTAATTTAGTGCGCAAAAATAGTTCAGGAACTAAAAGCGGATTATGATATTTATCATTTTGCAACTTCTAATCCCAGCTTTTTCGCCCTTTCCATCATAAATGAGTAGGCTGCTTCATACTCATTCGGTATTTCACCTTCAAGTATGGCTTCTTTAATAGCTTCTTTCAGCACCCCGATTTCCCTTGAAGGCTTCAGGTTGAACAATTCCATAATCTCCTCCCCGGTAATAGGCGGCTGGAAGTTACGCACGTGGTCGCGCTCTTCCACTTCAACAATCTTTTGGCGTACAATCTTAAAGTTATTGTGGTATTTTTTAAACTTGTTCGGGTTCTTGGTGGTAATGTCGGCCTCGCAAAGCGTCATCAGGCTGTCGATGTCCTCACCGGCATCAAAAACCAGCCTGCGTACGGCGCTGTCGGTAACAATGTCCTGTGCCAATACAATAGGGCGCGAACTCAGCATTACCATTTTAGATACAAACTTCATCTTATGGTTCAGCGGCATGTGCAGGCGTTCAAACAGTTTTTTTACCATTTTTCCACCCACAAACTCATGCCCGTGGAACGTCCACCCTTGTTTTTTTACAAAACGCTTCGTGGGTGCTTTACCTATATCATGAAGTAGTGCTGCCCAACGCAGCCAAACGTCTTCCGTATTGCGGCTGATATTGTCAACAACTTCAAGGGTGTGGTAAAAATTGTCTTTGTGGGTTTGGCCTTCTACTTCCTCTACGCCTTTTAGTGCCGTGAGTTCAGGCAATATAATGTCCAGCAGCCCGGTATCGTATAACAGCTTAAAGCCTATAGATGGTATGGGAGCCGATAGTATCTTATTAAGTTCGTCGGTAATACGCTCACCGGTAATGATTTTGATGCGTTCTTTATTACGCTCAATAGCTTTCAGCGATTCTTCCTCTATGGTAAAGTTAAGCTGTGTAGCAAAGCGTATGGCACGCATCATACGCAGCGGGTCATCACTATAAGTAATGTCCGGGTCAAGCGGTGTACGGATGATTTTATTGGCAAGGTCTTCCACGCCGTTAAACGGGTCTACCAAAGTGCCAAAATCATCTTCAGAAAGTGAAAGCGCCAGTGCATTTATGGTAAAGTCACGACGGTTCTGGTCGTCTTCCAGCGTGCCGGTTTCCACAATAGGGTTGCGGCTGTCGCTGCGGTAGCTTTCCTTGCGGGCACCTACGAACTCTACATCAATATCCTCGTACTTCAGCATGGCAGTGCCATAGGTTTTAAAAATCTGGACTTTCGGTTTGCCTTTTATTAGGCCGGAAACCTCTTTAGCAAGTTCTATACCGCTACCCACCGCTACAATGTCAATGTCCTTTTTAAGGCCGCGTTGCAGTAGGTAATCGCGTACAAAACCGCCTATTACATAGCTTTTTACATTAAGCGATGCAGCAGCCTGCGAGGTTATTTCAAAAATCTTGTTATTAAGGGCTTCTTTATATGAAGTTTTGTTTTCCATTTAAGGGCGTATCACTTTAACCGTCATGTCGTTGCCCAGCTTTATAATAGCCGATGGCTTAGCGGCAACTTTTTCGTGTTGCAAATTTACGATATAGTCTACGCCGTCCAAAATATGGTGGTCAATTTCTTTAAATTGTGTAGGGGTAGGCTGCCCGCTTATATTAGCTGAGGTGGAAACCAGTGGCCTTTTCATCCGTTCCATAAGCTTATAGCAAAACGGTTCTTTCACGAGGCGTACACCCAGTGTATTATCAGGAGCTATAATGTTTTGAGCTACATTTTTTGGGTTGTCCAAAACAAGCGTGGTAGGTTTCTCGCTGAGGTCCAGTATCTGCCAGGCAGTTTCAGGAATATTTTTAAAAACATCCCACATCATGCGGTCGCCGTTAACCAGTACTATCATGCTTTTGGTTTCCTCGCGCTGCTTCAGGGCGTATATTTTCTTTATTGCTTCGGGATTTGTTGCATCGCAGCCTATACCCCAAACGGTATCGGTAGGGTAAAGGATAATGCCACCCGCCTTAATGGCTTCGTAAGCATTGTGTACTTCCTGTTTTATGAGGTCATCCTCATTCATATTCATTCGGTCTAATGGATGCATCATGGTACAATTTTATGGCAAAATTACTGCTTTTTAGGTGTGAATACAGTGGGCATTCATCTAAATTTAAATTGAACCACAATTATATATGCAGATCTTAGCCCGTACTTGAAAAACAAGAATCTTTTCTGCTATGGTAAAAAGATGTGGTTCAGTTATTTTTGTTTTCTACAAGCTTGTATATTTTTGCACTTCCCTTGGCTAAAACGGTTACTGAAGTTTCTGTGACTACGATAACGAACTGTTTAACCATAGTTGCTTCATTTTTTACCGGGATCCATTCCTCAACCCTCGTTGTGCTGTTAGACGTTTGTGTAATTGTAACCTGAGATTTAAATGCATTTACAAGGACTACGGGTTGTTCATTCCTTGAATTAATTACTATAGTAAGATTTTTGTTCTTATAATCAAGTTTTGCTTCTACATCATTACATTGAAATTTCAAAGGTGTTGCTTTACTTGCAGCAGTCCCTGATTTTGCCAAACTGATAGGGAAATCCAGCGTTTCAGGTTGCTTATGCATATTAACTTTTATGTTGTAAACTCTTAGCTCGTCAATTTGTTTTGTAGCGTCTTCACTAAAAAGATAAACTTTTTTATAAAAGGCATTTAATTTTTTTAGCGATTTTTCTTCGTTGGCATCGGCAATAAATATGTCGTAGAATAATTGTAATGTATGGGTTTGCTTGTTTTGAGATAATACATCAGCAACTCCCTCTGCTGTATTTGTTTTAGGATAGGGGAGCGCCACGTGGTAAAAACTATTTATGGTGTCAATCAAAACCAGCATTTTATCTTTCTCACGATTACGTGGCAAAAGTTTAGCAGCACCATCAATGAGGTCTATACCACTAACAGATTTAGCCTTAATTGTGGTGTCAAAATATTCTTTAGCTGTATAGCTTAGCGTTGAGGGGTTGAAGTCGGGGTCTATTTCTAAGACGGGCAGTTGGGCATTTAAACCGAGAGTTTGCGAAGCCTGGGCACCGTCAGTTTTTTTACTGTCAGTTTTAAACGAAAGTTTAATTCCGTTAGTGAAGGGGAAATTAATGACATTAGGCTTTGCGTCTACAAATGAGAAATTTTTACCACCGGGTCCGATATCCTTAAAGTCGTTAATAGTTTTTTTGTTTCCTATAGTTTCGATTATCCATTTTTGGATGTTGGGCATGTTTTCAGGGTAGTTTGTCCCCGGTTTAATATTCATTGTTTTTCCGACACTCTCCTGGGTATATCCTTTAAATCCCACAGTCAAGGATAACAGGATAATTATCTTTTTCATGTTATTTAAATTTATTTAAAGCATTAACAACAGTTGCTATTTCTTCATCGGTTAATACAGGGCTTATAGGCAGGCTTAGTACCTCGTTATGTATTAGCTCTGTAATAGGGAAAGACAAATGGTTGTACTCTGTGTAAGCCTCCTGCTTGTGCGGAGGGATAGGGTAGTGTATCAGCGTTTGTATACCATTATCGGTAAGGTATTGCTGTAGCCTGTCGCGTTCAGCGGTACGGATAACAAACAGGTGCCATACGTGTTCCTTTGCATCTTCGGGTGCCGTAGGTGTAACAATTAGCGGATTTGTAATATTGTTAATGTAATATGCTGCTATTTGTTGCCTGCGGTTGTTTTCGTTGTCCAGGTGCTTTAGCTTTTCGTCCAGTACAGCAGCCTGTATTTCATCAAGGCGGGAATTTAGCCCCCTATACTTGTTCACATATTTTGCGGAAGTACCATAGTTGGCTATGGAACGTATTACGTTAGCCAAAGCATTGTCATTAGTACCCACAGCACCGCCATCGCCCAATGCACCTAAATTTTTCCCGGGATAAAAACTAAATCCGGCAGCATCGCCCAGGTTGCCCGCTTTAATGCCGTTCCATTCGGCACCGATGGCCTGTGCGTTATCCTCAACAATCTTCAGGTTGTGTTTTTGTGCCAATTGTTTCAGCCCTTTGCTAAAACTTACCCGTCCGTACAGGTGTACTATCATTATGGCACGGGTTTTTGGCGTTATGGCATGCTCTATTTTATTGAGGTCAATATTAAAGGTGGTTTCATCAGGCTCCACAAAAACGGGAGTAAGGCCGCAATCGGTCAGTGCCAGTACCGATGCTATAAACGTATTGGCAGGTACAATTACTTCATCACATTCCTGCATAATGCCAAGTTCTATATATCCCCTGAAGATAAGCCTGAGTGCATCGAGGCCGTTTGCTACGCCGATTATATTCTGTGTGCCAATGTAATCAGCCAGGTTTGCTTCAAACTTTTTTACCTCCTCGCCTAAAAGGTACCATCCGCTTCTGAAAGTACTGATTAGCCTTGACTCTATAGCATCACGATGCATAAGGTTTACTTTTTGAAGGTCGAGGAATTTTATCATTCAGGGTTAAATTTTCTTAAACAAATGTACTGTAAATTACAGTATAAAGAAATTTTATATATTTACCACGGGCTAAACAACTATTAATGAATACGAAAGAAATTGTATATGTACTCCACAAACGTGGTGAAAACTCGCATTATACCGGGTTAGATTTCCTGCTGGAGAAAAATCACGGTAAGGTGTATTACAGGGAGTTTTCTATTTTAGACCAGTTTTTTAAAAGCCTTTTTAAGGGCAGGTTTGCACGTGCGTGGAAGCAGGTTGTTAATGCTTTTTTCTTACTATCCCTTCTCTTTTCTAAAAACAAAAAGATTGTACTGGGTATAGCCCCGTATGACCATAAAATATTATTTGTGTGGTTTTTCCTGAAAAACCACAGGGTGTTTTACCATACATCCTGGACCGTATGGGATGGTAGTAACCAACCGAGGTCTAAAAAAATGACACCAAAAGTAATGGGCCGATGGAGGCTTTTTTTAGAGCAGGATACAGAACATATTTTTGCCGTATCTGAAAAATCAAGGCAACAACTGCTGGAGAATTATAAAATAGATGCTGAAAAAATTTCGGTAGTATATCATTCGTTTAAGAGTGCAGTGTTTACAGATGAAGGCAGGTGCAATGAAGCAAAGGTGCCAAACAAGTTTGTATATGCAGGCAGGTTTATGCGCGAAAAAGGACTTGAAGGGCTGCTGGAATATTTTGCTGTAAATCCCCATAAAACATTTACCATAATAGGCAAAGGCGACTTGCAGTGTAAGGTAGAAGAATATGCGGCTAAATATCCTAACATCCATTACAAAGGATATATAAGCGACCCTAAAAAAATTGCAGAGGAATACCGCCAGCACCACTATGTATTGCTTAATTCCTTTAAAACGCCAAGGTGGGAAGAAGCTTTCGGTCTTGTGCTTATAGAGGCTATGAGCTGCGGATGCGTGCCTGTAGCCACAAACCACACCGGTCCTGCTGAGATAATTAAGGATATGGAAAACGGTTACCTTATTGATGAAGGCCGTATGGAAGAAACATTGGTAATCCTATGCCCAAAACGTTATCCTACCCTGCAGCAAAAAGCCAGGGAAAAGGCATTAGAATTCAGGTCGAAAATTATTGCCAAAAGGTGGAAACCGGTATTAGGTTAGGCCTTATAAAGAAGGTACTTCAAAATTTTCAATTTTATCTATAATCGGTAACCAGAATTTATCTACATTTTTATTGAAAAACCTGTGGCAGGCAAATGGTAACTTGTTGTTATTTAGTTTGTAAGCTATATTTGGCTTTCGGTCCATGGCAAAATCCACAGCTTCCATATAGCCCGGTATTTTCATTTCGGTATGCTGTGGGGCGGCAATAGAAAAATATACGTCTTCTATATGGTAGTTGCGCTCATCGCGATGTTGTAATGCGTGTTCTATTTTCTCTTTTTGCCCGGTAACAATACGCTCCATGGTTGCAGTTTTCCTCAACGAAAAACCACCATTACCCACTTTAAAGAAATGGTCTGTGTTTTTCTTTTTCTTCTTTATAAGGTTTTTTAATCGCAGTTCCAGTTTTTTAAACAACGTTTGCTTAGAGGCAATCCAGGGTGCGCCTATATAATCATATCCTTTATTGCACCAGTACAATAGCTTGTCTTCAAAAACATACACATCGGTTTGGCATATAAGCAGGTATTCATAGCTGCTTAAACTATTATAAAACTCTTCAGACAGCATAAGCCTGTTGTAGCCTTCAAGCCCGGTAAAATAATCGGGGTTAAAAGTTTTTATTTCGTACCGTACAGTATTTAAAAGGTTTTCCAGCGGGCTAAGGTTCAGTCCTTCAGGACATATTATAGCAAAAGGGTGGCTGCCTAATATTTTAAGCGACCGCTTTAGCGATAACATTTCATAATTGCTCAGTGCTGTTTTATAAATAGGTACTACTACAACTGCTTTTTCCATTTGTGTATTTTAGTGGTTGTAAAGGTACACAAGAAGTTTAGATATTTAGCAGGTGTGCGGGGTAGAGGCTTCAGCATATTTACCGATAGTTATAGAAATTACAAAATCATTGACTACTTTTGCACATATATTAAATGTAGATGAAATTAATTATCCATCCTGAATACCTTAAATATAAGGAGGTTATTACTGATAAAATTACTTATTTCGGCCAGGGTGGATCTATTGTTGGAGATGGCAAGCGTAATGTTATAAAGGTTTTTCAAACCGATGGCGCTGCACTTAATGTTAAGTCATTTAAGGTACCTAATTTTATAAACAGCATAGCGTACCGTTATTTCAGGAAATCAAAGGCCGAACGCTCTTACCTATATGCCCTGAGGCTTATAGAAAACGGCATAGGTACGCCGCATCCTATAGCATTTGCAGAAGAGCGTGGCGTATCAGGCATAGCACATTCTTATTATATAAGCGAGCACCTTGATGCAGAACTTACCTATCGCGAGCTTACCCTTGACGCGGATTATCCTGATTCTGAAAATATATTAAAGCAGTTTACACAATTTTGTTTCCTGCTCCACGAAAAAGGGATTGAATTTTTAGACCATTCGCCCGGCAATACCCTTATTAAGCAAACATCACCCGGTAAATACGCCTTCTTTTTGGTAGACCTTAACCGTATGAATTTCCACAACCGCCCGCTTACTTTTGATGAAAGGATGGTTAACATGGAGCGCCTTACACATGTAGAGCGTATTATGGAAATTATGAGTAGTGAATACGCATCATTGTATGGAAAAGGGTTTGACGAGGTGTATGAAAAAATGGTATTTTATGTAACCCGTTTCCAGGCGGCTTTTTACAGAAAAAAAAGGCTGAAAAAGAAGCTGAAGTTCTGGAAGCGATAGTGTTGTTATAAAGTCAACTGAAGAAAAAATGAAAGCATCTGTTATAATGAGTACCTACAATGCCGAAGCATGGCTTGAAAAAGTGTTGTGGGGCTTTAGTGTACAAGACAATAACGATTTTGAGATTATCATTGCCGACGACGGCAGCCGCCCTGCCACCCGTGAGTTGCTGGACAGGCTGCGTCCGTTGCTGCCTGTACCACTGGTACATGTATGGCAGGAAGACAATGGTTTCCAGAAATCGCAGATACTGAATAAAGCTATTGTGGCGGCAAGCAGCCCTTATCTTATATTTACCGATGGCGATTGTATACCACGTAAAGATTTTGTTTCCGTTCACCTGAAACAGCGTAAACAGGGGCATTTTCTTTCGGGGGGATATTTTAAGCTGCCAATGGATATTTCACAGTCTATTACTAAAGAAGATATAGTAGAGCAGCGTTGCTTTGATGTTGCCTGGCTTAAAGCCAATGGCTTGCCGAAAGCAAACACCCTGAAGCTTTCTGCAAAAGGATTTACAGAAAAACTATTGAATTTTATAACTCCTACTACGCCTTCGTGGAACGGGCATAACGCCAGTGGCTGGAAGGAAGATCTTGTAGCCATAAACGGTTTTAACCAGGAAATGCAGTACGGCGGACAGGATAGGGAACTGGGGGAAAGGCTTGTTAATATGGGGCTTAAAGGTAAACAAATACGTTACAGCGCTATTTGTGTACACCTGGATCACGCCCGTGGTTATGTTAACGAAGCTACCTGGAAGAAAAACAGGGCAATACGCGAAAATACCCGCAATAATAAAGTAGTGCGTACACCTATAGGTATAGATTCAAACAACTAATTTTCAGATACGTATTTTTTCAGTGCCGGGATTATAAGGTCGGGTGTAAACTCTTTATAAAGAGGCATGGCACGGTCTTTCATTTCCTTAGGTGACTTATTGCCATACAGTGCCGGCTTAAAATCTTTTAAGTGTACTGATACGATGCTTTTGCCATCGTCAAAAGAATTCCATGCTTCTTTTTTTATCCACGTAGAAAAAATGGTGAAGGTAGGTATGCTTATGGCCTTTGCCATATTTACTGCGCCACCTTCGTTACCTATAAGTGCATTGCAATGGTATAGAACCGAAAGGAATTGCCTTATAGTACCGGGGGCTATGTCCATACGTATCTTCTGCCGGGTTTCGGGGCTGCACAGGTTATAAATTTGTTCAGCTTCAGTATGCTGTATGGGTAAATAGTTAAATATCAGGCTTGCATTTTCTTTTTTGGCAATAACATCCAGTAGTTGTGCCATATAAGGTGCCGGGTAACTTTTATTTTCACCACTGCCTAAAACGCTTATCATATAAACAGGGCCGTTACCAATTAAGCCTTTTTCAGCTAAAAGCGCCTTTCCATCCTTTATCTCATCGTCTGTCAGGAATATTTTAGGACGGCTGTTAAAAAGTGCACCCGGCTCTAAAACCCGAAGTAACTGTAACCGGTTATCAAGTGCCAGGCCGGCATTAGTAAGCGGCTCCCTTAATTCTTCTACCGTATCAGTATATATGTAGCTGGTGTATGGCTTGTAAAAGCTGATTTTTTTTGGCGATCGGCAAAAAGATGCAATAAGGTTACTCTCTACTTTGCCATAAGCATCAATAATAATGTCGTATTTTGTTTTACGCAGCTGCCATAAAAACTTTAGCAACTGCCACCTGCTGTTACGGAACTTAGGGTCAAACAAAACAATCCGGTCTATATTTGGGTTGTTTTGTGTAACAGGTTCGGTAAACGGATAAATACTGTATTCTACAGTGCTTTCAGGATACAGTAATTTAAGGTTGTTGCATATAACTGTGCTGGCCAGTACGTCGCCTATCATTTTTTGTTGTATAACCAGTATGCGCGGGTTGGGCTTTTCGTTATACATTTCCCTGAGGTACACATACCTCATATATACGTGGTAGCTAAGTATACGGGCAATTTCAAAACCACGCCTTCCGTTAAGGAAGCCCAGCCCAAGTATATAATATTTAAAAAAACGGTAAGCAGGCCTTAGTGTAAAGTGCAGTATATTAGTACGCACACCCTCCTGGTAAAACTCACGGGCTTTAAGACGGGAGTATTGCAGCCTTTTTTGGAGGAAATCTTCGGTATCGCGGAATGAATAGTGCTGTATCGCATTTTTTAGTACACGGCTTTTACCTTTTATAACCAACTGCTCGTGTACCAGCTTATCGCTGTACCTGCATTTAGATTTCCTGAAAATACGCGCAGTACGGTCTTCGTTAAAGTTGTTGTTTACTAATGGTTTTCCCTGATAGTAAAAAACACGCTTTACCCAAAAAGCCGATTCTTCAGGTGTTTTATTAAAAAGGCCTTCAATTTCTTCAATACCTTTTTGGGTAATGCGCTCATCGGCGTCAAAAAACATCACCCAGTCATTTTCTGCCAAATCGATAGTATAGTTCCGCTGCGACGAGAAATCATCAAAAGCACGTTGGTAAAACCGCACATGCGGGTACTCTTTTTTGATGATTTCTGTTGTAGCATCGGTACTAAAGGAGTCTACCACAACAATTTCGTCGGCAAACGACATATTGTCCAGGTATTCACGTATGTTGTGCTCCTCGTTATATACTATGGCAAGGGCAGATAATTTTATGGGTTTGCCTTTCATTCGCAATTATTAAACCGCTACATCATATTCCCTCAGGGCGTTGTTAAGCGAAGTTTTAAGGTCGGTAGATTCTTTACGTTTACCTATAATCAGTGCACACGGCACCTGGTATTCGCCAGCGGCAAATTTTTTGGTATAGCTTCCCGGTATTACTACGCTGCGTGCAGGTACCACACCTTTCATTTCTACAGGCTCATCGCCGGTAACATCTATAATTTTTGTAGATGCTGTAAGGCATACGTTAGCACCAAGTACGGCTTCTTTTTCTACCCTTACACCTTCAACAACTATGCAGCGGGAACCTATAAAGGCTCCGTCTTCTATAATAACCGGTGCTGCTTGCAGGGGTTCCAGTACGCCGCCTATGCCCACACCACCACTAAGGTGTACATGTTTGCCTATTTGTGCGCAGCTGCCTACAGTAGCCCAGGTATCTACCATGGTACCTTCATCTACATAAGCACCTATGTTTACATAACTCGGCATTAATATTACGCCCGATGAAATGTGAGCACCATGTCTTGCAACAGCGTTTGGTACCACGCGGATGCCTTTTTCGGCATAATTGCGTTTTAGTGGCATTTTATCGTGATATTCAAAAATACCGGCTTCCAGGGTTTCCATTTTCTGTATCGGGAAATACATAACTACGGCCTTCTTTACCCATTCGTTTACCTGCCAGCCATTGGCTACAGGTTCAGCTACGCGTAGTTTTCCGGCGTCTAAAAGTTCTATAACTTCTCGTATTGCAGTAGTAGTTTCTTCATTTTGAAGCAGGCTGCGGTCGTCCCATGCCTTTTCAATAATGGTTTGTATGTTGTTCATGGTAGTGCTTTGCATTTAGGCAAAGATAGTAATCTGATTACATTTTAAGGTGCTTTGCGGTAAATATACAGTTTGTTAAGGTTAATTTTAAAATAAAATCCGCAGTAAAATTGCGTACCTTTATGAGAATTAGCTGCTTAAATAATCAAAGACAACTTTTCTTCACTTGCATCGGGTTATTCGCGTTTCCGACCGCATTATCCTGATGAAATGATACACTATATAGTATCGGTTGTACAGCATAAAGGAAAAGCACTTGATGTGGCTACGGGCAATGGGCAGGTAGCGGCTGTATTGTCGCCTTTTTTTGATGAAGTATATGCAACGGACATCAGCAGTAAGCAGCTTGCGAATGCTAAACCACTTCCTAATATATATTATAGTGTAGCCAGTGCCGAGCATAGTGGCTTTGAAGACGGGGTTTTCGACTTGGTTACGGTAGCGCAGGCTGTCCATTGGTTTGACTTTGGCCTTTTTTATGAAGAAGTGTGTAGGATATTAAAGCCGGGAGGTGTTATTGCAGTGCTGGGTTATGGGCTTTTTTCGGTTGACGAAAAGGTAGACGCGGTTATACATATATTATATAAGGAGATTCTTGGTGAATATTGGGATGCCGAACGGCGCTATGTTGATGAAATGTACCAAACCATACCGTTTCCGTTTGACGAATTAAAAGTGAAAAGTTTTACCAATACGCTTACCTGGACGTTCGAGCATCTTATCGGTTATCTTAATACATGGTCGGCGGTTAAGCATTACCGCGAAAAAACGGGCCAAGATCCTATATATAGTATAGAGCAAGAGCTAAAACAGGCCTGGGGTGGGGGAGAACGGCAGGTCGTTTTTCCACTTTTACTGCGTATGGGCAGGGTATAGGGTCTTTTCTCGCTTTCCCTTCGGTAAAACCTCCTCTTATATATAATAAGTGTACCTTCCTTCGGGAGACTTTGTGCCTCCTTTGGGGAACTTTGCGCGACAACTACAAAACTTCCAAAAAAACTTTCTTTTCCAACGGTTGTTGTATCAGTGAGTTATGATTTAATATTAAAAAATCCTCAAAAAAGTTTTAAAAACGTGTTGTAAAAGTAAAAAATGGGTGTACTTTTGCACCCGCAACAGAGAAGTTGTAGGCGTTCTTAGAAAAGCAGACTGATAAAAATTGATACGAAAAAGCTTTAAAAAGCTTGGATTTTTGGTTAAGAAATTAGCTAAGAAAAAAAAGTTTCAAAAACATTAGGATGTAAAGAAAAGTTTACTACTTTTGCACCCGCAATAAGCGACAAGTTCTTTTGAAAAACCTGAAACAAGTAAGATTTTAATTTACACTATAATGGTGTAATGAAAGTTTAAAATTCTTGAAAAACTTAAGTGAAAAAAAGTTGAGAAAAAGCTTGGATTGAAAAGGAAAAAGGTTTTACCTTTGCCCTCCCGAAACGTAAGG